>NZ_JBRFJB010000017.1:0-5209 GCF_053456465.1 Pseudomonas acericola (SeqCode) | reverse complement strand
ATGTGACAGCTTTCGGTGTTTTGTGAGTATCGAACTTTCGGTTCTATCGTCTTCACACACCGCAATCTGGCCTTTCGACGCAAATTGCTTGGGTGTTATATGGTCAAGCCTCACGGGCAATTAGTATTGGTTAGCTCAACGCCTCACAGCGCTTACACACCCAACCTATCAACGTCGTAGTCTTCGACGGCCCTTCAGGGAACTCAAGGTTCCAGTGAGATCTCATCTTGAGGCTAGTTTCCCGCTTAGATGCTTTCAGCGGTTATCTATTCCGAACATAGCTACCCGGCAATGCCACTGGCGTGACAACCGGAACACCAGAGGTTCGTCCACTCCGGTCCTCTCGTACTAGGAGCAGCCCCTCTCAAATCTCAAACGTCCACGGCAGATAGGGACCGAACTGTCTCACGACGTTCTAAACCCAGCTCGCGTACCACTTTAAATGGCGAACAGCCATACCCTTGGGACCGGCTTCAGCCCCAGGATGTGATGAGCCGACATCGAGGTGCCAAACACCGCCGTCGATATGAACTCTTGGGCGGTATCAGCCTGTTATCCCCGGAGTACCTTTTATCCGTTGAGCGATGGCCCTTCCATACAGAACCACCGGATCACTAAGACCTACTTTCGTACCTGCTCGACGTGTCTGTCTCGCAGTCAAGCGCGCTTTTGCCTTTATACTCTACGACCGATTTCCGACCGGTCTGAGCGCACCTTCGTACTCCTCCGTTACTCTTTAGGAGGAGACCGCCCCAGTCAAACTACCCACCATACACTGTCCTCGATCCGGATAACGGACCTGAGTTAGAACCTCAAAGTTGCCAGGGTGGTATTTCAAGGTTGGCTCCACGCAGACTGGCGTCCACGCTTCAAAGCCTCCCACCTATCCTACACAAGCAAATTCAAAGTCCAGTGCAAAGCTATAGTAAAGGTTCACGGGGTCTTTCCGTCTAGCCGCGGATACACTGCATCTTCACAGCGATTTCAATTTCACTGAGTCTCGGGTGGAGACAGCGCCGCCATCGTTACGCCATTCGTGCAGGTCGGAACTTACCCGACAAGGAATTTCGCTACCTTAGGACCGTTATAGTTACGGCCGCCGTTTACCGGGGCTTCGATCAAGAGCTTCGCGTTAGCTAACCCCATCAATTAACCTTCCGGCACCGGGCAGGCGTCACACCCTATACGTCCACTTTCGTGTTTGCAGAGTGCTGTGTTTTTAATAAACAGTCGCAGCGGCCTGGTATCTTCGACCGGCATGAGCTTACGGAGCAAGTCCTTCACCCTCACCGGCGCACCTTCTCCCGAAGTTACGGTGCCATTTTGCCTAGTTCCTTCACCCGAGTTCTCTCAAGCGCCTTGGTATTCTCTACCCAACCACCTGTGTCGGTTTGGGGTACGGTTCCTGGTTACCTGAAGCTTAGAAGCTTTTCTTGGAAGCATGGCATCAACCACTTCGTTAACTAAAAGTTAACTCGTCATCAGCTCTCGGCCTTAGAATCCCGGATTTACCTAAGATTCCAGCCTACCACCTTAAACTTGGACAACCAACGCCAAGCTGGCCTAGCCTTCTCCGTCCCTCCATCGCAATAACCAGAAGTACAGGAATATTAACCTGTTTTCCATCGACTACGCTTTTCAGCCTCGCCTTAGGGACCGACTAACCCTGCGTCGATTAACGTTGCGCAGGAAACCTTGGTCTTTCGGCGTGGGTGTTTTTCACACCCATTGTCGTTACTCATGTCAGCATTCGCACTTCTGATACCTCCAGCAAGCTTCTCAACTCACCTTCACAGGCTTACAGAACGCTCCTCTACCGCATCACTTACGTGATACCCGTAGCTTCGGTGTATGGTTTGAGCCCCGTTACATCTTCCGCGCAGGCCGACTCGACTAGTGAGCTATTACGCTTTCTTTAAAGGGTGGCTGCTTCTAAGCCAACCTCCTAGCTGTCTAAGCCTTCCCACATCGTTTCCCACTTAACCATAACTTTGGGACCTTAGCTGACGGTCTGGGTTGTTTCCCTTTTCACGACGGACGTTAGCACCCGCCGTGTGTCTCCCATGCTCGGCACTTGTAGGTATTCGGAGTTTGCATCGGTTTGGTAAGTCGGGATGACCCCCTAGCCGAAACAGTGCTCTACCCCCTACAGTGATACATGAGGCGCTACCTAAATAGCTTTCGAGGAGAACCAGCTATCTCCGAGCTTGATTAGCCTTTCACTCCGATCCACAGGTCATCCGCTAACTTTTCAACGGTAGTCGGTTCGGTCCTCCAGTTAGTGTTACCCAACCTTCAACCTGCCCATGGATAGATCGCCCGGTTTCGGGTCTATTCCCAGCGACTAGACGCCCTATTAAGACTCGCTTTCGCTACGCCTCCCCTATTCGGTTAAGCTCGCCACTGAAAATAAGTCGCTGACCCATTATACAAAAGGTACGCAGTCACCCAACAAAGTGGGCTCCCACTGCTTGTACGCATACGGTTTCAGGATCTATTTCACTCCCCTCTCCGGGGTTCTTTTCGCCTTTCCCTCACGGTACTAGTTCACTATCGGTCAGTCAGTAGTATTTAGCCTTGGAGGATGGTCCCCCCATATTCAGACAAAGTTTCTCGTGCTCCGTCCTACTCGATTTCATGACTAAGAGATTTTCGCGTACAGGGCTATCACCCACTATGGCCGCACTTTCCAGAGCGTTCCGCTAATCTCAAAGCCACTTAAGGGCTAGTCCCCGTTCGCTCGCCACTACTAAGGGAATCTCGGTTGATTTCTTTTCCTCAGGGTACTTAGATGTTTCAGTTCCCCTGGTTCGCCTCTTACGCCTATGTATTCAGCGTAAGATAACCATCTTATGATGGCTGGGTTCCCCCATTCAGACATCTCCGGATCAAAGTCTGTTTGCCGACTCCCCGAAGCTTTTCGCAGGCTACCACGTCTTTCATCGCCTCTGACTGCCAAGGCATCCACCGTATGCGCTTCTTCACTTGACCATATAACCCCAAGCAATCTGGTTATACTGTGAAGACAACATTCGCCGAAAATTCGATAATACTCAAAACTGAGTAACTCACAAATTTTACCTTAGCCTGATCCGTTACCAGTGAAAGTAACGTTCAGTCTATCTTTCTATCACATACCCAAATTTTTAAAGAACGATCTAATCAAAGACTAGAAATCAACATTCACCATCATCACAATGGAATGCTCATTTCTAAGCTTTCAACAACAGAAGCAGTAGTGGTGGAGCCAAACGGGATCGAACCGTTGACCTCCTGCGTGCAAGGCAGGCGCTCTCCCAGCTGAGCTATGGCCCCGTATTTCTACAGGCGTTTCCCACACAAAATTGGTGGGTCTGGGCAGATTCGAACTGCCGACCTCACCCTTATCAGGGGTGCGCTCTAACCAACTGAGCTACAGACCCAATTTCGGGCTGCTTCTTTATCGTCTTCTTCAATGAATCAAGCAATTCGTGTGGGAACTTATGGAGCAGCTGATGTCGTCGATTAAGGAGGTGATCCAGCCGCAGGTTCCCCTACGGCTACCTTGTTACGACTTCACCCCAGTCATGAATCACACCGTGGTAACCGTCCTCCCGAAGGTTAGACTAGCTACTTCTGGTGCAACCCACTCCCATGGTGTGACGGGCGGTGTGTACAAGGCCCGGGAACGTATTCACCGCGACATTCTGATTCGCGATTACTAGCGATTCCGACTTCACGCAGTCGAGTTGCAGACTGCGATCCGGACTACGATCGGTTTTATGGGATTAGCTCCACCTCGCGGCTTGGCAACCCTCTGTACCGACCATTGTAGCACGTGTGTAGCCCAGGCCGTAAGGGCCATGATGACTTGACGTCATCCCCACCTTCCTCCGGTTTGTCACCGGCAGTCTCCTTAGAGTGCCCACCATTACGTGCTGGTAACTAAGGACAAGGGTTGCGCTCGTTACGGGACTTAACCCAACATCTCACGACACGAGCTGACGACAGCCATGCAGCACCTGTCTCAATGTTCCCGAAGGCACCAATCTATCTCTAGAAAGTTCATTGGATGTCAAGGCCTGGTAAGGTTCTTCGCGTTGCTTCGAATTAAACCACATGCTCCACCGCTTGTGCGGGCCCCCGTCAATTCATTTGAGTTTTAACCTTGCGGCCGTACTCCCCAGGCGGTCAACTTAATGCGTTAGCTGCGCCACTAAAAGCTCAAGGCTTCCAACGGCTAGTTGACATCGTTTACGGCGTGGACTACCAGGGTATCTAATCCTGTTTGCTCCCCACGCTTTCGCACCTCAGTGTCAGTATTAGTCCAGGTGGTCGCCTTCGCCACTGGTGTTCCTTCCTATATCTACGCATTTCACCGCTACACAGGAAATTCCACCACCCTCTACCATACTCTAGTCAGTCAGTTTTGAATGCAGTTCCCAGGTTGAGCCCGGGGATTTCACATCCAACTTAACAAACCACCTACGCGCGCTTTACGCCCAGTAATTCCGATTAACGCTTGCACCCTCTGTATTACCGCGGCTGCTGGCACAGAGTTAGCCGGTGCTTATTCTGTCGGTAACGTCAAAACAATCACGTATTAGGTAACTGCCCTTCCTCCCAACTTAAAGTGCTTTACAATCCGAAGACCTTCTTCACACACGCGGCATGGCTGGATCAGGCTTTCGCCCATTGTCCAATATTCCCCACTGCTGCCTCCCGTAGGAGTCTGGACCGTGTCTCAGTTCCAGTGTGACTGATCATCCTCTCAGACCAGTTACGGATCGTCGCCTTGGTGAGCCATTACCTCACCAACTAGCTAATCCGACCTAGGCTCATCTGATAGCGCAAGGCCCGAAGGTCCCCTGCTTTCTCCCGTAGGACGTATGCGGTATTAGCGTCCGTTTCCGAACGTTATCCCCCACTACCAGGCAGATTCCTAGGCATTACTCACCCGTCCGCCGCTCTCAAGAGAAGCAAGCTTCTCTCTACCGCTCGACTTGCATGTGTTAGGCCTGCCGCCAGCGTTCAATCTGAGCCATGATCAAACTCTTCAGTTCAAACATCTTTGGGTTTTTAAGAAACCCTAAACTTGGCTCAGCAATCGTTGGTTACATCTTTGATTTCTCGCGGAGTAACTTGTGATGCTGATAATCTTGTTGACTATCAGTCTGACTCCACAAGCACCCACACGAATTGCTTGATTCAGTTGTTAAAGAGCGGTTGG
>NZ_JBRFJB010000016.1:0-23479 GCF_053456465.1 Pseudomonas acericola (SeqCode) | reverse complement strand
GCGGCATTGAGCTTGAACTCGCTGGAATAGGACTTTCGCATCATCTGCACACCTCAGGTTTGGGCGCCATCATAGCGCCCTATTGATGTGTCCAAATTCATTAGGCCAGTTCAAGCCAGCTCCCACAGTTGCCGGTTCCCACAGTTGAAGAGTGAACACCATGAGAAATACCGGTCGGCTATCAGGCCGCCGCGCTTTTGCTTTTGATCTTACTTGCCCCGTCAAACACGCTGGCCGAACGCAGGCTTGAATCCGTGGGTAACCCGGCAGGACGCCGGGTTAGCCGCCCTGCGCCATGGATGGCGCATGGCGGCGGCCCACGGATTCAAGCCTTCGTTCGGGCACACCGAGCCTAGGCGAGGTGCCGAGTGTTGGGGCAAGAGCCCTTTGGTTACTTTGGGGCTTTTCCAAAGTGACCCGCTGTAAGAGCGGAACCATAAGTCGCCGTTACCTAACCAACGGATATGTACACAAAACCCTAAAGCACCCGCGCCATATGCTCAGCAATCCTCAACCGCAACCACCTCTCAGCCGGATCATTGTCATGCACCCCACTCCACACCATCGACAACTCCGCCGCCTCAATCGCAAACGGTGGATCCTCCGCCCGTAACGCCGCCCCCTCGGTCAACGCACACGCCGCATAATCCGGCACGGTCGCAATAATCTGCGTCCCCGCCAACAACGCCCGCAACCCACTGAATTGCGGCACCGCCAACACCACCCGCCGCGCCCGTCCGATCCGGGCCAAATCCAGATCGATATTGCCGCTCAGATCGCCCGAAAACGACACCATCGCATGGGGCCGCTCGCAATAGTCATCCAGGGTCAGCGGCGATGTACCCCCGTCCCCCCGCAACACCTTGCATGGAATATCCCGCAGCTTCTTGCGCTTGGCATTCGCCGGCAATTCCGTGGTGTAACTCACCCCCACCGAAATCTCGCCACTGGCCAACAACGCCGACATCAGCAGGTAATTGGCGCGACGCACCACCACGACAATCCCCGGTGCCTCCTCACGCAGTTGGCTGAGCAACGGCGGAAACAGGCCGAACTCGGCATCGTCGGACAGCCCGATGCGAAACACCGCGCAGCTGGTGGAAGGGTCGAAATCCTTGGCGCGGCTGACGGCGCCCGAGATGATGTCCATGGCCGGTTGCAACTCCTTGAGTATCGCCACGGCGCGTGGCGTGGGCTCCATGCCCCGCCCGTTACGCAGCAGCAACGGGTCGTCGAACAGGTCGCGCAAGCGCCCCAATGCCGCACTCACCGCCGGTTGGCCCATGAAGAGTTTTTCGGCGACCCGGGTCAGGTTCTTCTCGAACATCAGCGCTTCGAAAATCACCAACAGGTTCATATCGACGCGGCGCAGGTCGTTGCGGTTCATAGCGGTATCCAAACGGTTGGCGAGCCGCCAGATAAGCACGCAAAACGCGGTCTGGATTGCACCGCTGTGCTGTCTTTTCAACGCCAGCACCTGGCGAAATTAACAACGATTAACTCGTCAGCCAGACGGTCTGGCGCCAAGAATGTGTCGGTCTACACTGCATCCATTCACCGGGAACGCTCCCATCGACTGCGGATATCCGTCATGGCCCGACTTGAGCACACTGCTCCCCGTTTATCCGCGACCGGCGGCCTGTGTGCCCGGCGCGAGCGGATTGCCAAACAATTGATCCTCGCCAACCTCGGTGAAAGCCTGGCGATTGCCGAACTGGCCCAGGCCTGCGCGCTGTCACGCAGCCATTTTTCCCGGGCGTTCAAGTGCACCACCGGGCTGTCGCCGCAGGAATGGATTCGCCAACAGCGCATCCAGCGCGCCAAAGAGTTGATCACCGGTTCCGACTTGAGCCTCACGCAGATCAGCCTGGAGTGCGGCTTTTGCGACCAGGCGCACTTCTGTCACATGTTCACCCGCAGCGAAGGCGTCAACCCGATGACCTGGCGAAATCACCAATTGCGTCACAGGCCGCAAGTGATTGCGGCCTAGTGGTTGGCACACGCCTGGAATATGCTGGCCACACCCTTTTCCCAGAGCATGGCCGCCATGAATGACCTCAGCGACCAGGCCGTGCAGTTCGGCCCCTACCGCATCCACCCGCGCCAGCGCCTGGTGTTGGAAGGCGGCCGCCCGCTGCGCCTGGGACGACGTGCCGTGGAGATCCTGCTGATCCTGCTGGAGCAGGCCGGCAATGTGGTGAGCAAGCAGGAATTGATCGCCCGCGTGTGGCCCAAGAGCGTGGTGGAGGACGGCAACCTGCGGGTGCATATGGCCGCGCTGCGCAAGGCCTTGGGCGATGGCCAGGCCGGGCAGCGCTATATCGTGACCGTGGCCCAGCGTGGCTACAGTTTTGTCGCGCCACTGAGCATCGAACCCATGAGCCTGCCCGCCGAAGGCGCACCGCAACGCCCGTGCCACAACCTGCCGCTGCGGCGCACGCGCATGATCGGCCGCCAGGCGTTGATCGATGCGCTGGTGCAGCAACTGCCCACACAGCGCTTCATCACCCTCACCGGCGCCGGCGGCATCGGCAAGACCACCGTGGCGCTGCGCGTTGCGGAGTTGCTGATCGGGCATTACCGCGACGGTATTCGCCTGCTCGACCTGGCGCCGTTGAGCGCGCCATCGATGATCCTCCCCAACCTCGCCGCCCTGCTCGACCTCACCCTCGCCGAGCAGGAGCCGTTGCTCAGCCTTGCCCGCAGCCTGCACGCCCGGCAATTGCTGGTGGTGATCGACAACTGCGAGCACCTGTTGGACGACATCGCGCTGATCAGCGAAACCCTGCTGCGCCACGCGCCCGAGTTGCACATCATCGCCACCAGCCGCGAAGCGCTGCGTGCCGAGGGTGAATCCGTGCAGCGCCTGGAGCCGCTGGCGTGCCCGCCCGCCACCGGCAACCGCGCCCAGGCCCTCGGTTACCCGGCCCTGCAATTGCTGATCGAACGGGCGATGTCCCATCAGGACAGCTTTGCCCTCAGCGACGCCGAGCTGCCGCTGGCCATCGATATCTGCCAGCGTCTGGACGGCATTCCCCTGGCGATCGAACTGGTCGCCGCGCAGATCGAACGCTTCGGCCTGCCGGGCCTGCTGGTGCAGATGGAAGACAACTTCCGCCTGCTCACCCGTGGCCGCAGCAGTGCCCTGCCCCGCCAGCAAACCCTGCGCGCCACGTTGGACTGGAGCTTCGCGCTGCTCACCGGCTGCGAGCAGATTTGCCTGCGTCGTCTTGCGGTATTCCGTGGCGGCTTCAGTCTGGCCAGCGCGGCGGCGGTGATCGCCGGGGAACAGGTGGCGCCCCTCGAAGTGCTGGGCTCCATCACGCAGCTGGTGGCCAAATCCTTGCTCAATGTCGAGGCCGGCGATGACGAGGTGGTCTACCGCCTGCACGACATCACGCGCACCTACGCCCTGGAAAAACTCAGCAGCGCCGGCGAACTCGACGTGACCCGCGCACGCCACGCCGAGCGTTGCCTGAGCCTGATGAACCAGGCGCAGGACGATTGGGAACTGACCGCGACCCAACCGTGGATCGACCGCTATGCGCCCCTGCGCGAAGACATCCGCGCCGCCCTCGACTGGGGCCTTGGCGAGCATGGCGTGCACTTGTTGGGCATTCGTCTCACCGTCAGCGCCATGCCGCTGTGGCAGGAGTTGTCGCTGCTGCGCGAACACGGTTTGTACGTGGGCAAGGCCCTGGAACGGCTGGCGCAATCGGCCGCGCCGAGCCAGCGCCTGCATATGGCCTTGCAACTGGCGCTGGGCAGTTTTTCCTATCACACCCAGGGCGGCACGCCGCAGACCATCGACGCCTTCGCTTGTGCGCGGCGCCTGGCCGAAGCGGGCAAGGACCTCGCCGGCCAACTGCGTGCGGTGTCGGGGCATATGGCGGTCAACCTGTGCTGCGGCAACTACCGCGAAGCCCTGGCGCAGAGCCTGCACTTCGACCAACTGGGGCCGCAGGCCGAACCCTTGCTGGACCTCAGCGCACAACGCCTGCGGGTGCTCGCGCAGCACTTCGCCGGCAACCAGGCGCTGGCCTTGCACAACGCCGAGCAGGTGATCCAGCGCATGGCCCAGAGCGGCCATCTGAACCGCTTTACCCATGGCTTCGGCGTACAGTACGACCAGAGCGTGGCGTCGTTGACCATCCTCGCGCGCATCCTGTGGCTACGGGGTTTCCCCGAGCGCGCCGCGCGTATCGCCGACCAGGCGCTGGCACTCGCGTTGCAGATCAACCATGGCACGTCGATCTGCTACACCCTGGCCCTGGCCGGCGTGGTGATCGCCCGCTACAACGGCGACACCGCCGCGACCCGCGCGCACATGGACCTGCTGCTGCAACAGGCACAAAAACACTCGGTGCAGCTGTTCCACACCTGGGCGCGCTGTTACGCCGGCACGACGCGGATCGCCGATGTGCAAGGCTTGGGGCTGGTGGAAGATATTCTCGTGACCTTCAACGCGATCGAGGTGAGCGACGCCGTGTTCGAACGCGCCCGAAACGGCGGGGCCGGCTGGTGCACGGCGGAGATCCTGCGGGTACGCGCCGAAAGCCTCAGCGACAGCCGTGCCGCCGAAGCCCTGCTGCTGGAAGCCCTCGGCCTGGCGCACCAGCAAGGCGCGCTGGCCTGGGAGTTGCGCAGCGCCACGGCGTTGGCCCGGTTGTGGCAGAGCCAGGGCCGCGTGCAGGCGGCGCGGGATCTGCTGGCGTCGGTGTACGGGCGTTTCAGCGAAGGTTTTGCAACCGCCGACCTACTCCGCGTACGCGGCCTGCTCGACGAGTTGCAGGACAAACGACCGGCCTGAAAACGGCCCCAGGTAATGCCCGTAGCCGGCCTGCAAACGCGCCACTTGTTCGGGGTCGCGCAGTTGCGCCAAGGCGTAGCTGCGCAGGCTGTTGAGCAACCGATAACGCGCGGGACCGGGACCTGGCTCCTGGGCCAGCAACGACAGGCCCACCAGCCGCGCCAGCAGGTACGGCAGGTCGGCGTGTTCCAGTTCGGTGCCCGCCACCAACGCGGTCAGCGTGGGCAAGGTCACGGCCATCTTGAACAAGCCCAATTGCAGGAACAGCCAACGCTCCGGCAGGCTCAGGCGCGCGTAGCTCCAATCCAGCGCAGCGGCGAAGGATTGATGACGTTCAACCGCCGTGCGGCGGCCCCGCGTCAACACCTGCAAGCTGCTGCGCAATTGCGTCTGCACGCCGTGTAGACCCAGGGCTTCGACCTGGGCCGCCGCCAGCTCCAGGGCCAAGGGAATGCCATCGAGACTCCGGCAGATATCCCGCAGGGGCGCCAGGTCCTGGGCGCGCAACACAAAGCCCTGCTGGCTGGCGCGCACCCGCGCCACCAACAACTGCACGGCGGGAGCGGCCAGCGCCTGCTCGACACTGCCCCAGCCACACGGCGTCGGCAGCGCCAGCCTGGGCACGCATTGCACCCACTCACCGGGCAAGTGCAAGGCTTCGCGGCTGCTGAGCAACACGCTCACCTGCGGCGCGTACTGCGCCAGTGTGCGCACCAGGTGACGGCAGGCGCTGAGCAGCAAGTCGGCACCATCGAGCACCAACAGCAGTTGGCGCGTGGCCAGCGGTTTGCACAATGCCTGTGCACTGGCGCAGGGTTCCAAATCCAACGCCTTGGCCAGATGGCGGAGCATTTGCGTCGGCGCTTGCACCGTTGCCAGGTCCACCCACCACACGCCATCGCGATAACGCGGCAACACGCGTTCGGCCAGGGCCAACGCCAGGCTGCTTTTGCCCACGCCGGCGCAACCGGTCAAGGTCATCAGGCGTTGCCCGGACAAGCGCCGCACCAACATCCCCAGTACTTCATCGCGACCGATCAGCGGGCTTAGCCGTACGGCCAAGTTGTGCCGGGGCTTGGCCGCAGGCGCAGCGCTGTGCAGCGGCGCGACAAAACTGTAGCCGCGCTGGGGGTCGTTGATGATGCAGGGTTGGCAATCGAAGGCACGGCGCAGGGCCGCGATGTGTACGCGCAGGTTGTTCTCTTCCACCACGCTGTTGGGCCACACGCGGGCGATCAGGCTGTCCTTGCTGACAAACTGCCCCGGTGCTTCCAGCAACACCGCCAGAATCTCCAGCGCCCGTCCGCCCAGCGGCACCGGCCAGCCCGCCTTGCTGACCAGGCGCTGCTGCGGGTGAAAGGTGTAGCGGCCGAAGCTCACCGTGGGCGCGTTGTGCATGTCGATAAAGCGCTGAAACACCCGGCCTTGGGCGTTTGCGCATCCTTTTCCATGGGCTTGGCGCTATCTTGCCACCTCGCCGTGACAGGACAATGCTGGCACGGGGAGCCACACGGACTTTGAGGTGCGCCAGACGGCCATATCGGCCTTAACTGAACTGCTGGCGGTACTGGGTCGGGTTGAGGCCGAGTTTTTCGCTGAACAGAAAACGCATGTAGCGCACGCTGCCGAAACCGGCGTGGAAGGCCACGGTCTTCAGCGGCAGGTCGGTGGTTTCCAGCAGGTGCCGGGCGCGGTCGATACGTGCACCTTGCAAAAATGCCATGGGCGTCATGTGCACTTCCTTGGCAAATACCCGGGCGAAGTGGCGCGCGCTCATGCCCGCCAGGTCGGCCATGGAATCGATGGTGAACGGCTGATCCAACTGCGCCAGCACATGGTTCTGTACCCGCGTGATCGGCGTTTCCTGGGGCGCCACTGCGGCGGTCATCGGACTGAACTGCGCCTGGCCGCCCTGGCGTTTCATCACCACCAGCAGCACCTTGGCCACGTCCACCGCGACCTGCTTGCCGTGGTCTTGGGCTACCACTGACAGCGCCAGGTCGATGCCGGCCGTCACGCCGCCCGAGGTGATCAAGCGGCCATCCTGCAAGTAGATGCGATCGGTCTCGACGACGGCCTTGGGAAAGCCCTGGATCAGCCGTTCGGTGTAGTGCCAGTGGGTGGTCACGCGGTGGCCGTCGAGCAGCCCGGCGTGTCCCAATACAAACGCGCCAGTGCAGATCGAACCAAAGCGCCGCGCCTTGGGGGCGGCAGCCTTGAGCCACGGCAATAGCGCGGGATGGCACTCGTTATAGGCCCCAGGGCCGCCGGGTACCAGCAACAGGTCATAGGCATCAACGGCCTGCTCCAGCAGCAGGTCGGGCTGCACCAGCACGCCGTTGGAGGCACGCAACGCGCCGGGTTCGGTGCCCAGGGTGAGGATGCGGTAATGATCGGCCGCCGGCAGGTAGCGGTTGGCAATGGAGAACACTTCAAGCGGCCCGGCCATGTCGAGCAGCAGGAAGTCGGGGAACAGCGCCATGGCCACGGTTTTCATAGGGTGGAACGTCCGTCGAATAAGGTACAGGCGGGCATTATGGCATGCCTTTTATTGTCAACCTGATCGAGACAGTCATTCAGATTCCACCTTCTTAATGAATATTCCGATAACCATTAACCTTCTTCTCAACGCCAGCGCCCTGCACTTCGCAGCCCGCGCTCACTTGAGGACAAGATCATGCTGACCCTTCGCAAAGCTTCCGAACGCGGCGCCGCCAATCACGGTTGGTTGAAGTCGTTTCATACCTTCTCGTTCGCCAACTACTGGAACCCGAAAGAACAGGGTTTCTCCGACCTGCTGGTGATCAACGACGACCGCGTCGCCGCCGGTAAAGGCTTCGGCCAGCACCCGCACCGCGACATGGAGATTTTCTCCTACGTGCTTGAAGGTGCCTTGGAACACAAGGACACCCTGGGCACCGGCTCGGTGATCCGCCCCGGCGATGTGCAACTGATGAGCGCCGGCAGCGGCGTGGCCCACAGCGAGTTCAACCACAGCCAAAACCGTGGCGTGCACTTCCTGCAAATCTGGATCGTGCCCAATGAAGTCGGCGCTGAACCGCGCTATCAACAGGAGCACTTCAGTGAGGCGCAGAAACGTGGGCGTTTGCAGTTGATCATCTCGCCGGACGGTGCCGAGGGGTCACTCAACGTACGCCAGGATGCGCGGGTGTATGCCGGGCTGTTCAGCGGTGACGAAAGCGCGACCCTGGATTTGGCGGCGGACCGCTATGCGTACATCCATGTGGCCCGGGGCAGTGTTGAGATCAATGGGCAGCGCTTTGAGGAAGGTGACGGTGCTCGTGTGCGTGATGAGCGGCAGATCCGTGTGAGCCAGGGTGACGATGCCGAGGTGCTGGTGTTTGACCTGCGCCCTCAGGAGTTGCCACGGATGCCTTGAGCAGCCATCGCTGGTGTCGATAGTCACCATCAGTGCAATGAAGTTCTCTTAAAAACTGCGGCGCGTAACATTGAATCCATACCCCGAAACACTTAACTAAAACACTTGGAGCACATCATCATGAAACGCCAAATCTTGCTTGGACTTGCTTTTTCGGTAGTGGCTGTAAATGCTTTTGCTCATTCGCTGGTTGCTGAAGGGGGGGCTGAACGCCTGCAAGGTAATCGTGTTGCGGAAGGCGGCGCGGAACGGCTGCTGGAACGTCGTGTTGCTGAAGGCGGCTCGGATCGGTTGCAGGAACGTCGCTTGGCGGAAGGTGGTTCCGATCGTCTGCAAGAGCGTCGCTTGGCGGAAGGTGGTTCCGATCGGTTGCAGGAGCGTCGTTTGGCTGAAGGCGGGGCGGAGCGTCTGCTGAGTAGCCACGTGTAAGCCTGCATTGTTTGCAGGGAATCCCAAACCGGCCTGATCAGCCGGTTTTTTTTGCCTGGGATAATGGGGTTGTGAACACGGTTGAATGTGGGAGCTGGCTTGCCTGCGATGGCGGTCTTTTTGTGTACATATCCGTTGTTTGGGTAACGGCCACCTATGGTTCCGCCCTTACGGCGGGTCACTTTTGGAAAAGAGCCCCAAAAGTAACCAAAAGGGCTCTTGCCCCAACACTCGGTGCCTCGCCTAGGCTCGGCATGCCCGTAATCCGACATGGATTTGGGGGGCCGCCGCCACGCGCCATCCATGGCGCGGGGCGGCTAAACCGGCATCCCTGCCGGTTTACCCCCCAAATCCATGTCGAATTCCGGCCAGCGTGTTTGACGGGGCGCCTAAGATCAAAATCAAAAACAAAGCGAGGCGGCCTGACAGCCGACCTGATAGATGAAGCGTGCGCGGTCTCCTGTGGGAGCTGGCTTGCCTGCGATGGCATCAACTGGGTGTGCCTGATGTACCGAGGTGTCTGCATCGCAGGCAAGCCAGCTCCCACATTTTGAACCGAGATCGACACAAAAAATCGGTCGGCTTTCAGGCCGCCGCGCTCTTGCTTTTGATCTTACTTGCCCCGTCAAACACGCTGGCCGAACGCAGGCTTGAATCCGTGGGTAACCCGGCAGGACGCCGGGTTAGCCGCCCCGCGCCATGGATGGCGCGTGGCGGCGGCCCACGGATTCAAGCCTGCGTTCGGGCACACCGAGCCTAGGCGAGGTGCCGAGTGTTGGGGCAAGAGCCCTTTGCTTACTTTGGGGCTTTTCCAAAGTGAGCCGCCGTAAGGGCGGAACCATAAGCCGCCGTTACCTAAATAACGGATATGTACCCCGTCAGACCGAAAGAGTATTTAACGAACAGTTTTTAGAACTTTAATCTCATCGCTATTCCACTAACGATCGAGCTCCCCCATGTCCATACGTCGTCCCCTCATCGCGGTCTTAGGCTTACTGGCCTTTTCAATAGCCGCCACCACCGAAGCCCAAGAAACCCTACGCATCGGCTACCAAAAATCCTCCACCCTGATCACCCTGCTAAAAACCCAGGGCACCCTGGAAAAAGCCCTCAAAGCCAACCACATCGACGTAACCTGGCACGAATTCCCCAGCGGCCTGCCCCTGCTCGAAGCCCTGAACGTAGGCAACGTCGACATCAGCGCCGACGTCGCCGACACCGTGCCGATCTTCGCCCAGGCCGCCCAGGCCAAGCTCACCTACTTTGCCCAGGAAGCGCCCTCGCCTTCGGCCCAGGCCATCGTGGTGCGCAAAGACTCGCCGATCCAGCAGCTCGGCGATTTGAAAGGCAAGAAAATCGCCGTCACCAAAGCCGCCGGCACCCACTACCTGCTGATCGCCGCGCTGGCCAAAGCGGGTCTGGAATTCGCCGATATCGAACCCGCCTACCTGTCACCCGCCGACGGCCGCGCCGCGTTCGAGAACAACAAGGTGGATGCCTGGGTCACCTGGGAACCCTTCCTCACCGGCGTGCAACGCCAGCTGCCGACCCGCACTCTGGCGGACGGCGCCGGGCTGGCCAGCTACAAGCGCTATTACTTGACCGGCACGCCCTACGCCAAAGCCCATCCCGAGGTATTGAAGGTGGTGTATGAGCAGCTGGAAAAGACCGGCCAATGGGTCAAGGCCAACCCACAGGACGCGGCGAAAGTGCTTGGCCCGCTGTGGGGCAATCTGGACGTGGCCACGGTGGAAGCGGCCAATGCGCACCGCAGCTATCAAGTGCAGCCGGTGACGGTGGATCAACTGGGCGAACAGCAGAAGATTGCCGATGCGTTTTTCAAGGCGGGCTTGCTGCCCAAAGCGGTCGATGCCAAGGATGTGCAGACCTGGAAGCCGTAAGACCAGAGGCAGTCAAAAAAAATGTGGGAGCGGGCTTGCCCGCGATAGCGGTGTATCAGCCAACACGTCCGTTGCTGACGAATCGCAATCGCGGGCAAGCCCGCTCCCACAGGTTATACAGCCAGCCCGTTTAACCGCGCTCAGTCAGCCCACGCGCCGCCAGCGCACCCAACACCCCACCCACCATCGGCGCCAGCCAGAACAGCCACAGCTGCGCAATATACTCACCACCTGCAAACAACGCCGGCCCGGTGCTGCGTGCCGGGTTTACCGAAGTGTTGGTCACCGGAATCAGGACCAGGTGAATCAAGGTCAGCGCCAGGCCGATGGCAATCGGCGCAAACCCGGCCACCGCGCCCGGGGCGGTCGCGCGCATGATGATGAAGACAAAGAAGAACGTGGCGATCAATTCAGCCAGCAAGGCAGCCTTCATGTCGAAGTGGCCCGGGCTCAAGGCGTCATAGCCGTTGGCAGCAAATCCACCTACGACAAAATCCTCCTGGCCGTTGGCGATCAGGTACAACGCCGCCGCCGCGCCAATCGCCCCACACACCTGTGCCGCAATGTAGGGCAGCACGTCAACGCCCGCCACACGACGCCCGGCCCACAGGCCAACGGTCACTGCCGGATTGAAATGCCCACCCGAGATACCGCCCACCGCATAGGCCATGGTCAACACCGTAAGGCCGAACGCCAGGGACACACCGACAAAACCAATACCCAACTCCGGGAATGCCGCCGCCAGGATGGCGCTGCCACAGCCGCCGAAGGTCAGCCAGAAAGTACCCAGAAACTCCGCGGTCAAACGCTTTTGCACAATCGACTCCATTGCTGTTCAAGTGCCGTCACCACAGGGCGTGGGCGGTCCTGGGCGACGGTAGCAATGGGCATCGAGGCGCCCTGTAAGACTTGTCTGGTTTTAGCTGGGTGACACACCCTGCCCAAACTTGCGGATCGCCAGGCAATAGCCGATCAACGCCAGCGCCGCCAACAAGCCGCCCGCCGCGCCGATCCAGGCGAAGCCGAATTGGCTGCCGACCCAGCTGCCCATCAACGCACCGCCGCCGATGCCGATGTTGTAGATACCGGAAAACATCGCCATGGCCACGTCGGTCGCGTCCGGCGCCAGCACCAGCACCTTGGACTGCATCGCCAGGCCAAAGCCCATGATTGCCATGCCCCAGAAAATGCTCAGGCCGACGAGATAGGATTCGGCCCCGCTTAGCGGCAGCATCAGCGCCAGGCACGCGGCCAGGATGGACACCGCGCCGACCACGAACAGATGGGGGTTGAAGCGGTGCACCAGGCTGAACAGCAGCGAACCGATAATACCCGCGCCACCAAACACCAGCAGGATCAGGGTCACGGCACTGCCGCTCATGCCGGCCACGCCTTCGACGAAGGGTTCGATGTAGCTGTAGGCGGTGAACTGCGCCGTCACGGTCAGGGCGGTGAGCACATAAAGCGCCACCAGCGCCGGGCGTTTGAACAGCAGCGGCAGGCTGCGCAACGAGCCGGAGTTCTGGCTCGGCAACAGCGGCAAGGTGCGCGCCAGCCAGAACACCAGCGCGGCGGCGAAGGCGCCGATCACCAGGAACGTGGTGCGCCACCCCATGGCCTCGCCGAGCAGGCGGCCCAGGGGAATACCCAACACCATCGCCAGGGACGTACCGGTGGCCAACAGGCCGAGGGCTTGCACCTGTTTGCCGGCCGGCGCCAGGCGCACGGCCAGCGACGCGGTGATCGACCAGAACAACGCATGGGACAACGCAATGCCAATGCGGCTGACCATCAGCAGACCAAAGCTGGTGGCCACGCTGGACAGGACATGGCTGGCGATAAACATGCAGAACAGCACGATCAGCAACTTGCGCCGCTCGACGTTGCGGGTCAGCAGCATCACCGGCAGCGACGTCAGGGACACAATCCAGGCATAGATCGTGAGCATCAGGCCGACGCTCGACACCGGCATGTCAAAGCTCGCGCCAATGGCGCTGAGCAGCCCGACGGGGACGAATTCGGTGGTATTGAATACAAACGCGGCCAACGCGAGGGCGATGACCGGTTGCCAGTTGGCTTGGGGGGTTGCGGCTGAAATGCTCATTGAAAGGCGCGGTACTCGGACGATGATCAAACGGCTACCCAGGACAAGCGCCGCCGTCGAGCATTCTATAGGTTTCTCGCCCGTCTGTTGGCGCTGATCCTGATCAAAAAGCCATCAGTTTCATCACGGGGCGGTCAGGGTGACCACGTAGAGCCCAGTCTGAACCGGCTTTCCCTGTGAATCCACCAGCACATACCGCTGGTCGTAATATCGCCCGCTACCGCTGTCCGTAACCAGCTTGACGCTGACCGATGCATCGCCCACCGCCTGCACGCTGCGAATCGGTTGCACATCAAACCGACCACCGCGAAAAGCCTGCGGACAGCCCTTCAACTCCATCGTCGAACCGCCCGATGTCACCGCATTGCAGCCCGGCTCGACAATACTGCCGCGAAATTGAATGACCCCGCCCGATGCTGCCAGGCAACTGCCCGCCCACACCGCAAAAAACCCGCTAACCAGTGACAAACGCTTAACGTTGTTCATCTCGACGCTCCTTCTTGGGTGATTAAGAAGGTAGTCGTCCGATTAGCCCAAGACTTGAGGGCGCCACTGCGGCAAACGGCTGCTCAGGGATCAACCTGCCCCATCAGTTCTGCCACCGACTCGGGCCGTTGTGCATAGCGCTGGGCCAGCGCCGCGCAGACCATCAGCTGGATCTGGTGAAACAGCATCAACGGCAGGATCAGCACGCCCATGGTTGCCCCGGCGAACAGCACCTGGGCCATCGGCACGCCCGTCGCCAGGCTCTTCTTCGAACCGCAGAACAGGATGGTGATGCGGTCTTCCTGGTTAAAGCCGAACGCCTTGGCCAGCACCGTCGACGCCACCAATACCAGCGCCAGCAACACACAGCACGCCACCACCAGGCCGCCCAGTTCCCACAGGGGGATCTTGTGCCAGATGCCTTCATTGACCGCTTCGCTGAATGCGCCGTAGACCACCAGCAGGATCGAGCCTTGATCGACGAATTTGAGCCAGGACTTGTTGCGCCCTACCCACGCGCCAATCCAGCGCCGGGCGATCTGCCCGGCGATAAACGGCAGCAGCAGTTGCACGCTGATCTTGAGGATAGCGTCGAGGGTGTTGCTGCCTTCGCCGTGGACGTTGAGCAACAGCGTCACCAGCAGCGGCGTGAGGAAGATGCCAAACAGGCTCGACGCCGCCGCGCTGCAAATCGCCGCCGGGATATTGCCCCGCGCCAGGGACGTAAAGGCAATCGCCGATTGCACCGTGGCCGGCAGCGCGCAGAGGTACAGCATGCCCATGTACAGGTCTTTGCCGATCAGCGGCGACAACAGTGGCTTGAGCGCCAGGCCCAGCAGCGGGAACAGCACGAAGGTCAGGCTGAACACCAACAGATGCAGGCGCCAGTGGCCGGCACCGGCGATGATGGCCTGGTTCGACAGCTTGGCGCCGTGCAGGAAAAACAGCAGCGCGATGGCCAGGTTGGTGACCCAGCCAAAGGCCACGGCGGTCTGGCCGCTAGCGGGCAACAGCGAGGCGAGGATCACCGTGGCGATCAGGGTCAGGGTGAAGTTGTCGGGGAGAAAGCGCGGACGGGTCATAAGTGAGTTCTTCCAGGGGTTGCCAAGAGCGTCTCGGCGACTCTAACGTAACGGCTTGTTACCGACTAACGCCAATGAGCCAACAAATGCCGCCTAAAGGACATGACAAAACCGTGCGCCGTAGCGTGCCCGGGCTTTCCAGCCTGCCACGGCCGGTGTATGGGCGCACCGAATCATTGCCCAATCGCGCCTTGACCCGGCGCCACAGCCACCCGTGGGTGCAGTTGTCGTACGCGATTTCCGGGGTGCTGGAGATTCAGACCAGCGTCGGCCGCTTTGTCGCACCGCCGCAACGCGCCGTATGGATTCCGGCGGGCATGCCCCACCGCGTGTTCAGTTCGCCGCGCACCGAGATGCGCAGCCTGTACCTCGATTGCAGCGTGACTTCCTGGGCGGATGCGCGTTGCCATGTGCTGGAGGTAAGCAGCTTGCTACGCGAGTTGATCCGCAGCTTCAGCGAACTGCCGGTGGCCTATGCCGAAGACGGCGCGGAGGGGCGCCTGGCCCAAGTGCTGCTGGACCAACTGGCCGCAGCACCCCAAGTGGACTTGATGCTGCCGCTGCCCATGGACCCGCGCTTGCGGCAGATCTACCGCAGCTTGAACCTGCACCCAGAGCAGCAGACCACCCTGGGTGACTGGAGCCGCAAATTGGCGGTGAGTGAAAAGACGCTGAGCCGCCTGTTCTTGAGCGACACCGGGCTGACCTTCCGCGCCTGGCGCCAGCGCTTGCGCCTGCTCACCGCCCTGCCCGCCCTGGAACAAGGCGAGCGGGTGACGGATGTGGCGTTGGGGTGTGGGTATGAATCGACCTCGGCGTTTATCAATGCGTTTCGCCAGCAGTTTGATGCGACGCCGGGGGAGTTCTTTCGCTGACTTGCAGGTGTATGAGCTCCCACATTTTGATTTGTATGAGTCTGTTAGATATGGGACTTGGCCAATATCGCCCGGAGCAACACATCCGCCCCCGCAGTCGACCATTCAGGCGAGATCTCCTCCGCCTCGTTATGGCTCAACCCATCCACACACGGCACAAAAATCATCGCGGTCGGCGCCACCTGGTTGAGGTAGCAGGCATCGTGCCCCGCGCCGGAAATCATTGGGCGATGGCTGTAACCCAACGCCTCGGCAGACGCCCGCACCACGTCCACGCAATCAGCGTCAAACGCGATCGGCGCGTACTGGAAGATCTGCTTCACGCTGTGCTGCAAGCCGATCCCGTCGGCGATCTGCGCCACCGATTCGCGCAGTTGCTGGTCCTGGCGCGCCAACACGGCTTCGTCCGGGTGGCGGAATTCCACGCTGAAAAATACCCGCCCCGGCACGACGTTGCGTGAGTTGGGGAAGATATTCGCCATGCCCACCGTGGCGCGCCCTTCGGCGCCTTGTTCCAGGCCCAGGCCGTTTACCGCCTCGACCACGCGGGCGAAGCCGAGCAAGGCGTCAAGGCGATGGTCCATCGGCGTGGTGCCGGCGTGGGCGCTGCGCCCCTTCAATTCGACTTCATACCAGCGCTGGCCCTGTGCACCGGTGACCACGCCGATGGTGATGCCTTGCGCTTCAAGGATCGGGCCCTGCTCGATATGCAGTTCAAACGCCGCATGCACCGCCTGGCCACCCACCGGGTGCGGGCCGGCATAGCCGATCTGCTGCAACGCCTGGCCAATGCTCACGCCGTTTTTGTCTTCGCGGGACAGGCCGTATTCCAGGTCAAACACCCCGGCGTAGACCCCCGACGAAATCATCGCCGGGGCAAAGCGCGAGCCTTCTTCGTTGGTCCAGTTGACCACCTCGATCGGCCGGTCGGTCTCGATGCCGAGGTCGTTCAAGGTGCGTAGCACTTCCAGCCCGGCGAGCACGCCGTAGATGCCGTCGTACTTGCCGCCAAAGGGCTGGGAGTCGCCATGGGAACCGGTCAGCACCGGCGCCAGGTCATCAAAGCGCCCGGCGCGACGGGCGAAGATATTGCCCATGCCGTCCACGCGAATGCTGCACCCGGCAGCCTCGCACCATTGCACGAACAGGTCGCGCCCACGACGGTCTTCATCCGTCAGCGCCAAGCGCGAGACGCCGCCCTTTTCGGTGGCGCCGATCTGCGCCATGTCCATCAGCGAGTCCCACAAACGCTCGCCGTTGACCCGCGCCAGATTATTCATGGGGTTTGGCCCGGTAGCGGAAATCACAGCGATGGTCGCCGCCCATGATGGTCTGGGTGCGGGTCAGTTCGATATCCGGGTTGTAGCCGACGATAAACAGCTCGTCGCGGTTGCACGACAGCAAGTGGCCGATCTCGCCCAGGCCCATCTCGGTGTACATCTCGGCGTAGCGGCAGCGCTTGACGTCGTAGTCGTAGTGCTCGGCGTCGCTGGCGATGATCTCGACTTTCAGCGCGTCGTCCTTTTCCCAGAGCACTTGCAGTTCGACAAAGCTCTTGAGGTCGGCCTGCTCTTCCAGCGACGCAAAATGCTTGCCCGCCTGGATCGCCGCGTTGCCCACCGCTTCGCCGATCACGGCAGCGGCAAAGTCCTTGCCCTGCTCGCGCTTGAGAATCTCGTAGATCGGCTTGATGATTTCGGCTTCGATCCGCCGCCGGGCGAGAATGCCCAGTTCACCTTCCAGTTTGCTCATTTCATCTCTCCTCCAATCCAATGTGTGCACACAGTCGACTAGGTACACACCGTCAAATGTGGGAGCTGGCTTGCCTGCGATGGCGGTGTGCCAGCCTGCACATCATTGGCAGGTATACCGCCATCGCAGGCAAGCCAGCTCCCACAGTCGACCCAGTTATTTACCGCCGGCGACGCTTACAGGCTGCCATTGGTTGGCTTTGACCTGGTACACGGTGAACGACGGCTTCTTCAAGTTGCCTTGCGCATCAAACGCGATAGTCCCCGTCACACCCGGGTAGCTGATGGCGCGCAGCACCGGCAGGTATTTCTGCGGTTCAACCGAGTCAGCCTGTTCAATCGCTGCTACCAGCACGCCAACGCCGTCATAGGCGAACGGCGCGTGCAGTTCGATGTTGGCCTTGTAGCGCTCTTTGTAAGCCTGCTCGAAGGCCTTGCCACCCGGCATCTGCGCAATCGCCAGGCCCGGCTCCAGGGCAATCACGCCCTCGCCTTCGTTCTGCGCCAACTCCAGGAACGTCTGGCTGACAAAACCACCGGCGCCCATCAGCGGTGCCTTGATTCCCAGTTGCTTGATGCGTCGCGCCAGCGGTGCAGCCTGGGAGTCGACGCCGCCGAAGAAGATCAGGTCCGGGTTCTGGCTGCGGATATTGGTGAGCACGGCGCTGAAGTCGATGGTCTTGTCGTCCACGTATTCACGACCGACGACTTTCGCGCCACCGGCTTCGATGGCTTTGACGAACTGGTCCGCCAGGCCCTGGCCGAATGCGGTGCGGTCGTCGATCACGGCGATGCGCTTGGCTTTCAGCGTGTTCAACGCGTAATCACCGGCGACCTGACCGCCGTCGTCGTCATGGCCCATGATGCGGAAACTGGTGTCGAAACCCTGCTGGGTGTAGGCGTGACCGGTGGCAACCGGTGCCACCTGCGCAATCCCGGCGTCGTGATAAACCCGCGCGGCCGGAATGCTGGTGCCGGTGTTCCAATGGCCGACCACACCGACCACCCCTTCATCTACCAGGCGCTGCGCCACGGTGACGGCGGTGCGCGGGTCGGACTGGTCGTCTTCGGAGACCAGCTTGAAGGTCACGGCCTCGCCGTTGATCTTCGGGTGCTTGGCGTTGGCTTGGTCGATGGCCAGTTTCGCACCGTTTTCCAGGTCTTTGCCGATGCGGGCGGACGGGCCGGTCAGCGGGCCAGCCAGGCCGATCAGCACGGTCTGGTCGGCCTGGGCCATGGCGCTGGCGAGACTGCTCAGGGCCAGGCCGATCAATGCGGTGTTCTTCAAAATACTCATCAGTAGTTCCTGCTTCTTTTCGGGCGGGTCGGAACACGCCGGGCGTCCGGTAGCGTCATGGTTGGGTTATTCGCCGAGGTACGCGCTGCGCACCTCGGGGTGTTCAAGCAAATCCTGGGATGGGCCCGTGAGGCTGATGCGCCCGGTGTCCATCACATAGGCGCGGTCGGTGACTTGCAGCGCCAGCCGCGCGTTCTGCTCCACCAACAACAGGGTCATGCCCTGGCGGCAGACGTCGTCGATCACCTGGAAAATCTTCTCCACCATGATCGGCGCCAGGCCCATGGACGGCTCATCGAGGATCAGCAAGCGCGGGCGCGACAACAGCGCACGGGCCAGGGCGAGCATCTGTTGCTCGCCGCCCGACAGCAGGCCGGCGGATTGGTGCAGGCGCTCTTCCAGGCGGGGGAAGTGTTCGAACAACTGGCGCATTTCACGCTGCACCTGCACGTTGTCGCGACGCAAAAATGCGCCGGCTTGCAGGTTTTCCAGCACGCTCATGCGCGCGAAAATCCCACGGCCTTCGGGGACCATCGCGATGCCTTGGCGCAGCAGTTTTTCCGGCGCCTGGCCGAGGATGGAGTGCCCGGCAAAACGGATCTCGCCCTTGGTGGCCGGCAGCAAACCGGTGAGTGCCTTGAGGCTGGAGGTCTTGCCCGCGCCATTGGCGCCGATCAACGTGACGCGCTCACCTTCGTTGATATGCAGGTCCAAGGATTTGACGGCTTCGATCGCGCCGTAGCGCACCTGCAAACCTTCGACTTTCAACAGTGCTTCAGACATGCGCGCTGGCTCCCAGATAGGCTTGGATCACGGCCGGGTGCTGGCGCACGTCGGCGGGCGGGCCGACGGCGATGACCTGGCCGTAATCCAGCACGCTGATGCGGTCGCACACGCCCATCACCAACTTGACGTCGTGTTCGATCAACAACAGGGTGTGGCCGTCGTCGCGGATCTTTTCCAGCAGGCCGCGCAGTTGCACTTTCTCGCTGGCGTTCATGCCCGCCGCCGGTTCATCCAGGGCCAGCAGGCGCGGTTCGGTGGCCAGGGCGCGGGCGATTTCCAGGCGACGTTGGTGGCCGTAGCTCAGGCTGTCGGCGCGGTAGTTGGCGAAACCGGCAAGGCCCACGTAGGCCAGCAAACGATGAGCGTGGGCGCGGGTTTGCGCTTCTTCATCGCGGGCGCGGCGATGCTGACTCAAGGCCGCCCACAGGCCGTTGCGGGTGCGCACATGGCGCCCGACCATGACGTTTTCCAGGGCGCTCATCGCGTTGAACAGGCGGATGTTCTGGAAGGTACGCGCGATCCCCGCCTCGGCGACCTGGTGCACGCTGGTGGGCTGGTAGTCGCGACCATCGAGCTGGAAGCGCCCGGAGTCCGGCGTATACAAGCCGGTCATCACGTTGAAGAAGGTGGTCTTGCCCGCGCCATTCGGGCCGATCAAGCCGTAGATCTCGCCGGGCTGGATGCTCAGGCTCACGTCGGTCAGCGCCGCGACGCCGCCGAAGTGTTTGTTGACCTTGTCGATCTGCAACAGCGGTGCGTTCATCGTGCCACTCCTTTGGGCCACAATCCGGCGGGTCGGTAGAGCATCGCCAAAATCAACGCCAGGCCGTAGAACAGCTGGCGGATGATTTCCGGGTCCACCAGCACCTGGCCGAACAGCGTCTGCTGCAACGGACCCATGCTGGCGCGCAACGCTTCGGGCAGGGCCGCCAGCAATACGCAGCCGAGGATGACCCCGGGGATATGGCCCATGCCGCCCAGCACCACCATCGCCAGCACGGCAATGGACTCGTTCAAGGTGAAGGATTCCGGCGAGACAAAGCCCTGGAACGAGGCGAACAGCGCACCGCTCACGCCGCCGAACGCCGCACCAATGGCAAACGCCAGCAGCTTGAGGCGCACGGTATTGATGCCCATGGCCTGGGCCGCGTCTTCGTCTTCACGAATCGCCACCCACGCACGGCCGATGCGCGAACGCTCCAGGCGAATGCAGGCAAACAGGATCAGCACCACCAACGCCGCAAACAGGTAGTAATAGAGGTACACCGACGGCAGGCGCAGGCCGAACAACTCTTGGGTGCGCCCCAGGTTGATGCCGAGCAGACTGACCGGATCGACCTGGGCGATGCCTTTGGGGCCGTTGGTGATATTCACCGGGCGGTCGAGGTTGCGCAGCAGGATGCGGATGATTTCGCCGAAGCCCAGGGTGACGATGGCCAGGTAGTCGCCGCGCAAGCGCAGGGTCGGCGCGCCCAGCACCACGCCGAAACCTGCCGCGAGCAGCGCACCCATCGGCAGGATCAGCCAGATCGAGGTGTGCATGCCCGCTGGCAACAACGCCGCCAGCGCGGGGAACTGTTGCAGCAAATGGGGCGACGAGAGCAACGCGGCGAGGTAGGCGCCCACCGCGTAGAACGCGATAAAGCCCATGTCCAGCAACCCGGCGTAGCCGACCACGATGTTCAGGCCGAGGGCGAGCATGATGTACAGCAAGGCAAAGTCGAGGGTGCGCACCCAGGTGTTGCCGCCCGCATGGCCGACGATCCACGGTGCCAGCACCAGGGCCACGGCGAGCAGCAACAGGCCCAGGCTTGCGCGTTTGTTGGGGGTCAGGGACTTGATCATGCGCGGCTCGCCAAACGTTCGCCCAACAACCCGGAAGGCCGGAACACCAGCACCGCGATCAACACGATAAAGGCGAACACATCCTGGTAATTACTGCCGAATACGCCGTTGGTAGCCGCACCGAGGTAGCCGGTGCCGAGGGCTTCGATCAAGCCCAGCAGCAGGCCGCCGAGCATGGCGCCCTTGAGGTTGCCGATGCCGCCCAGCACCGCAGCGGTAAAGGCTTTGATGCCGGGCAAGAAGCCCATGTAGAAGTGCGCGCTGCCGTAGTTGCTGGCCATCATGATCCCGGCGAGTGCCGCCAGGGCGCCGCCGATGGCGAAGGTGATGACAATGATGCGGTTCGGGCTGATGCCCATCAGGCTGGCGACCTGCGGGTTCTCCGCCACGGCACGCATGGCCCGGCCGAAGCGCGTGCGCTCCACCAGCACCAGCAACGCGACCATCACCGACAAGGCGATGGCAATTGTCGTCAACGCCGTGGCGTTGGTGATGGCCGGGTGTGCGGAGGCGCCGGCCAGCACTTCGATCGGCTCCAGGGGCAGCAATTGCGGGAACATCTGCGGGTTGCGCGTCCACACCAGCATGGCAATGGTTTGCAGCAGCAGCGATACGCCGATGCCGCTGATCAACGGCGCCAGGCGCGGGGCATGGCGCAGGCGGCGATAGGCCACGCGCTCGATCACTACCGCCAGCACCGCACAAAAGACCATGGCGACGAGGGTCGCGCAGAGCAACACCAGCATCGGCGCCAGGGCTGGAAAGGCGGCCTGCAACAGACGGATCACCGACAAGCCCACCAGCGCGCCGATCATCAACACATCGCCATGGGCAAAGTTGATGATGCGCAAGATGCCGTAGACCATGGTGTAACCCAGGGCCACCAGCGCGTAGAGACTGCCCGTCATCAAACCGTTGAGCAGTTGTTGGATAAACCCATCCATGAAAGCCATCGACCTCAGTGCGTACAAGGGCGGCACACTAAGCATCTATTCTGTTTTTATCAAATAACAGAAAGTCATATGGTTATATCAATGCGAAAATAGGCTATTTATGCCGTAAATACGGCTCTTATGGCTCTTTATTCGGCGCAAGACTTAGTATTTAATTCAATACATGAATAAATCAGAACAGTTAGCCAATGACCCTCCCCTGCGTGCCGTGCGCACTTTCGAAGCCTTTGCGCGCCATGGCGGGGTGAATGCCGCCGCGCGCGAGCTGGAGGTTTCCGCCTCGGCCATCAGCCATCAACTGCATTTGCTGGAAGATTTCCTGCAGCAACCGCTGACCTTGCGCCAGGGTCGCAACCTGGTGCTCACCGACGAAGGCCGTGAGTACTACCGCGCGATTCGCTCGGCGTTTGCCGTGCTGCGCAGCGCCACCGAACACGTGCGCGAAAAAAGCGCCACGCGCCAGGTGACCATCAGCCTGATCCCACTATTTGGCATCAACCTGTTTATTCCACGCCTGGCGCATTTCCTGAAGGATCACCCGGCGCTGGACATCAACGTGACCTACGCCAACCACCGCAGCTACCCGAGCGACGCGGCCGACCTGTCGATCCGCTTCGGCACCGGGCATTGGCCGGGCTATCACAGCGAGCCATTGATCTCCGGCGCAGTGACGCCCTATTGCAGCCGCACCTTCCTGGCACAGCACGGGCCCATCGACACGCCCGAGGCCTTGAGCCAGCTGCCGCTGCTGCACGACGAAGAACGCGGCACCTGGGGCCAATGGTTCGAAGCCGCCGAGGTGGATGCCACCGCGTTGAATGGATTGCTGCTGGAAGATGGCCAGCTTGCGCTGACGGCAACCCTCACCGGCCTCGGCTGCGCCTTACTGCGCGAACCCTTGGTAGCGCCGCTGGTGGCCAGTGGCGAGTTGGTGAAGTTGTTTGAGCTGGAGGTGAATGATGGCCGCCAGTATTACCTGTGCCGACGGGCCAACAGCGAGTTGTCCAGCGAGGGCAATGATTTGTATGACTGGATCAAGCGCAGCTTGATTGCAGCCTGAGCCGTTGATTAATCCCCCACAAACCGGCGCTCGGCTGCTATTGTGCCGCGCTTTGAAAAACCGCCGAACCTGCGAGGAAATGCCCGTTGAACACTGACGAAAAAATGACCGGAGACCTGTTCGAGGTGGATAAGCGCCTGTCACTCAAACCCGTGGTGGACTTCAACAGCTACCTGCGCGCTGCTTTCGGCGAGGGCCCGTGCACCTGCATCCGCTGCACCGCCAGCGGTGGCGATGAAACAGGTTATGCGTTCCAGCACACCTTTACCTTTGACGGCAAACCCACCCACCGCCGCTTCGCCACCACGGCGGGTAGCGATGTGTTGCAGGTGTTGAAGAAGGCGTGGTTGTCGTACACCAAGGCTGAGCTGGCGTTGAGCGGCGTGCTGGGGCTGGATACGGTGAAGGAGTTTGTAGAGCCGCAATTGCACAAGCGGTTGGCGCCGTTGTTTTTGGCCAGTGGGTTGGTCAAGGATGTGGATGGCGAATTTCAGATCCAGCCGCAGGACTAAACATGTGGGAGCTGGCTTGCCTGCGATGGCGGACTGTCAGTCTATATAGGCTTGGCTGACCCACCGCTATCGCAGGCAAGCTGAACTGGTCCAGTAATTTCGGACATTCTTTTCGGTTCTCACGCCGCTAACTTTTCTGCTGCTATTGGCGAATGGTATCCGTTGTAGCTGTGGCGCCTTACGCTGTT
>NZ_JBRFJB010000015.1:0-26023 GCF_053456465.1 Pseudomonas acericola (SeqCode) | reverse complement strand
GTGAAACGATGCATCGCCGATGGTAGTGTGGGGTTTCCCCATGTGAGAGTAGGTCATCGTCAAGATTAAATTCCGAAACCCCATTTGCGAAAGCAGATGGGGTTTTGTTTTGGGCGCGAGAAAAGCAAAACAAGCCCCGACAAATTTGCACAGTTATTTCTGAACCAGACCACTAGAATAGGCACCTAACCTTTTTAGAGCCCGAGCCCTATTTATGCCCGATCCGGTTGATACCCCCGAGGTATCGGATTTACCACTGGACGACCTGGTGGCATGCCATGAGTGTGACTTGCTGATGCGCAAACCAGCGCTCGCCCTTGGCGAAAAAGCCCAATGCCCGCGTTGCGGTTACGAGCTGTATGCTCACCGCCACAATGTCGTTGAGCGAAGCCTCGCCCTGGTTATCGCCGCGCTGCTGCTGTATATCCCCGCGAACTTTTTGCCCATCATGCAGCTCAATCTACTGGGACAGTCTTCGGAGGACACCGTATGGAGTGGCGTCGTCGCTCTGTTCAATACGGGGATGCAAGGCGTTGCCGTCGTGGTCTTCCTGTGCAGCATGGGCATTCCCCTGCTCAAGCTGCTCTGCCAATTGGCGGTTCTGCTCAGCATTCGCTGGAACATCGGCCGCAGCTACGGGCTGCTGCTCTACCGTATCTACCACCACATGAAAGACTGGGGCATGTTGGAGGTCTACCTGATGGGCGTCCTGGTCGCGATCGTAAAACTCGCCGACATGGCCTCCATCACCATCGGCCTGGGCCTGGTCTGTTTTGTCAGCCTATTAATGGTTCAGGTCCTGCTTGAGGTGGTGATGTCGCCGCACCAGATCTGGCAAGCACTGTCAGGAGAGGATGAACATGCGGGCGATTGATGCTGGCATTCTGATTTGTACCGAATGCCATGAGTTGAACAAACAAGAGCCGGATACCGATGAGCAAACCTGCACCCGTTGCGGCGCGCTGGTCCATGCCCGACGTCCCAACAGCCTCACACGGACCTGGGCATTGCTGATCACGGCGGCCATTCTGTATATCCCGGCCAACCTTTTGCCCATCATGACGATCAACTCCCTCGGGCAGGGCGACCCCAGTACCATCATGGCGGGCGTGATCCAACTGGTGCAGCATGGCATGTTCCCCATCGCCGCCGTGGTGTTCATCGCCAGTATTCTGGTGCCAACCTTCAAGCTCGTTGGTATTGGTCTGCTACTGTTCTCCGTGCAGCGCCATCAGCCGCTGTCCGCACAACAACGTATCGTCATGTACCGCTTTATCGAATTCATTGGCCGCTGGTCCATGTTGGATATTTTCGTGATCGCCATCCTGGTGGCGGTTGTAAACTTCGGGCGACTTGCCAGTGTCGAGGCCAATCTCGGCGCTGCGGCGTTCGCCAGTGTGGTGATCTTGACGATGCTTGCCGCAGTAACTTTTGATCCCCGACTGATTTGGGATAACACGGAGTCGGACGACGACCATGAGTGATTTGCCAAAAGCTAAAACCCGCCCGGCCTCCAACTGGTCGGCCATCTGGGTGCTACCCCTGATTGCCCTGGTCATCGGCGGCTGGCTGGGATGGCGCGCCTATACCCAGCAGGGCATCGATATCCAGGTGCGCTTCGAAAGCGGCGAAGGTATCCAGGTCAACAAGACCGAAGTGGTCTACAAAGGCATGACGGTGGGCAAGGTCAAGGCCTTGGCCCTGGACGACGAAGGCAGTAATCGCGGGGTGATCGCCACCATCGAGATGAACAAGGACGTCGACCAGTACCTCAAGACCAACACGCGCTTCTGGCTGGTCAAGCCCAGTGTCAGCCTGGCCGGCATCACCGGTCTGGAAACCCTGGTCTCGGGTAACTACATCGCCGCCAGCCCCGGTGATGGCGAACCCACGCGCAAATTCAAGGCGCTCTCCGAAGAGCCGCCCTTGTCCGACGCCAAGCCCGGCCTGCACCTGACCGTCAAGGCCGACCGCCTCGGCTCGCTCAACCGTGGCAGCCCGGTGTTCTACAAGCAGATCCAGGTCGGCCAGGTCAAAAGCTACCTGCTCTCCGAAGACCAGAGCACCGTTGAAATCAAGGTCTACATCGAACCGACCTACGCCAACCTGGTGCGCAAACACACGCGTTTCTGGAACGCCAGCGGCATCAGCATCGACGCCAACCTCTCCGGCGTGAAGGTGCGCAGCGAATCCCTTTCCAGCATCGTCGCCGGCGGCATTGCCTTCGCCACGCCGGAGAACCGCAAGGACAGCCCGCCCACAGACCCAAGCCTGCCCTTCCGCCTGTACGAAGATTTCGACGCGGCTGCGGCCGGCATCAAGGTCAAGGTCAAGCTCACCGATTTCGAAGGCCTGCAAGCCGGCCGCACACCGGTGATGTACAAAGGCATCCAGGTCGGCAGCCTGAAAACCCTGAAGATCGACCCGTCGCTGTCCAGCGCCAACGCCGAACTGACCCTCGACCCGCTGGCCGAAGACTACCTGGTGCAGGACACCCAGTTCTGGGTGGTCAAGCCATCTATTTCCCTGGCCGGTATCACCGGGCTTGAGGCCTTGGTCAAAGGCAACTACATCGCCATCCGCCCCGGCGACAAAGGCAGCGCCCCTCAGCGCGAATTCGTCGCCCGCGCCAAGGCGCCACCCTTGGACCTGCGTTCCCCGGGGCTGCACATGGTGTTGTTCACCGATAACCTCGGTTCGCTGGATGTCGGCAGCCCGATCCTCTACAAACAGGTCAAGGTCGGCTCGGTACAGAGCTACCAGTTCTCGCGCAAGAACAAGCAGCTGGTGATCGGCGTCCACATCGAGAAGGAATACGAAAACCTGGTCAACGGCTCCACGCGTTTCTGGAATGCCAGCGGCGTCACCCTGACCGGCGGCCTCACCGGCGGCATCCAGGTCAAGAGTGAATCCCTGGCCAGCCTGATGGCCGGCGGTATCGCCTTCGAAACCCCAGAGCAGAACGTGCCGTTGAAGAAGCGCATTCCGCGCTTCCGCCTGTTTACCGACCGCGAGGCTGCCAATCAGCGCGGCACTCTGGTGACGATCAAGGTCGATCGCGCCGACGGCATGCGCCCGGGCACACCGGTACGTTTCAAAGGCCTGGATGTGGGCAAGATCGAAAGCGTCGATCTCAGCGCCGACATGCAGTCGGTGTTGCTCAGCGCGCGCATTACTCAAGTGGCGGACCGCATCGCCCGCGTGGGCAGCCAGTTCTGGGTGGTCAAGCCTGAGCTGGGCCTGATGAAAACCTCGAACCTGGAAACCCTGGTCACCGGCCAATACATCGAAGTGCAGCCAGCGGTGAAAAACGCAGGCCCGCAAAAGAGCTTCGTCGCACTGGATGAACCGCCGAAAGCCGTTCACCAAGAGGAAGGCCTGAGCCTCACCCTCAGCGCCGCACGGCGTGGCTCGCTGAAGGAAGGCGTACCCGTGACCTACCGCGAAGTCACCGTGGGCAAAGTCACCGGCTACGAGCTGGGGCAGACCGCTGACCGCGTGCTGATCCACGTCCTGATCGAGCCCAAGTACGCACCGCTGGTACGTAGCGGCAGCCGCTTCTGGAACACCAGTGGCTTTGGTCTCGACTTCGGCCTGTTCAAAGGGGCGACGGTGCGAACTGAGTCCTTAGAGACGCTGGTCGCGGGTGGCATTGCCTTCGCTACGCCAGATGGCGATCGTATGGGCAATGTTGCACTTGCGCAGCAGACCTTCCCGCTGTTCGACAAGTTTGAGGATGAATGGCTGACCTGGGCGCCTAAAATCCCACTCGGCAAGTAGACCGAGGCGCGGCCATCGCGGGCAAGCCCGCTCCCACAGGGGAATGCATTTTCAGAACCAATGCATTCCAAATGTGGGAGCGGGCTTGCCCGCGATGAGGCCCGAACAGGCAATAAAAAAGGCCCCTGGATTCACACCCAGGGGCCTTTTTCATGTCAGTCCAAAAACTCAGACCTCATCCAACTCCGGCTCATCCGCCTGCACATTCACCGTCGCCTTCACCACATCGTGACGACGAATGTACTTCCAATCCGCCTCATCGATATAGATCCCGTTCGGCCCGCTGCCGCCTTCCAGGTCAATCGCCACCTGGGCGGAAACCTGTGGCTTCACACTGGCCAGAATCGGCACAAAGCCCAGTTGCAGACTGGTTTCCAGCAACGCCGCCTGGTTCTTCTCGTCGATGTCCGCCGCCTCATCGAGGTAGTACGGCAAGCGCACGCGCCCGGCCTGGTCGCGGTCCATCAAGTGCAGCAACAAATACATGTTGGTCAGCGCCTTGATGGTCATGGTGGTGCCGTTGGACGCCGCGCCGTCGATGTCGGTGTGAATCACCGGCTGGCCATGCACCTTGGTGATCTCGAACGCCAGTTCGAACAGATCCTTGAGGCCCAACTGGTTATGGTTGGCGGCCACCAGGCGCGCCAGGTATTCCTTGGCCTCTTCGTTCTTGTTGTCCTGCTCGGCACTTTGGCTCAGGTCGAACACCGACAGGGTTTCGCCTTCTTCATACTGACCGGCACTGTGGATGATCTGGTCGATATGCTTGAGGGCTTCCTTGTTCGGCGCGAGCACGATGCGGAAGCTCTGCAGGTTGGAGACCTGGCGCTTGTTGATCTCGCGGTTGAACAACGCCAGTTGATGCTCAAGGCTGTCGTAGTCGCTGCGGATATTGCGCAAGGTCCGCGCGATATCGGTGACCGCCGCACGGCGTGCCTTGCCCAGGGTCAGCGCTTCATCGGTACGGTGCGCATACGCGTTGATCAGCAACTGCAGGCGCCGCTCAACGTCATCCTCGCTGTCGAACTTGGCCACACCCTTGAGGCGCACCTGGGCATACAACGCCTCGATCTGCCCATCCGCGCGCAGCAAGCCTTGCCAGCTGTCCTGATAGTCATTGAGCAGCGGCAGCAGGTTGTCCATGGAGTCGTCGACCGGGTCCATGAACGGCGTGCCGAACGGCAAGTCCGCCGGCAGCAACTGGCGACGGCGCAACGCGTCATCCAGTGTGCGTTGCTTGGCTTCCATATCGCCGATCTGACGGCCCACCAGTTGCAGCTTGGCCGACAACTGCTGGACGCGCTCGGTAAACGCATCGCTGGAGCGCTTCAACTCATCCTGCGCCGCTTCCATCTGCGCGAGGTTTTCCAGCTTCTCGCCTTCTTCGGCACTCAGTGTTTGCGCCCGGCGGAAATCTTCCAGCGCCTTCTGCGCGTCCAGTACCTGTTGGTACAGCGCTTCGGTCTGGGTCTTGCTCGCCGCCCGGTCAGAGGCCACGGCCTGCTGGGTTTTCAGTTGCTTGAGTTCTTTTTCCAGGCGCTCTTTCTGATCGCGCAACGCGGCGCGATCCGCCAGGGCCTGCAACGCCGGCGGTTCGATGTGGGAGATGTCGATGGACAGCCCCGGCACTTCAAAGCGTTCGCCCTTGAAGCCATCGAGGATCTGCTCCAGGGATTTGACCCACTGGCCGTCCTCATCCAGCGTGATGCCATGCTCGCCCAACGGCAGGCTGAACAGCGAACTGTTGAACAGGCGCATCAGACGCTCGACATCCTGCTGTGAGAATTCTTCGCGCAGTTTGGCGTAGCTGTTGTTGTCCGCGTGATCAAGCTGCTGCTTGACCGACTTCAAGCGCTTTTCCAGCTCGCGCAAGCGCTCGTCCAAATCCTCGGCGCTGAACTGCCGCGACTGCGCCAGGGCGCCTGCCAGTTCATCGTGAGCATCCTTGGCCGCCAGCAATTGCTGCTCCAGCACCTTCACGTCATCCACCAGCGCAAAGCGATGCTTGAGCACCGACAGCTCGCCCAGCCAACGCTGGATACCACTGATTTCCCGCTCCAGGCGCATCAGCTCCTGGGTACCGCCGCGCTGGTCGTTTTGCAGCGCGTCTTGCTCGCCGCGATAGTGCTCGGCCTGGATGGTCAGCTCTTCCTTGCGCGCACTGGCGTAGTCCGACCACGTGCCCAGCAACGAATCCAGCAGCGGCGACAGGCGATGCAGCTTGCCGCGCAATACGTCGCGCAGGCGCACGCCATTGGCCAGCGCTTCAACCAGCGGGCCGGCGGCTACCAGGGAGTTGTAGTCCTGCTCCATGCGTCGCACATCGCGGAAGGCTTCTTCGCACGCCGCGATGTAATCCACGCTACCGGAACGCAGGCTGTGTTCGAACGCATCGAGGAACAGTTGCTTGAGCTTGGCCGCCGTGATTTCACGCATGTGCAGCAGGTTGATAAACAGCGCGCGGAAGGTCTTCAGGCTCTGCTCGCTGGTAGAGCGCAGCGGGATCAACGTCAGGTCCAGCGGGATCGACGTGTGGCCGCCCACCAACAAACGGCGTAGTTCATCGGGCTTGAGCTCGTAGGCTTTCAGGCCTTCGCGCTCAAGGTTGGTGAACAACTCTTTCTGGCGCAGGCAGGTGTCGTTCTTCTGGTAATGCGCCAGGTCCAGCTTGCCGGCGTAGGCAAAGAACTGGTGACCGAAACCACCGCCCGGGCCGCGCCCGACTACGCCGATCACGTGCGGGCCGTGGGGCAGGGACACTTCGACGAGGATGTAGCTGGTGTCGGTGGCAAAGTAGAAGCGTCGCGATTGTTCCAGGGTGTACTTGCCGAAACTCATGTCCGACATGCGCGCCAGGATCGGGAACTGCAAGGCGTTGATCGACGCGGATTTACCCAGGTTGTTCGCGCCATACACCGACAGCGGTTCTTCCAGCGGGAACAAACCCAGGCTGTAGCCTGCGGTATTCAATAGGGCGAAGCGGCGGATGCCGTAGCGTTCCTTGCTCATGCGTCGGTCTCCTGTTCTTCGGCAATGGCGCGGGCCAGGGCGTCTTCTTCGCTTTCTTCGGCGAAGTCGCTGAGGTCCAGCGGGTCATCGGTCTTCAGCAGTTTTTCATCGCTGTCTTCGTCGATGATCACCGGCGCCGGCAGTGGTAACACGCTGTGCACGCTGGCTGCCAGGTCGCGGTCCTGTTGTACCGACAGGCACACATCGAGGAAGCGGTGCATCGGCGGCAGGAAGCGATAGATACCGTTGTCTTCGCTGGCAAAACCCAGTTGGGTCATGCGGCGCATGATTTTTTCTTCGAGTTCTTCCTGGGTCTGCACTTCGGCCTGGATAAACAGGTCGCGGTACTTCTCCAGCAGCGACGGCAATTCATCGCGGCCCAGGCTGCCACCGTCGAGCACCGCAATCGGGTCGCGGCCTTGATCCGCCAAGTGCTCAACAATGATGAACGTGAACAGGGCCAGGCGCTGCGCTGTCTTGTTTACCTGTGCGGCGGCCACGGCGGTGTCCGGCACGAAATAGTAGAAACCGCGTGTGTCGCAGACCAACTCAAAGCCCAGGGCCTTGAACAGCGTGCGGTACTGGTCCTGGAAGTTCGACAGTTGCGCGTACAGCTCCGGGTCGCGGCGGCTGACGTGGTAACCCTTGAACAGCTCGCGAAAGATCGGCGCCAGCTGGGACAGTTCGGATAGATCAAGATGCATGAGGGATGCTCGCAGAATTCTCGGGCGCGTCAGGCGTAACCGGGAGCAGGGCGAAGGAGCGCAGGCTGACCTGGTGCTCGGTGGTGTGGTAGTCGCGGCGTTCCAGGCGTTCGCGCTTGAAGCGTTTTTCGCGGGACAGCCGTGAGAACCAGTACAGCAATTCGTCGGTGGCGCCGTCCGGTTCCTGCTCCAGCAGCCAGGTCATCAGGTCTGGCATCGGCAGCGCGTCTTCGCAGCGTTCGAGCATTTCCTTGACGGTGCGCGGTGCGCGCTGGGCTTCGCCCTTGTGGGATTTGTGCGCCTTGGGGAATTTTGCCGGTTTCGGCTCGAAATTCGCCAGGGCGTACACATAGGCTTCCACCTGGCTCGCGCTGCCGAGAAAGGTGCTTTGCGGACGGGTAAACATCGGCATCGCGGCCTGTGGCACTGCGTCCAGGCCTTTGCGGCGGATCGCCGACAGGGCCAGCGCCGCGCCACGGGTCACGGCGTTGTGCCGACGCGCTTCTTCACGCAGCGGCAACAGCAGCTCCCGCGCATGACGCAAGGTCAGCTGGGCGCTGGTCTGCATTTCGAGGATGCGCGCGTGGGTGCGCAGCAGCATGTCGTCGTCCACCAGGTGGCCGAGGCGCTGTTGCTCGGTGAGCAGGCGCAGCAGCACGTTCTCGACCTTGCGCACGCCTTGTTCGAAGGCGCCGTCGGCGTTCACCAGTTGGATCATCGGTTCGACGTATTCATCCCAGGTCGCCAGGACCTCGGCATAACGCTGGCGCAACGGAATCTGCCGGTCGCTGGTCTTGGCGCGGTCGGCCACGGCAGCGAGGGCCTGTTCGTCGTTGGCGAGTTTTTTCAGCACATCCCGCACGCGCATATCCAGCAAGCGCAGTTGGCGGGCCAGGTCGTGGCCATCACGGATGTCGAAGGCGTCCTGGATATAACCGGCCAGGCGCTCAAGGTGGCGCAGGTAGGCTTCGATTTCCAGGCACAGGCCAAGCCGGTGCTCCTTGCGAAGATAAGCCAGGAAGTCATGGATCTGTGCGTTGAGCTCGAAACGGTTCGGGCTCTTGGCGACAGGCACCAGGATGTCCAGGCGAATCCACACGTCCAACAGGCTGGTGATGTCCTGTGGCGTGCTGTCCAGTTGTTGGGCGGCCAGTTGCGCGCGCAGTTCGGCAAGGCTCAGGGTGCCTTGGTCGAAGTGTTCGCACAGAGGCTCAAGTAATGCCCAGTGTTCGGCGAGGGCGCGTAGGACGCGCTTGGGTTCGATCATGGGAATGGCCGGCTGGTTGGCGATGAAAAGTCGCGATTGTACTGCATCAGGCGCGGGATTTATCCACAGCCGGTCAGTACGCAGTGGGCGATTGTTGCCGAACAACGGTAGAATCCCCGCTCTTTACTTATCCACAAGTGGCCGAGCTGTGCTTATCGAGTCCCGACGTCGCGCTTACTTGACCGCCATGCAGGTGGTCAACTGGCTGCCCCGCACCGAACTGCCGTTTGCCGCGCCCTCGCGGCCCGAGCTGTTGCAGGCGCTTGAGCCTTATGAGGCGTTCGAATCGTCGGGCGAGGAAGCCGCCGCGCCGGTAGCCGTGATCAAGCCTGATGCGCCGGTACGCCCTGTTGTAGAGCGGGCCAAGGTCGAAGTGCCGCGTCCGTCACCGGTGACCAAGGCGGCCAAGGTGGTCGAAGCGGCTGCCCCGGTGGCCAAGGCGCCGGTGGTGCCGCCGCCACGCTTTGCCCTGCAATTGCTGCGGGCCGGGCGCTGCCTGCTGCTGGTGGAACTGCCCACCGGCGAACGTTTCCAGACCCGCGACCCGGCTTATATGTTGCTCAAGGACATGCTGCGCGCCGCTGGCCTGCCCGACAGCCCGCAGATCGTCGGCGACCCGGTGCGCTGGCCGTTGCTGGTGCGCGGCAACATGGACCAGGGCCCGGACGCCGCGCGGGATTTTGTGCAAGGTTTTGTGTCTGCGCGCCTGGAAGACGAACCCTGCGTGTGCCTGTGGCTGATCGGCCTGCCCGCCGTGCGCTTTGCCGGCGAAGCCAATGCCGAAGCCTGGTACCGCGAGCTGCAGGTCGAAGGCCTGGGCTCGGTATGGGCCCTGCCGGGCCTGGAATTATTAATGGAAGAGCCACAGCGTAAGGCTGATGTCTGGCAAGCCATGCGCCGGCTGATGGCGCGCTGGAAAACAACCGATGAGTGAGGCTTTAACCTTCCGCCCGATGACCGAGGCTGACCTCGACGCCGTGCTGAAAATCGAATACGCGGCGTTCAGCCACCCCTGGACCCGTGGGATTTTTCTCGACGGGCTGGGCAAGTACCAGATCTGGCTGATGTTCGAAGGCGAGCAGCAGGTGGGGCATGGTGTGGTGCAGATCATCCTCGATGAGGCGCATTTGCTGAACATCACCGTCAAGCCGGAAAACCAGGGTCGTGGCCTGGGCTTGGCGTTGCTGGAACACCTGATGTCCCGGGCGTATGCGGCCAGTGCGCGGGAGTGCTTTTTGGAAGTACGTGACAGCAATACTGGTGCGTTCCGTCTGTATGAACGCTACGGGTTCAACGAAATTGGCCGTCGTCGCGACTACTACCCCGCAGTGGGCGGTCGCGAAGATGCGGTGGTCATGGCCTGCACGCTGGTCGACTAAACACACTTTCCCCTGTGAACACCGACCCCTGTGGGAGCTGGCTTGCCTGCGATAGGACCAACTCGGTGTCAAAGAAAAACCGAGTTGCCTGCATCGCAGGCAAGCCAGCTCCCACACAAGCCAGTTTCACAATGAGCTGTGCGCTGTGTCAGCGGTTTCCGTCTACGGGGTCAATGTCGGCCAGCTCGGCCTCATCCAGGCCATTCCCGCCGCCAATCTCATCTTCATCGACAATGCTCAGATCATAATCCGCCGCGTCATCGTCCCCTTCCTCCAGCGCATCTCGCGCCCCGCTCTCAGGGGTCAGCGCTTCTGGGGTCAATTCATCACCGCGCTGCGCACTCGGTGTCTCCTTGTCAAAATCCAGCTCGCGCATGGAGCCCATGCGGTCTTCGTTGTCATCAATGGGCTCAGGTTGCGTAGCGCCGTAGGGACGTCGTGATTCAGTCATGGCCTATCCTCATACTGTGGGGCTTATAGTGTGTGGACAGGCGTTGCGCCTCAAAGATTCAAGCTAATTTGCGCGCGGCGTGACCTGGACGAGGGGTTGTCAGTCACAAAACTGCGCATCATTCCTGAGGCTTTCCTGATGAACGAACTACAAGACCTGCTTGATAACAACGAACGCTGGGCGGATGCGATCAAACAGGAAGATCCCGAATTCTTCGCCAAGCTGGCCCGCCAGCAAACCCCGGAATACCTGTGGATCGGCTGCTCCGACGCCCGCGTACCGGCCAACGAGATCGTCGGCATGCTGCCGGGTGATCTGTTCGTCCACCGCAACGTGGCCAACGTGGTGCTGCACACCGACCTGAATTGCCTGTCGGTGATCCAGTACGCGGTGGACGTGCTCAAGGTCAAACACATCCTCGTCACCGGCCACTATGGCTGCGGCGGCGTACGCGCCTCGATGCAGGACCGCCAGTTTGGCCTGATCGACGGCTGGCTGCGCACCATCCGTGACCTCTACTACGAAAACCGTGACGTGCTGGCGCAGTTGCCGACCGAAGAAGAGCGCGTTGACCGTATGTGCGAGTTGAACGTGATTCAACAGGTGGCGAACGTCGGTCACACCAGCATTGTGCAAAACGCCTGGCACCGTGGGCAGAGCCTGTCGATCCATGGCTGCATCTACGGCATCAAGGATGGCCGCTGGAAGAGCTTGAACACCACCATCAGTGGCTTCGAGCAACTGCCGCCGCAATACCGCCTGCGCCCGTTGGGTGAAGCCTAAGGCTGTTTGCGCTCGCGCCATTTGGCCATGAAGGCCTGGCCTTCGGCGTTCAGCGGTTCGTTGCGCCCGGTAATCCAGCCTCGGCAGTTGAGTTCGCCGCACCGGCAGGCAAATTGCCGGAACAGCACCTCTTCAGTGTTGGCGTAGTCAATGGTCAGCGGGGCGCCGGCGCGGATTTCGTGCAGGGTCCAGACTTCCAGGTAATGCAGGTCGAGAAATACATTCGGCTTGCATGAATGGGAAAACAGCCCGCAAAACCAACAGTCGTACAGGTGGATACGGGATGACAGTTGCAACGTGTGCTGGCGTCGTTCGCTCAGGGCGTAGCCGGAGATATTGGCGATGCACACGCGGCTGTCAAACGTGACCCGCGTCTTGATCGCGCTGCCCACACCATCGGCGGCGTGCACCACTTCAAAATGTTGTGTCGAGGGGTAGCCCTTCCCGAGCTGGGGCTTGAAAGGGTAAAGGCAGTCACTCGCAGCCGTTTTAGCCTTATCCATGGCCTGAGTCTTCATAACTCTCCTTGGTTTGGCTGCATGGACCTGCGGGTGGTGGCTGACTACCAGTCTTGCAGCGGATGGGCGCGGCTCAAGACTCACTGAAGTTGGAGCCGATTTCTACTGTCAACGTTGACAGTAGAAATCGGTTTTTTTTTGTGCGGGCTACAACGCTGGAGCGTTGGCGGAGGGTGCAGGGGCGGGGATCTTGAGCTGCTTGAGTTGAGCCTTGATCGCCGGCGTGGCGCACAGGGCGTTGGCTTTTTCTGGGGAGAACTCGCGCACCGAGGTGTAGAACAATTCACACGTCTGCTCCTTGCGCGTGACCTGCCAGGTGTTCATGCAGGCCTTGAGCAGCACATTTGGGTCGCTCGCCGGTTTCTGCCCCATCCCGGCCTGCCAGCAGGCGGCGCTCAGATCCTGGCCCATGACCTTCAAGCCAACCTCGTCGGCCTTCTGTTCATTGCCGTCATAGGTGGCAGGGTCGGCCGCATACCAGATGTAACTCGGGTGGTTGGCACCCAGTACTGAAACGCTCTTGCCGGCCGCCGGGCTGATTTGCACCAGGCCCAGTACGCCCACGGTCTGCCCGTACTGCTGCTTGACCCAATTGCGCACCGGCGCGCCGAACGCCACCATCGGCAACGAACCTTTGGGGTGAAGGCTCAGTTCCTCGACCATGCGCGTCTGGTAGTCGGTGAAGTAGCCGTAGACATTTTGCAAGTCGGCGCCCGCGCTGGCCGGCGCGGCGATGGGCGCTATATCGATGATGGTCTGGTAGGCCGGGGTTTCGGTGGCCGGGATACCGTTGTCGGTGAGCAGCGCGGCCCAGCGGTCGGTGGTTTTCGATTCCAGGTAATCCTGAGCCTGGGTCAGCGAATAATCCGGCGGGAAGTGCAGCAGCTCGATGCTCTTGCGGTTTTCCAGGGCCATCCCCAGCGGCAGGAACAAGTACCAGTTGTAGGCCCACTTGCCGTCACTGTTGAGCTTGCTGGCGCCTTGGTACGCAAGGTCGGCGGTGGCGAGCAAGGCCGTCAAGGGCTGGCCGTAACTGTCGGGCACGCCGCTGAAGGTCGCCGCAACCTGGCCGTCGTGGGTTTTCACGCTGACTTTGGCGCGGCTGTAGCCATCCCGTTGCAGGCTCTGGGTCAGATAATGCTCGGCCGTCTGCTCCAGCGACCAGGGCCGAAAGCAGATCACGTTGCAGTTATTGGGGAAGGCGAACAACTGGGTGACACGTTGCGTGCTGCCCAGTGGTACTTCGACGTCAGCCTGCACGACCGCACTGGCCATCAGTGCGGCCAGGGTGAAGGACAACCTGGTCGGTTTATACATAGTTGATTCCTAGTCAGCGAAAACCCACCTCCACACAGTAGCGGCTGACCAGGCATCACGCGTGCGAAATCGCCGGGCGTGTCGCTATTGGATAAGAAAACCTACACCTCGAACTGCAAGGCGTTGCTCAGGTCACCCATGGGCTTTTGGCCACGGGCGATCATCGCGTCATCGCGCTGCTTGAGGCCGTCAAGGGTTTCCAGTTGGAACACGCGGGTGATCAAGCGCAGGATCGACGCCGTGTCGTACACCGTGTGGTCCACCGTGCCCTTGCGTGCAAACGGCGACACCACCAGCGCCGGAATCCGCGTGCCGGGGCCCCAGCGCTCGCCCTTGGGTGGCGCGACGTGGTCCCACCAGCCGCCGTTTTCATCGACGGTGACCACCACCACCATGTTTTTCCACTGCGGGCTTTCTTGCAGCACCTTCAAGGCGCGGGCGATATGGCGGTCACCCGAGGCCACGTCGGCGTAGCCGGCGTGCATGTTCAAGTTGCCCTGGGGTTTGTAGAAGGTCACCGCAGGCAGCTTGCCAGCCTGGGCATCGGCAAAGAACTTGTTGGTGCTCGACTCGTCACCCAAGCCGCCATCACGCAGGCGCTTGTCCCGCTCGACACGGTTCTCTGGCCCCTGCTTTTTGAAATAGTTGAACGGCTGATGGTGATACTGGAAGTTCGGAATCTTCGGGATACCTCCCGAGTCCTTGAACTGGTCCAGCGTCGCTTGCCAGGCGCCGGCGTACCAGGCCCAGTCGACGTTCTTTTTCGACAGTTTGTCGCCGATATGCTCGTGGGTTTGCGGCACCAGCACGTTGGGCAGGTCGGGTTTGGAGTAATCCGGGTTTTCCGGGTCACGGATCCAGGTCGGCCAGTAGGGCGGGGCCAGGGTGTTCACGCCAAAACCGTCCGGGGTCAGCGCGCTGGGGCCGAACTGCGGCGCGCCGGTCATCGCGCTGGCCGGGGATTTGTCCAAGGGTTTCAGGCGCGTGTCGGTCGGGTCATCGCTTTGCAGCGTGGCAATCTGCGCCTTGGCCACGGACTGCGCGGCATTCGGATAAAACGGCGCGGTGGCGCTGATCAGGTACTGGTGGTTGAGGAACGAGCCACCGAAGGCGCCCTGGAAGAAGTTATCGCAGAGCACAAACTCCTTGGCCACATCCCACAGGCGCAGGGAATAACGGCTCTGGGCGTAATAACCCATCACCAGGCCACCGGAATCGCCCCACGCGACAAAGTTATCGTTCTTGCCGCCGTTGATCTGCATCTGGTTCTGGTAGAACACGTGCCACAGGTCGCGGGTGACCAGGCTCAGAGGCAGGTCCTCGGCGTTCGGGCCCTTGAGGGCGAACGGTGCGTTGGGCAGGTTTTGCTGGAATTGCACTTCGCTGGGATACGTCACCCCGTCCACGCTTTGCGGCCCGACTTGCAACACACCGCCCCAGGCCGGGGGCAGGGTGGTCAGCAGGCTACCGTCGCGGTCGCGTTGCTGGGCGTCGGTGGGGTTGAGGGCCGACAGCGGTTTCTCCACGCCGGGGAAGTCTGCAAACAGGTTGTTGAAGCTGCGGTTCTCGGCATAGATCACCACCACGGTTTTCACCTGGTCGTGCAGGGCCTTGTCCAGCTCCTGGGCCGTCAGCGGGCGCGCCACCGGTTTGCTGCCCGGTGCTTCATTTGTGTTGCCGCAAGCACTCAAAGTCGCGCCAACCCCCAGCACCGCCGCGCCTCCCAGGAAACGCCGGCGGCTGCTGTCTACTGGCGCTTGATCGGCGGAATCGGCGGAAGGGCGGTCTGCGTGCTCATCGGTCATTGCGGGGAGTCCCTGGCGAGATGTTGCAAGATATTTCGCAGGACGGTAGCAATGCAATGTGACGGAATTAAGGCAGCGGTAAGTTGCAAGCTTCAAGCGGTAAGCTTAAGGCTTACAACTTGAAGCTTGCAGCTGCTCTCAGGGCATCATCGGCGGCAAATACGTCAACGTCGTTCCCAACGCCCACAGCAGAAACAACACCAGCGGCGTATGCACCAGCAGCTGCACAAAGGAAAACCCGATCAGATCCCGCGCCTTCAGCCCCAGCACGCCCAATAGCGGCAGCATATAGAACGGGTTGATCAGGTTCGGCAGCGCCTCAGCCGCGTTGTAGATCTGCACCGCCCAGCCCCGGTGATATTGCAGGTCATTGGCCACCTGCATCACATACGGCGCTTCGATGATCCACTTGCCACCGCCCGACGGAATAAAGAAGCCCAGCACCGCCGAATAAACGCCCATCAGCAGCGCATAGGTGTCATGGGAAGCGATCGACGTAAAGAACGTCGAGATATGGTGCGCCAGGGTCTGGCCGTCGCCGCCCTTGACCACGGTCATCAGCGCGGCGATCGAGCCGTACAGCGGGAACTGGATCAGCACGCCGGTGGTGGTTGGCACTGCCCGCGCCACCGCATCGAGGAAGCTGCGCGGGCGCCAGTGCAGCAGGGCACCGACCATGATGAACAGGAAGTTATAGGTGTTGAGCCCCGAGATCGCGCTGATCGCCGGTTTGGTCGAGAACTCATGAAACAGCCAACCCGCCGCCAGCAGCGCCAGCAAGATGGTCAGCAACGGGCTGTGTTCCAGCCATTCGCCAGGGCGTGTCGGCGCTTGCAGCTTGGGCAGGTTGAATGCCGGGTCGACGCCGCAGGCCTTGGCATCACGCGCGCTGTTCGGGCCGGGCGCGGTGGCGTAGGCGATGATCAGCGACACCACGATCAGCGCCAGCAACAGCACGCCGGATTGCCACAGGAAGATCGTGTCGGTGAACGGGATCACCCCGGTGATCGACAGGATCGACGGCGGCAAACTCGCCGGGTTGGCTTGCAACTGCGCCGCCGATGACGACAGCCCCAGCGCCCACACCGCGCCAAGGCCCAAGTAAGCTGCGGCACCGGCCGCGCGGTAATCCATGCGCAAATCCGTACGACGGGCCAGCGCCCGTACCAGCAAGCCGCCGAACACCAGGGACAAACCCCAGTTGAGCAGGGACGCCACCATGGAGATCAGTGCCACCCAGGCCACGGCCGAGCGGCCGTTCTTGGGGATGCGCGCCAGGCGATCGATCAGCTTCACCGCTGGCGGCGAACTGGCCACCACATACCCACCGATCACCACAAATGCCATCTGCATGGTGAACGGGATCAGGCTCCAGAACCCATCGCCAAAGGCCTTGGCGGCTTCGGTCGGCGCGGCGCCCATGCCCAGGGTCGCTACGGCGACAATAATCACGGCGAGGGCGGCAAACACCCACGAATCCGGGAACCAGCGTTCGGCGAAGTTGGAGCAGCGCAGGGCAAAGCGGGCATAGCGGCTTTCTTCGATAGCATCGGCCACGAGTCATTCCTCTTGTATTTATTATGGGGCAGGCAATTTTTCGGCATGTTCCGCTACGGCCATTGATATGGGAATGCAGTTATCTTCATCGATCCATGAGGAAAACAAATATATCTGCGGCGATTGCCATCATCCGGCCCAGCTCATAACCTGCACGCCATTTTGTTTGTCTGCCGAGCCTTCACATGACTGCCACCCTTGCCCCTCAGGCGCAGCGTTTTTCCCGCTCCGACTACAAAACCCTGGGCCTGGCCGCCTTGGGCGGGGCCTTGGAAATCTACGATTTCATCATCTTCGTGTTCTTTGCGCTGACCTTGAGCCAACTGTTTTTCCCCCCGGAAATGCCCGAGTGGCTGCGCCTGCTGCAAAGCTTCGGCATCTTCGTCACCGGTTACCTGGCGCGCCCATTGGGCGGCATCCTGATGGCGCATTTCGCCGACCACCTGGGACGCAAACGTGTATTCAGCCTGAGCATCTTGATGATGGCGCTGCCGTGCCTGCTGATCGGCATCATGCCGACCTATGCGCAGATCGGTTATTTCGCACCGCTGATCCTGCTGTTTCTGCGCGTGCTGCAAGGTGCTGCGGTCGGCGGCGAAGTGCCCAGTGCCTGGACCTTCGTCGCCGAACACGCACCGGTTCATCACCGCGGCTACGCGTTGGGTTTCCTACAAGCCGGCCTGACCTTCGGCTACCTGCTCGGCGCACTCACCGCCACGCTGCTGGCGCAAGTCTTCACGCCGGCCGAGATCCTCGACTACGCCTGGCGTTTCCCTTTCCTGCTCGGCGGTGTGTTCGGCGTGATCGGCGTGTGGCTGCGCCGCTGGCTCAGTGAAACTCCAGTGTTCCTCGAAATGCAGGCCCGCCGCCAAGCCGCCGCCGAACTGCCACTGCGCACCGTGCTACGCGACCACCGCGCCGTGCTGCTGCCGGCGATGATCCTCACCTGCGTCCTCACCTCCGCCGTCGTAGTGCTCGTGGTCATCACCCCGACCATGATGCAAAAAACCTTCGGCATGAGCCCCAGCCACACCTTCGCCTTGAGCGCCCTGGGCATCGTATTCCTCAATATTGGCTGCGTCCTTGCCGGCCTGCTGGTGGACCGCATCGGCGCCTGGCGCGCGGTGCGGGTCTACAGCCTGTTGCTGCCGGTGGGGATTGCGCTGCTGTATGCCAGCCTGATCAACGGCGGCCTCTGGCTCGGCGCGGCATACGCCGTGGCGGGGTTGAGCTGTGGTGTGGTGGGCGCGGTGCCGTCGGTGATGGTCGGGCTGTTTCCGGCGCGCGTGCGGGTGTCGGGGATTTCCTTTACCTACAACATTGCCTACGCGCTGTGGGCGAGTACGACGCCGCTGTTGTTGATTGCGTTGATGCCGACGAGCCCGTGGATTTGCGTGGGGTATTGCGTGGTGATGGGGGCGGTGGGGGTGGGGTGTGTGGCGTTGTTTGGCAAGCGCCACACCTTGGCTACCTAAGTGTCAGGTCAGGAAATGCCAGAGCAGCAGCGTACCGATCAGCCCGACCACTGAAACAATCGTCTGCAACACCGACCAGACCCAAATCGTCTGCTTTAACTGCAACCCAAAATACTCCCGCACCATCCAGAACCCAGCATCGTTCACATGGCAAAAGAACACCGAGCCCGCGCCAATCGCCAGCGCCACCAGTGAACTTTGTGTCGCGGCCAACCCCGCCATCATCGGCGCGAGGATGCCCGCCGTGGTGGTGGTGGCCACCGTCGCCGAGCCGGTGGCCTGGCGCAGTGCCACGGCGATCAACCAGGCCAGCAGCAGGTACGGCATGTGTGCACCTTCGGCGACCTTGCTGATGGTCTGGCTGACGCCGGCGTCCAGCAGGGTTTGCTTGAGGCCGCCGCCGGCGCCGATGGTCAGCAGCAATACGGCGATGGGGGCGAGGGCTTTGCGCAGGGTGTTGCCGACTTCCGCACGCGGCATGCCGGCGGCCCAGCCCAGGCAGATAACGGCAGCGATCACGGCCAGGCCGAGGGCGATCAGCGGTTCGCCGAGAAATTTCAACGTCAGCGCCACTGGGTTTTCCGCGGTCATGGCGACTTTGGCCAAGGTGCTGCCGAGCATCAGAATCACCGGCAACAAGATGATCAGCAACGACACCCCAAAGCTCGGCTGACGCGGTGCCTTGGGCGGGGCGCTGAACAGCGCGCCGATGTCGGCCGGCTCATCCACGTGCAGGCGTTTGGACAGCCAGTTGCCGTAGATCGGCCCGGCGAGAATGACCGCCGGCACCGCCAGGCAAAACCCCAGCAACATGGTCAGGCCCAGGTCGGCGTGCAACGCGCCCACCGCAATCAGCGGCCCCGGGTGCGGCGGCATCAGGGCGTGCAGGGTGGTCATGCCCGCCAGTGCCGGGATGGCAATTTTCAACAGCGGCTGGTTCGAACGTTTAGCCATCACAAAGATGATTGGCACCATCATCACCAGGCCCACTTCGAAGAACAGCGGCAAACCAATCACCATCGCCACCAGCGCCATCACCCACGGCAACGACTTGCCCCTGCCCAGCCCGAGCAGGGTGGTGGCGATACGGTCGGCCGCGCCGGATTCGGCCATCAGCGCGCCGAGCATCGAGCCCAGGGCAATGATGATCCCGGCTTCACCGAGGATCGCCCCAGCGCCTTTGCTGAACGCCTTGGCCACTTCTTCCGGCGGCAGCCCGGCGCCGACACCGGCAATAAAGGTGCCGATCAGGATCGACAGAAACGGCGGCAACTTGGTCGCGCTGATCAGCACGATGATGCTGGCGATGGCCAGCAGGACGCAGAGCATGAGGCGGGTGTCGTGAACCATCCACGCGGCAGTCGATAACTCCAAGACGGGACTCCTTATCGAACAGGTTGGGAAAATTGTTTCTTTTTGTTTCCTGCTCGAAAAGCATACCTGATACCGCGCTGGCCCAGTGCGGGTGTGCCGTTTTGGTGCGATCAGCGGCGCTCGCCCTCAGTGCCCGCTCCAGAGCCATTGCTGTCGGATTTGTAATCTTTGCTCCACGGCCCTGATAAGTCGCGAACGCTACATTCCACCCGTTTGTACTTCATGGGCGTGGAACTCTTGATATGCCAATTTCCGTTAGAAACCTTGTGGGGGCGACGCTGTTGTGGGTGGCCACCAGCGCTGCCCAGGCGCAATCCCTCACCCTTGATTCAGCGTTGCAGAGCGCCTTCGCCAACAACCCCGACCTGGCCGCTGCGCAGTGGGAAATCGACATCGCCCAGGGCGGCCGCCAGCAAGCTGGGCTGATCCCCAACCCGGTGCTGTCCGTGGATGCCGAAGACACCCGCCGCGACACGCGCACAACCAGCGTCAAACTCAGCCAGACCCTGGAACTGGGCGGCAAGCGCGGTGCGCGGATCGATGTGGCCAGTCGCGCCCAAGACGCCGCTGCACTGACTTTGGAGCAGCGCCGCAACACCCTGCGTGCCGATGTGATCGACGGCTACTACAGCGCCCTGCGCGCTCAGGAACGCCTCGACCTGGCCCAGCGCTCTCTGGCCTTGGCCGAACGCGGTCTGGTGGTTGCCAACGGCCGCGTGACGGCGGGCAAAACCTCTCCCGTGGAAGCCACCCGCGCCCAGGTGCAGTTGTCGGAAATACGCCTGGAATTCAACCGCGCGCAAATGGGCCGCACCGATGCCTATCGCCGCCTGGCGGCCAGCACCGGCAGCGCCACTGTCGCCTTTCAGACCGTCGCCACGCAAAGCCTGCCGATGCCTCCCGCTGCCCAGTTGCTGGCGCGCCTCGAACAAACCGCCGAACTGCGCCTGGCCGAGCTACAAATCCTGCACAGCGAAGCCAGCGTCGGCCTGGAAAAATCCCAGCGCATTCCCGATCTCGACGTGTCCATCGGCAGCCAATATGACGCCGGCGCGCGTGAGCGGGTGAACCTGGTGGGCGTGTCGATGCCGCTCCCGCTGTTCAACCGCAACCAGGGCAACATCCTCGCCGCCAGCCGCCGCGCCGACCAGGCCCGCGACCTGCGCAACGCCACCGAACTGCGCCTGCGCACCGAAATCCGCCAGGCCCTGGACCTGTGGCAAACCGCAAACACCGAAGTGCGCGCCTTCAACCAACAGATCCTGCCGGCCGCCCAAAGCGCGGTGGACAGCGCCACCCGTGGTTTCGAGATGGGCAAATTCAACTTCCTCGACGTGCTCGACGCCCAGCGGACCTTGATCGCCGCGCGTAACCAGTACCTCACGGCCACCGCCCAAGTCACCGACGCCTGGGTGCGCATCGAGCGGATCTACGGCGACCTCGCCCGCTTTTGATTTTTCCTGGAGTCCTCTATGCACAACAAATATGGCGTGGCGCTTGCCGTCGCCTTGAGCCTGATGCTCTCGGGTTTTGCCAACGCCGATGAAGAAGAAGGCGAATTGGAACTCAGTGAGCAGCAGATCCAGGCCGCCGGGATTCAACTGGCCCAGGCGCAACCGCGCTCCCTCAGCACGCTGCTGACGTTACCGGCCGAAGTGCGTTTCGACGAAGACCGCACCTCCCACATCGTCCCGCGTGCGGCGGGCGTGGTGGAGGCGGTGCAGGTCAACCTCGGCCAGGCGGTGAAAAAAGGTGAGTTGCTGGCAGTGATCGCCAGCCAGCAGATCTCTGACCAACGCAGTGAGCTGGCCGCCAGCGAGCGCCGGGTCGAACTGGCCCGCACCACCTTCCAGCGCGAGCGCCAATTGTGGCAGGACAAGATCTCCGCCGAGCAGGATTACCTGCTGGCGCGGCAAACCCTGCAAGAAGCCGAAATCGCCCTGAACAATGCCCGGCAAAAGATGAAAGCCTTGAGCGGCAGTGCTGTGCTGGTCGGTGGAAATCGCTACGAACTGCGTGCGCCGTTTGCCGGTGTGGTGGTGGAAAAGCACCTCGGCGTCGGCGAAGTGGTCAGCGAAACCAGCAACGCCTTTACCCTCTCGGACCTGTCCCAGGTGTGGGTCACCTTTGGCGTGTTTCCCAAGGACTTGAACAAGGTGCGCGTCGGCAAGCCGGTGAAAGTCAGCTCCACCGAAATGGGCACTGAAGTCAGCGGCACTGTGGCCTACGTCGGCAACCTGCTCGGCGAACAGACGCGCACCGCCACCGTGCGCGTCAGCGTGCCCAACCCCGACGATGCCTGGCGCCCCGGCTTGTTTGTCAGCGTGCAGCTCGCCACCGAAACCTTCCAGGCCAAGGTCACCGTGCCTCAGGACGCGATCCAGACCGTCGAGGAAAAACCCTCGGTGTTCCAGCGCACCGAGCACGGCTTTGTCACTCGCCACCTGGAACTGGGCGTGAGCGAAAACGGCTACGTCGAAGTGCGAAAAGGCCTGGAAGCCGGTGCGCAAGTAGCGACGGTTGGCAGCTTCATCCTCAAGTCCGAACTGGGCAAAGGCTCGGCCGAGCACGCCCATTGATCCTGCGAGTGATTCCCCATGTTTGAGCGCCTTATCCAATTCGCCATCGAGCAGCGCATCATCGTGCTGCTGGCGGTGCTGTTGATGGCCGGTGTCGGCCTCGCCAGCTATCAGAAACTGCCGATCGACGCGGTGCCTGACATCACCAACGTGCAGGTGCAGATCAACTCGGCGGCGGCGGGCTTTTCGCCGTTGGAAACCGAGCAGCGCGTGACCTTTCCCATCGAAACCGCGATGGCCGGTTTGCCTGGGTTGCAGCAGACCCGTTCGCTGTCGCGCTCGGGGTTGTCCCAAGTGACGGTGATCTTCAAGGACGGCACCGACCTGTTCTTCGCCCGCCAACTGGTCAACGAGCGCCTGCAAGTGGCGCGGGAACAATTGCCCAGCGGCATTGAAACGGCGATGGGGCCGATTTCCACCGGGCTTGGGGAAATATTCCTATGGACCGTCGAGGCCGAGGACGGCGCACTCAAGGACGACGGCACAGCCTACACGCCGACCGACCTGCGGGTGATCCAGGACTGGATCATCAAGCCGCAACTGCGCAACGTCCCCGGCGTGGCCGAGATCAATACCATCGGCGGCTTCGCCAAGGAATACCAGATCGCCCCGGACCCCAAGCGGCTGGCGGCCTACAACCTGACGTTGAACGACCTGGTCACCGCGTTGGAGCGCAACAACGCCAACGTCGGCGCCGGTTACATCGAGCGCAGCGGCGAGCAACTGTTGATCCGCGCACCGGGGCAGGTGGCGTCCATCGACGACATCGCCAATATCGTCATCACTACGGCGGATGGCACGCCGATTCGCGTGCGCAATGTCGCCCAAGTCGACATCGGCCGTGAGATGCGTACCGGCGCGGCCACCGAAAACGGCCGTGAGGTGGTGCTGGGTACGGTGTTCATGTTGATCGGCGAAAACAGCCGCAGCGTGTCCCAGGCAGTGGCGAAAAAGCTCGAAGAGATCAACCGCTCGCTGCCCGCAGGCGTGGTCGCGATCACCGTGTATGACCGCACCAACCTCGTCGAAAAAGCCATCGCCACCGTTAAGAAAAACCTCTTCGAAGGGGCGCTGCTGGTGGTGGCGGTGCTGTTCCTGTTCCTCGGCAATATCCGCGCGGCGTTGATCACCGCGATGGTGATTCCCCTGGCGATGCTGTTCACCTTTACCGGCATGTTTACCAACAAGGTCAGCGCCAACCTGATGAGCCTCGGCGCATTGGACTTCGGCATCATCGTCGACGGCGCAGTGGTGATTGTCGAGAACGCCATCCGCCGCCTGGCCCACGCGCAGCAACGCCACGGGCGCCTGTTGACCCGCAGCGAGCGCCTGCACGAAGTGTTTGCCGCGGCCAAGGAAGCGCGGAGGGCGCTGATCTTCGGGCAACTGATCATCATGGTGGTGTACCTGCCGATCTTCGCCCTCACCGGCGTGGCCGGGAAGATGTTCCATCCCATGGCCTTTACGGTGGTGATCGCCTTGTTGGGCGCGATGATTCTGTCGGTGACCTTTGTGCCGGCGGCGATTGCGTTGTTTGTCACCGGCAAGGTCAAGGAAGAAGAAAACCTGGTGATGCGCACCGCGCGCCGTGTCTATGCGCCGGTGCTGGACGGAGTCATGGCGCGCCGGCCGCTGGTGTTCGGCCTGGCGCTGCTGGCCATCATCGCCTCGGGCGTGGTTGCCAGCCGCATGGGCAGCGAATTTATCCCCAGCCTCAGCGAAGGCGATTTCGCCCAACAGGCCCTGCGCGTGCCCGGCACCAGCCTGACCCAATCGGTGCAGATGCAGCAGCAGTTGGAAACCACCTTGATGGCCCAGGTCCCGGAAATCCTGCGGGTGTTTGCCCGTACCGGCACTGCGGAAATTGCCTCCGACCCGATGCCGCCGAATATTTCTGACAGTTACGTGATGCTTAAACCGAAGGACCAATGGCCGGACCCGAACAAGTCCCGGGAAAGCCTGATCGCTGATATCCAACGGGCCAGTGCGATTGTGCCGGGCAGTGCGTACGAACTGTCGCAGCCAATCCAACTGCGCTTCAACGAGCTGATTTCCGGGGTGCGCAGTGATGTGGCGGTGAAGGTGTTCGGCGATGACATGGCGGTGCTCAACAAGACCGCCGGAGAAATCGCCGAAACCCTCAAGGGCCTCGATGGCGCCTCGGAAGTGAAGGTGGAACAGACCTCCGGCCTGCCGGTGCTGACCATCAATATCGACCGCGACAAGGCGGCGCGTTTTGGCCTGAATGTGGGCGATGTGCAGGACACCATTGCCGTCGCCGTCGGTGGGCGTCAGGCCGGCACGTTGTACGAAGGTGATCGGCGTTTTGACATGGTTGTGCGTTTGTCCGACGCGCTGCGCACCGATATCGACGGGCTGTCGCGGCTGTTGATCCCGGTGCCAGGCAACGCGGCAGGGCAGTTGGGTTTTATTGCGTTGTCCCAGGTGGCCAGCCTGGACCTGGTCCTGGGGCCCAACCAGATCAGCCGTGAGAACGGCAAGCGGTTGGTGATCGTCAGTGCCAACGTACGCGGGCGGGATATTGGCTCGTTTGTGGACGAAGCCGAGGCGGCAATCCTCGAGAAGGTGAAGGTGCCGGCCGGTTACTGGACCACCTGGGGCGGCCAGTTCGAGCAACTGAAGGAAGCCTCCGAACGCCTGCGTATTGTGGTGCCGGTGGCGCTGCTGCTGGTGTTTGGATTGTTGTTCATGATGTTCAACAACCTCAAGGATGGGCTGCTGGTGTTTACCGGGATTCCGTTCGCGTTGACCGGTGGGATCATGGCGCTGTGGTTGCGGGATATTCCACTGTCGATCTCGGCGGGGGTGGGCTTTATCGCCCTGTCCGGCGTGGCGGTACTCAACGGGCTGGTGATGATTGCGTTCATCCGCAACCTGCGCGAAGAAGGGCGCTCGTTGTCGGTGGCCATCAACGAAGGCGCACTGACTCGCTTGCGCCCGGTGTTGATGACCGCGTTGGTGGCGTCCCTAGGGTTTATCCCCATGGCACTCGCCACCGGCACCGGCGCCGAGGTCCAGCGGCCGCTGGCAACGGTGGTGATCGGCGGGATCATTTCGTCGACGTTGCTGACCCTGCTGGTGTTGCCGGCGCTGTATCAGTGGGCGCATTGCAGGGAAGAAGCAGAATGAACACCGCGCAGCCTCTTTGAAATGCAATCAAATGTGGGAGCTGGCTTGCCTGCGAAGACGGCGGCACAGGCAACATCCCAGTTGCCAGACCCACCGCCATCGCAGCCTCGCTAAAGCTCGACAGCTCCCACAGGGAATTGGGTTTGCAGGCTGCGTCAGGTGTACACCGTTAAAAATGTGGGAGCTGGCTTGCCTGCGAAAGCGGCGGCACAGGCGAAACCTCTATTGCCTGACCCACCGCCTTCGCAGCCTCGCTAAAGCTCGACAGCTCCCACAGGGGATTGGGTTTGCAGGCTATGGCAGGCGTACACCGTTCAAACTGTGGGAGCTGGCTTGCCTGCGATAGCGGCGGCACAGGCGAAACCTCTATCGCCTGACCCACCGCCTTCGCAGCCTCGCTAAAGCTCGACAGCTCCCACAGGGGATTGGGTTTGCAGGCTGTGTCAGGTGTACACCGTTCAAAATGTGGGAGCTGGCTTGCCTGCGAAGACGGCGGCACAGGCGACATCCCAGTCGCCAGACCCACCGCCATCGCAGCCTCGCTAAAGCTCGACAGTTCCCACAGGGTATTGGGTTTGCAGGCTGTGTCAGGTGTACACCGTTCAAAATGTGGGAGCTGGCTTGCCTGCGATAGCGGCGGCACAGGCAACATCCCAGTTGCCTGACCCACCGCCTTCGCAGCCTCGCTAAAGCTCGACAGCTCCCACAGGGGATCGGGTTTGCAGGCTGTGCCAGGTGTACACCGTTCAAAATGTGGGAGCTGGCTTGAACTGGTCCAGTAATTTCGGACATTCTTTTCGGTTCTCACGCCGCTAACTTTTCTGCTGCTATTGGCGAATGGTATCCGTTGTAGCTGTGGCGCCTTACGCTGTTGT
>NZ_JBRFJB010000014.1:0-42293 GCF_053456465.1 Pseudomonas acericola (SeqCode) | reverse complement strand
CACCATGCTTGCGGCATTGAGCTTGAACTCGCTGGAATAGGACTTTCGCATCATCTGCACACCTCAGGTTTGGGCGCCATCATAGCGCCCTATTGATGTGTCCAAATTCATTAGGCCAGTTCAAGCCCGCTCCCACATTGACCGAGTTGAGCCTTTAGAGCGCGAACGGCAGTTGGATCGTGACCTGCTGGCGTTGCGCCAAGCGGTGTTCGAACTCCGCCGGGTCGTGAATCAACACATCCTGCCCGGCAAACGACTCAGCCGCGATCAGGCGTGACAGCCAGAACCGCACACACGCCACCCGCAGCATCGTCGGCCACAATTCGGCCTCCTTGGCGGTGAACGGACGCAGCCCTGCATAGGCACCGAGCAATGCGCGGGCGCGTTGGCCGTCGATCACGCCGTTCTCGTCCGAGCACCAGTCATTCAGGGCGATCGCCACGTCGTACAGCATCGGGCCGGAGCAGGCGTTGTAGAAGTCGATCAGGCCTGTCAGGTGCGTGCCTTCGAACATCGCGTTATCGCGGAACAGGTCCGCGTGAATGTTCGCGCGCGGCAGCGCGAGGATCTGCGCCTTGTGGGCTTCGATCTCGTCCAGCGCGTCTTGCAGCAGGCGCTGCGGCGCTGCTTCCAGGTGCGAAATAAGCTGCGCACCTTCACTGAGCATCCAATCCAGGCCGCGATCGGTCTTGCGTTCCAGTACTTTGTCGCCTTGTGTCGCCAGGTGCAGGTGGCCGAGCAATTCGCCGACCTGGGCGCAGTGCTGGGCGTTGGCGTCCTTGACGTGCTTGCCGGCCAGGCGCGGTTGCAGCAGCGCCGGTTTGCCTTTCAGCTCGCGCAGGGCCTGGCCGTCGGTGGTGCGCAAGGCGTAGGGCACGGGCAGGTCGGCGTCGTGGAGCACGTCGAGCAGTTCGATGAAGAACGGCATTTCGGCGACGGGGCCGCGTTCAACCAGGGTCAGGACAAACTCGCCCTGTTCCAGGCTGATAAAGAAATTGGTGTTTTCGCTACCGGCGGCAATTCCCTGGAAATCAAGCAGGCGGCCGAGCCCGTAAGGGGCGAGAAAGGTTTCCAGCTCGGGCCGAGCCAGGGGGGTGAACACAGACATGGTTAAAACTGCCAGTACGGGCGCCGCAGGGCGCGGCGCCAATTTAAGTTAAGAAATCATTTCCATTCGAAAATCTTCCATGACGGGATCAGCATATCCGGCTGGTCAGAGCGGATGAAGTTCGCATCGGTACCGTCCGCGCGCACCAGGAAATACGGTGGTGCGCCCTTGGGCGTGACCTTGATCGCGTACAGGAAACCATTTTGGCGGTATTCCTGGATGGTCTTGTCGCCTTCCGTGCGAATGGTAACTTCCGGATCACCCCCAGGCGCACTGTCTGCCGCCATGGCAGCCATCGGAGCGAGTGCAATCAAGCCAGTGAACAGCAGGCGATTGAATGTACGCATGATAACCTTGTCCCTTTGTCGTCATTGGTCCGGCTATTCTAGCGCCTGACCCGCCGAAAAGGTTGATCCTGCTCATGAGCCAAGCCCCCCTCGTCCTGGTGGACGGTTCTTCTTATCTGTACCGCGCCTTCCACGCGTTGCCACCGCTGACCACCTCCAAAGGCCTGCCGACCGGTGCGGTCAAGGGCGTGTTGAACATGCTCAAGAGCCTGCGCAAGCAGTATCCGGGCAGCCCGTTCGCGGTGGTGTTCGACGCCAAGGGTGGGACCTTTCGCGACGACATGTACGCCGAATACAAGGCCAACCGCCCGAGCATGCCCGATGACATGCGTGTGCAAATCGAGCCGCTGCACCAGAGCGTGATCGCCCTGGGCTTCCCGTTGCTGTGCGTCGAAGGCGTCGAGGCCGATGACGTGATCGGCACCCTGGCCCGCAGCAGCGCGGCGGCCAACCGCCCGGTGGTGATCTCCACCGGTGACAAGGACATGGCGCAACTGGTCGATGGGCACATTACCTTGGTCAACACCATGACCGGTAGTTCGATGGATATCGACGGCGTAAAAGAGAAATTTGGCGTCGCTCCCGAGCAGATCATCGATTACCTGGCGTTGATGGGCGATTCGTCCGACAACATCCCAGGCGTTCCGGGCATTGGGCCGAAGACGGCTTCCGGTTTGCTGGTTGGCGTGAATGGCGGGATCAAAGAGCTGTATGAGCAGTTGGACATTGTGCCGACCTTGCCTATCCGTGGCGCCAAGACGCTGCCGGCCAAGCTCGAAGAGCACAAGGAGATGGCGTTTCTTTCCTACCAATTGGCGACGATCAAATGCGATGTGCCGCTGGACGTAGGCCTGGATGACCTGCACCTGAACGAGCCGGACCGCGAAAAGCTGCTGGAGCTGTACACGCTGTTGGAGTTCAAGAGCTGGTATGACGACATTCAGCGTGATGCCAAGCGTGTCGAGCTCAAGGCCGCACCGGTTGCCGAAGAAGCCGTTGAAGCCGCAGCGCCCGTGGAAGCTGCCTACACCACCATCCTCGACCAGGCGACGTTCGATGTCTGGCTGAAAAAGCTCAATGACGCAAAGTTGTTCGCCTTTGATACCGAAACCACCGGCATCGACGCCCAGCAGGCGCAGTTGGTTGGGCTTTCTTTCGCCATTCAGTCCCATGAAGCGGCCTACATCCCGCTGACCCACTCCTACATCGGCGTGCCGGAGCAGTTGGATCGCGACACCGTACTGCTGGCCCTGAAGCCGCTGCTGGAAGACCCAACAAAGCTCAAGGTTGGCCAGCACGCCAAGTTCGACATGAATATCCTGGCCAACTGCGCCATCGGCGGCGACCCGGCCCACGGCATAAGCGTGCGGGGCATCGCCTTCGACACCATGCTTGAATCCTACGTGCTCAATTCCACCGCGACCCGGCACGACATGGACAGCCTGGCCAAGAAGTACCTGGACTACGACACCGTCAGCTTCCAGGACATCGCCGGCAAAGGCGCCAAGCAGCTGACGTTCGACCAGATCCCTCTCGAACAGGCAGGTCCTTACGCGGCTGAAGATGCAGACGTAACCCTGCGCCTGCATCAGGAACTGCATGCACAACTGACGGCCATCCCGAGCCTGGCCAGCGTGTTGACCGACATCGAGATGCCGTTGGTACCCGTGCTGGCACGTATCGAGCGCCAAGGCGCGTTGGTGGATGCAGTCCTGCTGGGCGTGCAGAGCATCGAGCTGGGCGACAAGATGGTCGAGCTGGAGCGCCAGGCCTACGAGATTGCCGGCGAGGAGTTCAACCTCGGCTCGCCCAAGCAGCTCGGTGCGATCCTCTACGAGAAACTCGGCCTGCCGGTGCTGAAGAAGACCGGCAAGGGCCAGGCGTCTACCGCTGAGGAAGTGCTGGCCAAGTTGGCCGAAGATGACTATCCGCTGCCCAAGGTGCTGATGCAGTACCGCAGCATGAGCAAGTTGAAAAGCACCTACACCGACCGCTTGCCGGAGCAGATCAACCCGCGCACTGGGCGAATCCACACGTCCTATCACCAGGCCGTGGCGGCGACTGGGCGTTTGTCGTCCAGTGATCCGAACCTGCAGAACATTCCAGTGCGCACCGCGGAAGGGCGTCGGATTCGTCAGGCGTTTGTAGCGCCAAAAGGCTACAAGCTGCTGGCAGCGGACTATTCGCAGATCGAACTGCGGATCATGGCGCACCTGTCCAAGGACGAAGGCTTGATGAACGCCTTCCGCGACAATCTGGACGTACACACGGCGACGGCGGCCGAGGTGTTCAAGGTTGAGCTGGATGAGGTCACCACGGATCAGCGCCGCAGCGCCAAGGCGATCAACTTCGGTCTGATCTACGGCATGGGCGCGCAGAAGCTGGGCAAGGATATTGGCGTCGATACAAAGACGGCCAAGGCGTATATCGATGTGTACTTCGCCCGCTACCCCGGGGTTCGCGAGTACATGGAGCGCACCCGCGCCCAGGCGGCGGATCAAGGTTATGTCGAGACCTTCTTCGGCCGTCGCCTGTACTTGCCGGATATCAACTCCAACAAGCCGCAGGAGCGCGCGGCGGCAGAACGCACCGCGATCAACGCGCCGATGCAGGGCACCGCCGCAGACATCATCAAGAAAGCCATGGTACGGGTGGACAACTGGCTGGCCGATTCGGACCTGGATGCCAAGGTGATCCTGCAGGTACACGATGAACTGGTGCTGGAGGTGCGTGAGGACCTGGTCGCCGAAGTCAGCGAGAAAATTCGCGAGCACATGAGTGCTGCGGCGCAGCTGGATGTACCGCTGCTGGTGGAAGTGGGCGTGGGCAATAATTGGGACGAAGCGCACTGATTCCGGGGCTTTGCCGCCACCGCAGGGTGGTGGCAGAGTGCTTTAGATCAGATAACGCCGTCAGTTATTTCCAATAGTTTTTTGCACCTGCCGGAACTTAACCCGTGAACGGCTACTCAGAGTTACTGAATGGGTGGTGAAGCCCTTCAATGCTCCTATGTTGTGTTAAGTGTTGGCAGATATCTGGACCCCGCCCTAGCGGTCCAGAACTTGAACCCCGAACTTCCCCTCCCCATACGAAGTCCGGGGTTTTTTTTGCCCGCAGAAAAGTTACTCGGCGATTTCCGCGCCCTTGTCGGCCAATTCCATCCAGTCGGCCAGCACGGTGTAAGCCTCTTCCAGGCCCAGGCGCTTGGGCGCCGAGAACAGCTGGATAGTAATCGCGTCACCCCAACCTTTACGGATTTCCGCCTGCACTTTGAGCAGGGTGTTCTTGGCTGCGCCGTAGGTCAGCTTGTCGGCCTTGGTCAGCAGGATATGCATCGGCATGCCGCTGGCGACCGCCCAGTCGAGCATCAACAGGTCGAAGTCGGTCATTGGATGACGGATGTCCATCATCAGGATCAAACCCTTCAGGCTCTCTCGGCCACCCAGGTAAGCCTCCAAGTGACGCTGCCAGTGCAGCTTCAACGGGATAGGTACTTTCGCGTAACCGTAGCCCGGCAGGTCGACCAGACGCCGATCTTCGTCTAGCTTGAAGAAATTGAGCAGTTGCGTGCGGCCCGGGGTTTTCGAGGTGCGTGCCAGGCTGGCGTGGGTCAGGGTGTTCAGCGCGCTGGACTTGCCGGCGTTGGAACGGCCGGCAAAGGCGACTTCAAAGCCTTCGTCATCAGGGCATTGGTCAACTTTGGCGGCGCTGAGCATGAACGTGGACTGTTGGCACAGGCCGAGGATGGGGTTCTTGAGTTGCATGAGATTTCCGATGTGGGCGGTGCCGAGAAAGGGTGCGGCAAGCGGTGTCGTTTCCGTTTCAGTAGCGCCAGTATATAATGCCGCAGATTTTGTGTGTGCTTTGTCCCAGCGAAGGATGAGGTTCACGGGAGCGAAAGACCTTTATTGCGCATTAGAACGCAAAACGCTCTCAAACCCTGAAAAGGTCGATGTATGACCCGATGGTTGCTCGCTTTGGGTGTCCTGATTCCGCTTTATGGCGCTCAGGCTACACAGGAACCGGAAGCGGTGTACAACCGAGTTTGCGTGGCTTGCCATGCTGGCCAGTTGCCCAGCGCCCCCAAACGGGGTGACCAGGCAGCCTGGGCGCCAAGACTGGCGCAGGGCATGGACACGCTGGTGCAACACGTGACCCAGGGTTTCAAGGCAATGCCGCCGCGTGGTTTGTGCATGGACTGCAGTACTGAGGATTACCAGGCCGTCATTCAGTTGATGGTGAGTAAACCCGGTAGATAACTCTTAAACCCCTTAGCCGTAGTTGGATTAGCTGATGAACAAACTGATCGTGAGTCTGCTGTTGACCCTGGGCATCACCGGTGTTGCCCATGCTGCAGGCGACGCTACAGCGGGCCAGGCGAAAGCCGCCGTGTGTGGTGCTTGCCATGGACCGGATGGCAACAGCCCGGCGCCGAACTTCCCCAAACTGGCCGGCCAGGGTGAACGCTACCTGACCAAGCAGATGCACGACATCAAGGATGGCAAGCGCACGGTGCTGGAAATGACCGGCTTGCTGACCAACCTCAGCGATCAGGACCTCTCAGACATCGCGGCGTATTTTGCCAGCCAGAAGGGCAGCGTGGGAGCTGCTGATCCGAAACTGGTCGCCCGTGGCGAGAAGCTGTTCCGTGGCGGCGACCTGGAAAAAGGCCTGCCTTCCTGCATCGGCTGCCATTCGCCAAATGGCGCCGGTATCGCTGCCGCAGGCTTCCCGCACTTGAGCGGCCAGCACGCCACGTACATCGCCAAGCAGTTGACCGACTTCCGCAAGGAAGAAGCAGGGCGAGCGAACGATGGCGACGCCGCAATCATGCGCACCATCGCCCGCAAACTCAGCGATGAAGACATTGCGGCGGTCTCCAGCTACATCCAGGGCCTGCACTAAGCTGCACGCAACGTTAACGCTCGATTAATCCGTCGATGCAAGCATAAAAAGGGTGGCTTAGGCCGCCCTTTTTTGTGGCCGGTGCCGTTACACTAACGAACTCATGCCCGCGTAGACCTGTCACAACAAAGGTCGCGTGAGGCGACTTTATTTGTCCAGGAGTAAAGCATGCGTAATCTGATCCTCAGCGCCGCTCTCGTCACTGCCAGCCTCTTCGGCATGACCGCACAAGCTGCCGACGTGCCGCTTGAAGCCGGTAAAACCTATGTTGAATTGACCAATCCTGTACCGGTTTCGGTGCCTGGCAAGATCGAAGTGGTGGAGCTGTTCTGGTACGGCTGCCCGCATTGCTACGCCTTTGAGCCGACCATCAACCCATGGGCTGAAAAACTCCCGTCCGACGTTAACTTCAAGCGTATCCCGGCCATGTTCGGCGGCCCTTGGGATGCCCACGGCCAACTGTTCCTGACCCTGGAAGCCATGGGTGTAGAGCACAAGGTCCACAACGCGGTCTTCGACGCGATCCAGAAACAAGGCAAGCGCCTGACCAAGCCGGACGAAATGGCTGACTTCGTCGCCACCCAAGGCGTGGACAAGGACAAGTTCCTGGCCACCTTCAACTCCTTCGCCATCCAGGGCCAGATCAAGCAGGCCAAGGAACTGGCGCAGAAGTATGGCGTGCAAGGCGTACCGACCCTGATCGTCAACGGCAAATACCGTTTTGACCTGGGTACTGCCGGTGGTCCTGAAGCTGTCTTGAACGTCGCCGACCAACTGATCGCCAAAGAGCGCGCAGCCAAGTAAGGGGCCCGCCATGCGCCGCTGGGGGACTGAACGTGTGGTTGGCCTGCATGATCCGCAGGTCAACGAGCACCACCTGGAATCCACGGGCCTGCCGGCCGACAGCCGGTTGCGCCTGCTCAGCTTCAATATCCAGGTGGGCATCAGTACCGAGAAGTACCGGCACTACCTCACCCGTGGCTGGCAGCACCTGCTGCCCCACAATGGCCGCGCCGGTAACCTACAGAAAATCGGCAACCTGCTGAACGACTTCGACCTGGTCGCCTTGCAGGAAGCCGACGGCGGCAGCATCCGCTCCGGTTACGTCAATCAAGTCGAACACCTGGCCCAGCTTGGGGCCTTCCCCTACTGGTACCAGCAGCTCAACCGCAACCTCGGGCGCCTGGGCCAGCACAGCAATGGTGTGCTCAGCCGCTTGAAGCCATGGGCGATCGAAGATCACCCGCTACCCGGCCCCAAGGGTCGAGGCGCGATCCTCGTGAGATTTGGCGAAGGCCCTGAAGCCCTGGTGGTGGTGATGATGCATCTGGCGTTGGGTGCCCGCACCCGCACGATGCAACTGGCCTACATCCGCGAGCTGATCGGCAATTACAAACACCAGGTGCTGATGGGTGACATGAACACCCACGCCAGCGACCTGCTGAACAATTCCCCGCTGCGGGACCTCGGGTTACTGGCGCCGCAAGTCGAAGCCACGTTTCCCAGCTGGCGCCCGCAGCGCTGCCTGGACCATATCCTGCTGAGCCCGACCCTCACGCTCGAAAGCGTGCAGGTACTGGCGCAGCCCATTTCCGACCACTTGCCGGTCGCGGTAGAGATTCGCCTGCCGGGTTCGCTCACGGCCGATGCATTGCCCGCGTTGAGCCCAGGCACCCGCGGACCCCTTGCATGAGCGACGACGCCCAGCGCTGGAAAGAAAAATATCTGTTAAGCATCGAGCAACAAGAAAAGCTCGAACGCCGTTGGGCCGCCCGTCTCGACCTGCTGCGTCGCGGGCTGGTGCGCAGCACGCTGGCGGCTGAAGGCACCGACCGCGCGGTCGACCAATGCATGAAGGAAATGCGCGATGTAGTGCGCACGGACGACATGGACGCCGCCCTCGCCGCCCTGCTGCCGCGCCTGGAAAAGGCTGTGCTGGATTCCGAGCAGCGCCGCGAAACCCGGGTCGAGCAGATCAGCACCGCGCTGACGGCGCTGGTCGCGCAGCTGCAAAAACTGCCGTTGCCCCGTGAAGTCGCGCGTCCGCTGAAAACCTTCGCCAAGCAATTGGACAGCCGAGTGGGCCAGGCGCGCGAGATCCCGCTGCTGCTCAGTGAGTTGAGCAGCCTGCAAGGGCAGGCGCTGGATAACCTGGAGCCGGATGGCGAAACCCCGCGTCCTGGGCCCGGGCTGTTGCAACGCTTGTTTGGTGGCAAGGACGTCGCCAACGAGGTGACGGTGAGCGAGCAGGCGGCGGTTCCTGCTGCGCCTTCTACCCCAAAAGCGGCGCCCGAGCCTGTGCCCGAAGAGCCCGCGCAATCTGAAGAGTTGTCCGAGGCACTGCGGGCTTTCGCGCCACTGCCGCAAATCGAGGCCGCCCCGGCGACTCCCGCCCCGGCGGTAGAAGTCGCCAAGCCAGCGGTTGCAGTTGACGCGCAGGTCCACATAGCAGCGCCTGCTGCTGCGTCAGAGCCCGCGCCGCAGGCCGAAGCGCCCACCGCCGAAAGCGCACTCGCCACCTTTGTCGAAGCGCCGCCAGTGCCGGTCGAGGCGCCCGAGCAAACCGTCATCGGCAGCCTGTCATTGCCGCCGGTACTCGAACGCGCCGATCCCGACGAGCTGCAATCAGAGGGCATCTACGCCCTGCCCGATTCGCCGGAGCCGTCCTACAGCTCCGTGGCCAAGCACATCGAAGACACCCTGCTCGGCCTGCTCGAAGACCTGTCGCTGCCCGAACGTCACCGGCCACAGGCCGAGGCGATGCGCGAGCGCCTGGCCCACGGCTTGAACTGGTACGAACTGCTGCCGATCCTTGATGATCTGGCGGTATTGATGCTGGCGATCACTGACAGCGGCCAGCACGAGTTCGAGGCCTATCTCAAGCAGCTCAACGAGCGCCTCGAAGCGTTCCAGGGCCATCTGCAAGTGGCCAGCGATGGGCATGCCGACAGCCGTGACGCAGCCCGCGAGCTGGATACGCAGATCCGTGAGCAAGTCGATGGCCTGCAAAGCAGTGTGCAGGAGGCGGCTGACCTGGACAGCCTCAAGCACGTACTGGAAAGCCATCTGGAAGGCCTGCTCGGCACCATGGACCAGCACCAGCAGCAGCGCGACCAGCGAGAGCAGGAAGTCGCGGCGCGCTTGAAAGGCTTGGCCGAGCGCGTGGCGAACATGGAACAGGAAGCCCAGGGCTATCGCGAGCACCTGGAGGTGCAGCGCCAGAAAGCCCTGCTCGACCCGCTTACCGGGTTGCCCAACCGCGCGGCCTGGAGTGAACGCCTGGACCATGAGGTCAATGCCTGGCACCAACGCGGCAACAGCCTGTCGCTGGCGATGCTCGACCTGGACCACTTCAAGCGGATCAACGACGGCTACGGCCATTTGGCGGGCGACAAGGTGTTGAAAATCATCGCCAACGTCCTGCGCAAGCGCCTGCGTTCGACCGATTTCATCGCACGTTTTGGCGGCGAAGAGTTTGTCTTGTTGATGCCCAACTCATCCCTGGCGGATGCGCTGGCAGTGGGCGAGGTGCTGCGCGCGGCCATCGAGGCGTGTCCGTTCCACTTCAAAGGCGAGCCGGTGACGGTCACCGTGTCCATGGGCGTGGCGCAGTTTCAGCCGGGCGAGCGCAGCGACCTGGCGCTCAAACGCGCCGATGCGGCGTTGTACCGGGCCAAGGCGGCGGGACGCAACCGCGTGCAGGCGGCGTAAAAGATGTTCCATTTTGTGATTTGAGCGCCGCGTCACAATCGGTACGTTACACTGTTGCATTATCGTCTTCAGCGTACTGCCTTCTGTCATGAAAACCTTATCCATTGCCTTTGTGTTTCTTCTGCTCGCGGGTTGCGCCAGCGGTCCGCGCCTGGACACCAGCCACCCCTCGGCGAACCACGACAACCGCGTGCAGTTCGTGATCGTCCATTACACCTCCACCGACCTTGAGCGCTCGCTGGCGCTGCTGACCCACGGCCAGGTCAGCAGCCACTACCTGATCGGCGACGACGCCTCAGGCAAGATCTACAAGCTGGTGGATGAGAGCCAGCGCGCCTGGCACGCCGGGGAAAGCGAGTGGATGGGCCGCACCTGGCTCAACTCCAGCTCCATCGGCATCGAAATCGTCAACCCAGGTTATCGCGACACGCCGACGGGCCGCGTGTGGTATCCGTATTCCGAAGCGCAGGTGAAATCGCTGGTGGTGTTGCTCAAGGACATCAGCAAGCGCAATGGCATCGACCCGAAGAACATCATTGGCCATAGCGATATAGCGCCGCTGCGCAAGCTGGACCCGGGCCCGTTGTTTCCGTGGAAGCGTTTGGCCGATGAAGGCCTGGGAGTGTGGCCAGACGCCCAGGCGGTGGCGCGGTTCCAGGTGCAATACGCCGCTGACCTGCCGAGCATTACCTGGTTCCAGGAAGAGTTGGCCCGCCTGGGCTACCAGACGCCGCAGACCGGCGAGCTGGATGTGGCTACACGCCATGTGATTGCAGCGTTCCAGATGCACTTCCGGCCTTCGCTGTTTGATGGCACGCCCGATGCCGAGAGTGCGGCGATCCTGCGGGCGTTGAACCGCCGCTGATCTGTGGCAGGCGAGCTTGCTGTGGTGAGGGGGTGTTGTAGTCAGGGCGCTTGTTGTGGCGAGGGAGCTTGCTCCCGCTGGGGTGCGAAGCGCCCCCAAAAATGGGCCTGCTGCGCAGGCCAGCGGGAGCAAGCTCCCTCGCCACAGGTATCGCTAGTGCTCTACTACAGCGGCAGCGCCATATAGAACTGCGTCCCCTGCCCAGGCCGCGAATACACGCCCATGCGGCCCCCGTGCAGTTGCACGATCTCCTTGCACAGCGCCAACCCCAGGCCGGCGCCGCCTTTCTTGCGGCCCACCTGGACGAACGGTTCGAAAATGCGCCCTTGCTGGCCATAGGCAATGCCTTCACCGTTGTCCTCGACGCTGACAATCACCCGCTCCCCATGCCGCCGCGCCTGCAGGCGAATCTGCCCGCCTTCAGCGGTATGGCGCAGGGCGTTGGCCAGCAGGTTGTCGAGTACACGCTCCAGTTGCGGCTGGTCGGCGTACAGGCGTGGCAACTCGGCTTGTGCTTCTATCAGCAGTTCGATGTTCTGCGCCTTGGCCGGTTCGGCGAAGCGCGCACGCGCGTGCTCCAGCAGATCGTTCACGTCACATGGCCCCAAGGTGAGTTTTTGCAGGCCGTTCTGGTAGCGCGAGAAGTTGAGCAAGTCGTTGATCAACTGCATCAGGCGCTGCATTTCTTCATTGACCGTATCCAGCAGGTCCGCTTCGCGCGATTCCGCTGGAAACTTCGCGCGCTCGCGAAACAGGCCGAACGCCATGTGCATGCCGGTCACCGGCGTGCGCAGTTCATGGGAAGCACGCAGCACGAACTCACTGCGTACCCGTTCAAAAGCGCGTTGTTCGGTGACGTCATGCAGCACCATCACCGCGCCGAGAATGTGCCCCTCGGTATGGCTCACTGGCGTGAGGCTGTAGGTCAGCAGGCGCAGTTCACCTTCGACTTCCACTTCCAGGTCTTCCGGCGCGCGCTCCAGGTTGCCGCCGCGCAGCACCAGTTGCAGTTGCTCATCCAGTTCGGGGCGCAGCAAGGCTTCGCCCAAGCCCTGGCCGAGGCGTTCCTCGTCCCAGCCCAACTGGCGCTGTGCCACTGGGTTGAGGTGCTCCAGGCGACCTTGGCGGTCGATCATCAGTAGGCCATCATCGATGCTGTCGAGCACGGCTTGCAGGCGTTGCTGGCCGGCGAGCAGCTCATCGATATTGGTTGCCTGATGCTGGCGCAGCGCCTCGGCCATGATGCCGAAGCGCCGTGTCAGTTGATTCATCTCCGCTGCTGACGAGATCGGCAGCGTCACCTCGAAATCGCCCTGGCCGATCTTGTCCGCCGCTTTGGCCAGCGCCTCGATAGGCCCGCCAAATCGCCGGGCGATGCCATGGGCGGTGACAAAGCCGATGATCAGCACCGCCAGGCCCACAAGGCCGAGCAAACCGGCGATGAGCAAGGCGCGTTCGCGGGATTTGTGTTCGCTGGTGCTGATGTTTTCCAAAGCCTGCTTGTGTTCGGCGATCAGGCCGTTGCGCAGCACGTTGAAGGTGTCGGTGAGCTTGTCCTTGGTACCTGGCGGTGGCGAGGCCTGCTGGGATTGGTCAAACGCGTCCAGCAGGTTCTGGTACTCGCCCCGAGCCTGGCTGAAGCCGGTGCCATGACCGTCGCGCTGTTCATGGGCGATGCCCTGGTCCAGCAGGTCGAAGTAGTGCTGCTTCGACGCTTGCAGTGCCGCAGGGTCGGGGCGCTGCTCCAACATCATCATCAGTTGGTCGCCCAGGCTCTGGCGCAGCTTGAGGCCCAGGTCCAGGGTGATGAAGTTGCTGCGAATCAGCGACTCCTGGGTCTTGGCCATTTGCATGACGCTGACCAGGCCCAGGATCAGGCCCAGCAGGGCGACGGTGATCAGCGCTGAGATACTCAGGAACAAGCGAGTCCGCAGCTTCATCGCTAACTTCATAAGGTGCAGCTCACAGGTTGTACTGTTTGCGTTTGCGGTACAGGGTCGAGGCGTCAATACCGAGGGTGCGAGCCGCCTGGTCGAGGGTGTCGGCGGTGGCCAGCACGGCGCCGATATGGGCTTTCTCCAGCTCGTCCAGGCTCAGCGCCGCGCCGATACGCGGGGCGTTGTGGGTCGGTTGCTCGGCCATGCCGAGGTGGCTGATTTCCACCTTCTCTTGCGGGCAGATAATGCTCGCGCGTTCCACCACGTTGCGCAGTTCGCGGATATTGCCCGGCCAGCGATAGTTGAGCAGCGCCTCGCGGGCTTCATCGCTGAAGCCGCGCGCCGGCCGTGCGTATTCCTTGACGAAGCGCGCCAGGAAGCGGTCGGCCAGGGTCAGGATGTCTTCGCTACGTTCGCGCAGTGGCGGCAGGTGCAAGGTGATGACGTTGAGGCGGTACAGCAAGTCTTCACGGAAGCGGCCGTCGCGCACCATGTCTTCTAGGTTCAGGTTGGTAGCGGCGAGGATGCGCACATCGGCGCGGCGGGTGACCGGGTCGCCCACGCGCTCGTATTCCTTGTCCTGGATGAATCGCAACAACTTGGGCTGCAAGGTGAGGGGAAAGTCGCCGATCTCGTCAAGAAACAGCGTGCCGCCGTCGGCCTGGTTGACTCGGCCCAAGGTGCTTTCGCTGGCGCCGGTGAACGCGCCGCGGCTGTGGCCGAACAATTCGCTTTCCATCAGTTCTGCGGTCAGCGATGGGCAGTTGATGGTCACGCAGGATTTCTTCGCGCGTTTGCTCCAGCCGTGGATGGCCCGGGCCAGTTCGCCTTTACCGGTACCCGACTCGCCGAGGATCAAGATGTTGGCGTCGGTCCCGGCCACTTGGCGCGCGGTTTCCAGCACCACCATCATGGCCGGGCTGTGGGAGTCGAGGCCGTCTTTGGGCTGGCGCACTGCGCCTTCCAGCGCTTCCAGGCGGGCAGACAGTTGGCGTACTTCCAGCTGCTTGGCAGTGGCCAGACGCAATTGGTCCGGGCTGCAGGGTTTGACCAGGTAGTCGGCGGCGCCGGCCTGGATCGCATCCACGGCGGTATCCACGGCGGAATGCGCGGTGACAATCACCACGCGCATCCACGGCGCCTGGATACGCATTTGCGCCAGTACATCGAGGCCGTTGTCTTCGCCCAGGCGCAGGTCGAGGAAGCACAGGTCGAACACCTGGCGTTGCATCAGCGCATCGGCCTGGGCGGCGCTGTTGGCGGTGGCCACGGTGTAGCCTTCATCTTCCAGGCAGTACCGGAAGGTGCGCAGGATAGCGGACTCGTCGTCCACCAAAAGAATGCGGCCTTGAAGTTCCTTGGCTGATTCCATCTGTGCCGCGCTCCTTAACTATGAATGATGGTGATTAGTCCCGGAATAATCGGGCAAGTTGCATGGTTTATTCTGATCGATAATAGGAGATGTCGTGCAGGTATCTGCATGTACTCCTACAAAGCCCCGTCTGATGGCGTTTTCATGCCGTCTTGCCACTTCGGCAACCCATCCCTTGTTTTCTATCCCTTGATCCGACCGCTGGTGATCGTGCATTTCGCACGGCTCCCAGGGCGGCATCGTGCAGGATGCTGGGCTCTTCAGTTCTGTCGCGCTCTCAAGTTGCTGATTTTATTGAGTTTTATTTTGTAAAAAAGCTGGCATGCACCCTGCAATATCCCTCTCAACGAATAATCAGAATGCGGGAGCACCACAGCATGACTCGCCAACGCCTCAGCCAATTGCATGTATCGCCACTGCGCTTGCAGCAAGGCCTGTTCGCCAGCCTGGCCCTGATGGTCACGTTGATTGGCGGGCAGCAGATGCAGCATTGGCAGCAGAGTCAGCAACAAGTCCCGCAATTCGAGCATTCCGTGAAGACCCAGACCCACTTCCGTTCCGTTGGCAGCGTGGCTGCCGAGGTAACCGCCCCGCAATTGAGAGTCGCCGACCAGGATTCCACCCTGGGCGAGCTTCCGACCCAAGAGCGTTGGGTGTTCTAGGCAAGAAAAGCGCTCGCTCACCCGAGCGGCCGTACGGCACTACCGTTGTTACCCCTTTAGAAAGCGTAAGGAGAATCACCATGTTGAGTTGGGCAATCACATTTCTGATCATCGCCATTGTGGCTGCAGTCCTGGGCTTCGGTGGTATCGCGGGCACCGCTACGGGGATCGCCAAGATTCTGTTTGTGGTCTTCCTGGTGATGTTTGTCGCTTCGTTCTTCTTTGGTCGTCGTGGCCGAGGCTGAATATGACCTCTTTGTCCCTTAAAGCCCTGGTTGCCGCCGCCCTGCTGGGCGGCAGCGGCTTGGTGATGGCCGCCAACGACGGCCAATCACGCGCCAACGAGTTGCTCAGTGCGGACCCGCAATACCGCCAGACCTGGCAAGGCGTGGTGAAGAAAGAAGAGCGCCTGCCGGAATGGGTGATGAACCTGTCGGGTACGGCTGAACAAATGAATGCCGTGGAAGAAGACGGCGACAAGTACTTGGTCGGGCCGCTCTGCGAAACTGCAGACACCTGCCTGAACAAGCGTCTGATCGTGGCCTTCAGCCTCGACAAGGACGATGCCTACGCGATGTTGGTAGAAGTCCCGGCCGGCTTGCCGGCGGACAAGTCGCCGACGCGGCACGCCGATTACCGTTTTATCGGTAAACCGGATGCGGGCATGCAGAAGCTGCTGATGGAGCAGTTGAAGAAAGATCCGAATTGGTACTAAGGCCCTTTGACGGGCCTGGTCACTCGTCGCAGGTTCACAAACCCACGGTTTGCTGAACTTGTGGCGGGCTTGTGACTCTCATTCCCCGCATCTCATGCCGCGCATAGCCGCAAATTTCCGTTTTGCCCGATTCCAACCATTACTTGGTGTGTCGGGGCGACCACCTATCGATAAAATTTCGACGGCGCCATAGGACATTTCCGACACTCCCCCGCAGTATTCCCAGGCATTTCTGCCAACCCTTCGAAGACGTGCTGAATCTCTGAGCGAGCCGGCTTTGGCAGGTTCACGGCATATTCGGCGGACGATTTGTCGCATTTGAACTGACCGTTCGGACAGTTATTATGAAAAAAAGCCATGCCGATTCGGCATAGGGTAGGCGTTTACGGCATTAGACGTCGCTCCCTTGCATCGGAATAGTTGCGCCTTTTTTCGCCTGCCAGTAAGCCATTTCGGCCACGCTGCGGTGACCTTCCATGGGGGCAGATGCTCACACTTTTTCGCTTTCGAGCGTTGCGGCTGGCGCATTTGCCTTGAGTTCACTTGAAGTAAGGGTAATGACATGAAGAAGGCAAAGCTAAGCCTCGCCTGGCAGATCCTCATCGGTTTGGTGTTGGGGATCGCAATCGGCGCAGTGCTTAACCATTTCAGTGCTGAAAAAGCCTGGTGGATCAGCAATGTGTTGCAGCCAGCGGGCGATATCTTTATCCGCCTGATCAAGATGATCGTGATCCCGATTGTGATTTCCTCGCTGATCGTCGGCATTGCCGGTGTCGGTGACGCGAAGAAGCTCGGGCGTATCGGCGTCAAAACCATCCTTTACTTCGAGATCGTCACCACCATCGCGATCGTGGTCGGCCTGTTGCTGGCCAACCTGTTCCATCCGGGTGCGGGCATCGACATGAGTACCCTGGGTACGGTCGATATCTCCAAATACCAGGCCACGGCTGCGGAAGTGCAGCACGAGCATGCGTTTATCCAGACCATCCTCAACCTGATCCCATCGAACATCTTCGCCGCTGTTGCCCGTGGTGAAATGCTGCCGATCATCTTCTTCTCGGTGCTGTTCGGCCTCGGTCTGTCGAGCCTCAAGCCGGACCTGCGCGAGCCGCTGGTGACCATGTTCCAGGGCGTGTCCGAGAGCATGTTCAAAGTCACCCACATGATCATGAAGTACGCCCCGATCGGCGTGTTCGCACTGATCGCGGTGACCGTGGCCAACTTCGGCTTCGCCTCCTTGCTGCCGCTGGCCAAGCTGGTGATCCTGGTTTACGTCGCCATCCTGTTCTTTGCCTTTGCAGTGCTGGGCCTGATCGCTCGTCTGTTTGGCTTCTCGATCCTCAAACTGATCCGCATCTTCAAGGATGAGCTGGTACTGGCCTACTCCACCGCCAGCTCCGAGACCGTGCTGCCGCGCGTGATCGAGAAGATGGAAGCCTACGGCGCGCCGAAGGCCATCTGCAGCTTCGTGGTGCCGACCGGTTACTCGTTCAACCTCGACGGTTCGACCCTGTACCAGAGCATCGCGGCGATCTTTATCGCCCAGCTGTATGGCATCGACCTGTCGGTCGGCCAGCAATTGATGCTGGTACTGACCCTGATGGTCACCTCCAAAGGCATCGCCGGTGTGCCGGGCGTGTCCTTCGTGGTGCTGTTGGCCACCCTGGGCAGCGTGGGCATCCCGCTGGAAGGCCTGGCATTCATCGCCGGTGTCGACCGCATCATGGACATGGCGCGTACCGCCCTGAACGTGATCGGCAACGCCCTAGCCGTGTTGGTCATCTCGCGTTGGGAAGGCATGTACGACGACGCCAAGGGCGAGCGCTACTGGAATTCCCTGCCGCACTGGCGCAGCAAGGACGCGGCTCCGGCCGCCCAGGCGACTCGCAGCTGATAGCGCGAGCGTTGTGAGACAAACCCCGGGAAATCCGGGGTTTGTCGTTTCTGCCAGCCCCGCTATCATTCGCCCCATCTTTTGGGGGATTTAACTGATGCTCAATGGCCTGTGGCTTGGCTTCTTTGTCGTGGCAATGGTGTCAGCGCTGGTGCAGTGGCTGGTGGGCGGTAACGCCGGGATATTTTCGGCAATGGTCGAAAGCATTTTCGCCATGGCCAAACTGTCGGTGGAAGTCATGGTGCTGCTGTTCGGCACCCTGACCTTGTGGCTGGGTTTTCTGCGCATCGCCGAAAAAGCCGGGATCGTCGATTGGCTGGCCAAGGCCCTCGGCCCGCTGTTCCGCCGCCTGATGCCGGAAGTGCCGGCTGGCCACCCCGCCATCGGTTTGATCACCCTCAACTTCGCGGCCAACGGCCTGGGCCTGGACAACGCCGCCACGCCTATCGGCTTGAAGGCGATGAAGGCCTTGCAGGAACTCAACCCGATCCCCAACACCGCCAGTAACGCGCAGATCCTGTTCCTGGTGCTCAACGCGTCCTCGCTGACGCTGTTGCCGGTGACCATCTTCATGTACCGCGCCCAACAAGGCGCCGCCGACCCGACGCTGGTGTTCCTGCCGATCCTGCTGGCCACCAGTGCCTCGACCCTGGTGGGCCTGCTGTCGGTGGCGATCATGCAGCGCCTGCGCCTGTGGGACCCGGTGGTGCTCGCGTACCTGATCCCGGGCGCGCTGGTGCTGGGTGGCTTCATGGCGCTGCTGGCGACCCTGTCCGCCACCGCGCTGGCCAGTCTCTCGTCGATCCTCGGCAACCTCACGCTGTTTGGTTTGATCATGCTGTTTCTGATCATCGGCGCGTTGCGCAAGGTGAAGGTCTACGAGGCGTTTGTCGAAGGCGCCAAAGAAGGCTTCGACGTGGCCAAGAATCTGCTGCCGTACCTGGTGGCGATGCTGTGCGCGGTCGGTGTGTTGCGCGCCTCGGGGGCGTTGGAATTCGGCCTGGAAGGCATTCGCCATCTGGTGGCCTGGACGGGCATGGACACACGCTTTGTCGATGCCTTGCCGACGGCGATGGTCAAGCCGTTCTCCGGCAGCGCCGCGCGGGCGATGCTGATTGAAACCATGCAGACCCAGGGCGTAGACAGCTTCCCGGCGCTGGTGGCGGCGACGATTCAGGGCAGTACCGAGACCACCTTCTATGTGTTGGCGGTGTACTTTGGTTCGGTGGGGATTCAGCGCGCCAGGCATGCCGTGGGCTGTGCGTTGCTGGCGGAGTTGGCGGGTGTCGTTGCGGCTATTGCGGTGTGCTACTGGTTCTTTGGCTGAGGCTCATACCCTGTGGCGAGGGAGCTTGCTCCCGCTGGGCCGCGCAGCGGCCCCCCCAAGGTTTCACAAGTGTGTCAGGTAAAACTCACTGGCCGGATTTGGGGCTGCTGCGCACCCCAGCGGGAGCAAGCTCCCTCGCCACACGCGCTGTATTGCCCTGCTGCACCACCCACTCCACCACCTGCTTATTCAACTGATCCCCGGCCAAGCCAAACCCAGCCACCACCGCCGGCACCTTGGTATCCCCCACCGGCTGCCGCACTTCAAACCGCCGGCTGGCAATAATCCGCTGATCACTCCCACGCACCAGTCGTGCATCCAGGCGGATCACCACCTCCACCGCAGTGCCGCGGTACTCACTCTGGAACGCCTGCAACTGCCCGCCCAGTTCATAGTCGGCTTGCAGGTTGGTGTCATCGGTACTCAACAACGTCACCCGCCCATCGCGCTGGAAGCCATCCAGCAGGCGGTTGCGCAACAGCACCGGCGACGGATCGCTCCAGCGCGAGTTGGCATAGCTGCTGATCAGGTCGCCGTTGGGCACCACGGCAATGCGCGGGCTGTCGAGGAATTCGCTGGACTGAGGCTTGGCCACTCGCAGCGACCAAGTGACTGGCGTGCCTTGAGTCGCCGCCGGTGCTGCCGCCAGGCGGTACACGTCCGAAGGGTCAGGCTTGGGCAGGATCGAGCACGCGCTCACCAGGGCCAGGGCTACAGGGACGATCAGTTGATAAGCACGCTTCATGGCGTGAACTCCTTGTTCTTGTCACTGCCCAGCAGGTAACCGCTGGGGTTGGCTTCCAGGCGGCGGGAGATGGCGCGCAGCGAGCCGAGGGTTTCGCGCAGTTCGCGCACGGCCGGCGCCAGTTCGTTGAGGCCCTGCATGCCGCTGTTCACCGAGTCCTTGTTGTCGGTCAGCAAGGTGTTGATGGTGGCGGTGCTTTTTTCCAGGGATTTCATCGCCTGCTCGGCACTGCTGAACGCCTGCTTGCCTTGATCGTTGAGCAGGCCGTTGGCGTTGCGCATCAGCACGGTGGTTTGCTCCAGGGCGCCGCTGGCCTGTTTGCTCACCTGCATCAGTTGCTGCATCACCACTTTGATGTCACCGCGCTGGTCGGCGATGGCGCCGGTGGTTTGCTGCAAGTTGTCCAGGGTGTTGGTCAGGCGCTCGACGTTCTCCCGGGAGAACAGCGCGTTGGCGTTATGCAGCAACAGGTTGATGCTGCTCATCAGGTCGTTGCTGTTGTTCAGCAGGCGCGCGATGGGCGATGGCGAGGCGATGATTTCCGGCAGGTTGCCGTCCTTGCCCTTGAGCACCGGGCTTTGTGGCGTGCCGCCGCTGAGTTGGATGATCGAGGTGCCGGTGATGCCGGTCAGCGCCAGCTTGGCCTGGGTGTCTTCCTTGATCGGCGTCTGCCCGGCCAGGCGGATACGCGCCAGTACGCGGCGCGGGTCCTTGGGGTCCAGGCGCAGGCTGATCACGTCGCCCACCTTGATCCCGCTGTACTGCACCGAGCTGCCCTGGGACAGGCCACTGACCGCCTCGTTGAACACCACTTCGTAATCCTGGAAGGCACTGTCGATGCTGGATTTGGCCAGCCACAGGCCAAACAGCATCGCGCCGACCACGACGATCACGCTGAACAGACCAATCATCACATGATGGGCGCGGGTTTCCATGTCATACCTCGTTGAGCGGTTGAGCGGCATCCAATGCCGCACGGCCACGGGGGCCGTGGAAATATTCGTGAATCCAGGCGTCGTCGGTTTCCGAGACGACATCGATGGCATCCGCCACCAGCACTTTTTTCTGCGCCAGCACCGCCACGCGGTCGGTGATGGTGTACAGCGTGTCCAGGTCATGGGTGACCAGGAACACGCTCAGGCCCAGCGCATCGCGCAGGGTCAGGATCAGTTGGTCGAATTGCGCCGCGCCAATCGGGTCGAGGCCGGCGGTGGGTTCGTCGAGGAACAGGATGTCCGGGTCCAGGGCCAAGGCGCGGGCCAGGGCAGCGCGCTTGATCATGCCGCCAGACAGCGACGCCGGGTATTTGTCCGCCGCCGACAACGGCAACCCGGCCAGGGCCAGCTTGACCGCCGCCAAGTGCTCGGCGTCGCGGCGGCTGAGGCCGGCGTGCTCGATCAATGGCAGCGCGACGTTCTCGGTCACCGTCAGCGAGGAGAACAGCGCGCCCTTCTGGAACAGCACGCCGAAGCGCCGTTCCACCAGGGAACGCTCATGCTCCGAGAGGCTCGGCAGGTTCTTGCCGAACACCCGCACCTCGCCTTCGCTGGGCCGGCGCAGGCCGACGATGCTGCGCAGCAGCACCGACTTGCCGCTGCCGGAGCCGCCGACCACGGCGAGAATCTCGCCCTTGTACAAATCCAGGTCGAGGTTCTCGTGCACACTCTGGCTGCCAAAGCGGTTGCACAGCCCGCGCACTTCAATCACCGCCTCAGTGGGCGCACGGTGTAAGCGACTCACCAGCCCATCTCCATGAAGAACAGCGCGGCGACCGCATCCAGCACGATCACCACAAAGATCGATTGCACCACGCTGGAGGTGGTGTGGGCGCCGACCGACTCGGCACTGCCGCTGACCTTGAAGCCTTCCAGGCAACCGATGGCGGCAATCAGGAAGGCGAAGATCGGCGCTTTCACCATGCCCACGAGGAAATGCTGCACGCCGATGTCGGATTTGAGCAGCGAGAGAAACATTGCCGGCGAAATATCCAGCGCCACGGCACACACCACGCCACCGCCGACAATCCCCGAGAGCATCGCCAAAAACGTCAGCATGGGCAGCGACACCAGCAGGGCCAGCACGCGCGGCAATACCAGCAGCTCCATCGGGTCGAGGCCGAGGGTGCGGATCGCGTCGATTTCTTCGTTGGCCTTCATCGAGCCGATTTGTGCGGTAAAGGCACTGGCGGTGCGGCCCGCGATCAGGATCGCGGTGAGCAATACGCCGAATTCCCGTAGGAAAGAGAACGCCACCAGGTCCACGGTGAAAATCGTCGCGCCAAAGCTCTTGAGCACCGTGGCGCCGAGAAACGCCACCACGGCGCCCACCAGGAAGGTCAGCAGGGCGACGATGGGCGCGGCGTCTAGGCCGGTCTGTTCGATATGCGCGACCATCGGCGTGATGCGCCAGCGCTTGGGGCGGAAAATCCCCCGGGCGAAGGTCTCGAGGATCAGGCCGATAAAGCCCAGCAGTTGTTTGCTGTCGGTCCAGACTTTATCCACGGCCCGGCCGATACGCGCCAGCACCTGGATGCCGGTGGCTTCTTCCGGGGCTTTATCGGGCACACAAAAATCATTGAGGGAGCGGTAGACGGTCTTGAGCAGCGCGCGGTCGGCGGCAGACAGGCTGCAATCGCTCTGCTCGGCGGATTGCTCGATGCGGGTCGGGCCCAGTAACTCCACCAGCAGCGACGCGCCGGCGGTATCCAGGGCACCGAGGCCGTTGAGGTCGATGCGGGCGCCGGCGTCGTATTGGCCGTCGAGCGTGTCCGACAGTTTTTTCAGGTCTGCGTAGTGGGCGAGCGTCCAGTCTCCCGTAATCCGCAGTAACGGAGGCGTGGAGGACGTATCGAGATGGGCTGCGCCGGCCGAGGTACTACTGGTCATAAGCTCCGAGCTTGTTTGGCTATCCACAATTCCTACGTAATAGCACGAACCTGCCTACTTTGGGTTGTCCGTTTGTGCTGTGTCGATGACTTTGAAGCGCAGCACGCCGATCACCTGGCCGTCTTCGGTGAGCACCTGCACTTGCCAGCGGCCGACCGCATCGCCTGGGAAATTCTGTTTGTGGGTCCAGGCGCGATAGCCTTCCTTGCGTCCGCCATGGATGTCCAGGGCGATGCGGTCGACCTCTTTGCCGTTGAATTTCCACACGTGGTAGATCCGCTCATCCAGGCCGCGCGGCGCATTGATCGCGGTGTAGGCGTACAGCCCGTCGCTGCGCAACTGGGCGACGGTGACTTCCTTGAGGTCATCCCCCGGCGTGCGGTCTTGCAGTTGGGTGCTGATGGCGACTTCCGTCATCCACAGGGTGGCCGGTGGTACCCAACTGCGTAGGAACCAACCCGCGCAGCCAATCGCGGCCGTCACCCCCAGCAGCATCGCCCAGCCTTTGAGGCTGCGCAGCGGCAGGCTCACTGCCAGGCTGGGGATCGACAGCGCCATGGCCACGCCCAGGGCCAGCTTGTAGCTCTCGGCGGTGGTCAGGTGCAGGATGATCGGCAGCGCGGTGAGCAGCGCGGCGAACAGGGTCAGGGTGTGCAGCGCAAGGAACAGCGAGCGCTTGGGCGCCAGCCACTTGTAGTACAGCGGGTCGACGATCGACACCAACGCCGCCGCGCCGAGCAGGCCGGTGAACAGCGATTGGCCGCTGTTCCAGGCGGTGGTGACGAAAAAGAATGGCAACACAAAAAACAGACTTTCCTGGTGGATCATCTGGGTGGCGTAGCGCAGTAACGGCTCGGGAATTTCGCGCTTGAAGACTTTGGTGAACAGCTGGGTAAAGCTGTTTTCCAGCATCAGCCACAGCCAGCTCACCAGCATGATCACCGCGATCCAACTGGCCATGCCCTGCTGGCGATCTACCAGAATGAAGCTGCACACCCCCGAGATAAAGCCGCCGAGTGCAATCACCCCTGGGTAGCGCTTCATCAGTTCGAGGACGCGGGTGATTATGCGGGTCAGGTTTTGCATTCGGCGGTTCGCAGTCTTTGTAGGAAAAATCCCAGACAGAATAACGTCTTAGCCCTGTGCTCGGTGGCCGATTACGCGATCCGTTTGCGATAAACCCGCACGCCGATCAACACAATCGCAATCAGCCCGAGTATGCCGGCGCCGATCCAGCTGAGGGTGTCGTAGCTCAGCAACGGTTTCTCGATGCGCCAGTAGCCCGGCTGCTTGAACACTTGGCGCATGGCCTGGTTGGTCTGGTCCAGGCTTACCGCCTTGATGCGTTTGACCGGGTCGCTGAAGTGGCCGTTGTTGTAGTCGCCCGAGGCGGCCCAGTAGTAATCGGCCAGGGCGCTGTTGCCTTGCACGGCCCAGGCCTGGCGGGCGATGGCGGCTTGTTGAAGGCGTGCGAATACCGCCGGGTCGAGGCCGTCCTTGAGCAGTTGCGCCTGTAGGTTTTTTAGCACTTGCTCGGCTTCAGGGAGGTTTTCCCGCTCCAGGTCGGCATTCAGGCTGAGGAAGCCGACACCGCCCAGCACTTCACGCTCGCTCCACGGGCCGTAGGACAAGGTGTGCTTAAGGCGTAGCTGGCGGTACAGCGCCCAGTCGAGGTAGTCCTTGAGCAGGTCGTAGGTTTCATCGTGTTGGTCGTCCAGCATCGGCTCGGGGAACAGCCAGTGCAGCTTGGCGCTGTCGCCGACCCAGCCGTGGATCAGCTCGCGCTGGCTGGCGGCGGCGTGCTGGATTTGCGGCAGTTCACGGTGTTCGGTGGGATCGACCGGGTCGAGCTGGCCGTAGGTGCGTTCCAGGTAGGCCGGCAGCAGTTTGTCGAGGTCGCCGACGATGATCAGGGTCATGTTGTTGGGGGCGTACCAGTGTTTGCGCAGGTCCTCCAACTGATCACGGGTCAACTGGCCGACTTCGGCACGTTCGTCGCATTTAAGCCCCAGTTCGACGGCGAGTTGCTTGCTGGCGGTGTGGCCGAGGTCTTGGCGGTCGAGCAGGCGTTGCAGGTGGGAGTAATGGCCGCCGTCCTCACGCTCCACCACTTGCTTGGCCGCGTTGATATTGGCGTCGGTCAGTTCGGTGCGGGTGATGATCGCCAGCAGCAGGTCGAGCACCTTGCGCTGATTTTGCGCCGGCGCCTCGATCACGAAGGTGGTGTCGGCGTTGCTGGTGTAGGCGTTCCACTCGCCGCCGAGGGCTTGCATGCGGTCTTCCAGGTCGCCTTCGCCGCCGCCGTCGATGCCGCTGAACAGCAGGTGTTCGAGCAGGTGCGGCAGTTCCTTGTCCTCACACGCGAAGTCATCCAGGCCGACGCCGACCACCAGGCGAATCGCCACATGCCCGCGCTCGGTGCCCGGCTTGAGCAGCAATTGCAGGCCGTTGGGCAAGGTGTAGCCCTCGACTTGCAGGCGGTCAAAGGCAAAGGCGTGGGCAGAACCCATGAGCAGGCAGATGAATAACAGGCGACGCATAACTGGCTTCCTGGCGAGTGAGGTCAGTGTTAACTGACTTCACGGGCCATCGTACGTTCAGGGCGAATGTGTGATGTCGGCAATATCTTCGGCGGAGAGTGCGCCGGTGTCGGACGTTTCCAACACTACATAGGCACTGCTGCAAAACAACGAGTTGAGACGTTTCATGTCGGCAATCAGCTCCAGGTGCAGGGAACTGGTCTCCAGGCTCTGTACGATCTTGCGCTGCAAGCGGCTGACGTGGGCGTGGGCCAGGCGCCGTTCCTGGGCGCGAAAGCGGCGCTTCTCGCGCAGCAATTGGCGGGCGCTTTCCGGGTCGGCGCTGAGGAACACCGACAGGCCCAGGCGCAGGTTGGCAATCAACTGGCTGTGCAGGTCGGACAGTTCTTCCAGGCCGACCTCGGAGAACTGGCGGCGCTGGGAGGTTTTCTGCTGTTGGACTTTGCGCAGCATGCGTTCGATCAGGTCGCCGGCCAGCTTGAGGTTGATCGACAACTCGATGATCTCGGCCCAGCGCCGGCTGTCTTGCTCGCTGAGGTCTTCGCGGGGCATTTGCGCCAGGTAGAGTTTGATCGCGCTGTACAGCGCTTCGACGTCATCGCTGAGGCTGCGCATGGCCTGGGTGATGGCGGTTTGTTTGCCGCGTAGCACTTCCTGCATCGAGGTCAGCATGTTGTCGATCAGGTCGCCCAGGCGCAGGGTTTCCCGCGCGGCGTTGGCCAGCGCCAGGCTGGGTGTGGTCAGGGCGGTCAGGTCGAGGTGACGGGGTTTGGCCTTGCCGTTGAGTTCTTCACGCTCGGGCAGCAACCAGGCACACAGGCGCGCCATCGGGCCGATGGTCGGCAACAGGATCAGGCAGCGGCTGACGTTGTAGAGCAGGTGGAAGGTGATGACCATGCCCTGCACGCCGTAGTCCAAACCATCCATCCAGCGTACGAGCGGGTCGAGCACCGGAATGATCAGCAGCAGGCCGATCAATTTGTACAGCAGGCTGCCCAGCGCCACTTGGCGGCCGGCGGCGTTTTGCATGCTGGTGCTGAGGAAGGCCAGCACGCCGCTGCCGATGTTGGCGCCGATCACCAGGCCGATGGCCACGTGCAAGCCAATCACACCGGCGCCGGCCAGGGTGGCGGTGAGCAGGACGGCGGCCAGGCTGGAGTAGGAAATCATCGCAAACAAGGCGCCGACCAGGGCGTCCAGCAGGATGTCGCCGGTCAGCGAGGCAAAGATGACTTTGACGCCTTGGGCGTGGGTAATGGGCCCTGCGGCTTCGACGATCAATTGCAGGGCCAGCACGATCAGGCCCAGGCCGATGCCGACGCGACCCATCTGCCCGGCTCGCGTCTGTTTGCGCGAGAGGAAGAAAATCACCCCGAGGAAGATCAGCAGCGGCGACAGCCAGGACAAGTCAAAGGTCAGCACCCGCGCCATCAGCGCGGTACCGACGTCGGCGCCGAGCATGGTCGCCAGGGCGGGCATGAGTCCCATCAGCCCTTGGCCGACAAACGACGTCACGAGCATGGCCGTGGCGTTGCTGCTCTGCACCATGGCGGTCACCAGGATGCCGGCGATAAACGCCAGCCAGCGCTTGGACATGTTCTGCCCGATGACTTGGCGCAAGTTGGAGCCGTAGACCCGCAAGATGCCGGTACGGACGATATGCGTGCCCCAGATCAGCAGGGTCACGGCGGAAAGCAGATTGAGCAAGGTCAGCATGCTCGGCCCCCCGTGTGGGTGCGCTTCAAGAGAAGCGTAGGAAAGTTGCCGCGTGCCGCTCTACGTCTTGTACTTAAGCTGTAGTTGGCGAATGGCGTGCGCGCCAGCATTGCATAGCTGAAAGGGTGATTGAAACAAAACTGTCATGAAATCAGCTTTCTGCAGACGTGAAAAAGGGGCTTGAAAAGCCCCTTTTTGACTGGCTCGGGTTTATTGACCCGGAATATCTTTGCGCAGTTTCACTGGATCCTGCTGCTTCTTCTTTTTCGCGATAGCGGTGCGCATCTTGATGTTCACCGCTTCTACCGCCAGCGAGAACGCCATGGCGAAGTAGACGTAGCCTTTTGGTACGTGCACATCGAACGACTCGGCGATCAGCACGGTACCCACGACCAGCAGGAACGACAGCGCGAGCATCTTCAGCGACGGGTGCTTGTCGATGAATTCGCTGATGGTGCCGGCAGCCAACATCATCACCAGTACCGCCACGACAATCGCAGCGACCATGACCGGTACATGGGAAACCATGCCGACCGCAGTGATCACGGAGTCCAGGGAGAACACGATGTCGATGATCGCGATCTGGATGATGGTGTAGATGAACTTGCCACCCTTACCGCCCGGCTCTTCGTGGGTTTCGTCTTCACCTTCCAGCGCGTGGTACATCTCCTGGGAGCTTTTCCACAGCAGGAACAGGCCGCCGAAGAACAGGATCAGGTCGCGCCCGGAAATGCCCTGGCCGAAGACCACGAACAGGTCGGCGGTCAGTTGCATGACCCAGGTGATCGACAGCAGCAACAGGATTCGCGTGACCATGGCCAGGGCCAGGCCGAAGATCCGGGTGCGGGCCTGCATGTGCTTGGGCATGCGGCTGACCAGGATCGAAATCATGATGATGTTATCGATGCCCAAGACGATCTCGAGGGCCGTCAGGGTGAAGAAGGCAATCCAGATTTCCGGATTGGTCAGCCATTCCATGTGTATTCCTTTGAGCAAGTGTTAAACCGCGCAAGTTGCAGCGCCGCGCGGTTGAGTTGGTACGATTATAGAGTGCTGAACAGCGGAATAATCCCCATCAGCAAAGCGGCGACCATTATGCACAGGCATACCAGCACTGCCCACTTGAGGGTGAAGCGCTGGTGATCGCCAAATTCGATACCCGCCAACGCGACCAGCAAGTAAGTCGAAGGTACCAGCGGGCTCAACAAGTGCACAGGTTGCCCGACGATCGACGCACGGCCCATTTCTGCGGCAGTGATGCCGTAATGGCTGGCGGCTTCGGCGAGGACGGGCAGTACGCCGTAGTAGAACGCATCGTTGGACATGAAGAAGGTGAACGGCATGCTCACCAGCGCGGTGATTACGGCCAGGTACGGACCCAGTGCGTCAGGGATGACGGCCAGCAGGCTCTTGGACATGGCATCAACCATGCCGGTACCCGACAGGATGCCGGTGAAGATACCGGCGGCGAAGATCAGGCCGGTGACCGCCAGGACGCTGCCAGAGTGGGCGGCGATACGGTCTTTCTGCATTTGCAGGCACGGGTAGTTGACGATCATCGCGATACTGAACGCCACCATGAACAGCACCGGCAGCGGCAGCAGGCCGGCGATCAGCGTGCACATCAGGGCAAAGGTCAGGGCGCCGTTGAACCAGATCAGCTTCGGACGACGGGCATCCGGGAATTGCGACACGCTGATTTCGCTGTGGTCGATCTCGTCGCCTTGCAGGTGCAATTCACCCAAGCGTGCACGTTCGCGCAGGCCATACATGTAGGCAATCACCAGGATTGCGACGACGCCGGCGGCCATCGCCGGGATCATCGGTACGAAAATGTCCGACGGGTCCACATGCAGCGCACTGGCGGCGCGGGCGGTCGGGCCACCCCAAGGCGTCATGTTCATCACGCCACCGGCGAGGATGATCAGGCCGGCCATGATCCGCGGGCTCATGCCGATGCGCTGGTACAGCGGCAGCATGGCGGCCACGCAGATCATGTAGGTGGTGGCGCCGTCACCGTCGAGGGACACGACCAGGGCCAGCACGGCGGTGCCGACCGAAACCTTGAGCGGGTCGCCCTTGACCATCTTGAGGATCTTGCGCACGGCCGGGTCGAACAGGCCGGAGTCGATCATCAGGGCAAAGTAGAGAATGGCGAACATCAGCATCACGCCGGTTGGCGCAAGCTTGGTGATGCCCGCAAGCATCATCGGGCCGATTTCCGGCGCGAAACCGCCGAACAGTGCGAACAGGATAGGCACGATGATCAGGGCGATCAGCGCAGACAGGCGCTTGGTCATGATCAGGAACATGAACGTGATGACCATGGCAAAGCCAAGGAAAGTCAGCATAGGAATACTCCAGGCGTAGCGCGGCTAGGGAATGGCGAACCGGGTGGGGCTCAGCGCAGAACGAAAGGCACAAGGCGTACGGGGGGAGTTGGAGCGAACAGGCGGGTACGGACGGACATCGGGAATCACCATTGTTGTTGTGTACAGCCGGTCTGGTGCCGGCAGTTGGAGGCGATCCTAGACGGGAAAGCTTTCAGCCAGCTTTCGCCGGGAAAACAGGTGTAGGTGGGAAGACACCCGGTCGTCAGATTTGTGGAGATCCAATGTGGGAGCTGGCTTGCCTGCGATAGCGGTGTATCAGGCTCCCATTGGTTGGCTGGTCCACCGCAATCGCAGGCAAGCCAGCTCCCACACAAGCCAGCTTCCACATTCGAGGTGTGTTTGCAGGGAGAGCTTAGGGCAGTTCGAGGCCGCCGGCGGCTTTGTGCAGCTTGCGCAAGTGTTCGCCGACTTGCTTGAGGTTGGCTTCACACGCCGCAATCTCATCCGCCCGGGCCGGATCCAGCAGCGCCCTCACCTCTTTATCCAGGTCACCAGTCAGCGATTGCAGCTGTTTCTGGCGTTCGGCGCTTTCCGATTCCAAGCGTTTGGCTTCTGACGGTTGCGGCAGGCCGTAGCCGCCGCTGCCGAGCAGTTCCGCCGGGCGGCTGAGGAAGCCGCTGTTGGCGAGAATTTGTTGCAAGGTGTTGTTGGCCTTTTCCATGCCGCCGTTTTTCAGCTCGCGGGCGCCCAGGTAGCGTTGTTTGACTTCGTCCTGGGCCAGCATCAGTTGTTTGCGGTAGCTCGCCTGCTCCAGCAACAACAGCGCGGCGCTGGTGCGCAGGTCGGCCTGGTCGAACCAGGGGCGGCGTTCGGCGGCGCTGAGGGACAGCCAGTCTTCGACCTGGGTCTGCTTGATCGGCAGGTGTTTGCGCAACACGTCGAACATCGCCTGGTAGCGCTCGCGGAACGAGTCGAAGTGGTAACCCAGGCGCAAGGCGTTGCGTTTGTCGTCGAGCACGCTGGTGTCGGCCAGGCCACGGGCGCTCAACACTTCGAGCAGACCGTTGGGGGTGATGTTGTCCAGGCCGGTCAGTTGCGGGTTGGCGCTGCCACTGCGCAACAGTTTCAGGCTTTCGACCGCGCAGTTGTTGGAGATGAAGAAGTAGTTGCCGTCATAGCTCCAGTGCATCTCGGCGGCGTGTTCGACGGTGTCGTTGATTTCCTGGCGTGACAGTTTCAGCGGCACCGAGGCCAGGCCGCGCAGTTCGGTCTTGGTGTATTCGTCGATCACCTGGGCCAGCGGCAGCACGAACAGCCGCGAAGGGTATTTGCCCACCAGGCCGTCCCAGCTCGACAGCTGTACGTCACCGACAAAAGCGCGGTAGGACAACACCAGGTGCTGGTCCAGGTCCAGCCGGCAATCCGGCCCGCGTGGGCGGCCGGGCGCGCAGATCACCAGGCGCAACATGCTGTGGCCCCAGCGGCTGACCAGGTTCTGGTTGGCTTCGGCCAGCAGGTAGTCGATCTCGTAGACGCGCTCCGGGTCGATCTGCCCGAGCGGCGTCTTGGCGAAGTCGTTGCCGGCGTTCAGGAAGGCGTAGGTCTTGGCGCAGGCGTCTTGTTGCGGTGGCGCCCAGCCGAAGTGGTCCTTGTAGTAGCGGAACAGCGCCGGGCGGCGGCAGGCGTAGCTGGGGTCGAGGAGGAAGTACTCCATGTTGACCGCGACGAATTCCAGCGGGCTGGTGGTTTCGTAGATGTCTGGGCTGCGCGCGACCTGGCGGTTGTGTTGCTCGCGTTCACCGCGACGGCCAACGTATTGCGGCCAGCCGGCAAGGTCCAGCAGGCGCGGGTCGTCACTGAGGGTGAAGCGGCGGTCATTCTGGCCACGGCATTGGTCGGGCAGGCCGATCAGGCCGGTGACATTGTTCTGGCGGTTGCAACGATTGATCAGCGCACGGTCGTCTTTGGACCACAGGCGCGCACGGTCGTAGATGTGGGTCAGTTCATGCAGCACGGTGGCGAGCATTTCCCGGCGTACGGTGCCGTGGGGTCGATTGGTTTTCTGGGTGGCGGCGCTGCCGTCGGTGAGGCTGTCGAGCAGGTTGCTGTTGAGGTCCAGCTCGGACACCAGGGAGGCTTGGCCGTAGGCATTTTCCGGCATCTTGTCGGTCCAGCCGACATCGATTTGCCGGTCAAGCTGCTCGATAAAGCGTGGCGGTAGAGCGCGCATCGCTTCGTCGAGCAACGCCTGGCTGGCTTGCTGCTGCGCCGGGCTCAAGCCGTCGGTCTTGAGCCGCAGTTGCAGGCTGGCGTGGGCTGCGCCTGCACTGAGCAGGACAGTCCACGCCAGGAGCCAGGCGGTGAGGTGCCTCACAGAGCGAGGATAGCTTCGGCGAGGGTCTGGTCACTGGCGTCGCGGGCTTCGGGCACGCGGGTGCGCAGGGTGTCGAAGGCGGCTTCGAGCTGCGCGCCACGGATCTCGCCATTGCTGGCGACGAAGCTGGCGGCGTCGTCGTGGGCTTCGCGGACGATTTTCGAGTCGCGGATGGAGGTGGTGGTGTCCGAGGTGAAATCAATGGTGCGGCCGGAGGCGCGAACAATGATGTTACTGGTGGCCACCAAGGTATGCGCCTGGGCAACGTCGGCCAACAACAGCAGGCCTAGAGTGGCGGCGATCAGCGGGCTACGCATGGAATAACTCCGAAGTACAAAGATGATTATTGGACGAGAATTGCTTGCGCCAGTTCACGGTCGCTGGCGTTAAGTTTCGGGTGGCTGCGGCGCAAGTCATCCAGTGCGGATTCCAGGCGTGCTCCGCGCCATTGGCCGTCAGTGGCGATGAACGCAGCGGCGTCATCCCTGGCGGCCACGATTTTTCTGTCGAATGGCGCGGAGGTCACCTTGCTGGTGGCGTACGCGCTGGCGACGGTACCCTGGGTGGTCACATCAAAGGCCGAAGCCAGTGGCGACCAGCAGGCGCAAAATACTAACGGGGCGATGAACAGGCGGTATGAAAAAGCCATGGGACTCGACAACTGAAAACGAGCGCCAAGGCTAGCGCAATGCCCCGGCGAGAGCCAGCGCCGAGGCATGCGGCCGGTGGTCAGATGGCCAGGATGGCTTGGGCCAGTTGGGCGTCAGTCGCGGTGTTCAGTTGCGGCGCTTGTTGGCGGATCTGGGCCAGGGCGCTTTCCAGTTTCACGCCACGGATGGCGCCTTCGCTGGCGACAAAGCTGGCGGCGTCGTCGCGGGCGGCGCGTACGACCTTGTTGTCGCGCAGGGACGAAGTGGCATCGGACGTAGCGTCGGAGGTGGCTTTGAGCGCGCCGACGATCGAGTCAGTGGTCACGATCAGGCTGGTCGCGCTGGCGTTGGCAGCGATTGCCAACAGGGCGGCAGCACTCAGCAGACGAAGACGGGGCATGGGGTGACTCCTGTAGATGAACGGATAAGGTGGCGCAAGGCGGCCAATGTGGATCAGACGCCCGTACTACAAGGTTCGCCACGTAGTGGCTGGATATTAAGCCGCCGCTTATCCGTTCGGAAAGCCTCTTGACCGTCTAGTCACGCCAGAACGGCTTGGCCAGCTCGCTCATCCGATCAGCGGGGCTGATGCCGAGGTCAGACAGTTCGCGATGATCAAGCTGCGCCAACTGGCGCCGTTCGTGAGCTTGGCGTGCCCATTTGGCAAAGGTGGCGAACAAGCGTTTATAGACAGAGGAGTGGGTATCCATGGTGGGCGCCTTTCTTTCATGAGGTCCTGGAACACCATGTTGGGCGAGTCGCTGTGACCGATACAGATACACCAACGCTAAATTGTACCGCTTAACTGTTTGATTTTTTAAACTGTACTGCTCAAAGCTCAGGGCTACTGTTTTTGTCGCCGAGCAGCTAAGTACCAGAAACAACAAAGCCCGCCTCCGGTCTCCCGGGGCGGGCTTTGCTTTGACAAATCAGGTTGCTGGCGGTGGACCCGGCAGGTCAGGGCCAGCGAGCGCTAAATTAGCGCCAGAACGGCTTGCTCAGCTCTTCGTAGCGTTGAGCTTCGCTGATACCAGCGTCAGCCAGCAGACGCGAATCCAGGCGAGCCAGTTGGTGGCGGCTGGAGATGCGGCGCTGCCACAACATCAGGTTGGCGATAACGCGCAGAGGCAGGGAAGCCTGGGTGTTTACAGCTTTTTCTTCGAAGAACAGTTCGGAACTGAGTGTACGTTCCATGATGACATCCTTCCGCTTGTGGCGGGATTAGGTAGTGGTTTAACTGATGCCAATGATCCTCCTCCGGCGCAAGACTCTCTAGATACAGTTCACCTGTATTGTGAGGGGCCAGTTAACTGTTTAAGGGGGCTGTACTGTACGGAAATGGGGCAACTGTACTTGTCCGCACTGAAACAGTGCGAAATAGGCATTTTCGACGGGGAGTGTGGGATATTTCGGTAGGAAATGACCGGTACAGCAGTACAGTTTTTGCCATAAGTGGCGATGGCAAGACCGGGCTGATGAAACTGTATTTGCATCAGCCCGGATCTGTATCAATCACGCCTTGAGCATATGCCCGGTTTCTTCCAGGTTGATGTGCCAGCTCAGGGCTTCCCGCAGGATGTGCGGGGTGTGCCCGCCGATGGCGCAGGCCCTGTCGAAGTAGGTGTTCAGCGCATCGCGGTAGGCCGGGTGCACACAGTTGTCGATGATCACACGCGCGCGTTCGCGTGGTGCCAGGCCGCGCAAATCTGCCAGGCCGACCTCGGTCACGAGGATATCGACGTCATGCTCGGTGTGGTCCACATGGCTGACCATCGGCACCACGCTGGAAATCGCACCGCCCTTGGCGATCGACTTGGTGACGAAGATCGCCAGGTGCGCATTGCGCGCAAAGTCGCCGGAACCGCCGATGCCGTTCATCATCCGCGTGCCGCACACGTGGGTGGAGTTGACGTTGCCGTAGATGTCGAATTCCAGCGCCGTGTTGATCCCGATAATCCCCAGGCGACGCACCACTTCCGGGTGGTTGGAGATCTCCTGCGGGCGCAGTACCAGCTTGTCCTTGTAGTGTTCCAGGTTGCCGAACACATCGGCGTTGCGCCGCTCCGACAAAGTGATCGAACTGCCCGAGGCGAAGCTCAGCTTGCCCGCGTCGATCAGGTCGAACGTCGAGTCCTGCAGTACTTCCGAGTACATGGTCAGGTCTTCGAACGGTGAGTCGATCAAGCCGCACATCACCGCGTTGGCGATGTTACCGATGCCGGCCTGCAGCGGGCCAAGCTTGTTGGTCATGCGCCCGGCGTCCACTTCCTGCTTGAGGAAGTTGATCAGGTGATTGGCGATGCCCTGGGTGTCGCTGTCAGGCGGCGTCACGGTGGACGCGGAGTCGGCCTGGTTGGTGATGACGATGCCGACGATCTTCTCCGGCGGGATCGGGATCGCGGTGCTGCCGATGCGGTCATCGACTTTTACCAGCGGGATTGGCGTGCGGGTCGGCCGATAGGTCGGGATATAGATGTCATGCAGCCCTTCCAGGTTCGGGTTGTGCGCCATGTTGATCTCGACGATCACTTGTTTGGCGAAAATCGCAAAGCTGGCCGAGTTGCCCACGGAGGTGGTCGGCACAATGTGGCCTTGCTCGGTGATCGCGACGGCTTCGATGACCGCAATGTCCGGCAGCTTGAGCTGGTTGTTGCGCAGTTGCTCAACGGTTTCCGACAAGTGCTGGTCGATAAACATCACTTCGCCTGCGTTGATCGCCTTGCGCAGTGTGCTGTCGACCTGGAATGGCATGCGACGAGACAGCACGCCGGCTTCGGTCAGTTGCTTGTCGAGGTCGTTGCCCAGGCTGGCGCCGGTCATCAGGGTGATTTTCAGCGGCGACGTCTTGGCGCGCTCGGCCAGGGCGTGGGGCACGGCCTTGGCTTCACCGGCGCGGGTGAAGCCGCTCATGCCGACGGTCATGCCGTCTTCGATCAGTGCGGCGGCGTCTGCCGCGCTCATGACCTTGTCTAACAACGAAGGCAAGCGGATGCGATCACGGTACATGGATTCTTATCTCAGGCTACGGAAGCAAGGTGCGCAGTTTAGTGATTTCAAAAAAATTCGGCCCGCTACCATGGTCGAATGCCGGGCAGCGATTTAGAGCCTTTGGTCGGGTTTCATGCAGTAATAAAAAACCCCAGCCTACAAGAGGCCGGGGTTTCGAGTATTGCGCTGAAGCAGTGTCACTCGACGGCTTTGACCATATCTTCGATGACCTTCTTCGCGTCACCAAAGACCATCATGGTCTTGTCCAGGTAGAACAGTTCGTTATCCAGACCGGCATAACCGCTGGCCATCGAGCGCTTGTTGACGATGATAGTCTTGGCCTTGAACGCTTCGAGGATCGGCATGCCGGCAATCGGCGAGTTCGGATCGTTCTTGGCGGCTGGGTTGACCACGTCGTTGGCGCCCAACACCAGCACCACGTCGGCCTGGCCGAACTCGGAGTTGATGTCTTCCATCTCGAACACCTGGTCGTAAGGCACTTCGGCCTCGGCGAGCAGGACGTTCATGTGGCCGGGCATGCGGCCGGCTACCGGGTGGATCGCGTACTTCACGGTGACGCCACGATGGGTAAGTTTTTCGGTCAGTTCCTTGAGCGCGTGTTGCGCCCGCGCCACTGCCAGGCCGTAGCCTGGAACGATGATCACGGTGTCGGCGTTGGTCAGCAGGAAGGTCGCATCGTCGGCCGAGCCGGACTTCACCGGGCGTGCTTCTTTGGAACCGGCAGCGGCACCCGCGTCCGGCGTATTGCCGAAACCGCCGAGCAGTACATTAAAGAAGGAACGGTTCATCGCCTTGCACATGATGTAAGACAGAATCGCGCCGCTGGAGCCCACCAGGGAGCCGGCAATGATCAGCATCGAGTTGTTCAGCGAGAAACCGATACCTGCCGCTGCCCAGCCGGAGTAGCTGTTGAGCATCGACACCACCACCGGCATATCGGCGCCGCCGATCGGGATGATGATCAGCACGCCGAGCACGAACGCCAGGGCCAGCATCAGCGCGAAGGCGGTGAGGTTGCCGGTGAACATGAACGCCAGGCCCAGGCCCAGGGTCAGCAGGCCCAACACCAGATTGATCTTGTGCTGGCCGCCGAACTGTACCGGTGCGCCCTGGAACAGGCGGAACTTGTACTTGCCCGACAGCTTGCCGAACGCAATCACCGAACCGGAGAAGGTGATGGCGCCGATGGCTGCGCCGAGAAACAGCTCCAGGCGGTTACCGGCCGGGATCGCATCACCGAGGTGTTTAACGATACCCAGGGACTGCGGCTCGACCACGGCGGCAATGGCGATAAACACCGCCGCCAGACCGATCATGCTGTGCATGAACGCCACCAGCTCCGGCATTTTGGTCATTTCCACGCGCTTGGCCATGATCGAACCGGCGGTGCCGCCGACCAGCAGGCCCACGATCACATAGCCGATACCCGCGGTTGCAAGCTCAGCGCCTAGCTTGTAGATGAGGCCCACGGTGGTCAGCACGGCCAGCGCCATGCCGAGCATGCCAAACAGGTTGCCGCGACGCGAAGTGGTCGGGTGCGACAGGCCTTTAAGGGCCTGGATGAAGCAGATCGACGCAATCAGATACAGCGTCGTTACCAGATTCATGCTCATTACTTCTGCACCTCTTCTTTCGCAGCTTTGGGCGCTTTCTTCTTGAACATCTCAAGCATCCTACGAGTAACCAGGAAACCGCCGAACACGTTCACCGCTGCCAAAGCCACGGCCAGGGTGCCCATGGTCTTGCCCAGCGGGGTCACGGTGAGGGCGGCAGCGAGCATGGCGCCAACGATCACGATCGCGGAAATCGCGTTGGTCACCGCCATCAGCGGTGTGTGCAGCGCGGGTGTCACGTTCCAGACCACGTGGTAACCGACATAAATCGCCAGCACAAAGATGATCAGGTTGTAGATACCGGGGGAGATAAGCTCTTCCATCGTCTGAATCCCTGCTTAGGCGTTTTTGCGGATGACTTGGCCGTCGCGGCACATCAGGCACGCGGCGACGATGTCGTCTTCGAGGTTGATTTCAAACTGCCCTTCCTTGGTGAAGACCAGCTTCAGGAAGTCCAGCAGGTTGCGCGCGTACAAGGCCGAGGCGTCGGCGGCGACAGCGCCGGCGAGGTTGGTTGGGCCGCAGATGATCACGCCGTTCTCCACCACCACTTGGTCGGCGACGGTCAGCGGGCAGTTGCCACCTTGGGCGGCGGCGAGGTCGATGACCACGGAGCCGGGTTTCATCTGCGCGACGGTGTCGGCGCTGAGCAGGGTCGGCGCTTTGCGGCCGGGGATCAGCGCGGTGGTGATGACGATGTCGGCCTGCTTGGCGCGTTCGTGCACGGCCAGGGCCTGACGTTGCATCCAGCTGCTTGGCATCGGGCGGGCGTAACCACCGACGCCGACGGCGCATTCGCGTTCTTCATCGGTCTCGTAGGGCACGTCGACGAACTTGGCGCCGAGGGATTCGATCTGCTCTTTAACGGCTGGGCGGACGTCAGACGCTTCGATCACTGCACCCAGACGTTTCGCCGTGGCGATGGCCTGCAAGCCGGCAACACCCGCGCCGAGGATCAGCACGCGAGCGGCCTTAACGGTACCGGCGGCGGTCATCAGCATCGGCATGAAGCGCGGGTAGTGATGAGCGGCGAGCAGTACGGCTTTATAGCCGGCGATGTTGGCCTGGGACGACAGCACGTCGAGGCTTTGAGCGCGCGAGGTGCGCGGCGCAGCTTCGAGGGCAAAGGCCGTGATGCCGCGTTCGGCGAGTTTGGCGATGGTTTCGTTGCTGAACGGGTTGAGCATGCCCACCAAGACGGTGCCGCTTTTGATCAGCGTGAGTTCGCTGTCGCTGGGGGCCACCACCTTGAGAATCAGCTCGGCGCCAAACGCATCGTTGGCACTGCCAATGGTTGCGCCTGCCGCTTCATAGGCACTGTCGACGACGCTGGCCTTGATGCCGGCTCCGCTTTGTACAGTGACCTTATGGCCCTGGCCGATCAGCTTCTTGATGGTTTCAGGGGTGGCAGCCACCCGCGTTTCACCGGTCTGGGTTTCGAGAGGAACACCAATGTGCACGTCAAATCTCCTGCATGATCTTTTTGCTTTTGATCTTTTTGTAAAAAGGCCAGTGCACCGCGAGTGGCGCAACTGGGGCGGCCGATCAGCACGATCCCGCTGAAATGACAGCGGGGCGCGGCATTTTGCAGGCGAACTTTACGGCCTTCAAGGGATTATGACGTGTGACGAAAAATTAACTACAAGTCACCCTGTGACTGATTGTCGCAACACTTCGAAATAACCTCTTCAAATACATGGGTTTAAAGGGCTGTAGGCATTTCTCGGGTGTTTTTCCATTGCTGGTGTGAATAGTCGCGCATTGACCTGTAAGCGTCGCTGAAGGCCATGAGAATCATGGCTTTGCGCCGTATTTTCAGTCGACAAGTACAGTCTGCTTAAATGCGACATATACGTATATCTGTAGGATCTGAATTTATTTGACTACAAAGTCAGCAAAGCCGTTTTGGCCATTAAATGCTGGGGCTATAGCGTTGTGACTGATCGATGAGCCAGTCCCTGAACGCGTGCAGCGAAGCGGATTCGACTTTTCTGTCAGGAATCATCAGGTAATAGGCCTTCGGGCTGGTTAGGACCTCGGGGCTTGCGATCACCAGTCGCTGCTCATCCAGCTCGCGTTGAATAAGGAACGGTGGGATCAGCGCAATGCCCATTTCATGCATGGCGGCTTGGGACAACATCGAGAATAGCTCGTAGCGCGGGCCTGTCATGTCGCGGGGCACGTTCAATTGCTGGGCGTCGAACCACTGGCGCCATGCGTAGGGTCGGGTGGTCTGCTGCAGTAATGGCAGCTGCGCGATCTCCTGGGCGGAAAAGTGCGTGCGGTTGCCCAAGAGGTTTGGGCTGCACACGGGGACGGGGTTTTCTCCCATCAGTCTGTGGGATTCTGTACCGGACCAATCGGCATCGCCGAAGTAGATCGCGGCGTCGAAATCGGTATCGGCAAACAGGAACGGTCGTGTGCGGTTGGTGAGGTTGACCGTGACTTCCGGGTGTTGGCGTTGAAAATCCTTGAGGCGGGGGATCAGCCACTGGGTGCCGAATGTCGGGACCACGGCCAGTTCGATGACGTTGGCGCCCTGTTGCCCCATCACGGACAAGGTGTCGCGCTCCACGGCATCCAGTTGGGTCGCCACGCGACGGCTGTAGGACAGCCCTGCCTCTGTCAGCTTGACCCCGCGCCGTGAGCGGCGAAATAGCTCGACACTTAAAAACTCCTCAAGGCTGGCGATTTGTCGGCAGATGGCGCCCTGGGTGATCGAAAGCTCGTGCGCCGCCTTGGTAAAGCTCTCGTGGCGGGCCGCCGCTTCAAAACTGACAAGGGCGGTGGTGCTGGGGATTTTTCTACGCATGTACCTTGTCCTCACTCGTGAATCGTATAGATGGCGTTTTTTAGTGTTACGGAGTGAGAAATTAGCACAAGCCTATGCGGAAACCTCGTTTGCCCTCCCCGCTCCCTCGGCCTAGGCTCCATGCACGACTTCTGATTTATCTTTGCGAGGACTTATTCATGGCTGGCAAGGCAAGCTTCAACTGGATCGATCCACTGTTGCTGGATCAACAGCTCACCGAAGAAGAGCGCATGGTGCGCGACAGCGCTGAGCAATTCGCTCAAGACAAGCTGGCGCCGCGGGTGCTTGAAGCCTTCCGCCATGAGAAGACCGACCCGGCGATCTTTCGCGAGATGGGCGAAACCGGCTTGCTGGGGGCGATGATTCCCGAGCAGTACGGTGGCAGTGGCTTGAACTACGTCTGCTATGGGTTGATTGCGCGTGAAGTGGAGCGTGTCGACTCTGGGTACCGCTCGATGATGAGTGTGCAGTCGTCATTGGTGATGGTGCCGATCAATGAGTTCGGCACTGAGGCTCAGAAGCAGAAGTATCTGCCGAAGTTGGCTTCTGGTGAGTGGATTGGGTGCTTTGGTCTGACGGAGCCGAATCATGGTTCTGACCCAGGTGCGATGATTACCCGTGCGCGTAAAGTAGACGGCGGCTACAGCCTGACTGGCGCCAAGATGTGGATCACCAACAGCCCTATCGCAGATGTGTTTGTTGTCTGGGGCAAGGACGATGCGGGTGATATTCGCGGGTTTGTCCTGGAGAAAGGCTGGAAGGGCCTGAGCGCGCCGGCGATTCACGGCAAGGTTGGCTTGCGTGCATCTATCACTGGCGAAATCGTCATGGACAACGTGTTTGTACCGGAAGAGAACATCTTCCCGGATGTCCGTGGTCTGAAAGGGCCTTTCACCTGCCTTAACTCGGCGCGTTATGGCATCTCCTGGGGCGCGTTGGGCGCTGCCGAGTTTTGCTGGCACACCGCTCGCCAATACACCCTTGATCGCCAGCAGTTTGGCCGACCATTGGCGGCGACCCAGTTGATTCAGAAGAAGCTGGCCGATATGCAGACCGAGATCACCTTGGCCTTGCAAGGCTGCCTGCGGTTGGGGCGCATGAAGGATGAAGGGACGGCGGCGGTTGAAATTACTTCGATCATGAAGCGCAATTCCTGTGGCAAGTCCCTGGATATCGCGCGTATGGCGCGGGACATGCTGGGGGGCAACGGTATCTCCGACGAGTTCGGCGTGGCCCGTCACCTGGTCAACCTTGAGGTGGTCAACACCTATGAAGGCACTCACGACGTGCACGCGTTGATTCTGGGGCGTGCGCAAACCGGTCTTCAGGCGTTCTATTAATAGGAGCACGGCATGGGCGCGCTTTCACATCTGCGGGTACTGGACTTATCGCGAGTGCTGGCGGGGCCTTGGTCCGGGCAGATTCTTGCGGACCTTGGGGCTGAGGTCATCAAGGTCGAGCGGCCGGGCAGTGGTGATGACACCCGGGCGTGGGGGCCGCCCTTCCTTAAGGATGCCTATGGCGAGAACACCTGCGAGGCGGCGTACTACTTGTCGGCCAACCGCAATAAAGAGTCGGTGACCATCGATTTCACGCGGCCGGAGGGGCAGAAGCTGGTGCGTGACCTGGCGGCCAAGTCCGACATCCTGATCGAGAACTTCAAGGTTGGCGGTCTGGCGGCGTATGGGTTGGACTATGAGTCGCTCAAGGAGATCAATCCAGAATTGATCTATTGCTCGATCACGGGCTTTGGCCAGACGGGGCCTTATGCCGGGCGTGCGGGCTACGATTTCATGATCCAGGGCTTGGGTGGGCTCATGAGCCTGACCGGGCGACCCGAGGGTGATGAGGGTGCTGGGCCGGTAAAGGTTGGCGTGGCGTTGACTGACATCCTCACGGGGCTCTATTCGACTGTGGCGATCTTGGCCGCGCTGGCGCATCGGGATCATGACGGTGGGGGGCAGCATATCGATATGGCGCTGCTGGATGTGCAGGTGGCATGTCTGGCTAACCAGGCGATGAATTACCTGACGACGGGTGTGTCGCCGAAACGTTTGGGCAATGCGCATCCGAATATCGTGCCGTACCAGGACTTTCCTACGGCAGATGGCGACTTCATCCTGACCGTTGGGAATGACGGACAATTCCGCAAGTTTGCCGAAGTGGCTGGGCAGCCGCAGTGGGCGGATGATCCGCGCTTCTCTACTAATAGAGTGCGGGTGGCCAATCGTGCGGAGCTGATTCCACTGATTCGCCAGGCGACGGTGTTCAAGACGACGGCTGAATGGGTGGAGCAGCTGGAGCAGGTTGGTGTGCCGTGTGGGCCGATCAATGATCTGGCGCAGGTGTTTGCCGATCCGCACGTCAAGGCGCGTGGCTTGGCGTTGGAATTGCCCCATGCGCTGGCCGGGATGGTGCCTCAGGTTGCCAGCCCTATACGACTGTCCAAGACGCCGGTGGAGTATCGGAGTGCGCCTCCGCTGTTGGGTGAGCATACGGCTTTGGTGTTGCGTGAGGTGCTTGGTTTGGGGGAGGCGAATGTGGCGGCTTTGAGAGAGGCTGGGGTTATTTGATACAGCTCTTCTATATAGAAGGGATTGAGTTGGTGGTTTTTTAATCAATTTTAGCTAATTGATAGAAAAACCAAATTAACGGTTGACGGCAGATTCCAGATGTCTATAATTCGCCCCACTTCCGGCGCAGTCGAAACGGAAAACTCCTTGGTAAACAATGAGTTATGTAGGTTTCGGCAGTGGGTTGCTTCAGTTTATCG
>NZ_JBRFJB010000013.1:17028-91936 GCF_053456465.1 Pseudomonas acericola (SeqCode) | reverse complement strand
CAAGCACCATGCTTGCGGCATTGAGCTTGAACTCGCTGGAATAGGACTTTCGCATCATCTGCACACCTCAGGTTTGGGCGCCATCATAGCGCCCTATTGATGTGTCCAAATTCATTAGGCCAGTTCAAGCCAGCTCCCACATGTCTGCGCCCTGCCGCAAGTTCCTGATACATGCAGATCAAAATGTGGGAGCGGGCTTGCTCGCGAATGCGGACTGTCAGCCAACTCATCCAGTGGCTGATTCACCGCATTCGCGAGCAAGCCCACTCCCACATTTGATTTGTGGTGAATTTAGAACGTGTACTCGGCGCCAGCACCGGCGTACCACGAGCGGCCTGGGGCGGCTTCGTAGTAGCGGTTGTTGCTGTCGCCAACGATCACCGAGCCGACGTACTGGCGGTCCAGCAGGTTGTCCAGGCGCAGGGTCTGGTGGAAGGTCCAGTGCTCGACCTTCTGTTCGAAGCGTGCGCGCCAGTTGAATACGCTGTAGGCCGGCGCGGCGCGCTCGTTGTTGGTGTCTTCGACGTAGACCTTGCTGCGGTACAGGCCTTCGATCGCGGTGCTGACCCAGTCGCGGGGCTTCCAGTTGAGTTCGGCGAACAGGGTGGTTTGTGGGACGCCGGGGAGGTAGTTGCCCTTTTCGATGGCCTTTCCGCTGTTGGTGAAGTCACTGTCGTAGGTGGCTTGCAGGCGGGTGTAGGCGAGGTTGGTGCTCCACTGTTCGCTGAGTTGGCTTTCGATGCCGAGCTCGAAGCCGCGGCGTAGGGTGCGGCCGGCGTTTTGGTAAGTGGTGCGGCCACCGCTGGATTGGCTGACCACCAATTCGTCTTCAGTAGTGATCTGGAATACTGCGGCATTGACGCGGGTGTCTTGGCCAACGCGGGCTTTCAAACCCACTTCATATTGTGTGCTGACCGATGGCTTGAGCGCGAAGTTGAAGCCATTGCTCGTGCTGGAGTACGCCGACTCCGCCTGCGTTGGGGTCTCGAAGCCTTTGCCCGCGCTCACATAGCCATGCAAGTCAGGCGTGAACGCGTACATCACACTGACCGACGGGGTGTTTTTCTGATAGGTCTTGCTGCCGCTGTCGTCGCCGTCTTTGTCGGTGATGAAGCGGTCGTCCACGTCCATCTTCATGGTGCTGTGGCGCAGGCCTGCTTGCAGGGTCCAGTCGCCGAGCAGCCAGTTGGCCTGCACGAACGGGTCGAGGCTGGTGGCGGTGTCGATTTCATCGCGGCCCAGAGCGCCTTTGACGCCGTGCACACCGTTGATGGTGTTGGAGTAGCCTTGGCGGTCATCTTCGCTGCGGTCGTAGTCGAGGCCAGCAATCAGGGTTAGGTCGCCGGGAGCGCTGGTGATGGGTTGCAGCCAGTGGACTGAGCCGCCGTAGAACTTGCGGTCGAAGGCGACCACGCCACCGCGTGCGTTGGCGGGGTTGGGTTCGTTTTTGATCTTATCTGGGATCGATAAGTACTGAATCACACTCCGCCGTCCCGTATACGCGTTTACCTGCAAGGTCGCATCGCCGAAGTACCGCTCGTAATTCATGCCCAATTGCTGATGATCAATGCTTTTACGCGTGTTGTACGTCAACGCCCCGGCCGCCACCGAGCGCGGATCTGCCTTGTACGCATCCCACGTCTGCCCCAGCGGATCCTGCGTCCCGTTCTGCTCCAGACTGCTGTAGATCAGCGCCAGCTTGCTGTCGTCATCCGGCTGGAAGTTGAGCTTGGCAAACGTCTGGTCGCGCCGGGCGCTGCTGTGGTCGCGGTAGCCGTCGGTGTCCATGCGCGAGGCGTCGAGCACGAAACCCGCGCCGTTGGCTGCGCCTTCAGCGGTCAGGTGGTTCTTGCTCATGCCATCACTGCCCACCAGGGTTTCGGCGCCGATGCGCGGCGGGCCTTCGCCGTCGCGCGAGAACATCTGGATCACGCCGCCGGCGTTGCTGCCGTACAGGGTGGCCGCCGGGCCGCGTAGCACTTCGATGCGCTCGGCGGTGTCGAGGTTGAACGTGGCCGCCTGGCCCTGGCCGTCCGGGGTGCTGGCGGGGATGCCGTCGGCGATCAGCTTGAGGCCGCGCACGCCAAACGCCGAGCGGGCGCCGAAGCCACGGGATGAGATTTGCAGGTCCTGCGCATAGTTCTGGCGGTTCTGCACCACCAGGCCAGGTACGCGGGACAGCACTTCGGAGGCATTGATGCCGAGTTGGCCATCGCTGATCTGTTCGCGGCTGATGGCGTCCACCGAGTACGGCAGGTCAAACGTCGGGCTGGCGTTGCGCGAGCCGGTGACGACGCTGGGGTCGAGGACCAGGGCTGTGTCAGCTGCCTGGGCCGTGTCGCACAGGGCGAACAGGCCGGGCAGCAGCAGGGCGAAAGGGGCGAGGGTTTTCATGAGTCGGCCGGAGTCCATGGCGTTTGGGAGTAAACGCGCAAAAAAGGCGCGAGTTTAATGACTCAAACGACTTTTATCATTTGAGAATCATCCTACGCTGCAAATCGACACCCACACCCTTGGGTTGTCGTGGCCGTCGATGCTAGCTTGGCAAGCTCCCTCGATGGTAATGGCCGAAGTGTCAAAAGGAGTGGTTCGTGAGGATTACGTCGAAAGCCTTGTGGTGCGTTGTGGCGTTGCTGCTTTCCGGTTGCGGGACGATCAATACTGTCTTCCGCCCCGACGCGGTCACCAGTCAGAACCTCAAGGACTCGCGCAGCCACTGCGAAAGCGTGCCGCGCATTTACAGCGGGGTGGTCTATGGGTTTTGTACTCTCAATGGGGAGCCCGAACCGGAAAAAAGCCTGAGCGGCGTAAGCCTGTCGGACCATGCGGGCGGGCTTCTGCCTGTTGTCGCAATCGAATTCGTCGCCTCCGGCGTACTGGATACGCTGGTCCTGCCCTATACGATCTACCGCCAGAGCAAGGACGGCAGCATCGAAATCTTCCGTTGACCCCTCTTGCCGCTTGCCGCTAACAGCTCCCTCCCGCTTTTAAGCTATAATCCCGCCCTTTAGCTGTTTCCTGCCCAGGCGGGAAGCACACTTTTTCGCGGCGTAACCCGCCTGCATGCAGACTAAAAGAGGCTAGACCCCTGTGGCATTGACGATTCTTGGCCTGTCCGGCGCCCTTAGCCATGATCCTTCCGCAGCCTTGTATATCGACGGCAAGCTGATCGCGGCCGCCGAAGAAGAGCGCTTCGTACGCGACAAACATGCAAAGAACCGCATGCCCTACGAATCGGCGAAGTTCTGCCTGGAACAAGCCGGCATCAAGCCTTCCGACGTTGACGTAGTGGCGATCCCATTCGCCCCGATCAGCCTGTTCGGCGAGGCGCGCTGGCACTATGCCAAGCGTTACTGGTACGCCCCGGACCGCGCCCTTGACGCGATCCTGATGGGCAACCGTCGCTACAAGCGCTATCGCAACAAGATCGTCTGGTGCCTGGAGCAACTGGGCTTCGATCCGAAGAAAATCAAGATCGAACCGGTTGAACACCACCTGGCCCACGCTTCCAGCGCCTACCATTGCTCCGGCTTCCAGGAGAAAACCGCGATCCTCGGCATCGACGGTAAAGGTGAGTACGCCACCACGTTCTTCGGCTACGGCGAGAACGGCAAGATCCACAAGATCAAAGAATTCTACGATCCAGACTCCCTCGGCGGCCTGTACGGCGCGATCACCGAGTTCCTCGGTTTCGAGATGCTCGACGGTGAGTTCAAGGTCATGGGCATGGCGCCGTACGGCGACGCCAGCAAATACGATTTCTCGCGCCTGGCCTCTTTTGAGAACGGCGAGTTGGTGATCAACACCGACTACGCCAACGTCATCGGCCTGCGTCGCTACAAAGAGAAGGGCAAGGGGTTCTACTTCTCGCCAAAACTGATTGAGTGGCTGGGTCCCAAGCGCGAAGGCGATATCGCCGACGAGCCGTACATCCACTACGCCGCAAGCATGCAAGCGCTGTTCGAGAAGCTGGCCTTGCAGATGATCGACCACTACCTGGGCGACATCCTCAAGGACACCGGCAAGCTGGCCTTCGCCGGTGGTTGCGCGCTGAACGTGAAGCTGAACCAGAAGATCATTGCCCGCGACGACGTGAAAGAGCTGTTCGTGCAGCCGGCGTCAGGCGATGCCGGTACTGCGGTGGGCGCGGCGGCCTACGTGTCCCACGCCCGTGGTGTACCGGTGGAGAAGATGGAACACGTCTACCTCGGCCCGTCCTACAGCAACGAAGAAGTAATTGCCGCGTGCGCCAAGCACGAGAGCAAACCGGTATGGCGCAAGATCGAGAACATGCCTAAGCGCATCGCCAAGATCATGGTCGACGGCAACCCGGTGGCCTGGTTCCAGGGCCGCATGGAGTTTGGCCCGCGTGCCCTGGGCGGTCGTTCGATCATCGGTTGCCCAAGCGCCACCGGCGTGGCCGACCGCATCAACCACCAGATCAAGTTCCGCGAGCGCTGGAGGCCTTTCTGCCCGTCGATGCTCGACACCGTGGCCCCGCAGATGATCAAGGTCGATCACCCGGCGCCGTTCATGACCTTCACCTTTGAAGTGTCGGAAGAATGGAAGACCCGCGTGCCGGAAGTGGTCCATGAAGATGGCACCTCCCGCGCCCAGGTGCTCAAGCGCGAATACAACCCGCGCTACTACGACATGATGAAAGAGCTGGAAGTACTCACCGGCAACGGCGTGTCGCTGAACACCTCGCTCAACCGTCGTGGCGAAGCGATGATCTGCTCGCCGAAAGACGCGCTGGACATGTTCTTCGGCTCCGACCTGCAATACCTGATCATGGAAGACATTCTGGTGGTCAAGGACGGCGTGGACCCTTATGACACGGTCGGCTGATCGCCACGTCCTGCAGTTCTGCCACGGCTATGACGGGCCGTTCCTCGATTGTGCCCGTCAGTACGCCAGCCTGTTCGCAGGCTCTGGCTACAAGGTGACCACGGTGTTTCTCACCGGGGTCGCCGACCCTGAGGTCGCGGCCGGTTGTGCCTCCGATGAGGTGTTGTTCATGGAGTTCAGCTCCAAGGCCATTCGTGGCCTCAAGCTGGGCGCCATCGCCGAGATGCGCAAGATCGCGGCATCGCGCAATTTCAGCTTCTGCATCGCGCACCGCGCCAAGCCGATTTACGTCGCCTTGCTCGCCACGCGCTTGCAGGTGATTGGTGTGCACCACGCCTTTGGTGATTACCAGCGCCGTGGCCGCCGCCTGTTTGCGTCGATCTTCCGCAAGCGCTTGAGCCTGGTGGGCGTGTCCGACGCCGTGCGCGACGACATCCGCCGTTGCCTGCCGAACTGGCCGGCGGCGCGTATCCAGACCTTGTACAACCGCATCGATGTCGAGGCCATGCAAGCGTTGCAGGTCTCGAAGGATGACGCGCGGGACGCCCTCGGGTTGTCGCCGGATGAGTGGGTGGTCGGCAACGTCGGCCGCCTGCACCCGGACAAGGACCAGGCCACGCTGCTCAAGGGCTTCGCCCTGGCTTTGCCACAGTTGCCCACCGAAAGCCGCCTGGCGATTCTCGGTACCGGCCGCCTGGAGCAGGATCTCAAGGAACTGGCCCGCGAGCTGGGGATTGCCGACAAGGTGCGGTTCCTCGGCCAGGTGCCGGATGCGCGCCGCTATTTCCGTGCATTTGACGTGTTTGCCTTGAGCTCCGACCACGAACCGTTCGGCATGGTGCTGCTGGAAGCCATGGCCGCTGGCGTGCCGTTGCTGGCCACGGCCTGCGGTGGTGCCAAGGAAGTGGTCGAAGGCGTGGGCATCCTGTTTCCTTTCGGCGATGCCGAGCACCTGGCCCAAGGCCTGGGGCACTTGGCTGCGATGGATCAACAGCAGCAACACCAGTGCGCCGAGATGATGCTGGAGCGCCTGCACGCACGGTTCTCGGACCAGGCGGTGCGCGACGCGTTCTGGCAACTGCCACACGTTATTGAACTGACCGCGAGGGCTTGATGCTCAATCGATTCCAAGGCTGGCGCGAGCGTGGCTGGTCCGTCGTCGATGCGCCTGCCTACAGCGAGGCCTGGCAGCGTTTTGGCGGCAGCGTCGCGACGCATCCGCAAGTGATTGAACGCCTGGCCGGGTTGGCGGATATTCCGGTGCGTTACCTGGCGTGGGAACAGGCCGGTGAACTCAAGGCGTGCATTGCCACGTGGGGGCGCGACCTGGCGTTGTCCAAGGACGTGCTCAAGCGCAGCGGCAAGAAAGGCCTGTTTGACCTGGGCAATGCCGAGATCATCCTGCCGGCCGCCGCCGATGCGCAGGCGCCGCTGCGCCAGCGTGCGCGTTACCTGTCGACGCTCAACGAAGGTCGTTTCAGCGGCCTCAAGCTCCAGGCCGAGCAGTTGGCCATGGCGCGTACCCCGGAAGAACTGTCGAAGAAGTTTCGCTACAACCAGCGCCGCGAACTGCGTTTGCTGGAAGAGGCGGGCGGTGTGGTGCGGCCGGTCAGCGAGTTTTCCAGCGCTGAGCTGGCGTCCATCTACTGCGACCTGTTCCTGCGCCGCTGGGGCTTTACCGCCACCGGCGCCGAGCGCTTGGCCGAGGTGATCGAGTTGCTGCGCGAGTGGCTGATCGGCTCGGTGATCTTTCTCAACGATGCGCCCATCGCCATCCAGTTGGTGTACCGGGTCGAGTCGCCAGAGTGGATCAGCGTGGAGTACGTCAACGGCGGGGTCGACCCCGAAACCCGCGCCTTCAGCCCTGGCAGCGTGCTGAGCTTTCTCAATACCCAAAGCGCCTGGGAACAGGCCCGTGAAGTCGGCAAGCCGCTGCGGTTTTCCTTCGGTCGCGCCGACCGTGAGTACAAGGACCGTTGGTGCAACCCTGTGCAGGTATTGTGCGTATGACCCGCAAGCAGCAATTGCTCAAGCGTCACCGGCGCAACAAGCGCATGGCGCTGGTCATCGGCGTGCTGCTGTTGGTGCTGGTGGGCATCCTGGTGGCCTGGTGGCTGCCGTTGCTGTTGGCGGTGCTGGCCTGGGTCGCCCACGAAGCCTGGTTTGCCGACCACCTGTTTTATGCGCCCAACGAAGATTACCAATACCGTTTCTCGGCGGATGCCGAGCTGCCCGATGTGCGCCTGGAAAACGGGCGCTTGCTGCTGGCTCAGCCGGTGGACGCCGATGCCACGTTGGTGCTGGCGATCAAGGTCAAAAGCACATGGCTGGGACGCTTTCTCGACCCGAGCATCGAGTTTGCGGACGACCGGCAAACCTTCGAACGTGGCGTCAACGGTGTGCGCTACCTGAACCTCAGCGGTTTGAATCCTGGCGAGCTGCACCTGCGCGGCCGCCATTGCCGCCTGCTTGGCACGCCGCGACTGTGGGCCTGGACCCACCCGGACTTTCGCCAGCAGCGCGTGATGGTCATTGCGCCCCACGCCGACGATGCCGAGCTGGCCGCGTTCGGGCTTTACAGCCAGGCTGAAAAGCCGTGGATCGTCACCCTCACGGCGGGCGAAATCGAAGCCGAGCACTACCAGCAGATGGGCCTGGACGCGGTTGAAGCTGCGCGCATCAAAGGCCGACTGCGTGCCTGGGACAGCATCGCCGTACCGCTGTGGGCCGGTGTGCCGCAGGCGCATTGCGTGCAGTTGGGCTACTTCTGCCTGCAATTGCAGGCGATGCAGGCCGCGCCGGATCTACCCTTCGCCTCCCGTGAAGCCGAGCTGACGGACGTGCGCCCGTTTCGCCAATTCAACCCATTCCCGCTGCCAGCGGACAGCGACGGCCTGCCGACCTGGAACAACCTGTTGGCCGATCTTCGTCAGGTGCTGTTGATGGCGCGCCCGGAAGTCATCGTGCTGCCGTACTCGGCGCTGGACCCGCACCCTGACCACATCTGCGCGCAGAGTGCGGTCATGGAGGCCCTGCAAGGTTTGGAATGGCAGCCGACTACCATCCTCGGCTACGCCAACCACCTGCATGACAACGACCGTTGGCCCATGGGCGATGCGGGCAACGGCATCGCCTTGCCGCCATTGTTCGATGCAACCCAGGAACTGCACCCGTGCAGCCTGCCACTGATGTTGGCCCGGCAGCGTGACAAGGCCATGGCGCTGGGCATGATGCACGACCTGCAACCGGCGCCGCCCTTCAAGCGACGCGTGCGGCGCCTGTTGCAACGTTTATTGGCCGGGCGCGCGCGCTCGCCTTATGGGGAGAACGAGTTCTTCCGCAAGGCCGTGCGGCGGCATGAATTGTTCTGGCGTTTGTGACCTGTGAAAGGAAGAACATGAAAGTTTTATTTCTGGTGCAGAAAGAGCAGCGCGCCATCCTCGATCGCCTTTACGAAGGCATCGCCGAGCATTGCGAATGCGATACCCGTTGGTTGAGCAGCGCCGAACAGCGCAACCTGCGCGGTTACTTTCGCCGTGAAGTGGATGTGACCCAGTACGACCGCATCATCTTCTTCCTGCGCTTCAAGCAGGAGATCCGCCAGGCCGGGTTTATCCGTACGATCCCCAACCTGGTGATCCTCGAACACGATGCCTACCAGAACTACATTCCGTGCAAATACACCGGCAAGTTCAGCGCGCACTACCGCCGTCTGCCATGGGCGCGGGTAATCAGCTCGGGCTTTATGGTGTCGCAGCGTTTGCGTGAGGAAGGTTTTGACGCGGTGTTCGTGCCCAAGGGTTACGACCAGGCGCTGTTGCAGCCGCAGGAACGTGAGCGCGACATCGAGCTGGCGTTTGTCGGCAGCACCAACAGCGTGGCCTACAGCGGGCGCAAGGCGTTGCTCGATGAGCTGGCTAAGGTCGAACCCTTGGTGGTAACGCGCACCAAGTCGGGCGAGGAATATTGCGCGACCCTCAACCGGATTCGCTTTTTCGTCAGTGCCGATGTGGGCATGGGCGAATACATGATCAAGAACTTCGAGGCCATGGCCTGTGGCTGTGTGCTGCTGGCGTATGACCAGGGCGAGGCGGAAAACCAGGCCCTGGGTTTTGAAGACAAGGTCAACGTGGTGTTCTATAAAGACATCCCGCAGTTGCAGGAAAAACTCGCCGAGTTGCGTGCCAACCCTCAGTTGGCGTCGGCTATTGCGCGTAACGGCCAGGACTTGGCCGTCAGCCAGTTCAGCTTCGCGCGTATCGGTCAGCGCATCGTCGAAGTACTGGAGCCGCCGTTGCGGCCGCGTGCACCCTTGAGTCTGCTGGAAAAGTTGCGCCTGAAACTGGGCGTGTAACCTCCGTCGGGTCGTTGAATGCGACCATTTTATTGTTGGTGCCCACGTGCGATTTTCCGAACAGAGCGACATCACCCTTGTCGTGACCAGCTGCGGCCGCTTTGATCTGTTGAAGCGCACGCTTGAGAGCTTCGACGCCTTCAATACGGCGGATATCCGCGAGGTGTTCATTACCGAGGATTCCGGTGATGACGGCGTGCGCCAGGCCATTCCTGCCCATTGGCAGGAACATTGCACCTTCTTCGTCAATCGCCCGAAACTCGGCCAGTTGGCCTCGATCGACTTGGCCTACACTTCGGTGAAGACGCCGTACATTTTCCACTGTGAAGATGATTGGGAGTTCTATCGCCCGGGGTTTGTCGAGGACTCCAAGACGATCCTGGAGCTGCGCCCGGACATTCTCCAGGTGTGGCTGCGCAACTTTGTCTATGACTTGCAGGTACACAGCCCCTATATCCGCCTGGGGCCGCGTGAGCTGATCGGCGCCGTGCCGTGTTATCCGTTGATTTCCGACAAGCCGGAATGGCAGGCATTTTCCCTGAACCCCGGTTTGCGACGTATCAAGGAATACCTGTTGTGCGCGCCTTATGCAGGGTTTGAAGGGGAGAAAGGCTTGTCGCGACGGTATGCCGAATTGAACTTGATGGCCGTGACCCTTGAGGGCGACGCGGTGCTGCACACCGGTTTTGGCCTACATGTATCGACCTCGGCCGAGCGCTTGAACAAGGCCCGGCGCAAGCGTCGCGAGCGAATCAAGTTGGGCGCAGTGCTGCTGTTGGGTCTCGCCATCGGCTGGTTGATCGGTTGAGCTACGAACACGCCTCCAGAACGTCCGCAGAAGGTCCGTAATATTCAATGAGCATCCTCAACATCATGTGGGCTGGTGGCACTGCATTCGCTTCCGTGCAGAAGGTTCATCAGCAAGTGCTTGGCAGTATCGATTGTGATGCACACATTCATACGTGGCTGCTTCAAGGTGGGGCGCAAGCCGGCGATGGGGCGGTGGAGTGGAACCTCTCGTCTGCCCAGCTCAAGGGGCGGCATGTTTGGAAACTGCTGGTGCCGCGCATGCAGGCGCGTTTTCGCCGGGCCTTGCCTGGGGATGTGAAGGTGGTGCTGCTCGATGGCGTCGGCGTGGCGCGGGTGCTGTTGCCCGTGCTCAAGACCCTGCCCGAGGTGCGTGCCGTGGTGCTGTTCCACGGCATGACGCGGCTGCGCGGGTCCGATCGCACGCTGTTTGAGCAGTTCCCTGAATCCCGGCTGACGGTGGCGGCGGTGTCACAGACCCTGGCCGACTCGCTCCAGCATGATTTGCAGCGGCCTGTGGCGGTCCTGCGCAGTGCCTTCGACCCTGACGCCTTTCGAGCGGCGATGCTGGCGCGTGAGCAGGCACGTGCGCGCCTGGGCTTGTCGCCGGGCAGTGCGCCGGTGCTGGGCGCCGTTGGCCGATTGGTGGGCAGCAAGGGCTTCGCTTGTTTGTTGGAAGCGTTTGCCGGCGTGACCACGCATCAACCCGAAGCGCGCTTGGTGATCGTTGGCGAAGGCGCTGCGCGGGCGGACCTTGAAGCGCAGGTCGAACGCCTTGGCTTGCACGGCAAAGTTTTCATGCCGGGGCACCTGGCAGAAGCGGCCACCCTGTATCGTGCGTTTGACTGGGTCGCGATACCCTCGTCGGCGGAGGGCTTGGGGCTGATCGTGCAAGAGGCGGTGATGGCCGGTGTGCCGGTATTGACCAGCGAGCTGGCGGTGTTCCGCGAGCAATTGGCCGACGCTGGTTGGTATGCGCCGTCTGACGATGTGGACGCCTGGGCGCGCCTGCTGGAGCAGGCCTTTGCCGCAGGCCCTGAAGCGGCGGCGCAGGCTCAGTTGCAGGCGCTTGCGCCGGAGCAGGCCTGGCAGGATTTCACCGCCACGGCCCGGCGCTTGCTTTCACCGCGCTAGCACGGCCTGTTCGAGCGCTTGCATTGGAAAGCGCTCGTTCAGCTTCTCCCGTGCAATATAGCGAGCGAAGTGCTGCAAGTTTCGCTTGGCCAGCGCCGGGCTCAACGGTGCACGCAGGAAGCGCAGGTCGGCCACGTCGATCAAGCCCATCTGGTTGTCCGGCGTCACGACGATATTGCCCAGGTGCAACGAGCGGAAGTAGATGCCGGCAGCGTGCAACCGACGAATCAGCGCCACCAGGGGTTCCAGGTTCTGCTCCCAGTCGAAGCCTTCCTGGTTGGCGATCTGGCGCAGGGTCTCGCCCGGCAGGGGCCGGTACAGCACGGCCGTCATGCCCGGTGCATCGAGTTGGAAACTGTCGAGCACGGTCAGGGTGGGGATGCCGCGTTTTTGCAGCCCGAGCGCGTTGTCGATGAAACGCTTGGAGTACGGGCGAAACAATGCGGAAGAAAAAAACCGTTTACGGCGAAACAGTTTAAGGATGTTCCCGTCTGCCAGCAGGTAGACTTTGGGGCCGTAGCTGTCCTTCTCGAGGATTTTGGCGCCGGCAATCATCGTGTTTAAAGTGGCTTGGGGAAGCCTTGAGCATTGCATCGTCGAAAAGCCTTGTGGGAGTCGCGGGCACAGTGATCGGCAATGATGCCGAAAGTTTTGGGTTTTAACCATGCCGGGTTGGCAGGTTGGCCGTATTAGGAGCAGGTGATGCAAGCAAGTCGTTGGGCGCGGGGATGGATGTGTTTCGGATTGCTGTGGTTTTTACTGGCGATCGCCTTCGCGCCGACCAATAAGATCTATCAACAAGGGCTGACACTGTTTTTATGGCTGCCGGCCATGGTGTTTGCCTGGTCTGCCCGTGAGCAGCTCAAGCAGGTCTGGCAGGCTCAGCGCTGGGTTATCGTCGCGCTTGGGCTGCTGGCGGTGTGGGGCTTGATCAGCCTGTTTTGGACCAATGCCGAAGACGGCTCCCGCGAAGCCAAGCGTCTGCTCTATATCGGTGTATTCCTGCTGTTTTTCCCGGTGCTTGCCCAAGGCCAGACCCAGCAGGTGATTCGCCTGATGCAGTGGGGTGGCTTTGGCCTGGCCTTGTCGTCGCTGCTGGCGATGATCAAGTTCTATGGCCTGGAGGGCAACGTCTGGTACGCCCGTCTTGAAGGCCTGGGGCAGCTGTCGCACCCGATCCTCGGCGCGTATGTCATTGGCCTCGCGGCTGTCTGGATGTTGCATTGGGTGCCGCGTGGCCGCTGGATGCAAGTGGCCTGCCTGGTCGCGGTCGGCCTGCTCGGCATCTTTGTGGTGGCGAGCCAGAGCCGTGGCGCTGCACTGGCCTTGTTGTTAAGCGTGGTGGCGATGCCGCTATGGTGTCGCGACCGGCGCAGCACCGTGATTGCTATTGCGGCGACGGTGGCTGCCATCGTCGTATTTGTGTCCATGCAGTCGCTGATGTTGTCCCGCGGTGCGTCCTTCCGCCCGCAGATTTTCATGGCAGCAATGCAGATGATCAGCGAGCGCCCGTGGACAGGCCTGGGCCTGGGCGGCGATTACTTCCTTGTGTGGGATAGCCACCGTTTTGACCACTCCCACAATCTGTTCACCCACGTGACCATCGAACTGGGCCTGCCTGGCCTGCTCCTGTGGTGCGCCGTGTGGTTCGGCGTGCTGTGGCAAGCCTGGAAGGCGCGCGATACCCATTACGGCAAAGGCATCATCGGTATGTGGGTGTTTTCCACGCTGGCGATGCAGTTCGATGCGGCAAGCCTCACCGGTACACCTCGTGCCGAATGGTTCATTACCTGGCTGCCGGTGGCGCTGGCCAGTGTTTTGGTCTGGGCTCGGGCCAAACCCGATGCTTGTGATAAAGTTGCCGTCCTACCTAATCAGTGAGCTCGACAATGAGTGACGCACCGCCCAAAGCGGAACAGGAATCCAGCCTGAAAATCTATTTCAGGCTGCTGGGCTATGTGAAACCCTACATCGGCATGTTCCTGGTGAGCATCGTCGGTTTCGTGATTTTCGCGTCCACCCAGCCGATGCTGGCCGGGATCCTCAAATACTTTGTTGACGGCTTGAGCAACCCGGACGTGGTGTTTTTCCCCAGCGTGCCGTACCTCAAGGACCTGAAACTGCTGATGGCCGTGCCGCTGCTGATCGTTCTGATCGCCGCGTGGCAGGGTCTCGGCTCGTTCCTGGGTAACTACTACCTGGCCAAGGTGTCCCTGGGCCTGGTCCACGACTTGCGGGTGCAGTTGTTCAACAAGCTGCTGGTATTGCCCAATCGCTATTTCGATACCCACAGTTCCGGGCACCTGATCTCGCGCATCACCTTTAACGTGACCATGGTCACCGGCGCCGCCACGGATGCGATCAAAGTCGTGATCCGCGAAGGCCTGACGGTGGTGTTCCTGTTCGGCTACCTCCTGTGGATGAACTGGAAGTTGACCCTGGTGATGCTGGCGATCCTGCCGATCATCGCCACGATGGTCGGCAGCACCAGCAAGAAATTCCGCAAGCAGAGCAAGAAAATCCAGGTGGCGATGGGTGATGTGACCCACGTGGCCTCGGAGACGATCCAGGGCTATCGCGTGGTGCGCAGCTTCGGTGGGGAAACCTACGAAGAGCAGCGCTTTGCCAAGGCGAGCATGAGCAACACCGAAAAGCAGATGCGCATGACCAAGACCGGTGCGGTCTACACGCCCATGCTGCAATTGGTGATCTACACCGCGATGGCGGCGCTGATGTTCCTGGTGCTGTTCCTGCGCGGCGACGCTACAGCCGGCGACCTGGTGGCCTACATCACCGCGGCGGGCCTGCTGCCCAAGCCGATCCGCCAGTTGTCGGAAGTCAGTTCGACCATCCAGAAGGGCGTCGCGGGTGCCGAAAGCATCTTTGAGCAATTGGATGTCGAGCCTGAAGTGGACACCGGCACCGTCGAGAAAGAGCGGGTCAGCGGCCGTCTGGACGTGCGCAACCTGAGCTTCACCTACCCCGGCACCGAGCGCGAAGTACTGAAGAACATCAGCTTCACCGCCGCGCCAGGCCAGATGGTCGCGCTGGTAGGGCGTTCGGGCAGTGGCAAGTCCACCCTGGCCGCGCTGATCCCGCGCTTCTATCACCACGAGACCGGCGAGATCCTCCTCGACGACGTGGAAATCGAAGACTACCGTCTGCGCAACCTGCGCCGCCACGTGGCCCAGGTGACCCAGCACGTGACGCTGTTCAACGACACCGTGGCCAACAACATCGCCTACGGCGACCTGGCCGGCGCGCCGCGTGAAGACGTCGAGAAAGCGGCGCGGGATGCCTACGCCATGGACTTCATCGCCGAGCTGCCCAAGGGGCTCGACACCGAAGTCGGTGAGAACGGCGTGCTGCTGTCCGGCGGCCAGCGCCAGCGTCTGGCGATTGCCCGCGCGTTGCTGAAAAACGCGCCGCTGCTGATCCTCGATGAAGCCACTTCGGCGCTGGATACCGAGTCCGAACGGCATATCCAGGCCGCGCTGGACAAGGTCATGAAGGGCCGCACCACCTTGGTGATCGCGCACCGTCTGTCCACCATCGAGAAAGCCGACCTGATTCTGGTCATGGATCACGGCGAAATTGTCGAGCGTGGTACACACCTTGAGCTGCTGGCGATGGGGGGCTACTACTCCCGCCTGCACGCCATGGGACTGGACGAGCCGGCAACGGCCAACATCACCTGACAAGACGGGGCGCGCAATGCGCCCCGTTTTTTGTATCAAGCCCCATACACGCTTGACCAAAGCCAAATAATTCGCCGCCTATCGTTTGTTATGTTGGCTGTCTCGATTCGAATGACGAACGAGAGGGTTAACCTTCTTGCGTGGGTAATGGAATGTTGCAACGTCTGTTCTGGAAACTGCTGCCCAAACAGCAGAGGGCTTTTTTGTTGGGGCGTTTGTCGGTGGTGGACCGGCAGGCGGTCAACAAGTCCATGTCGGCACTGACCGTCCTTCCGCCCGCTTTTGTAAACCATGCCTGTGTGTTCATTCATGTGCCCAAGTGCGCGGGCAGCAGTGTCTGCTCGGTCCTGCTGGACGGGCGCTGGCCGGGGCATTTGCCGTATCACTGGTATGAGCAGCAATTTCCCGGGCATTGCGCCGACAGCTTCAAGTTCGCCTTCGTACGCGACCCGTTGGAGCGCGCCTACTCGGCGTACACCTATTTGCGCGGCAACAGCATGGGCAGCCGGGATCGGGAGGCCCAGGCGTTGGTCTGTAGCTATCGCGACTTTGATCATTTCGTCGCGGGTTGGCTGCACCCGGACAACCTGCGCCGCCAACTGCACTTCGCGCCGCAGACCGACTTTCTAGTGGATCACCTGGGGCGTATGTCCATGGACTTTCTTGGGCGCCAGGAGCATCTGCAACGGGATTTTCGCAGCGTCTGCGAACGCCTTGGGCTGAACACCGCCTTGCCCCATCTCAACGTTTCCCTTGGGCGCCGCAACGAACCTGTCCGGGACTTTTGCTCCTTGCGTACGCGCCGTTTGGTCAGGCGTGCCTATCAACGCGACTACGAGGTCTTGGGTTATGAATAATTCGTCGCTTTCCAGCCGCGTTGCCGACGTGCGCCCCTTCGCCCTGTCGTTGACGGTGGCCGCCCGCGCCGCGCTCAAGCACCAGCAACCGTGTTGCCTGTGGTTGACGGGGTTGTCGGGGTCGGGCAAGTCGACCCTGGCCAATGCGCTGGAAGTACAGCTCAACGAGCAGGGCCGGCACACCTTCGTGCTCGATGGCGACAACGTGCGCGCCGGGTTGTGCAGCGACTTGGGCATGGGCGCGGTGGCGCGTAAGGAAAACATCCGGCGCATCGGCGAAGTGGCGCGGCTGATGGTGGACGCGGGGCTGATCGTGATCGTCTCGGCGATCTCGCCGTTCAGCGCCGACCGCGAGACCGCGCGGGCACTGTTCGGGCCGGGGCAGTTTTTTGAGGTGTATGTCAGTACGCCGCTGACGATCTGTGTGCGCCGCGATCCCAAGGGCCTGTATCGGGCGGCGCTGGATGGGCGCATCAAGGACTTCACCGGGCTGGACAGCCCCTATGAAGCCCCCCGGCAGGCCGACTGCGAAATCAATACCGACGAGGTCGAATTGGCCGACGCCGTGGAGCACATCCTGGCGGTTCTGTTTAAAAAGTGAGCAGTTGCGCGGCCGGATGTCTTACAGATAAAGCTCTCGGACAAGGCGGCGCTCACCCTGTGCTAATATCGCGCCCCTGTTCATTTTGTATGTGGGTTGCTCCATGAAGTTGTCCATGCCGCGATTCGATCAAGCCCCTGTCTTGGTGGTCGGCGATGTCATGCTCGACCGTTACTGGCATGGTGGTACCTCACGGATTTCCCCTGAGGCGCCGGTACCGGTAGTCAAGGTCGAGCAAATCGAAGACCGCCCAGGCGGCGCTGCCAACGTTGCCCTCAATATTGCCGCCCTCGGCGCCCCTGCCTCCCTGGTCGGCGTGACCGGCGACGACGAAGCCGCCGACAGCCTGGCCAATAGCCTGCGCGGTGCCGGCGTGCGTGCGCTGTTCCAGCGCATTGCCCATCAGCCGACCATCGTCAAGCTGCGGGTCATGAGCCGTCACCAGCAATTGCTGCGGATCGATTTTGAAGAACCCTTCGCCACCGACGCCCTGGCCCTCAGCGGTCAGGTCGATGAGTTGCTCGAAGGCATCAAGGTGCTGGTGTTGTCCGACTACGGCAAAGGCGCCTTGAAGAACCACCAGGCGCTGATCCAGGCTGCCAAGGCCAAAGGCATTCCGGTGCTGGCCGACCCCAAGGGCAAGGACTTCTCGATTTATCGCGGCGCCAGCCTGATCACGCCGAACCTCAGCGAGTTCGAAGCCATCGTCGGCGGTTGCGCCGACGAGCACGAACTGGTCAGCAAGGGCGCGGCATTGATGGCCGACCTCGACCTCGGCGCCTTGCTGGTAACCCGTGGCGAGCACGGCATGACCCTGTTGCGCCCGGATCATCCGGCGATGCACCTGCCGGCCCGTGCCCGTGAAGTGTTCGACGTCACCGGCGCCGGTGACACGGTGATTTCCACCCTGGCCGCCTCGATTGCGGCCGGCGAAGAATTGCCCCACGCCGTGGCCCTAGCCAACCTGGCGGCGGGCATTGTGGTGGGCAAGTTGGGTACCGCTGCCATCAGCGCGCCGGAACTGCGCCGCGCGATCCAGCGCTCCGAAGGCTCCGAGCGCGGCGTGCTGGGAATCGAGCAATTGCTGCTGGCGATTGACGATGCCCGTGCCCACAACGAAAGCATTGTATTCACCAACGGCTGCTTCGACATCCTGCATGCCGGCCACGTGACGTACCTGGAGCAGGCGCGTGCCCAAGGCGATCGCCTGATTGTTGCGGTCAACGACGACGCCTCGGTCAGCCGCCTGAAAGGCCCAGGCCGGCCGATCAACAGCGTTGACCGGCGCATGGCCGTACTGGCTGGCTTGGGTGCAGTGGACTGGGTAATCAGCTTCCCTGAAGGCACCCCGGAAAACCTGCTGGCCCAGGTCAAGCCCGATGTGCTGGTCAAGGGCGGCGACTATTCCGTCGACCAAGTGGTCGGTGCCGACATCGTCAGCGCCTACGGCGGCACGGTCAAAGTGCTGGGGCTGGTTGAAAACAGCTCGACTACGGCCATTGTCGAGAAGATCCGCAACAATGAGTAAGTGTGTGTTGATTACCGGCGGTGCGGGCTTTATCGGCTCGCACCTGGTCGATGCCTTGCTGGCCAAGGGTTACGGCGTGCGCGTGTTGGACAACCTGTCCACCGGCAAGCGCAGCAACCTGGCGTTGGACAACCCGCGTGTCGAGTTGCTGGAAGGCGATGTGGCCGACGCCGAACTGGTGGCGCGTGCCGCCGTCGGCACGGCGGCGGTGGTTCATCTGGCGGCGGTGGCGTCGGTGCAGGCGTCGGTGGATGATCCGGTCAGCACGCACCAGAGCAATTTTGTCGGCACCTTGAATGTGTGCGAAGCCATGCGCAAGGCGGGTGTGAAGCGCGTGGTCTTCGCCTCCAGCGCGGCGGTGTACGGCAACAACGGCGAGGGCGCTTCGATTGACGAAGAGACCACCAAGGCGCCGTTGACGCCGTATGCGTCCGACAAGTTGGCCGGCGAACACTACTTTGATTTCTACCGCCGCCAGCATGGCCTGGAGCCGGTAATTTTCCGCTTCTTCAATATCTTCGGCCCACGCCAGGACCCGTCCTCGCCGTATTCCGGGGTTATCAGCATCTTCAGCGAGCGCGTGCAGCACGGCGTGCCGATTGCCGTGTTTGGTGATGGCGAGCAGACCCGTGACTTCATGTACGTGGAAGACCTGGTAGACGTGCTGGTGCAAGCCATTGAAGCGCCGGACGCGCCGTTGGGCGCGATCAATGTGGGCTGGAATCGCACGACTACGCTCAAGCAGGTGTTGCAGGCGTTGGAAGAGATTGTCGGCACTTTGCCGGCGGTGACTTACGGCCCGGCGCGTTCGGGGGATATTCGGCACTCGCGGGCGAATAATCAGCGGTTGTTGGCGAGCTTCAAGTTGCCCGAGCCAACCCCGCTGAAAGTCGGCTTGGAACGCTTGCTCAAAGGCTAAACCGCTTCTGTGGCGAGGGAGCTTGCTCCCGCGGGGCTGCGAAGCAGCCCCAAAGATTTTGGGAGCGCTGCGCGCTCCAGCGGGAGCAAGCTCCCTCGCCACATGAGTTCGCTCAAGTGCTGCGTTGTTTCTTGGGCACAATCTTGCGCAGCACCCGCTGTGCCAAACGCTTCAACTTCGACTCTTTCTCCGGCTCCGCCAAGCCCTGCTGGCGCAGCCAATCCTTCCAGCGAATCCGCTCTTCACGCACCAGCCAGCCTTCCTGCTGGGCGAAGCTCTCCGCCAGGTACAACCCGCGCGTACTGGCCGGGTACAGCTGATCCTTTTTGACGGTGTACAGCTCGGCCAGCGGCTGGCCGTCTTTCAGCGGCATCAGGTACAGGTCCGGGCGCTGGCGGTCGAGACGTGCCACCAACTGGTCGCCTTCCAGGCGTTCGTCCACATGGAACAGGCTCAGGGACTTGGCTTCCTTCGGCACTTCCAGGCGCAAGTCATAGATCAGTTGCAGCGATGCGGTGGGCAGGTGCACGTAGGCCCGTGGGCGTTCGATCAATTGGGTGGTGGCGCAGCGCACCGGGCGCGCGGCGCCGGACAGCGGGCTGAGGCGAAACGGCAGCGCTTCGCGATAATGCAGCGCAGCGGAGTAGGGCGCCGGCAGCCAGGTGTCGTTGAAACGCCCGCCAAGCCAGCCTTCAGGCGTCTCCAGCAGGCATTCTTCGGCAATTTCCTGGATCGCGGTGTGCAGCGGCAGGTTCAGTTCGTGGGCCGGTACGTAGCCGGAGATCAGCTTGAGCACCACGTCGCCACGGTCCTGGCGGCGCTGGCGCACCAGCACCCAGTAATCCTTGTTCTGCCAATGCAGGGTCAGGCGCACCGACACGCCGAGATTCGCCAGTTCCAGCACAAAACGCTCGGGGTCGGCCACCTCCACCGGCTTGCGCCGTTGCAGGGTCTGGGCGAAGTTGAGCGGCATGCCGACGCTCTGGTAGTTCAGGCCTTCGGGGGTGGCTTCGACGTGCAGCGGCAGTGTCTTGAAGTTGCTGGGGTTTTTTCTAATGAGCGTGCGCGGCATGTCGGCTCCTTCTTGCGACGGGGTCGGCCGCGTCGGCGGCATCAGAGTTGACGGATGACCCGGGCAGCGGTCGCCACGTTATGGGCCAGGTGCAGCGGATTGATGGTCCCGACAATAGCACTGGCAACGCCGGTTTGCGCAAACAACAACATGAAACTGGCGTGTATTGGATCCACTCCAGGTTCGAGGCAAACGTGGCCACTGGCCAGGGCCTTCTTCACGAGGATGCCCTTGCCATGGGCCGCCGCATACTCAATGACGGCTTTCTCGGCCTGTTCGTTCAAATTGTAGGTGACCATCGCGCAATCACCCTGTTCCAGAGCCTTCACGCCGCCTTCGACGGTCTTGCCGGAAAAGCCGAAACCGCGAACCTTGCCCTCTTGTTTCAGCTCGGCCAGGGTCTGGTAGACCTCGCAATCGTTGAGGATGTGCAGGTCGTTGCCGTCGGAATGCACCAGCACCAGGTCGATAAAATCCGTTTCCAGTCGTTTCAAGCTGCGTTCAATCGACAAGCGCGTGTGGGCCGCACTGAAGTCGTGGCGGGACACGCCATTGTCGAACTCTTCGCCGACCTTGCTGACAATCACCCAGTCCTGGCGCTGGCCACGCAACAGCGGGCCCAGGCGCTCCTCGCTCATGCCATAGGCCGGCGCGGTGTCGATCAGGTTGATGCCCAGCTCGCGGGCCTGGCGCAGCAGCATGCGCGCGGCATCGTCATCGGGGATCTGGAAGCCATTGGGGTACTTCACCCCTTGGTCACGGCCCAGCTTGACGGTGCCCAGGCCCAGCGGCGAGACCAGTAGGCCGGTGCTGCCCAAAGGGCGATGCAAATCGTGCAGGGTCGGCAGGCTCATGGCAGCAGTTGCTCCCAGGCCGGCACGCCAAGGGCGGGTTTTGGCAGCTCCGGCAAGGGTTCGCTTGCGCTTGGGCGGATGCCGTCGCGTTCGAGGGCGTTGATTACCCTATCGGCGAAGTCCGGCGCCAAGGCCAGCTTGGTCGGCCAGCCCACCAGCAGGCGACCGTCCTCAAAGACAAAGGCGTTGTCGGGGCGGCTCAGGCCGGTTTGCAGGGGCTCGGCGCGGTCGACGCGCAGCGTGGCCCATTGGGTCTGGCTCATGTCGATCCACGGCAGCAACTGCGCCAGCTCTTGCTGGGCAGTGGCGATCTGCTCTTGCGGTGTGCGCGCCACACCATCGGCTTCGGCAATATCGCCGCCCATGTACCACACCCAGTTGCCATCGGCGGCCGGGTGCGTGGTGACGGTGATGCGCGGCTTGGTGCCGCCGCCCAGGCAGTGGGCGTACAGCGGTTTCAGGCCGGGGCCTTTAGCGATGATCATGTGCAGCGGGCGTTTTTGCATCGCCGGCTTGCTCAGGCCCAGGTCGGTCAGCAAATCCGCCGTGCCGCCGCCGGCGCTCAACACGATGCGTTGCGCACGGATCGCACGGCCATCGACCGTCAAACCCACCAGCTTGTTGCCTTCCAGCAGCGGTGTGATGTGCTGCCCGGCGAGCAGGCCGTCGCCGGCCAATTGCGCGAGGCGTTCGATCAGGCTTGGCACGTCCACCACCAGTTCGGCCAGGCGATAGACCTTGCCCTTGAAGCGGCGGTCTTGCAGGGCCGGCGGCAGGTCGTCGCCCTTGACCTGATCGACGCGCCCGCGCACGGCCTTGCTGGCGAAGAAGCTGGTGAGGTTGCCGGCGAGAGTGCCGGGGGACCACAGGTAATGGGCTTCGGACAACAGGCGCACGCCCGTCAGGTCCAGCTCGCCATTGCCGGCCAAGGCTTCGCGCCAGCGGCGCGGCATGTCGGCGATGGCTTCGGAGGCACCGGTGAGGGCGCCGTGCAGGGCGTATTTCGCACCGCCGTGAATGATCCCCTGGGACTTCACGCTTTGCCCGCCACCCAAGGTGGCGCTTTCCACCAACACCGTGGAAAACCCCTGGCGGCGCAGGCGCGCATTCAGCCAGAGGCCGGCAACCCCGGCGCCGACAATCAGAACGTCGGTGGAAATAGGCATGCGCGCGGGACCTCGGCGTTGGAAAAGGGCGCGTAGTATAACGTGCAGCTACAAGTCTGTAGCGGCAAGCGGCAAGTTTGGAGCGGTTCATGCCGCTCTTTCTTACGGCTTGTAGCTTGAAACTTGCCGCCGTCTACCGCCTCAATGCCCTGCCGTTTTCGAAAAAAGCTGTATCACCACAACCCCCAACACAATCAAGCCCATGCCGAGCATCGCCGGCAGGTCGAGTTTCTGCCCATAGATAAACAGCGCGGCGATGCTCACCATCACAATGCCCATCCCGGCCCACACCGCGTAGGCCACGCCCACCGGCACGGTGCGCACCACCAGGGTCAGCATCCAGAAGGCGACGCCGTAGCCGACGATCACCAGCGCCAGGGGAATCGGGGTGCTCCAGCCCTTGATGGCTTTCATGGAAACGGTGGCGATCACTTCCGAGCAGATGGCGATGGCCAAGTAGTAGTAGGCAGGGTTCATGGGGTAATCCTCGGTGTGAAGCGCTTTTGATAAGGTCGGCATTTTAGGGCTTTATCAGATGGGGTAAAGTCATTACCTATCCGAATTAGAGATGGGTTTAGTCATGAGCGTGCAATGGAACCTGGAACAGATGCGCCTGTTTGTCAGCGTCGCCGAGCAACGTTCGTTTTCGGCGGTGGCGCGCGGGCAGCGCAAGGCGCAGTCGGCGGTGAGCAATGGTATTGCGCTGCTGGAAGCCGATTTGGGCGTGAGCCTGTTCGAGCGTAGCAGCGGCCGCCAGCCACGCCTGACCGAAGCCGGCACGGTGTTGCTGGAAGAAGCGCGGGAAGTGCTGCGCCAGTGCGAGCGCCTCAACGGCCGGGCGCTGTCGCTGATGCGCGGCGAGGAAGCCTGCCTGCGGCTGGCCCAGGATGAGGCGATGCTGTATCAGCCGGTGCTCGACAGCCTGGATGCCCTGGCTGGGCAGTTTCCCAATCTGGAAGTGCAGATTTCCAGCGCCGCCCAAGGCGATGTCGCACGCAAGCTGGTGGAGCGCAAGGCAGACCTGGGCATGTTGTTCTACCACGATCAAATCCCCGAAGCGTTGGAGCGGCGGGTGGTGGGCAGTGTGGAGATGGTCACCGTGTGCGGGCGCAATCATCCGCTGGCCCGGCAAAAAACCGTGGATTGCCAGGGCCTGGCGCAGTACCGCCAGTTGCTGATGTCGACCCAGACCAGCGTCTACCCCGGCAGCGAGGCCGCCAGCCCGCAGGTGTGGCGGGCCGACAGCTTCTACGTGCTGGCCGAATGGTTGACCCGTGGCCTCGGCTGGGCGTGGTTGCCGCGGCATGTGGTGCAGTACCCGACCTACCAGAACCAGATGGTCGAACTCGACAGCGAATGGACCCCGCCAGCGCTGGTGGTAGAACTGGTGTGGCGGCGCGACGAGCCCCTCGGCCCGGCCGCGCGGTTTTTGGCGGAACGTTTTGCCGAGTGCCTACGCGCGATTGACTGAAAAAGCCGATAAACTCCGCCGCCATGAATAGAACTCTCTATAGCTGTCTGTTTTACCTGGCGCTGCCGTTGGTGGCTTTACGTCTGTGGCTGCGCGCGCGCAAGGCGCCGGCGTATGCCAAGCGGGTGAGCGAGCGCTTCTCGTATGGCTTGCCGGTGTTACAGCCGGGCGGGATCTGGGTGCACGCGGTGTCGGTGGGCGAGAGCATCGCCGCAGCGCCCATGGTGCGCGGGTTGCTGGAGCGTTATCCGACGCTGCCGATCACCGTCACCTGCATGACGCCCACCGGCTCCGAGCGGATCCTGGCGTTGTTCGCCAATGAGCCGCGCGTCCAGCACTGCTATTTGCCCTACGACTTGCCGTGCGCGGCCAGGCGCTTTCTTGATCGCGTGCAGCCGAAACTGGCGGTGATCATGGAGACCGAGCTGTGGCCCAACCATATCCACGCCTGCGCCCAGCGCGGGATTCCCGTGGCATTGGCCAATGGACGGTTGTCGGCACGTTCGGCCAAGGGCTACGGGCGTTTCGCCAAGCTGACGGCGCCGATGCTGGCTGAAATGAGCCTGCTCGCGGTGCAGACCGAGACTGAAGCCGAGCGTTTCCGCAGCCTGGGCGCGCGCGTTGAAACCGTCGACGTTACGGGCTCGATCAAGTTCGACCTGACCATCGACCCCGAACTGCCACAGCGCGCCGCCGCGTTGCGTGAGCAATGGGGTGCGACGGAGCGTCCGGTGTGGATCGCTGCCAGTACCCATGAAGGTGAAGATGAAGTGGTGCTGGCCGCCCATCGCCAGTTGCTCGACAGCTATCCCAATGCACTGCTGATCCTGGTACCGCGCCATCAGGAGCGTTTCGGGCCGATGTTCGAGCTGTGCGGGCAGCAAGGTTTCGCTGCGGTGCGTCGCTCCACGGGCGAGCCGGTTACCGCGCAAACGTCGGTGTTGCTCGGCGACACCATGGGCGAATTGCTGTTTCTGTATGCCTTGGCCGACAGCGCCTTTGTCGGCGGCAGCCTGGTGGCGACCGGTGGGCACAATCCGCTGGAGCCGGCGGCGTTGGCAAAACCGGTGATCATGGGGCCGCACGTGTTCAACTTCCTCGAAATCACCGCGATGATGCGAGAGGCCGGGGCGTTGCGGCAGGTGGATGATGCGCAAGGATTGGCCGAGGCTGTGCGCCAGTTGTTCGAGCTGCCGCAGGATGCGCGCAGGATGGGGCAGGCGGGGCTGAAGGTGATGCAGGCTAACCAAGGTGCTTTGAAGCGCTTGCTGGATGGTTTGAGCAGACTCCTGAACCTCTGACCCAACACTGAACTAAATGTGGGAGCTGGCTTGCCTGCGATGCAGGCGCCTCGGTACATCAGACATACCAAGGTGATGCTATCGCAGGCAAGCCAGCTCCCACACAAGCCCGGTATCACATGGGTTATGCGGTGTGCTTAGTAACTCGGTCGGGCTTTTAGTTGCTCGGCAGCGGCTTTGGCCAGATCCGGCGGCAGGAAATCCCGATCCGGGTTGTAGTCCGCCTTCAGATACCGCGCCAACTCTTGCAAATCCCCCGGGTTCAACGTCCCCGCCGCCTGCTTCAAGCGCAGGTTGTCGAGGATGTAGTCATACCGGCTGTTGTTGTAATTGCGCACCGACGAGTACAGCTGGCGCTGTGAATCCAGCACATCGACGATGTTGCGCGTACCCACCTGATAGCCGATTTCCGTGGCTTCCACCGCGCTCTGGTTGGAGATGATCGACTGGCGGCGCGCCTGTACCTGTTCCACATCGGTGTTCACCGCGCGGTGCAGGTTGCGCGTGTTTTCCACCACCTGGCGGCGCAGGCCTTCGCGTTGCTGCTCGGTCTGGTCCAGGCGTGAGTAGGATTCGCGCACTTGCGAGCTGGTCAGGCCGCCGCTGTACAGCGGGATGTTCAAGCGCAGGCCGACGGTGCGTTGTTCGACATCGCCACGGTACGGCGTGCCAAAGGCATTCGGGTTGCTGAAACCGAGGGCGTCATTGTCGCCGCGTTCGTACTGCGCCACGGCGTCGAGGGTCGGCGCGTGGCCGGCCTTGCGCTGCTTGAGGGTTTCTTCGGCGGCAGTCACGGCGAAGTTGCTGGCCAGCAGGTTGAGGTTCTGACGGCCGGCGGTGTCGACCCAGGACTTGGCGTCGTTCGGCAGCGGCGGCAGCACCGGCAGGCTGTGGACGATGCCCTGGATCGAGTTGTATTGGCGATTGGTCAGGGTGATCAGCGCTTCAAACGCGTCTTCCACCTGGCGCTGGGCGAGGATGCGGTTGGCGCGGGCGGTGTCGTAGCTGGCCTGGGATTGCAGGACGTCGGTCTTGTCCGACAGGCCGACGTCGAAGCGTTCGTTGGATTGGTCCAGCTGGCGCTTGAAGGCATTTTCTTCGGCCTTGGTAGAGGCCAGGTTGTCCTGGGCGCGCAGCACGGCGAAGTAGTTTTCGGCGCTTTGCAGGATCAAATTCTGTTCGGTGGCCGACAGTTGCAGGGCGGCCTGCTCGTTGACGGCTTCGGCGGCTTGCAGTTGGAACCAGCGGTCGGCGCGGAACAGCGGCTGGCTCAAGGTCGCGCGCCACGAATGCGCATCACGATTGGCAGTGCCGGCCGGCTGCGCGAGCTGGGTGCGCACGTTGTTGCTGTCGGCACCGGCCGACAGGTTCGGCAGCAAACCGGCGCGGGCCTGGGGCACCACTTCTTTTTGTGCGCCGTATTGGGCGCGGGCGGCGGCCAGGTCGGCGTTGTTGTTCACCGCTTCCTGGTAGACGCTGACCAAGTCGGTGTTGGCGGACAAGGGCGCTTCTGCTGCCCAAACCATTCCATTGGTCGCACAAGACACGGCAAGAGCCAGTGAGAGTTTGCGCAGCATGAGGCGTTCCCTAGATTGAATATTACGGCGATAATTTAGCGCCCAAGGCTAAGGCTGGCCAATCCTGGCGTCAAGCCTTGAGGCAGTCCCCGAGTGTAGTGGCGCGATCACTGCACAACAATCCTGCAATTACGCCATTCATCACGCTGAATGCACCGCCATTGGCAATTTGCCCACGCCATGGTCTAGACTAGCCGCGTTCTTGTCGGGGTGCCTTGTTGGAAGGCTGAGATCGGTAAATACCGGATCCCGTTGAACCTGATCAGGTTAGCGCCTGCGTAGGGAACAAGATTTCTCGTCACCCGGCGAGTCCTCTTGTGCTTCGTCCGGGATGCTGTTCGACCATCGAACAGCCCTCGTGCGCCAAGCACAGCACTGGTTTCAGTGCGTCCATCCGTCACAGGTTCGCTCCGACAAAAATCCACCGCCTGGATAAGTTGGAGAGCCCGTGATGAGTACAAAACCAAAAAATACCGTGCACCTGAGTGAATCGGCCAAGGTCGACTCTGGCTCCGTGCAGCCCTTTACCCGCTCGCAAAAAGTCTACGTGCAGGGCACTCGCCCGGACATCCGCGTGCCGATGCGCGAAATCAGCCTGGACGTGACCCCCACCGATTTCGGCGGTGAAATCAACGCGCCCGTGGTGGTTTATGACACCTCCGGCCCCTACACCGACCCCAACGTGATCATCGACGTGCGCAAAGGCCTGGCCGATGTGCGCTCGCCGTGGATCGAAGTGCGTAACGACACCGAGCGCCTCTCGGGCCTCAGCTCGCACTTTGGCCAACAGCGCCTCAGCGATGCCGAGCTGACCGCGCTGCGTTTTGCCCACGTGAAGAACCCGCGCCGTGCCAAGGCCGGCGCCAACGTCACGCAGATGCACTACGCGCGCAAAGGCATCATCACCGCCGAGATGGAATACGTCGCCATCCGGGAAAACATGAAGCTGGAAGAAGCCCGTGCCGCTGGCCTGTTGACCCCGCAACACGCCGGCCACAGCTTCGGTGCCAGCGTGCCGAAGATCATCACCCCGGAATTCGTGCGTGAAGAAATCGCCCGTGGCCGCGCCATCATCCCGGCCAACATCAACCACACCGAACTGGAACCGATGATCATCGGCCGTAACTTCCTGGTGAAGATCAACGGCAACATTGGCAACAGCGCCCTGGGTTCGTCCATCGAAGAAGAAGTGGCGAAACTGACCTGGGGCATTCGCTGGGGTTCGGATACCGTGATGGACCTGTCCACCGGCAAGCACATCCACGAAACCCGCGAGTGGATCATCCGCAACTCGCCGGTGCCGATCGGCACCGTGCCGATCTACCAGGCCCTGGAAAAAGTCGGTGGGGCCGCGGAAGACCTGACCTGGGAGCTGTTCCGCGACACCCTGGTGGAGCAGGCCGAGCAGGGCGTCGATTACTTCACCATCCACGCCGGTGTGTTGCTGCGCTACGTGCCGCTGACCGCCAAGCGCGTCACCGGGATCGTGTCCCGTGGTGGTTCGATCATGGCCAAGTGGTGCCTGGCGCACCACAAAGAGAACTTCACCTACACGCATTTCGACGAAATCTGCGAAATCATGAAGGCCTATGACGTCAGCTTCTCCCTCGGCGACGGCCTGCGTCCGGGCTCGATTGCCGACGCCAACGACGCCGCGCAATTCGGCGAGCTGGAAACCCTTGGCGAGCTGACCAAAACCGCCTGGAAGCACGACGTGCAAACCATGATCGAAGGCCCGGGCCACGTGCCGATGCAGTTGATCAAGGAGAACATGGACAAGCAGCTGGAGTGCTGCGACGAAGCGCCGTTCTACACCCTCGGCCCGCTGACCACCGACATTGCGCCAGGCTACGACCACATCACCTCCGGTATCGGCGCGGCGATGATCGGCTGGTTCGGTTGCGCGATGCTCTGCTACGTGACGCCGAAGGAGCATTTGGGCCTGCCGAACAAGGATGACGTGAAGACCGGGATCATCACTTACAAGATCGCGGCCCATGCGGCGGACTTGGCCAAAGGGCATCCGGGCGCGCAGATCCGCGACAACGCCTTGAGCAAGGCGCGCTTCGAGTTCCGTTGGGAAGACCAGTTCAACCTTGGTCTGGACCCGGACACCGCGCGCTCGTACCACGATGAAACGCTGCCGAAGGATTCGGCCAAGGTCGCGCATTTCTGCTCGATGTGCGGGCCGAAGTTCTGCTCGATGAAGATCACCCAGGAAGTGCGTGAGTACGCGGCCAACCAGCGCATTGACGCGGTGGATGTGGATGTGGCGAAAGGCTTGGCGGAGCAGGCGGAGCGGTTCAAGCAGGAAGGTAGCCAGCTGTACAAGAAGGTCTGATCCAAGGGCGGCGGTGACTGTGCCGCCGCCATCGCGGGCAAGCCCGCTCCCACATTTTGAATTGTGAATACATTCAAGTGTGGGAGCGGGCTTGCCCGCGATAGCAATCTCCCAAACAAAAAATGCCCCTCAGAGATAACACCCTTGAGCATTCAATCGAGTACCTACTCCCCTGATATAGCAGTGCCGAGCGACAAACGAGTCTTCGGCGCCCGCGACCTGTTCTCCCTGTGGTTCTCCCTTGGCATCGGCCTGATGGTCCTGCAAACCGGCGCCTTGCTCGCGCCGGGCCTGGGCTTGCCGGGTTCGTTGCTGGCAATCTTCCTCGGCACCCTGGTCGGCGTGTTGCTGCTGGCCGCCGTCGGTGTGATCGGCAGTGACACCGGTCTGTCCGCCATGGCCGCGCTGAAACTCAGCCTCGGCGCCAAAGGCGCAAGCCTGCCGGCGCTGCTCAACCTGCTGCAGCTGATCGGCTGGGGCTCGTTCGAAATCATCGTGATGCGCGACGCCGCCAGCCTGTTGGGCGCGCGGGCGTTCAGCGACGGCAGCCTGTTGGCCAGCCCGTTGCTGTGGACGCTGTTTTTCGGCGGTTTGGCGACCTTGCTGGCCGTGAGTGGCCCGCTGACCTTCGTGCGCCAGATCCTGCGCAAATGGGGCATCTGGCTGCTGCTCGCCGCCTGCCTGTGGCTGACCTGGAACCTGTTCGCCAAGGCCGACCTCGCCGCGCTCTGGGCCCAGGCCGGTGACGGTTCGCTGCCGTTTGCGGTGGGTTTCGACATTGCCATCGCCATGCCGCTGTCGTGGCTGCCGCTGATCGCCGATTACTCACGCTTCGGCAAGCGCGCCAAGAGCGTGTTCGGCGGCACTGCGTTGGGGTTCTTTATCGGTAACTTCTGGCTGATGAGCCTGGGCGTGGCCTACACCCTGGCGTTTGCGCCCAGCGGTGAAGTGAATGCGCTGTTGCTGGCGCTGGCCGGTGCCGGCCTGGGGATTCCGCTGTTGTTGATCCTGTTGGATGAATCGGAAAACGCCTTTGCCGATATTCACTCGGCGGCGGTGTCCAGCGGCATTCTGTTGCGTTTGAAGGTCGAGCACCTGGCCCTGGCGATTGGCGTGATCTGTACGCTGATCGCCTGCTTTGCGCCGTTGGCCCAGTACCAGAACTTCCTGCTGCTGATCGGTTCGGTGTTTGCACCGCTGTTTGGCGTGGTGTTGGTGGATCACTTCATCCTGCGCCGCCGTGGCCAGGGTGTGGTCGCCGCGCTGCGTTGGCCGGCGCTGGTGGCCTGGCTGGGCGGCATCGCTACTTACCATTTGCTGGCCAATCTGTACCCGGATGTCGGTGCGACCCTGCCGGCGCTGGTGCTGGCAGGGCTGTTGCAACTCATCCTTGGCCGCGTCTTCAGCGGCGCGCGGGCACCAGTTCAGGCTTGAGGATGCCTTCCAGGCGCGAGTAGGGAATCTGCAACTCGACGTGGCCCAAGGCGTACGGCGCGATGGTGGTGGTCGGGTACTTGAGGATCACGCCACCGTAGGTCAGCGCCACGTTCGGGGTTTTCTGGAAGGGGTAGGTCTTCACGAACTCCGGCTCCAGGCTCAGGCGGGTGCTGATCAGCCAGCTGTTGTGGGCAACCTGGGCCGCTTTCCAGAACGCGTCTTCCTTGCCGGGCAGCAGCATGTCGGTCAACGACAGGGCTTTTTGCTGCTGGCGCGAATAGTTGATGAACGCGCGGCCCGGCTCGCCGTGGGTGGCGCCCTGGTCCAGGTAGCTGGACAGCTCGATGATCACCAAGCCGTCATGCTGCTCGCGTACCTTGGCTTGCAAGTACATGCTGTTGCGTGGCGCGGCGCTGCGCAGGAATTGTTCGCTGTACGTCGCCAAGCTGGTGGGCAGCGGGTCGGCCTGGGTCATTTCCAGCAGGCGTTGTTCGATCAAGGCATCCAGCTTGGGCTCCTTGGCGAAGTGCACGGTGTCGATATTCACCAGCGGGCAGTCGGCGCTGGCGCAACCCGGCTTGCTTTGCTCGGTGGAGTCGCGGGTGGCTTCCAGTGGCGTGCGCCAGCTCGGTTGAAACAGGCTTTGGCAGGCACCCAGGGTCAGTGCAATGCAGGCCACGGAGGCGATTTTTAAAAGCGACATGGGTGTCCTTCGTCTAACGATAAGAGCGAAACAGTGCAGCTTCGACTACCGGCGCGGCAGTCAGTTCGCCACTAAGCTGATTAGAGTGAGTTTGACGTTCGCCGTCTATCCCGGCAACCGGAAAGGGGCTGCACCAACCGCTGCGGGCGCGTTAGGATGGCGCGAATTGCACAGGCTTAACGAGGAAGGGTATGACGGACATTGCGAAATCGACGCCGAGCACGATCGAAGTTGTTCAGCGCGAGACTGCTTTCAAGGGCTTCTATCAGCTTGATCGCCTGCAACTGCGCCACGAGAAATTCGACGGCGGCATGAGCCGGGTGATCAACCGCGAAGTCTTCGTTCGTCATGATGCCGTGTGTGTATTGCCCTACGATCCACAACGTGACGAAGTGGTCTTGAACGAGCAGTTCCGCATCGGCGCCATGGGCCGTACCGACAACCCATGGCTGATCGAAATGGTCGCCGGCCTGATCGACAAGGACGAGCAACCGGAGGAAGTTGCACACCGTGAAGCCGAGGAGGAAGCTGGGCTGACCTTCTCCGCGTTGTGGCCGATCACCAAATATTTCCCATCGCCCGGCGGCAGTACCGAATTTGTCCACTTGTACCTGGGCCGTTGCGACAGCACAGGCGTAGGTGGCGTCCATGGATTGGAAGAAGAGGCGGAAGACATCCGCGTCACCACCTGGGCCTTCGAAGATGCCCTGCAAGCGGTGCGCGACGGCAAGATTTCCAACGCAGCCAGCATTATCGCCCTGCAATGGCTTGCGCTTAATCGCGCGGAAGTGAGGGGGTTATGGCAGTAAAGGCACGGGAACGTTACCGGGTTGACCTGATCGGGCTGCAAGCAGCCTGCGAGGCCAACTATGCGCGGCTGATGCGCCTGCTCCCCGACATGCGCCAAGCCCCGGCGGCGCGGCGCATCGGCGTGAGCCATGGCGACCAGATGCTCGGCGTACTGACCCTGGAAGTCATCGTCAACTGCCCGTACACCACCACCCTGCGCGTGCGCCAGGAACACAGCCTGCCGTGGCTGCCGGTGCCGCAACTGGAAGTGCAGGTGTACCACGACGCCCGCATGGCCGAAGTGATCAGCGCCGAACATGCGCGGCGCTTTCGCAGCATCTATCCTTATCCGAATGTGTTCATGCACCAGCCCGATGAGAAAGCACAGCTCAATGTGTTCCTCGGTGAATGGTTGAGCCACTGCCTGGCCTTGGGCCATGAGTTCGAAGCGGTGCGGTAGATGTGAACTGCGTCTGCTTCCTTGGGTTTCCTCTTTGTGTCCTGCCCCAGCATAATCGCGCTATTCGTCCATTCCTGTGATTGCCTTGGGAGAGCGCCTTGCCGAGCGTATCCACCGTGAACCCCGATGCACCGGCGTTGCTGGTGCAACTGTCCGACAGCCACCTGTTTGCCGAGGCCGACGGCACGCTGCTGGGCATGAACACCCGTGACAGCCTGCAACGGGTGATCGAGCTGGTGCGCGTGCAGCAGCCGCGAATCGACTTGATGCTGGCCACGGGGGACTTGTCCCAGGACGGCACGTTGGCGTCCTACCAGCAATTTCGCGACCTGACCCGGCAGATCGACGCGCCGGCGCGCTGGATTCCCGGTAATCACGACGAACCCCAGGTCATGGCCCTCGCCGCCATGCGCAGTGATCTGCTGGAACCGGTGGTCGATATCGGCAACTGGCGCATCACCCTGCTGGATTCCGCCGTGCCCGGCTCGGTGCCGGGTTACCTGCAAGACCAGCAACTGCAATTGCTCGCCCAGGCCCTGAGCGAAGCGCCAAGCCGCCATCACCTGGTGTGTTTCCACCATCATCCGGTGTCCATCGGCTGTGCCTGGATGGAGCCCATCGGCCTGCGCAATCCTGACGCGCTGTTTGCCGTGCTGGATCGCTTCCCGCAGGTCAAGGCGGTGCTCTGGGGGCATGTGCACCAGGAAATCGACCACGAGCGCAACGGCGTGCGGTTGTTGGCCTCGCCGTCCACCTGCATCCAGTTCGCGCCGGGCAGCGAGGATTTCAAGGTCAGCGAGCAGGCGCCGGGGTATCGCTGGTTGCGGTTGCATGCCGACGGGCGGTTGGAGACGGGTGTAGAGCGGGTCCAGGACTTCGAATTCACGGTGGATTACGGCAGCAACGGCTATTAAAAGCTGCAAACACTGATCAAAAATGGGGGAGCTGGCTTGCCTGCGATAGCATCACCTCGGTATGCCTGATGTACCGAGTCGCCTGCATCGCAGGCAAGCCAGCTCCCACATTGGTTCGCCTATCTCCTGTAGATACCACCCCGATCCCTGTAAACTGCGCCTCTTTGGCCCACGTCATGGAGAGCCCGGCATGTCCGCTTCGATCCTGTATATCCACGGTTTCAACAGTGCGCCGGCGTCCAACAAGGCCAGCCAGTTGATCACCGTGATGGGCGCCCTTGGCCTGGCCGAGCAACTGCGCGTGCCGGCCCTGCATCACCACCCGCGTCAGGCAATTCCCCAGTTGGAAGCGGCTATCGCTGAACTGGGGCGCCCGCTGCTGGTCGGCAGCTCACTCGGCGGCTACTATGCAACCCATCTTGCCGAGCGCCATGGCCTCAAGGCGCTGCTGGTCAATCCGGCGGTCAGTCCTCATCGGATGTTCGACGGTTACCTGGGCACCCAGAAGAACCTCTACACCGATGAAACCTGGGAATTGACCCACGACCACGTCACGGCCCTGGCCGAGCTGGAAGTGGCGGCGCCCCAGGACGCCGGGCGTTACCAGGTGTGGTTGCAGACCGGCGATGAAACCCTGGATTATCGCCTCGCCCAGCAGTACTACCGGGCCTGTGCCTTGCGCATCCAGGCCGGTGGCGACCATGGTTACCAAGGCTTCGCCGGGCAATTGCCGGCACTGCTCAGCTTTGCCGGCATTGGCGCAGATCAGTATCAATCCTTCGATTTTTCGTCACTGTGAAAATCGCAGGTCACTTTTTAATCGAACGACTCACGACGAGACCCCATGGCCACTCCCAGCGCTAGCTCTTATAACGCCGACGCCATCGAAGTCCTCTCGGGCCTCGACCCGGTGCGCAAACGCCCCGGCATGTACACCGACACCAGCCGGCCGAACCACCTTGCCCAGGAAGTCATCGACAACAGCGTCGACGAAGCCCTGGCCGGCCACGCCAAGTCGGTGCATGTCATTCTTCACGCTGACCACTCCCTGGAAGTGTCCGACGACGGCCGCGGCATGCCGGTGGACATCCACCCGGAAGAGGGCGTGCCGGGCGTCGAGCTGATCCTTACCAAGCTGCATGCCGGCGGCAAGTTCTCCAACAAGAACTACCAGTTTTCCGGTGGCTTGCACGGCGTGGGTATTTCGGTGGTCAACGCTCTGTCCACGCTGGTGCGGGTCAGGGTCAAGCGCGATGGCAACGAATACGAGATGACCTTCGCCGATGGCTACAAAGCCACCGACCTGGCCGTGATCGGCACCGTTGGCAAGCGCAACACCGGTACCAGCGTGTACTTCGCGCCGGACCCGAAATACTTCGATTCGCCGAAATTCTCCATCAGCCGCCTCAAGCACGTGCTCAAGGCCAAGGCTGTGCTGTGCCCGGGCCTGCTCGTCACCTTTGAAGACAAAGGCACCGGCGAGAAGGTCGAGTGGCACTACGAAGACGGCCTGCGCTCCTACCTGGAAGACTCCGTCAGCGACTTCGAACGCCTGCCCAACGAGCCGTTCTGCGGCAGCCTGGCCGGTAATAAAGAAGCCGTCGATTGGGCGCTGTTGTGGTTGCCCGAAGGCGGCGACAGTGTGCAGGAAAGCTACGTCAACCTGATCCCCACCGCCCAGGGCGGTACCCACGTCAACGGTTTGCGCCAGGGCTTGCTGGATGCCATGCGCGAATTCTGCGAATACCGCAGCCTGCTGCCGCGCGGCGTGAAGCTGGCGCCGGAAGACGTGTGGGAGCGCATTGCGTTCGTGCTGTCGATGAAAATGCAGGAGCCGCAATTCTCCGGCCAGACCAAAGAGCGCCTGTCGTCCCGCGAGGCGGCGGCATTTGTCTCCGGCGTGGTCAAGGATGCGTTCAGCCTGTGGCTCAACGAACATCCTGAGCTGGGCCTGGCCCTGGCCGAGCTGGCGATCAACAACGCCGGCCGTCGCTTGAAGGCCAGCAAGAAGGTCGAACGCAAGCGCATCACTGCGGGCCCGGCACTGCCGGGCAAGCTGGCCGATTGCGCCGGGCAAGATCCGATGCGCTCCGAGCTGTTCCTGGTGGAAGGTGATTCCGCCGGTGGTTCCGCCAAGCAAGCGCGGGATAAAGAGTTCCAGGCGATCCTGCCGTTGCGCGGCAAGATCCTCAACACCTGGGAAGTCGATGGCAGCGAAGTCCTGGCCAGCCAGGAAGTGCACAACATCGCCGTGGCCATCGGCGTCGACCCGGGCGCGGCGGACATGAGCCAGCTGCGCTACGGCAAGATCTGCATCCTCGCCGACGCCGACTCCGACGGCCTGCACATCGCCACCTTGCTGTGCGCGTTGTTCGTCCAGCACTTCCGCCCGTTGGTGGATGCCGGTCACGTCTACGTCGCCATGCCGCCGCTGTACCGCATCGACCTGGGCAAAGAGATCTTCTACGCCCTCGACGAAGCCGAACGCGACGGCATCCTCGACCGCCTGGTGGCCGAGAAGAAACGCGGCAAGCCACAGGTCACGCGATTCAAAGGCCTGGGTGAAATGAACCCGCCGCAACTGCGCGAAACCACCATGGACCCAAACACCCGGCGCCTGGTGCAGTTGACCCTGGAAGACTACGCCGCGACGTCGGAAATGATGGACATGCTGCTGGCGAAAAAACGCGCGCCGGACCGCAAGTCCTGGCTGGAGTCCAAAGGCAACCTTGCCGAGGTGCTGGGCTGATGCGCACAGGTTTCGCCCTGGCGATCCTGATGTTGAGCGGGTTGGCGGCTACCTCGGTAGCGGCCGCGCCCGTGGCTGAGCTGAAACTCGTCTCCGAGCACGCGGTGGACGGCATGCGCGGCGGTAACCTGTCGGGTCTGGCCTTGTGTGGCAAGGCGTTGTGGACGGTTTCCGACCGTGATGACGACCAGATCTATCGCCTGGATATCAGCGCGCCGACCTGGCAGGCCGAAACGGTGAAGATCGACGTGCCGCCGGTGCCGGAGTCCGGCTTGCCTTGGGGGTTGCGTTCGCGCACCAAGGCCGCTTCGTTCATTCGTGGTGGCGACCTGGATTTTGAAGGCATCAGCTGCGATGCCGCGGGCAACCGCTATATCGTCAGCGAAGCCCATGCGGCGGTGCTGCAAGTGCCGGTGAACGGTGCGCCCGAGTGGTTGAAGATCGCCCCCGGCATGGTGCGTGAAGCGCGGGCCAGTGGCATGTTGCTGCACTTCAATGCGTTGTTTGAAGGGCTGGCGATAAATCCGGAAGGCAATCAGATTTGGCTGGCAGCCGAGCGCGAAAGACGCGGCCTAATCTCGATCAAACGCCCGCAAAGCCTGTGGGATTGTGACGGCCCCTGTGTATTGCTGAGCGAGGCCGGCCAGGAAGTGCAGCCGGTCAAGTTCACCAATGCCAAGGCCGTGTCCAAGGATTTCTCCGACCTGGCGTGGTTCAACGGCAAGTTGTTTACTCTGGAGCGCAATGCGTTCCAGATCTGCCGGCGCGATGCAGTCACGGCCAAGGTCGAGCTGTGCTGGTCGTTTGCCGACGAAACCCTGACGCCTGAGCGGCGCTATCCTCAGGCCTATGGCCTGGCCGAAGCCCTGGTGGTGGACGCAGACGGTGCCTGGTTGGGCATCGACAACAACTTCGGCCCCCGCGCCGATGGTGAAAAACGCCCGGTGGTCTATCGTTTCGCCGCCCCGGCCGGTGGCTGGAGTGCCCAGCCATGAACCCTGAATTTTTTGAATTGACCCGGCGCCGCGGCATTTCCGCCGCGCCTTACCCAATGATGAGGCCCGCATGAGTGACATCCTCGCAGACAGCTTAGATGGCGTAGAACGCCGGTCGCTGGCTGACTTCACCGAAAGTGCCTACCTCAACTACTCCATGTACGTGATCATGGACCGTGCCTTGCCGCATATCGGCGACGGCCTGAAGCCCGTGCAACGGCGCATCATCTACGCCATGAGTGAGTTGGGCCTGGACGCTGATTCCAAGCACAAGAAGTCGGCGCGTACCGTCGGCGACGTGCTCGGCAAGTTCCACCCCCACGGAGACTCCGCCTGCTACGAAGCCATGGTGCTGATGGCCCAGCCGTTCAGCTACCGCTACACGCTGGTGGACGGCCAGGGCAACTGGGGTGCGCCCGATGATCCGAAGTCCTTCGCCGCCATGCGTTACACCGAGGCGCGCCTGTCGCGTTACTCGGAAGTACTGCTGAGCGAGCTGGGGCAGGGCACCGCCGATTGGGGCCCGAACTTCGACGGCACGCTCGACGAACCGCTGGTGTTGCCGGCACGTTTGCCGAATATCCTGCTTAACGGCACCACCGGCATCGCCGTGGGCATGGCCACCGACGTGCCGCCGCATAACCTGCGTGAAGTGGCCACGGCGTGCGTGCGCTTGCTCGATGAGCCCAAGGCCACGGTCGAACAGCTCTGCGAGCATATCCAGGGCCCGGACTACCCGACCGAAGCGGAAATCATCACACCGCGCGCCGACCTGCTGAAGATGTACGAAACCGGCAAGGGCTCGGTGCGCATGCGCGCCGTGTACCACATCGAAGATGGCGACATTATTGTCACCGCGCTGCCGCACCAGGTGTCTGGCGCCAAGGTGCTGGAACAAATCGCTGCACTGATGCAGGCCAAGCCGTCGAAATTGCCGCAGGTCGCCGACCTGCGTGACGAATCCGACCACGAAAACCCATGCCGAATTGTGATCATTCCGACCAACAGCCGGGTCGATCACGAAGTGCTGATGCAGCATCTGTTCGCCAGCACCGACCTGGAGTCGAGCTACCGGGTCAACGTCAACATCATCGGCCTGGACGGCAAGCCGCAGCTGAAAAACCTGCGCAACCTGTTGGTGGAATGGCTGGAGTTCCGCGTGCAGACCGTGCGTCGCCGCCTGCAATTCCGCCTCGACAAGGTCGAGCGTCGCTTGCACCTGTTGGACGGTTTGCTGATTGCCTACCTCAACCTGGATGAAGTGATCCATATCATCCGCACCGCCGAGCACCCGAAAGCCGAGTTGATCGCGCGTTTCCAACTCAGCGAGATCCAGGCCGACTACATCCTCGACACCCGCTTGCGCCAGTTGGCGCGACTGGAAGAAATGAAGCTGCGCGACGAGCAAGACGCGCTGCTCAAGGAACAAGCCAAGCTGCAAGCCCTGCTGGGCAGCGAAGCCAAGCTGAAAAAGCTGGTGCGCACCGAGCTGATCAAAGACGCCGAAACCTATGGCGACGACCGCCGCTCGCCAATCGTCCAGCGTGCTGAAGCCAAGGCGCTGACGGAAACCGAGCTGCTGCCAAACGAGAAAATTACCGTCGTTCTGTCGGAAAAGGGTTGGGTTCGTTCGGCCAAGGGGCATGATATTGACGCCACTGGCCTGTCGTACAAGGCTGGCGACGGCTTCAAGACCGCTGCGGCTGGGCGTTCCAACCAGTTTGCGGTGTTTATCGACTCCACCGGGCGCAGTTATTCGGTGCCGGCCCACACTTTGCCGTCTGCACGGGGCCAGGGCGAGCCGCTGACCGGGCGCCTGACGCCACCGCCGGGGGCTAACTTCGAGTGCGTGCTGCTGCCGGATGACGATTCGCTGTACGTCATCGCGTCGGATGCGGGTTACGGTTTCGTGGTCAAGGGTGAAGACCTGCAGGCCAAGAACAAGGCGGGCAAGGCGCTGTTGAGCCTGCCGAACAACGCCAAGGTGATCCTGCCGCGACCAGTGGAGGATCGCGAGAGCAACTGGCTGGCCTCGGTGACCACCGAGGGGCGTTTGCTGGTGTTCAAGATCAGCGACCTGCCGCAGCTGGGCAAGGGCAAGGGCAACAAGATCATCGGCATTCCTGGCGAGCGCGTGGCCAGTCGCGAAGAGTACGTGACCGACATCGCGGTGATCCCGGAAGGCGCGACGCTGGTGTTGCAGGCCGGCAAGCGCACGCTGTCGCTGCGTCCTGACGACCTTGAGCATTACAAGGGCGAGCGTGGCCGGCGCGGTAACAAACTGCCACGTGGCTTCCAGCGCGTGGACGCGTTGCTGGTAGAAACGCCGGTTTAACGCGTATTAGAGGCCTCGATCTACGGTTTAACGCGTAGATCGACGCTTTGGCGCTGGAGTCATGGCGCATATTCACGGATGATATGGCCTTTCTAGCGCCGGCGTGGCCGCGCGTGTTTAGGGTTTTTTCAGTATTAGTTGTGGTTCGCCTTGTGGCAGCCACCTGGATGGGATGATGACCGCTCCACGCGTTCCTTTATTTTTGATGCTCGCTGGCCTCTTGGGGTTGGCGGGTTGCAGCACGCACCAGCCGGTGTCGCTGTACCAGCTGGACAGCGGCAGCCCGGCGCAGCCCGCCCAGGCTGCCGGCATGGCGGTATTGCTCGGCCCGGTCGTCGTGGCGGACTACCTGCAACGCGAAACCCTGCTGCAACGTCAGAACGACGGCAGCCTGCAAGGTTCCACCGATGGTCGTTGGGCGGGCAGTTTGTCGTCCGACATCAACCAGTTGATGTTGCGCCAAGTGGCCGGTCATCTGGACAGCCAGCGTGTGGTGCTCGCGCCTGCGCCTGCCGCGTTCAGCCCGGATGTGCAGGTCTTGCTGACCATCACGCGCCTGGACTCCGGCACCTCGCAGCCGGCGATCCTGGATGCCCAGTGGCGCTTGATCGACCGCCGTGGCCAGGTACGTGACAGCCGCATCGTGCACTTGCAGGAAGAGCACGCCGGCACCACCGCGTCCCAGGTCCAGGCCCAGGGCGTGCTGTTGCAGCATTTGGCCGAGCAGTTGTCGGTGGCCCTCAAGCCATTGGCCAACCAGCCGCCGATTGCCGAAGCGCCGCGCAAACAGGCGCCGGTGCAGGCGGCCAAGCCGGCTGAACCGCAGAAGCCGAAGATGCCGATGGCAACGCCGATTCGTACGGATATGGAAGTGTTCAGGTTCTGACCTGAATCGCCGCCACAAAAAAAGGCCCGCTTATTCAGCGGGCCTTTTTTATGCACGATTTGGGTAGCGCTGAAGATCACCTGTGGGAGCGGGCTTGCCCGCGATAGCGGAGTATCAGCCTACACATCCTTGGCTGAACCACCGCCATCGCGGGCAAGCCCGCTCCCACAGGTGTTTGTGCAGTGTCTTAAATCTTGGTGCGGGTCTCGTGCATACGGGCCAACTGACGCTCCAGCATCGAAGGATACGGCTCCATCAACCGCTCCACGCAGCTTGCCCCCTCAGGGCTGGCAATCGGGCGGATGCGTGCGCGCTGGCGGATCAACGTGTCTTCACTGATCTTGCGCTCCACCAGCAGCAGGTTGCGGCTGTGTTGCGACAAGGCCAGGGCATCCTGCGCGCTCTCGGTGAGCAGCAGGTCGATCTGGCTCATGCCAAACAGGTCGTCGCTCACCGTCAGGCCCAGTTGCAGTTGCAGGGTGATGCCGCTGTCCGCCACTTCGATCTGCAGGGCATGGCCCAGGGCGCGCAGCAGCTCGCCGCAGCAGATAGCGTTGGTCAGGTAGTCTTCGCCGCTGTCTTCGCTGTGGAACAGCATCAGCGTGCTGCCGTCGTTCAGGGTGTGCAGTTCGCTCTGGTACAGCGAGGCGGCCTGGTCGAGGCAGTCGCGGTAGCGCTCCAGCAGTTCCGTCAGGCGGGTGCGGGGCAGGCGGCGCAGTTGATCCTGGGAGCCCAGTTGTACGGCCAGGACCGCACTGTGCTGGGGCTCGGCGTTCTTCGTCGGGGCGGGCGCAGGCGCGACGGCCGGGCTGTTGGCCGCGGTGTCGCGCAGGTCGGCGAACGGGTCTTCGTCGTCCAACTCGTCTTCGTCGGCCTGGATCGCCTTGCGGGTGGCAGGCTTGAGGCCGGCGACCGGTGTATTTTCGGCAAAACCCGGCTCACCCACGTCGAACTCGGGCTCGTCGTCGTACTCCGGCTCGGGCTCCGGCGCGCGCACGGTTGGCTCCGGGGCGAAGCTGGCGTGCAACTGGCGGGCGAGGTCGCCGATTTCATCCTGGCGGTCGGTGGCCGGGGTGTGTTCGTCGATGTCCCGCAGCCAGATGCGCAGTTGCATCAGTGGCGTGGAGATATGCCGACCCAGGCGCAGGCTCAGGGCCAAGGCCAGGGCCAACAGGATCGCGCTGAGGATGCCCATGCTTTGCAGGCTGATGGTCATCGGCTGCTGGAATTGCTGCATGTCCAGGCTGATGCGCAGTTGGCCGGCCTTCACGTCCTGGAACGTGATGTTGCTCTGGTACAACCCTTCGGCTTCGCCCAGCAGGCCGTTCTTCGGGCGTTGCCCGGCTTCGGCCATGATCCGGTTGTCCACGCTGTAGATGGCGGCGTGGGCCACCAGCGGGTTCTTGGTCAGGTTGTTGAGCAGCACGTTGAGGCTGAGGATGTCATTGGACACCAACAGCTCGGTCGCCGAGGTGGCGGTTTGCGTGGTCAGGCTCTCGCCCAGGGCGTCGGCCTGTTCGTGCATGGCCTGCTTGAACTGCAAACCCATCACGCAGGCGTAGATCACCAGGGCCAGGGCGACCAGGATCACGTTATGGCTGGCGATGCGTAATGCGATCGGTACACGGCGGTGGCGCAGTGCCCGGAAGATCAGCAGGAAGAAGTTATCGGTTTTTACTGGCGTGGGCCGGTTCACTTGCGCTCGGCTCTTGGTCCGTGAAGTTGACGCGCAGTATAGCGACAGGCCCCAGAGCGTCAAAGCGCTGGCTGTGCCCGATGGTCACTGAAAGTGGGTAGAATGCGGTTTTTTTCCAGCCTGGGGGTGCGCCTTGCGCGAAATTGTCCTGATAAACATCACCGGTGAAGATCGCCCGGGTCTGACGGCGGCGATTACCGGCGTTCTGGCCCAGGGTGGTGTGAACATTCTCGACATCGGCCAGGCGGTGATCCACGACACGCTGTCGTTCGGCATCCTGGTCGAGATCCCGAGCACTGAACAGGCGTCCTCGGTGCTCAAGGACATCTTGTTTACGGCGTACAAGCTTGATCAACAGGTGCGTTTCACGCCGGTGTCCGAAGCCGATTACCAGCATTGGGTGGCCGGCCAGGGCAAGAAACGCCACATCGTCACGCTGCTGACCCGCAAGGTCACGGCTGAGCAACTGCAGCGTGTCAGCTCGATTACCGCGCAATACGGCTTGAATATCGATCACATTGACCGTCTGTCGGGTCGTATGCCGCTGGACACCCCGGCCGACAAGGGCAAGGGCTGCATCGAGTTCTCCGTGCGCGGCGAGCCGGCTGATCCGCAAGCCCTGCGCGCCGAGTTTCTCAGCGTGGCTCAGGAGCTGAATGTCGATATCGCCTTCCAGGAGGACTCGCTGTTCCGCCGCAACCGTCGCCTGGCGGTGTTCGACATGGACTCCACGCTGATCGAAGCGGAAGTCATCGACGAGTTGGCCAAGGCGGCCGGCGTGGGCGAGCAGGTCTCCGAGATCACCGAGCGCGCCATGGCCGGTGAGCTGGATTTCCGCGCGAGCTTCAAGGAGCGCCTGGCGCTGCTCAAAGGCCTGGATGTGAGTGTGCTGGACTCCATCGGCGCCTCGCTGCGCCTGACCGAAGGCGCCGAAACCCTGTTCGCCGAACTCAAGCGTCTGGGCTACAAGACCGCAATCCTGTCCGGTGGCTTTACCTATTTCGCCAAGCAATTGCAGGCCAAGTTGGGCATCGACTACGTGTTCGCCAACGAGCTGGAAGTGGTGGATGGCAAGGTGACCGGCGTGGCGGTCGAGCCGATTGTCGATGCGCAGCGCAAGGCGGACTTGCTGAAGGAATTGGCGCACAAGGAAGGTTTGCGTCTGGAGCAGACCATTGCGGTCGGCGACGGTGCGAATGACCTGCCGATGCTGGCGATTGCCGGGTTGGGTGTGGCGTTCCGCGCCAAGCCGCTGGTGAAGCAGTCGGCGAAGCAGGCGATTTCGACGCTGGGCTTGGATGGGGTGTTGTATCTGCTGGGCTTTCGCGACCGCGACGGTCAGCTGTAACTCTCCTTCCCCTGCTGGAATGGGATCAAAAATGTGGGAGCTGGCTTGCCTGCGATAGCGGTGTTGGATTCACCGCCGTCATCGCAGGCAAGCCAGCTCCCACATTGATCGGGTTCCAGCTTTAAATCTATTGTGAATCAGGCTTTTGGCAGTGCCATGCCCTGGCCCATCTGCACCGGAGTGCCCGCTGCCAGCTCTTCAGCCCACTTCACCTGATCCGGCCCGAACAACACGATCGCGGTCGAACCCAGCTTGAAGCGACCCAGCTCCGCACCTTTCTCCAGGTGAATCGGCGCACGCGCGGCTTCGTCATAACGGAAGGTTTTCAGCTCGCGCTTCGGCGGTGTCACCAAGCCAGCCCACACGGTTTCAATCGACGCCACAATCATCGCGCCCACCAACACCACGGCCATCGGGCCGCGTTCGGTGTCGAAAATGCAGGCAACACGTTCGTTACGGGCGAACAGCTCCGGCACGTTTTCGGCGGTGGTCTGGTTGACCGAGAAGATGCGTCCCGGGATGTAGATCATCTCGCGCAGGGTGCCGGCCAGCGGCATGTGCACGCGGTGGTAGTCCTTCGGCGACAGGTACACCGTCGCAAAATCACCGCCCATGAAGGGCGCCGCCACGGCGGAATCACCGCCCAGCAGTTCCAGCACGCTGAAGCTGTGGCCCTTGGCCTGGAACACGCGACCATGTTCGATTGGGCCCAACTGGCTGATCGCGCCATCGGCGGGGCTCAAGATCGCGCCTGGGGTTTGATCCAGCGGGCGGGCGCCGTCTTTCAAGGCGCGGGTGAAGAACGCGTTGAAGTGCTCGTAGGCGGTCACGTCTTCAACCAGGGCCTGGGACATGTCCACTTGATAGCGCTTGGCGAACCAGCTGGTGAAGGCGTTCTTGAACCAGCGCACGCGGCACTCGGCAATGCAGCCGGCCAAGCGCGACAGCAGGTGGTGCGGCAGCAAGTACTGGCTGAGGATAAACAACTGCTTTTTCATTTACTGTCCTTAAACCTTAAATCTCAACGGGGGTGTCGGGGTGGTTGCCCCATTCGCCCCAGGAACCGGCATAACCTTTGACTCGCGGATAACCGAGCGCCTTGGCCACCAGGTAGGTGAAGCCAGAGCGGTGGTGAGTCTGGCAGTGGGTGATGATTTCTTTGTCGCGGGTCAGCCCGAGGTCTTCGAGGATCTGCGGCATGTCACGGCGGATGCGCAGGTTGCGCGCCGGGTCCATGCCGGCCGTCCATTCGAAGTTCACGGCGCCGGGGATGTGCCCACCTTTGGCGGCGAGGACTTTTTCGCCGGAATACTCCAGTGGGCCGCGTGCGTCCCAGATACCGAGGTCGGCCGCGCCGAGGCGACTTTGCAGGTATTCGCGGGTGGCGGTGGGGCCGTCGTGCAGCGTCAGGCTGACCGGGCCGCCGACCGGTGCGGGCGCGTCGGTGCTGACCGGGTGCTGGCCTTCCAGCCAGGCCAGCAGGCCGCCGTCGAGGTAGTGGTATTTCTGATGGCCGATCACGTCGAGCATCCAGATGAAACGCCCCGCCCAGCCGCCGCCTTCGTCGTCGTAGACCACGTAGGTCGCGTCCGGGGTGTGGCCCAGTTCGCCGAAGAGTTTTTCCAGGTCGGCCTTGTGGGGCAGCAGGCCAGGAGCAGGCGGCTGGCCCAGTTGGGTGCGCTTGGGGTCAACGAAATGCGCGCCGGGGATATGCCCCTGGGCGTAGCGGGCGGCGCTGGTGAGGTCCACCAGAATCAGGTGTTCGGCATCAAGGCGACCTTGCAGGTCGCTGGATTCGATCACCAGCGGCAAGCCAGAGAAGTCAGGCATGTGAGGTCTCCTGGGCACAAATGTTGGCGATAAAGGACCGCGATTGTAGCGCAAGCATCAGGCGCTGCGGTTGGTAAAGCAGTGCAGGGCTTTCTCGATGCATTGCGCGGTTTTGCCGAAGGCCTGCACGGTGGTTTCCGAGAACGGCCCGCCGCCTTGGTCGGCCACCATCAGCATCACCACCTTGCCGTTGCAGCTCAAGGAACGCAGCAGCAGGTGTTCGCCGGTGAACAGGCGGCGCAGGATCGGCGGCAGCAAGGCCGAGAATTGCGCGTGGTTGTCCGGGGTGAGGCGCACTTGCGCGGACTTCTCCAGCAGGCGTTGCAGCAGGGTGCTGTTGGTCACGTCCAGGCTGAGGTTGGCGGCGTCCTTCGGCAAACCGTCGGCCTGATGCACACGCAAGGTGCTTTGGGCGCGGTCGGTCATCAGCAGCATGACCCGCTGCATGCCACTGGCCACCAGGGCTTCCTTGGCGCAAGTGGTCAGGTGCATGGCGTTGGCAAAGCGGCTTGGCTCCACCAGCAATTCGGTGCAGCGCTTGCGCCAGACGGCCAGGGATTCGGCGGTGGGCGGCGGTGCGGGCAGCAGGCCGCGATGGATTTTTTGCACATGCCACGGCCAGATCAGCGACAACGCCGGGTGCCACAGATCTGGCATCAGCGTGGTGCGCGCGCTGGTCACGGCTTGCTGGTGGACTTGCTGCTGCACATCGCCCAGCGGCTGTTGCAGGTACAGCGCGGTGAGGTATTGCCAGCGCTCGGTGTGCGGGCAAGTCCAGGATTCCTGAGCCGACATCGCCAGGCCGTTGGCCAGCAGCACGGTGTTGGCCGGCTGGTTCAGCCAGCGTCGCAGGTTGGGCTCGGCGTCGAGCAATTGCTGCTGGCGCAAGGCGTCGTCTTCGCGGGCGATGTGCAGCGCCTTGACCAGCAAGCGCTGTTCCTTGAGCAGCAGGTTGTAGCCCTGGGAGACCCAGATCGGCAGGTGCCAGGCTTCGGTCAGACCCAGGCACAGGTCCAGCAGGCGTACGCCGAACAATTCCTGCTCGACCTGGCGCGCCGACTGGCCTTTGTGGATCACCCGCAGTTCCCATTCTTCGAGGAGCTTGGGGTAGGCGACCGCCATCGGCCACAGCGGCGACAGAAACAGCAGGCTGCCCCAGTGGATGTCCTGCCACAAGCGCGCCAGGCGGCTGGCGAACAAGCCGTTGGCCTGTTGCGAGGCGTGCTGGCTGACTAGCAGCAACTGGCGCAAGGCCACGGGGATTTCATGGGCCGGCACCGACGGCAAGCGGGCCAGCAGCTCCTCGGCGCGTTTCAGGCCGAGGCGGTTGAGCGCCACTTCGAGGTTTTCCGCAGGCTCCGTGAAACTGCCATGGGTATGGCTGTTGGCCTCGCGCATCACGCTGAGCACCAGCGCGGGGCTGTTCTGCATCAGCTCGGCAATATCTCGCAACGAACTGCGGCTATCGCGGATGCCTTTGCACACGCGCTCGTGACTGGCCTGGGGGACGGGCAGCAGCACATCGTCCAGGCGCTTGATCCAAGCGGCGAGAGAAGTGGGTTTTGCAGTTGGGACTGTCGTTTCATTAGCCATGATTGGGGCGCGATCATCACTTGCGGTCAACACGCCCGGATCGGGCCGAACTGGCTTTTCGCCTTAACGGCCTATAGTCTGGCGCAGTTTTGCCGATAAGTAGAACAAGAGTTTTTCAGTTCCACCAAATATGTCCATGAACCCGACGGCGCAAGTACAGATCCCCTATGGCTAAAATTATCGGCATCATCGTCGTCTTCGCAAGCGTGCTCGGCGGGTACGTCCTGTCCCACGGTAAAATTGCCGCGCTGATCCAGCCTTTCGAGGTGATGATTATCGGTGGTGCGGCGTTGGGCGCGTTCCTGCAAGCGAACCCCGGCTACATGACCATGCACGTGATCAAAAAGTCGCTGGGTATGTTCGGTTCGCGCTTCACCCACACCTTCTACCTGGAAGTGTTGGGGCTGGTGTACGAGATCCTCAACAAGAGCCGCCGCGAAGGCATGATGGCCATCGAGGCCGACATCGAAGACGCCGCGGCGAGCCCGATTTTCGCTAAGTACCCGGCCGTGCTCAAAGATGAGCGCATGACCGCCTACATCTGCGATTACCTGCGCATCATGTCCTCCGGCAACATGGCCCCCCATGAGCTGGAAGGCCTGTTCGACATGGAATTGTTCAGCCTCAAGGAAGAGCTGGAGCACCCATCCCACGCCGTGACCGGCATCGCCGACGGCATGCCCGGCTTTGGTATCGTCGCGGCGGTACTCGGTATCGTGGTGACCATGGCCTCCCTGGGCGAAGGCGACCAGGCGGCCATCGGCATGCACGTAGGTGCGGCGCTGGTGGGTACCTTCTTCGGTATTCTCGCGGCCTACGGCTTCTTCGGTCCGTTGGCCACCTCCCTGGCCCACGACGCCAAGGAAGAAATCAACCTGTACGAATCGATCAAGGCCAGCCTGGTAGCGTCCGCTTCCGGCATGCCGCCATCGCTGGCGGTGGAATTCGGTCGCAAGGTTTTGTACCCGAAGCATCGCCCAAGCTTCGCCGAGCTGGAACAAGCGGTTCGCGGTCGCTAAGCCATGGAAAACAACCAGCCGATAATCATCAAGCGCGTCAAGCGCTTCGCTGCGGGGCACCATGGCGGTGCCTGGAAAATCGCCTTCGCCGACTTTGCGACGGCGATGATGGCGTTCTTCCTGGTGCTGTGGCTGATGTCCACCGCCACACCGGAACAAAAGATCGCCATCGCCGGTTACTTCAAGGACCCGATTGGTTTCTCGGAAAGCGGCACACCCTTCGTGATCGACCTCGGCGGCTCGCCGCAGTTGGCGCCGGAGCGCACCATCAACCCCGAGATCAAGACCGAGTCGCCGCAGGAAAATATCCCGATCGAGCGCGATACCGTCGAAGCCATGGCCGAGCAGGTCGAGCAGGAACGCCTGGAGCTGTTGCTGCAAGAGTTGCAGACCAAGGTCGACGAGAACCCGCAACTGCTGAAATTCAAGGACCAGATTTCGTTCGAGATTACCCCGGACGGCCTGCGCATCCAGATCACCGACGCGGCCAACCGGCCGATGTTCGACTCCGGCAGCGCGCGCCTGAAGCCGTACTTTGAAGACATCCTGCTGGCCATGGCCGACACCATCAAGGCGGTGCCGAACAAGATCAGCATCAGCGGCCACACCGACGCCAAGCCGTACTCGGGCCAGGGCGACTTCGGCAACTGGGAGCTCTCGGCCAACCGCGCCAACGCCGCCCGCCGCGCGCTGGTGGCCGGCAGCTACCCGGACCCGCAAGTGGCGCGCGTGGTGGGGTTTGCCTCGTCGCAGCTGTTTGATCACGAAGACCCGTTCAACCCGATCAACCGCCGCATCGACATCGTGGTGCTGACCAAAAAGGCCCAGCGTGCGATTGAAGGTGACCAGCCCAAGCCAGCGCCGACACCGGGTGCGGGTGCGCCGGGTGAAGTGCCGGCTGATCCGAATGCGATCCCGCCAGGGCAGGAGCCGTTGCCGGCCCATGAGTTGCGGCAGAAGTTGAACCTGTTTGATGATGGTGGGGTGAAAGATCCTACGGTGCCTAAGGCTGGTTCTTAAGCTGCACATACAAAAAGGCCGCGATCATCGCGGCCTTGTTGTATGTGAGTGAGCTTTCTGTGGCTAGGGAGCTTGCTCCCTCGCCACAAGGATCAGTAAGTGCTTTCAGGAAGACTCGCAATAATCGACCGATAGCTATTCATCCGCTGCTGCTGCACGCGTCCATCTTCGAGCGCCTTGAGCAACGCACAACCCGGCTCGCGGTCGTGTTTGCAGTCGCGGAAGCGGCAGGTGCCGATCAGGTCGTTGAACTCGATAAAGCCCGCTTCCACATCGCTGCGGCTGACGTGGCCGAGGCCGAACTCACGGATGCCCGGGGAGTCGATCAGCTCGCCGCCGCCAGGGAAGTGGAACAAGCGCGCCGTGGTGGTGGTGTGGGTGCCCTGGCCGGACAGTTCCGACAGCGGGCCCACACGGGTGTCGACTTCCGGTAGCAGGCTGTTGACCAGCGAGGATTTACCCACGCCGGACTGGCCGACAAACACGCTGATGCGCCCGTCCAACTGCTGTTGCAGCTGTTCCATGCCGTTACCGTGATGGGCCGAAACTTCCAGCACCGGGTAGCCCAGCGTGCGGTAGACCGCCAGCAGCGCGTTCAGCGCCGGTGCGTTCTGCTCGTCGATCAGGTCGAATTTGTTTAGCAGCAACAGCGGGCGGATGCCGGCATGCTCGGCCGCCACCAGGTAGCGGTCGATCAGGTTGGCATGGGGCTCGGGCAGCGGCGCGAACACGATCACGATCATGTCAACGTTGGCCGCGACTGGCTTGAGCTGGCCACGGCTGTCGGGGCGACGCAGTTCGGTGGTGCGCGGCAGTTGGGCGACGATCACGCCGATGCCCTGGTTGCCGGCACGCCAGACCACTTTGTCGCCGGTGACCAGCGCCGGCAGGTTGGCGCGCAAGTGGCAGCGGAACACCTGGCCCGCGAGTTCGCCTTCCAGCGCCTCGACTTCGACCTGCACACCAAAGTGCGCGATCACCAGGCCCGTTTGCTCGGGGCCCAGGTCGCCGCCCTCAAGCGCTTCCACGGCGGAGGATTCACGTTTGGCGGCGCGAGCGGCGCGTTCACCTTGAATCTTTTCGATGCGCCAGTTTTGGCGACGATTGAGCTGGCGTTTGGCCATTGGTGTTCCGTGTCGATAATGCAAAGGAATAGGTAAAACGGTCGCGAGTCTAGCATGCCGCTGCCTGCTAAACTGCGCAGCTACGCCAAGGTGCCAAGAGAATCAAGCCATGCAAAACCCACAGAACCTGATTTGGATCGATCTGGAAATGACCGGTCTGAACCCTGACACCGACGTCATCATCGAGATGGCGACCATTGTCACCGACAGCAACCTCAACACCTTGGCCGAAGGTCCGGTGATCGCCATTCACCACAGCGACGCCGTACTCGCCACCATGGATGAGTGGAACACCCGCACCCACGGCAACTCTGGCTTGACCCAGCGCGTGCGCGACAGCCGTATCAGCATGGCTGAAGCCGAAGCCGAGACCATCGCCTTCCTGGAAAAATGGGTACCGAAGGGCAAGTCGCCGATCTGCGGCAACAGCATCTGCCAGGATCGTCGCTTCCTTTATACCCACATGAAGGAGCTGGAAAGCTACTTCCACTACCGCAACCTGGATGTGTCCACCTTGAAAGAGCTGGCCGCGCGTTGGGCGCCGGAAGTCAAAGACAGCTTCCATAAAGGCAGCACGCATTTGGCGTTGGATGATATTCGCGAGTCGATCGCCGAGTTGCAGCATTACCGTAAGCATTTCATCAAGGCTTGAATGGGCGGCGCCTGAACTGGCGCCATCGCAGGCAAGCCAGCTCCCACAGTTGACTGCATTCGCAAATCAAAATGTGGGAGCTGGCTTGCCTGCGATAGAGGCGACGCGGTCTTTCGCCAAGCGCCCCCTTTTGGTGCCATCACCAAATGATTAGACTGCGCGCCTCTCTGCAAGGATCGCCATCATGCTGTTGATGCTCTACCTCATCGCCATCACCGCCGAAGCCATGACCGGCGCCCTGTCCGCCGGGCGGCGTGGCATGGACTGGTTTGGCGTGGTGCTGATCGCCTGCGTGACGGCGTTGGGGGGCGGTTCGGTGCGTGACGTGCTGCTGGGGCATTACCCGCTGACCTGGGTCAAACACCCGGAATACCTGGTGCTGACCTCGGTCGCGGCGCTGGTGACGATCTTTATCGCCCCGCTGATGCGCCACCTGCGTTCGCTGTTCCTGGCGCTGGACGCCGTGGGTCTGGTGGCCTTCACCTTGATCGGCTGCATGACCGCCCTGGAAATGGGCCACGGCATGCTGGTGGCATCGGTCAGCGGGGTGATCACCGGCGTGTTCGGCGGCATCCTGCGGGATATCTTCTGCAACGACATCCCGCTGATCTTCCGCCGTGAGCTGTACGCCAGCGTGTCGTTCCTCGCCGCCTGGTTCTACTTGCTGTGCCTGTACCTTGAGCTGCCCAGCGAGCAATCGATTCTGCTGACCCTGTTCAGCGGCTTTCTCTTACGCCTGCTGGCGATCCGTTTTCACTGGGAAATGCCCAAGTTCGTCTACAACGACGACGTGCACTAGCGCGTCGCGTGCTGGTTCAGTGCCCATTCCACGTGTTCGCGCACCAGCTCCGACGGATACTCCCGCCGCGCCTTCAAGGCTTCCAGCACCGGAATGCTCGACGGCGCATTGCCCAGGCCCACCGCCAGGTTGCGCAGCCAGCGCTCATAACCGGCGCGGCGTAGGGGCGAGCCCTCGGTGCTGCTGAGGAATTTATCCTCATCCCACATAAACAGTTCGGCCAGCTCGGCGTTGTCCAGGTTGTGGCGTGGCTTGAAGTCGCTTTCGCCAGTGGCGCGGGCGAAGCGGTTCCACGGGCAGACGATCTGGCAGTCATCGCAGCCGAACACGCGGTTGCCGATCAGTGGGCGCAGGTCTTCGGGGATCGCGCTCTTGAGTTCGATGGTCAGGTAGGAAATGCAGCGCCGCGCATCCAGCACGTAAGGGCCGACGAAGGCATTGGTGGGGCAGATGTCCAGACACGCGGTGCAGCGCCCGCAATGTTCGGTGCTGTGGGGCGCGTCCACCGGTAGCGGCAAATCGACAAACAGCTCGCTGAGGAAGAAATAACTGCCGGCCTTGCGATTGAGTACCAGCGTGTTTTTGCCGATCCACCCCAGGCCGGCTTGTTCGGCGATGGCTTTTTCCAGCACCGGCGCGCTGTCGACAAAGGCGCGAAAGCCGAACGGGCCGATTTGCGCCTGGATGCGGTCGGCCAGTTGCTGCACGCGCTTGCGGATCAGCTTGTGGTAGTCGCGGCCGAGGGCGTAGCGGGAGATGTAGGCTTTTTCCGGTTTGGCCAGCAGTTGCGCCATTTGCGTGTCGCCGGGCAGGTAGTCCATGCGCAGCGAGACCACGCGCAGCGTGCCGGGCACCAGTTCGTCCGGGTGAGAGCGCTTACTGCCGTGGGCGCCCATGTAGTCCATCTCGCCGTGGTAGCCGGCATCGAGCCAGCGTTGCAGGTGCTGCTCATGCTCGGCCAGGTCCAGGCCGCTGATGCCGACTTGTTGAAAGCCCAGTTCGCGGCCCCAGTCTTTGATCGATTGGGCGAGGGCGGGCAGATCGGAGGTAATAGCAGGCATGAGACACGGGAAACCACAGGTTAGATGCGTATAATTCTGCCAGACATCGGAGCTTGAAGACGCATGCCGCAGACAAAACACCCAATTACCGACGTTCAGCCCCTGTTGCCTGGCGATTTAACGCAACTGGCTGCGCGTTCCCCGGATGCCCATAAAGGTCAGTTCGGCCACCTGCTGGTGATCGGCGGCGACCGTGGCCTGGGCGGCGCAGCGCTGCTGAGCGCCGAAAGCGCGTTGCGCAGTGGCGCCGGCCTGGTCTCCCTGGCGACGCGCCCGGAGCACGTGCCTGCCGCGTTGGCGCGCTTGCCGGAAGTCATGACCGTGGGCGTGAGTTCGGCCAACCAACTGATGGGCCTGCTGGAAAAAATCTCGGTCATCGTCATTGGCCCGGGCCTGGGCGATGCCGCCTGGGGCAAAAGCCTGCTGTCGGTCGCCGCCAACGCGCGCCAGCCACAAGTCTGGGACGCCGACGCCTTGAACCAACTGGCCACGGGTAGCATCGGCTTGCCAGCCAACTCGGTGATTACCCCGCATCCGGGCGAAGCCGCGCGCTTGTTGGACCTCTCGACAGCCGAGGTTCAGGCCGATCGCCTTAAGGTGGCGCGCGCGTTGAGCCAGAAATTCAATGCAGTGGCTATTCTCAAGGGGGCTGGCAGTTTGATTGCCAGTCCGGACGGACGTATTGCGCGCTGTGACCAGGGCCATCCGGCGATGGCCACGGCCGGGCTCGGTGATGTGCTGGCCGGTCTGGTCGGGGCGTTGCTGGCCCAGGGTATGCCCGCTTATGAGGCCAGCTGCCTGGCCGTGTGGTTGCACGCCACGGCGGGCGACCGCCAGGGCAGCTTTGGTCGCGGGCTGGCGGCCAGCGACCTGATACCCGCCATTCGTCAATTGCTGGAGGAGCAGTCACCGTGTCTGAAGTAGTTCTTTTCCTCGCCGATGAAGACGCGATGGTCGCGTTGGGTCAGCGTATCGCCCAAGTGACGGCCGGCGCGGGGCTGATCTTTCTCGAAGGCGACCTGGGGGCGGGCAAGACCACGTTGTCCCGGGGAATCATTCGCGGCTTGGGCCATACGGGCGCGGTAAAAAGCCCGACGTTCACCTTGGTAGAGCCCTACGAGATTGGTGCCATCCGCGCCTTTCACTTCGACCTCTACCGCTTGGTGGACCCCGAAGAGCTGGAGTACATGGGCATCCGCGATTATTTCGATGAGGATGCGTTGTGCCTGATCGAGTGGCCAGATAAAGGCACAGGCTTTTTGCCAAAGCCGGACCTGACCATTACCATTACGCCGCATGACACAGGACGTCAGCTGAAGTTGTTGCCCCAGAGCGCGCGCGGCCAGTCGTGGTGCGCCGCTTTGGCATTGGAATTCAAATAATTGGTGGGGTTAGGTATGCGCTTTCGCGCGTTGGTTGCTGTCGTAGGGGTGTTGCTTGCGGCAATGACTGTCAATGCTCTGGCTGCTTCACAGGTAAAAAGTGTGCGCCTGTGGCGAGCGCCGGATAACACGCGACTGGTGTTCGACCTGTCTGGCCCGGTCCAGCACAGCGTCTTTACCCTGACGGCGCCCGATCGCCTGGTGATCGACATCAACGGTGCGACCCTGGCCGCGCCGCTGAAAGTCTCCACCGCCAACACGCCGATTACCGCCATGCGCTCGGCCCAGCGTACGCCGACCGACCTGCGGGTGGTCATCGACCTGAAAAAGACCGTCACCCCGAAAAGCTTTGTGCTGGCGCCGAACGCCCAGTACGGCAACCGCCTGGTGGTCGACCTGTTCGACAACGCCGCCGATGCCAACCCGCCGCCAGCGCCACCGCCGAGCGTCGCTACGGTGCCTGCGGTGCCGGTCAACCCGACACAGCCGCAGGTCAAGCTGCCGCCGCTGCCACCTGCCCCGGCGGGCAAGCGCGACATTATCGTGGTGATCGACGCCGGCCACGGCGGCGAAGACCCGGGTGCCTCCGGCTCGCGCGGCCAGCATGAAAAAGACGTGGTGCTGGCCATTGCCCGCGAACTGCAACGCCAGGTCAACGGTATGAAGGGCTACCGCGCCGAGCTGACCCGCACCGGCGACTATTTCATCCCGCTGCGTGGACGTACCGAAATCGCCCGCAAGAAGGGCGCCGACCTGTTCGTCTCGATCCACGCCGACGCCGCACCTTCCACCGCCGCGTTTGGTGCTTCGGTGTTTGCCCTGTCTGACCGTGGCGCCACGTCGGAGACCGCCCGTTGGCTGGCCGACAGCGAAAACCGTTCCGACTTGATCGGCGGGGCCGGCAACGTGTCCCTCGATGACAAGGATAAAATGCTCGCGGGCGTGCTGCTCGACCTGTCGATGACCGCCTCGCTGACTTCCAGCCTGAACGTCGGCCAGAAAGTCCTGAGCAACATCGGCCGGGTCACGTCGTTGCACAAACAGCGCGTGGAGCAGGCCGGGTTCATGGTGTTGAAGTCGCCGGACATCCCGTCGATCCTGGTGGAAACCGGGTTTATCTCCAACGCCAACGAAGCCTCGAAGCTGGCCAGCGCCAGTCACCAGCAGGCCTTGGCGCGTTCGATCAGCGCGGGTATCCGCCAGTTCTTCCAGCAAAACCCGCCGCCGGGTACGTATATCGCCTGGCTGCGCGACTCCGGCAAGATCGCCCAGGGCCCGCGTGACCATCGCGTGCAACCGGGCGACACCCTGGCCATGCTGGCCGTGCGTTTCCAAGTCTCGGCCGCGACGTTGCGCAGCGCCAACAGCCTGAAGACCGATGAGTTGAAAGTCGGCCAGGTGTTGACCATCCCCGGCACCGAATTGGCAGCACAGTAATGAGTGAATCAGTCTTGAACAACGGCTCGCGTATCGAGCTGCTCAGCCCTCGCCTGGCCAACCAGATTGCCGCCGGTGAGGTGGTTGAGCGCCCGGCCTCGGTGATCAAGGAGTTGCTGGAAAACAGCATCGACTCCGGCGCCAAGCGCATCGACGTGGACGTGGAACAGGGCGGCGTCAAGCTGCTGCGGGTGCGCGATGACGGCAGCGGCATCTCTTCCGATGACCTGCCGCTGGCCCTGGCGCGTCACGCCACCAGCAAGATCCGCGACCTCGAAGACCTTGAACGGGTGATGAGCCTGGGTTTTCGTGGCGAGGCGTTGGCGTCCATCAGTTCGGTGGCGCGCCTGACCTTGACCTCGCGCACCCGCAGTGCCGAACAGGCCTGGCAGGTGGAAACCGAAGGCCGCGACATGGCGCCCCGGGTCCAGCCGGCGGCGCATCCGGTGGGCACTTCGGTGGAAGTGCGCGACCTGTTCTTCAACACCCCGGCGCGGCGCAAATTCCTCAAGGCCGAAAAAACCGAATTCGATCACCTGCAAGAAGTCATCAAGCGCCTGGCCCTGGCGCGTTTCGATGTGGCGTTTCATTTGCGCCACAACGGCAAGACCATCCTCAGCCTGCACGAAGCCCACGACGAAGCCGCGCGTGCGCGCCGGGTGTCGGCGATTTGTGGCGCGGGCTTTTTGGAGCAGGCGCTGCCGATTGAAATCGAGCGCAACGGTTTGCGCCTGTGGGGCTGGGTTGGCTTGCCGACGTTCTCCCGCAGCCAGGCGGACTTGCAGTACTTCTTCGTGAACGGCCGCGCGGTGCGCGACAAACTGGTGGCCCACGCGGTGCGCCAGGCCTATCGCGACGTGCTGTTCAACGGGCGGCACCCGACGTTTGTACTGTTCTTCGAGGTCGACCCCTCGGTGGTGGACGTCAATGTGCACCCGACCAAGCACGAAGTACGCTTCCGCGATGGGCGCATGGTGCATGACTTCCTCTATGGCACCTTGCACCGCACCTTGGGCGATGTGCGCCCGGATGATCATCTGGGTGCGCCGATCGTCACGGCCGTGGTGCGGCCGAGTGGGCCGGAGGCGGGCGAGTTTGGCCCGCAGGGCGAAATGAGCCTGGCCGGCAACCTGCTGCAATCGACGCCGCCGCAGCCGTCGTTCGCCGCGCCGGGTTCTGGCGCGGGTGCGGGCTATCAATATCAATACACGCCGCGTCCGCAATCGGCAGTGCCGGTGGCTGAAGCGCAGGCGGCGTATCGCGAGTTTTTCGCGCCGCTGCCGGGCGCCGAGCCGGGTGCTGCGGTTGCCTTGCCGGAAGGTGGCGGTGATATTCCGCCGCTGGGCTACGCACTGGCGCAGCTCAAGGGCATCTATATCCTTGCGGAAAACGCCCACGGCCTGGTGTTGGTCGACATGCACGCCGCCCACGAGCGGATCATGTACGAGCGCCTCAAGATTGCCATGGCCAGCGAAGGCCTCAGCGGCCAGCCGCTGCTGGTGCCGGAATCCCTGGCGGTCAGCCAGCGCGAAGCCGATTGCGCCGAAGAGCATGCCGGCGTGTTCCAGAAACTCGGCTTTGAGCTGCAACGCCTGGGCCCGGAAACCCTGGCCATCCGCCAGATCCCGGCGCTGCTCAAGCAGGCCGAAGCCAACCGTCTGGTCGCCGACGTGCTCGCCGACCTGATGGAATACGGCACCAGCGACCGCGTGCAGGCGCATATCAATGAGCTACTCGGCACCATGGCCTGCCACGGTGCCATCCGCGCCAACCGCCGCCTGGCACTGCCGGAGATGAACGGCCTGCTGCGCGACATGGAAAACACCGAGCGCAGCGGGCAATGCAACCATGGCCGACCGACCTGGACCCAAATGGGCCTGGACGATCTGGACAAACTGTTCTTGCGCGGTCGCTGATGAGTGCCTTGCCCCCCGCGATCTTCCTGATGGGCCCCACGGCCGCAGGCAAGACCGACTTGGCCATCGAGCTGAGCAAAGTGCTGCCCTGCGAGTTGATCAGCGTCGACTCTGCCCTGGTTTACCGGGACATGGACATCGGCACGGCCAAGCCTTCCAAAGCGCTGCTGGCCGAGTATCCGCACAAGTTGATCGACATCATCGACCCGGCCGAGAGCTATTCGGCGGCGGATTTCCGCACCGACGCCCTGGCCGCCATGGCCGAGATCACCGCGCGCGGCAATATTCCGCTGCTGGTGGGCGGCACGATGCTCTATTACAAGGCTTTGCAGGAAGGCCTGGCGGATATGCCGGCGGCCGACGCCCAGGTGCGCGCCGAGCTTGAGGAAGAGGCTGCACGCCTTGGCTGGCAAGCCTTGCACGACCAATTGGCGGCCATTGACCCGGTATCCGCCGCGCGCATTCACCCCAATGATCCGCAGCGCCTCAGCCGCGCGTTGGAAGTCTGGCGTGTGAGCGGCCAGACCATGACTGAACATCGGCTGAAACAAACTGCGCAAAGTGCCGACGCAGGCGCATCTGGACGGTCACAATTGCCCTATACTGTGGCGAATCTGGCCATTGCCCCGGCGAATCGCCAGGTGCTGCATGACCGTATTGCACAAAGATTCACAATTATGTTGGAACAGGGGTTCGTGGACGAGGTCGTAGCACTGCGTTCCAGAGGTGACCTGCATCTAGGGTTGCCTTCGATACGTGCTGTAGGCTATCGCCAAGTTTGGGAGCATCTGGATGGCAAGCTGACGTCAGCCGAAATGCAGGAGCGCGGCATCATTGCCACGCGCCAATTGGCGAAGCGCCAGTTCACCTGGCTGCGCAGCTGGAGCGATTTGCACTGGCTGGACAGCCTGGACAGCGACAATCTGTCACGCGCCTTGAAATACTTGGGAACGGTCTCCATATTGAGCTGAGTCCTTGCAATTGCCGTCTATCCTTGGGGGTGTGACGGCCTTGAGCTATCTATTTTCCGATTTTTTATTATTGATCCTTAAAGGAGTGCGGCACATGTCAAAAGGGCATTCGCTACAAGACCCTTACTTGAATACTTTACGTAAAGAGAAAGTGGGGGTTTCCATCTACCTGGTCAACGGTATCAAGTTGCAAGGCACGATCGAGTCGTTCGACCAGTTCGTGATCCTGCTGAAAAACACCGTCAGCCAGATGGTCTACAAGCACGCTATCTCGACAGTCGTTCCAGTGCGTCCAATCCGTCTGCCAAGTGCAGCGGGTGATGAAGCAGCTGACGCTGAGCCAGGTAACGCCTGATAGGAGTCTCCTTTGTTCTTTGAGCGCCACGGTGGTGGTGAGCGGGTAATCCTCGTTCACTTGGATGGACAGGACCCTGAGGCGCGCGAAGATCCGCAGGAGTTTCAGGAGTTGGCGAATTCGGCCGGCGCCGAGACCGTTGCGTTTTTTAACGTACCGCGTCATCGGCCAACCGCCAAATTCCTGATTGGCAGCGGCAAGGTCGAGGAACTGCGCGACCTGGTCCACGCCGAAGAAGCCGATCTGGTGATCTTCAATCACGTCCTCACGCCCAGTCAGGAACGTAACCTCGAACGTGTGTTCGAGTGTCGCGTGATCGACCGTACCGGTCTGATTCTCGATATTTTCGCCCAGCGCGCCCGTACCCATGAAGGCAAGCTCCAGGTTGAACTGGCCCAGCTTGACCACATGAGCACCCGGCTGGTTCGCGGCTGGACTCACCTTGAACGTCAAGGTGGCGGTATCGGCATGCGTGGCCCGGGTGAAACCCAGCTGGAAACCGACCGCCGTCTGCTGCGGGTGCGCCTGCGCCAGATCAAGGGCCGCCTCGAAAAAGTGCGCAGCCAGCGCGAGCAATCGCGCCGTGGCCGTTCCCGCGCAGATATCCCTACCGTGTCCCTGGTGGGGTATACCAACGCCGGCAAGTCCACGCTGTTCAACAACGTGACCAAATCCGACGTCTATGCGGCCGACCAGTTGTTCGCCACGCTCGATCCGACCCTGCGTCGTCTGGATCTTGACGACCTGGGGCCGATTGTCCTGGCCGACACCGTGGGTTTCATTCGCCACTTGCCCCACAAGCTGGTCGAGGCATTTCGGTCTACGCTCGAAGAGTCGAGCAATTCCGACCTGCTGTTGCACGTGATCGACGCGGCCGAACCGGATCGCATGTTGCAGATCGAGCAGGTGATGCTGGTGCTGGGCGAGATTGGTGCCCAGGACTTGCCGATCCTCGAGGTCTATAACAAACTCGATTTGCTTGAAGGCGTTGAGCCACAAATCCAGCGCGATGAGAACGGCAAGCCCCAGCGGGTCTGGCTGTCGGCGCGTGATGGCAGTGGCCTGGAGCTGCTTGAACAAGCCATTGCCGAGTTGCTGGGCAGTGATTTGTTCGTCGGCACCTTGCGCTTGCCCCAGCGTTTTGCTCGACTGCGTGCACAGTTCTTCGAGCTGGGCGCAGTACAGAAAGAAGAATACGACGAAGAAGGTGTCAGCTTGCTGGCCGTTCGATTGCCGCGCACGGAGCTTAATCGGCTGGTCAGTCGTGAAGGCGTTGTACCGACAGAGTTCATCGAACAACACACTTTGCAATAAAAGCCTCCGAAAGCGGTTGTGCCGCAGTAGCAGGCATTCTGTAGCATTGGTCGGCGCGCCGTGGGTGCGTCTTTGCTTTATCAGATGGAGAGCGCTATGGCTTGGAATGAGCCGGGTGGCAACTCGAATAATCAGGATCCTTGGGGTGGTAAACGCCGCAATAATGGCGACCGCAAGGGGCCACCAGATCTCGACGAGGCCTTCCGAAAGCTGCAGGAAAGCCTGAATGGGTTGTTCGGTGGTGGAAAAAAACGTGGTGGTGACGACGGCGGTCGCACAAGCAAGGGCGGCGGCTACGGCCTGCTGGGCCTGGGTCTTGTCGTGCTGGCGTCCGTCTGGCTGTACAGCGCCGTCTATGTCGTGGACGAGCAGGAACAAGCCGTGGTGCTGCGCTTCGGCAAGTACTACGAGACTGTCGGTCCGGGCCTGAACATCTACTTCCCGCCGATCGACAAGAAGTACATGGAAAACGTCACGCGTGAGCGTGCCTATACCAAGCAGGGCCAGATGCTGACCGAAGACGAGAACATCGTCGAAGTGCCGCTGACCGTGCAGTACAAGATCAGCAACCTGCAAGACTTCGTGCTGAACGTTGATCAGCCTGAAGTCAGCCTGCAGCACGCGACCGAAAGCGCCCTGCGCCATGTGGTGGGTTCCACCGCCATGGACCAGGTGCTGACCGAAGGCCGTGAACTGATGGCCAGCGAAATCAAGGAACGCCTGCAGCGCTTCCTCGATACCTATCGCACCGGTATCACCGTGACCCAGGTGAACGTACAGAGCGCAGCGGCACCGCGTGAAGTGCAGGAAGCCTTCGATGACGTGATCCGCGCGCGTGAAGACGAGCAGCGTTCGCGCAACCAGGCTGAAACCTACGCCAACGGCGTCGTGCCGGAAGCCCGTGGCCAGGCCCAGCGTATCCTCGAGGATGCCAACGGTTACCGTGACGAAGTGGTCTCCCGCGCCAAGGGTGAGGCGGATCGCTTTACCAAGCTGGTCGCCGAGTACCGCAAGGCACCGGAAGTTACCCGTGAGCGTCTGTACCTGGACACCATGCAGGAAGTCTTCAGCAACACCAGCAAGGTTCTCGTGACCGGCAACAAAGGTGGGCAGAACAACCTTCTGTACCTGCCGCTGGACAAGATGATCGAAGGTGGTCGTAGCAGCACCAGCGCACCGGCTACCGGTTCGACAGCCGCTGCCAACGAAGCAAGCGCCCGTGCGGCCGCTGACTTGCTGCAACAGCAAACACGTAGCAGGGAGAGTCGTTGATGAGCAATAAATCGCTGACCGCCCTGATTGTGGGCGTCGTCGTGGTCATCGCGGCCTGGAACTGCTTCTACATCGTGTCTCAGACCGAGCGCGCGGTGATGCTGCAATTCGGTCGCGTGGTCCAGGCGGATGTCCAGCCGGGTCTGCATGTGAAAGTCCCCTTCGTCAACCAGGTGCGCAAGTTTGACGCTCGCCTGATGACCCTGGATGCACCGACACAGCGCTTCCTGACCCTGGAAAAGAAAGCCGTGATGGTTGACGCCTACGCCAAGTGGCGCGTCAAGGATGCCGAGCGTTTCTATACGGCAACTTCTGGTAGCAAGCCTGTCGCCGACGATCGTTTGTCGCGCCGTCTTGAGTCGGGCCTGCGTGACCAGTTTGGTAAGCGCACCCTGCACGAGGTGGTGTCCGGTGAACGTGACGCGCTGATGGCTGACATCACGCGTTCGTTGAATGCAATGGCGGAAAAAGAGCTGGGCATCGAAGTGGTTGATGTCCGGGTCAAGGCCATTGATCTGCCGAAGGAAGTGAACCGCAGCGTCTTTGAGCGTATGAGCACTGAGCGTGAGCGTGAAGCTCGTGAGCACCGCGCCAAGGGTAACGAGCTGGCCGAGGGTATCCGTGCGGATGCCGATCGTCAGCGCCGTGTACTGCTGGCAGAAGCCTATCGCGAGTCCGAAGTGGCCCGTGGTGATGGTGATGCCCAGGCCGCAGCGATCTACGCCAAGGCCTACGGCCAGGACCAGGAGTTCTACGCGTTCTATCGTAGCCTGCGTGCCTACCGTGAAAGCTTCGCGAACAAAACCGACGTCATGGTGCTGGACCCAAGTAGCGATTTCTTCCGCTACCTGGAAAAAGCCAAGTAATCAGCTCGTCACTGGTTAGGACACACTCCGTCGGGCGGCTAAAACGCCTGGCGGGGTGATCCTTTCAGAAAACGGGTGTATGATGCGGCAGCCGGGAAATTCCCGGCTTTTTTGCGTCTGCATGTTTGATTCGGCAGGCGTGACAGGTTTTTCGAGGAAAGTGCCTGACGAGGCCGATTACAGGCCGTTCGTCACGTCGCTCTTGCGCGTGGTTTATGCAGGAGACGGGTATTTTCTGCTTCACTCAAGGCTCGGCCGAGGGCTGGCCGCCCGGATCAAAGGGGATTGGCGTAATGGCAACGGTAGACCGCTGGCTGCTGCCAGATGGCATCGAAGAAGTACTGCCACCAGAAGCTGCGCGCATTGAAGTAGCGCGTCGCCAGGTGTTGGATCTGTTCCAGAGCTGGGGTTACGAGTTTGTCGTGACCCCCCATATCGAGTACCTGGAATCCCTGCTGACCGGCGCGGGCCAGGACCTGGATCTGCGCACCTTCAAGGTCATCGACCCGCAATCGGGCCGGCAAATGGGTTTCCGTGCCGACATCACGCCGCAAGTGGCGCGCATCGATGCGCACACCCTGCGTCGCGAAGGCCCGAGCCGCTTGTGCTACGCCGGCAGCGTGCTGCATGCACAGCCGCGTGCATTGTCGTCTTCCCGTAGCCCGATCCAGCTGGGCGCAGAGTTGTACGGTGATGCGAGCCCGAGCAGTGACGTTGAAGTGATCAGCTTGATGCTGGCCATGCTGCAACTGGCTGACGTGCCGGATGTCCACATGGACCTTGGCCACGTCGGTATCTACCGTGGCCTGGCGCGTGCGGCCGGCTTGTCCGGTGAAGTGGAACAACAGCTGTTCGATGCCCTGCAACGCAAGGCCATCGATGAAGTGATCGCCTTGACCGAAGGCGTGCCGGCGGACTTGGCCGAGATGCTGCGTGCACTGGTGAACCTGTGCGGCGGTCGTGAAGTGCTGGTGGCGGCGCGTGAGCGTCTGGCCAAGGCGCCGGCGCCGGTACTGGCTGCGCTGGACGACGTGCTGGCGATTGCCGAGCGGTTGTCGGCACGCTTCCCAGAGCTGCCGCTGTACTTTGACCTGGGTGAGTTGCGCGGCTACCACTACCACACCGGTGTGGTGTTCGCGGTGTTTGTACCGGGCGTTGGCCAAGCCATCGCCCAGGGCGGTCGTTATGACGACATCGGCGCCGATTTCGGTCGCGCCCGTCCGGCGACTGGCTTCTCTACCGATTTGAAAACCCTGGTGACCCTGGGGCGTGCTGAGGTCGAGCTACCGTCTGGTGGCATCTGGATGCCCGACAGTACGGACGCAGCACTCTGGCAGCAGGTTTGCCAGTTGCGCAGTGAGGGTCAGCGTGTCGTCCAGGCCTTGCCTGGGCAGCCATTGGCCGCCGCCCGTGAAGCGGACTGCGACCGGCAATTGATTCAGCAGAACGGGCTTTGGCAAGTATCGCCACTGGCTTCTTGAGTTTTCCTGCCGGCCATCGCCGGCACCAAGTTTGCGCGAATGAGGACAAGTGTTATGGGTAAGAATGTCGTAGTCCTGGGCACCCAATGGGGTGATGAGGGCAAAGGCAAGATCGTTGATCTGCTGACCGAACATGCTGCCGCCGTAGTGCGCTACCAAGGTGGCCACAACGCTGGCCACACCCTGGTCATCGATGGCGAAAAAACCGTCTTGCACCTAATCCCGTCGGGCGTGCTGCGCGAAGGCGTGCAGTGCCTGATCGGCAACGGCGTGGTGGTTGCACCTGACGCCCTGCTGCGCGAGATCATCAAGCTGGAAGAGAAAGGCGTACCGGTGCGCGAGCGCCTGCGTATCAGCCCGTCCTGCCCGCTGATCCTGTCCTTCCACGTTGCGCTGGACCAGGCCCGTGAAAAGGCCCGTGGCGAGCTGAAGATCGGTACTACCGGTCGCGGCATCGGCCCGGCATACGAAGACAAGGTTGCTCGTCGTGGCCTGCGTGTGGGCGACCTGCTCAACATGCCGCGCTTTGAAGACAAGCTGCGTGAACTGGTGGATTACCACAACTTCATGCTGGTCGGTTACTACAAAGAGCCGGCCATCGAGTTCGACAAGACCCTGGCCGAGTGCAAGGAATACGCCGAGCTGCTCAAGCCGCTGATGCTGGACGTGACCGCTGAGCTGCACGACCTGCGTCGCGCTGGCAAAGACATCATGTTCGAAGGCGCCCAAGGCTCCCTGCTGGACATCGACCACGGCACCTACCCGTACGTGACCAGCTCCAACACCACCGCTGGCGGCGTTGCCACCGGTTCCGGCGTTGGCCCGATGTTCCTGGACTACATCCTCGGCATCACCAAGGCCTACACCACTCGCGTAGGTTCGGGTCCGTTCCCGACTGAGCTGTTCGACGAAGTCGGCGCGCACCTGGCCAAGCAAGGCCACGAGTTCGGCGCAACCACCGGCCGTGCCCGTCGTTGCGGCTGGTTCGATGCCGTTATCCTGCGTCGCGCTATCGATGTGAACAGCATCTCGGGCATCTGCCTGACCAAGCTGGACGTACTCGACGGCCTGGAAACCATCAATATCTGCGTCGGCTACAAAGACGCCAACGGTAATGATGTGGCGCCGACCGACGCCGACAGCTACGTAGGCCTGCAGCCTGTGTACGAAGAAGTGCCGGGCTGGACCGAATCGACCGTGGGCGCCAAGACCCTGGAAGAACTGCCGGCTAACGCCCGTGCCTACATCAAGCGTGTTGAAGCGCTGATCGGCGCGCCGATCGACATTATTTCGACGGGCCCGGACCGCAACGAGACCATCGTTCTGCGTCACCCGTTCGCGTAATAAGCTGTTGATGTAAAAAGCAAAGGGCTCCTTCGGGAGCCCTTTGTCGTTTCTGCCGTCCGGGCGGCACGACCTTTGCTTCGGTTGTCTCTTTCGCGGTGCTATCAATTTAATGGCACCCGTGGTGGAGGGATTCCCGATGTCTGCCGTTCTCTCATTGTTACAAAGCCGTCTGTTGCGGCCGGTGTTCGTTACCCTAGGTATCGCCCTTTTGGTGCAAGTGCTGGTGGCCGTCGCTCTGACGCGGAGCACCGTGACCGCGCTGGAAGCTGATTTGAGCAATCGCCTGGGTATCGACAGCCAGAAACTCTCTGGCGAATTGGCCCAGGCCGGCAAGGAAGTCACGTCCAGCCTCGACAGCTTGTCCACCAGCACGCGCCAGCGTCTGACGGCAGGATTGTCGACGCGCCTGCAGGAAGAGCAGAAGCAACTGCGTGCGACCCTGGAAAAAGACCTGAAAGACTCCGCCAATGACATGGCTCAACTGCTGGCCTCGGTGGCGCCGCGCGCCATGTGGGACAGCGATGTGCCGACGTTGTCGGAATTCGCCCGGCGTGCCCAACGCAATCCCAACGTATTGTTTGTGGTCTACGACGACGCGGCGGGTGAGCACCTGACCCGCTACCTGAACCGGGAAAACCCGATCAACAAGGCGTTGCTGGAAAAAGGCCAGGGCGACCGCGCTTTGGACAAGGTCTTGAATGCCGCCAAAAACGACCCGTCGGTGTACTACGTCGAGGCGTCGATCAGCCCCAACGGCGTGGAAATCGGCAAGGTCCTCATGGGTGTCTCGACCGCTTCGGTAGAGGCCGACCTGCAAGCGCTGGACAAGCGTTTCGCCGCCTTGATCGCCAGCGGCGACCAACTGGTGGGCGACAGCCTCAAGGGCGCCGCCGCCGACAGCGCGACCGCCATGGGCGCACGCCTGCAATCGGCGCAAGCCACCGCCACCCAGATGACCGCCAACACCAGCAGCGCCGTACAAGAGGCCGCCGGCACCCTGCGCTGGCGCATCGGCATGGGCCTGGCCCTGGTTGGCTTGGGCGTATTGCTGCTGATCGCCATCGTGCTCGGCCGTCGTGTGGTCAATCGCCTAAAGCTGTTGATTGCCGCCATGGACGACCTGGCGGCGGGCGAGGGCGACCTCACCAAGCGTGTGCAAATCAGCAGCAAGGACGAAATCGGCGACATGGCCTCGGCGGTCAATCGCTTTGTGGATAAGTTGCAGCCCATCGTGCGTGAAGCGGGCGATGTGGCCCAGCGCACTGGCGTGGAAATCGGCGCCATGACCCTGCGCAACGCCGGCGCCGACGCGGCCGCCGGTTTGCAGCGCGACGAGGTTGCCGAGAGCCTGCGCGCGCTGTCGCAAATGGCCGACGAGGCCCAGGCCGAAAGCCATGCCATGCAGGCTGCATTGCAGCAGGTGGTGGATATTCGCCAGGCCACGGATGAAAACTCCCGCACCTCCACCGAAGTGGGCGAGCTGATCGAAGCGCTGGCGGGGCAGGTGCAGGCTGGCTCCAAGGTGATCGAGCGCCTTGCGCAGCAGAGCGAGCAGATTGAAGTGGTGCTGACGGTGATCCACGGCATCGCCGAGCAAACCAATTTGCTGGCCCTCAACGCCGCGATTGAAGCGGCACGTGCTGGCGAGACCGGGCGTGGTTTTGCGGTGGTGGCGGACGAAGTGCGTGCGCTGGCCAGCAAGACCCAGAGCTCCACCGGTGATATCCAGGCGCATATCGTCGCGTTGCAGCAAGGCGCGCGGGAAGCGGTGGAAACCATCGGCAAGGCCGGGCGTCAGGCCAATGAAGGTCTGTTGGTGCTGCGCGACAGTGTGCGTTTGCAGCAGACGGTGCAGGCGTCGGTGGAACAAGTGCATGCAGCGATTGGGTTGGCGACGCGGGCGGCGGAGCATCAGGCCCAGGGCGCGCATGCTGTGCGTGGGCGGGTCGAGGTGATTCATGCCCAGGCTGAGCGTGCTGCGCAGGCGGTGGTGGAGACCACGGCCAGTGGCAAGGTGCTGGATGGGTTGGCGGCGCAGTTGAAGGCCAGCCTGGGGCAGTTTCGGGCTTAAAGTTCGTCTGTTCCGGCCCTATCGCAGGCAAGCCAGCTCCCACATTTGACTGTGTTCACAAATCAAAATGTGGGAGCTGGCTTGCCTGCGATAGCGGTCTCAGCGACTCAGATACATCCGCGTCGTCAGCAAATAAACCGGCAACCCCGACACCAAAATCAACAACGCCGCATACGGCGCAGCCGCCGCAAACTCCACATTCGACGTATGCGCCCACACCGCCGTCGCCAGGGTATTCAACCCCGTCGGACTCAGCAGCAAGGTCGCGGTCAATTCCTTCATCGCATCCAGAAACACCAACGCAAACGCCGCCCCCAGCGCCGGAAAGATGATCGGCAAGGTCACCCGGCAAAATGCGCCGAACGACGACGCGCCCAACGTGCGCGCGGCCTCTTCCAATTGCGGTGCGGCCTTGTTCAGCGCCGTACGGATCGGCGCCTGGGCCAAGGGCAAAAACAGCAGCGCATACGCAATCAGCAACAACGCCGACGTCTGGTACAGCGCCGGCACGTAGTGCAGCGCGAAATACACCAGCGTCAACGCAATCACCAGGCCGGGCAGGGCGTGCAGCAGGTACGGCAAGCGCTCGGCCCATATCGCCAACTGGCCTTTGTAACGCACCACCAGCAACCCGACCGGCACCGCCAGCACCAGGCACAGTGCCGCGCCGCCGAGGGACAGCGCCAGGGAGGACAGCAGCGCCTCACTGATCGCGGCCACGGGAAACGCTGCCGACGAACCGACCGCCAGCCAATAGCCGAGCATCCCCAGCGGAATGCCACTGCCGATGATCGCCAGCGCCAGGCAATAGACTTGCCCCAACGGCGCCCACTTGCCCAAGCGTACCTGCTCGGCATGCCGCGCCGCGCCCTGGCCGATGCGCACGTGCCGGCCCTTGCCGCGTACGCGCAGCTCCAGCCACAGCAGCGTCAGGCACATCACCAGCAGCACTGCGGAGAGCATCGCCGCATTGGCGTTGCTGAATTCCAGTTCGAATTGCTGGTAGATCGCGGTGGTGAATGTCTGCAAGCCAATGATCGACAGCGCACCGAACTCCACCAACATATGCAACGCAATCAACAGCGCCCCGGCCAGTAGCGATGGCCACAACAAGGGCAGGGTGACGCGCCAGAACACGCCCCAGCGATTCAACCCCAGGGTGCGCGCGGACTCTTCCAGGGACGGATCAAGATTGCGCAGCGTCGCCGCCACCGGCAGAAACACCAGCGGGTACTTTGACAGGCTCATCACCAGGATCGCGCCGCCGAGCCCTTCGAAGCTGGCGCTCAGCGACACCCAGGTAAAACTGCTGACAAACGCCGGCACCGCAAACGGCAGGCACAGGATCACCCCCCAGACGCGTCGCCCCGGCAAGTTACTGCGCTCCAGCAACCACGCCAGCGACAGCCCGACCACGCCGCACGTCAGCGTCACGCCCACCATCAGCGCCAGGGTGTTGCGCAGCAGGCCAAACACATACGGGCGCCACAACAGATGCACGGCCTCGGCCCAGCCTGCCTGCCAAGCCTTGAGCCCGACATACGCCAGCGGCAGCAGGCTCAGGCCCACCAGGAACAGCACGGGCAACAGCAGCCAGATCGACGGCCGTTTGCGCCGTGGGCTGAAACCCCCGCGCAGGGCGGGGGCGGAGAGCGATGGGTTCATCAGTTCAAGCCAACGTCACGTTCCAGGTCCAGGGCTTCTTCGGCGTTGCCCAGGTCGGCGGGGGTGACTTTTGGCGGTTGCAGCTCGCTAAATGGCTTGAGGCCACGGCTGGATTCCATGCCCTTGCGCAGCGGGTATTCGGCCGAGGTGTTGGTGATCACGCGCTGGCCTTCTTCACTGGCCATGAATGCCAGCAGTTGCTGGGCTTCCTTGGGGTGCTTGCTGGATTTGAGCGCCGCCGCCGAGGACACGGTGATCAGGCCGCCGACGTCGCCATCGGTGAAGTAGTGCAGTTGCGAATCCAGATTGGTCTTTTCCTTTTTCAGGGCAAACCAGTAGTAGTTGTTCACCAGAACGGTGGCCACTTCGCCGTTCTCCACGGCTTTGAGGGCGACCATATTGTTGCTGTACACCTTGCCGAAGGCGCGCAGGCCGGTCAGCCATTCTTCGGCGGCGTCGCGCCCGTGCAGCTTGATGATCGCCACGGCCTGTTCCTGGAACGCGCCGCTGGTGGGCACGAAACCGACCTTGCCTTGCCACTCGGGGCCGGCGAAATCCAGCACCGACTTGGGCAGGTCTTTCTCGGCGATGAGTTTCGGGTTGAAGGCCACGACGCGGGTGCGCGCGGTCACGCCCATCCAGTCGCCATTGGCGCCGACGTAGTCCTTGGGCAATACGTCGAGGGTGCTGGCGTCGATCTTGGCCAGAATGCCCTGCTCGCCGAGTTTGTTCAGCGGCGGTGATTCTTCGGTGTAGATCACATCGGCCGGGGAGCGCGCGCCTTCTTCGACGACCTGGCTGGCCAGCTGGTTGCTGCTGCCTTTGCGCACGTTGACGTGAATGCCGGTCTTGGCTTCGAAGGCTTTGGCGAGTTCATCGCCGACTTCCTTGTGCTGACCGTTGTAGAGCGTGAGGGTGACCGGGTCGGCGGCCATTGCGGTGGAGGCGCCAAGCACCAGGCTCAGCAGAGAAGCGGCCAGGCCGCGCAGAAGGGGTTTGTTGCGAATCGTCATGCGGGTACATCCTCGCTTACGGCTACATATCTGGAAACAATGATAAACGATATTGTTTCTCAAGGGCCGTTCCGAGGGAAAACCACCGACCGCATAGGAATTACTTCGTTCTGCATACAAAGCCAAGTGAGATTGATTCGTATCTGTGAGTAGTATCACTGCGTCGCCCGAGAGGGCCTATCGCAGTGCATGACCACTACAGGTTCCCGCTATGTCCGCCTTTGGCCCACCCCCGTCCTTAAGCCGTTTGAAGCCTTTGGCTTGCTCGATTGTGTTGGCGTTTTCCGCGCCGTATGTCTGCGCTGATACGCCGATCAAGATGGGTTCCACCCCGATTGAGTTGCCCGGCGGCGTCGAAGAGAAGGCCGAGCACGAACTGCAAGCCATCGAAGTCAACGGCGAGTTTGAAACCAAGGATGAGCGCGGGCAGAACAACGTGTTCGCCAAGGATGTGTCCAACGTCTATGTCGGCAAGACCGAGTTGGAGCACTACAAGGGCACCAGCGTGGCGGATGTGTTCCAGGGCCTCAACGGCGTGTACAGCGGTGACTCGCGCAACAGCGGCGCGCTGGACCCGAACATCCGGGGCATCCAGGGCGAAGGGCGTATTCCGGTCACCGTTGATGGCACCGAGCAGGCCACGGCGGTGTGGATGGGCTCGGCGGGCGTGGCCAACCGCAATTACATCGATCCGAACATGATCGGTAGTATTTCGGTGGAGAAGGGGCCTTCGCTCAACCCGGATATCAAGAGCGGCGTGGGTGGTTCGGTGGAGATCAAGACCCTCGACCTGGATGACATCCTGCGGCCCGGTGAAACCTTTGCGCTAGAGCTCAAGACGGAAACCGGGACTAATTCGGTGAAGCCCGACGAGACCGCAATAAAGACTCTCGGGCGTGATTATCGCGATATTCCGGGCGCCTATGCGGGCTACGACGGCAACCTGGTCTTCACCCAGGGCGGCGGCGGTACTGAATTCAGCCCGAATACCGGCAAGCACTCCGGCAACTTCAACTTTGAAGACAACGCGTTTCGACTGGCTACCGGGACACGCCAGGAGAACTTCGACCTGTTCGCGGCCTACAGCTACCGCAGCAAGGGCAATTACTTCAGTGGCAAGGGCGGGGCCAAGCGCTACAAGACCGACAGTTGGTTCAGCGACGCCAAGGCCGATGCCAACTCGTCCTCGGGAAACCCCAACCAGCAGGCCTACATGGCAAATCTGTACCTGCCTGGTCACGAAGTCGCCAACACCTCCAGCGAGATGCGCACAACATTGCTCAAGGGCACTTTCTACCTGTCCGATGAGCAAAGTCTGAAGCTCTCATATATGCACAACGAGTCGGAGTACGGTGAGAGTTCGCCTTACTTGGTCAATTATTACGTGGGGCTGGCCAAGGCCGGTGATAACAACATCGGCCTGCAAATGCCCTACAGCGAACTCAAGCAAGACACCTATAACCTGACTTACAACTGGAACCCGGAAAATCCGCTGATCGATCTGAAGACCGGGCTGTGGATGACTCGCAGCAATACGCGGCGGCATCAGAACGGCGACGACGTCTACGGCATCTCGGCCCACGATGTGCGAGACCAGGACGTGGCGTGGAATAACTATGTGCAGTGCCAGGCCGGCGCCAACCCCAGCCGTTGCGGAACTGCGCCGGAAAAGTTGCCGAACACCGATGGGCGTTATTCGATTTACGCCAAGGCCCTGCAAGTTTCCCAGCATGATCGCTGGGGCGTGAATGTGAGCAACAAGTTGCAGTTGAGCGATGATGTAGCGTTGACGCTGTCCAGCGATTTCAGCGAAGAGAAGCTGGATCAGACCGATGCATCGCAAGGGCGCTCGTCAACTCAATTCACGTATGGCAATCGCTATATGGGGCCGCGCAGTGGTGAGCGGCAGCAGTATAACTTTGCGTTCAGTGCCGATTGGACGCCGACGCCGTGGTTGTTGTTGACGGCGGGGGCGCGGTATAGCGATTACAACTCGATGGATACGGGGCTTAAGAAGCATCGGGAGAATCAGGATCAGGGTTGGCAAGTTAATGGAAGCGCGGTTACGAAGAGTTTTACGTATCAGCGGGTTATGACGGATGCCGAGAATCAGCGATATCTGGATATTGTCTATCAATCTATCGCCGACGGTATTGAGTCAGAGGAGTACCTTCCGGGGATGCTCGCCAAGGACACGATCAATGGGGTGCGTTATACAGAAGAAGTTGTCGAGGTGCCCTTTAATGGATTTACGTTGGATCGCTCAAATAATCCTTTTTTGAATGGCACCATTAATCTTCAGGAAAAAGTGACTGACCCCCAAGGCAGCTCTGGGGACTATGCCAAGTATGTAGTCAATAAAGGCAATTCAGGCATTGTCATCCCGAGTGAGCCGCCTACGAACAGATGGGCTCTTCCTAAAAAGCGCAAGGACAGCGCTTGGGCCCCTATGGCTGGGGCGACGATTTTTTTGAGTGAGCGTGCGCGGATTTATGCGCGCTATACAGAGTTTGTCCGTTTCGCGTCCATTTACGAGGATACGCAAGCTTACGGGGGGAGTTCTTTCGGTTCGAGCGCGTCGAATAACGCAATGCGTCCAGAACATTCCTATAATTGGGAAGTGGGTTATGTGCACGATTTGACCGGTTTCTTTAAAAGTTTACGCCACGCCGACTTCAAAATAAATTATTACGACAATACCATTCGAGACTTCGTTGATCGTGACTACAATTTTGCGATTGTTCAATATGACAAGAAAATGTACTCGGGTATTGAGTTGCAAACACGCTTTGACAGTGGCAGGTATTTCAGTAATTTTTCTGCAAGTTATCGTCTGAAACAAAAGTTGTGCGACAAGGATTACGCGGCAACACTGGACCCTTATTACAATACGGCCATCTCAACTTGCGTGACCGCCGGTTTCCCGACCACCTTCTCGCGCAGCAGTATGCAGCCGACGTACTCGCTGAACCTAGACAGCGGTGTGCGATTGTTCAACGAGCGTCTCGAGTTGGGCGGGCGCATGGTTTATCACAGCAGTGCCGTGAACAAAGATGAAGAAGATTGGATTCGCAATGGCGTGCAGTATGTAGATGGTTATAACCGGCCATTTAATTGGCATCCCATTTGGGTGTTTGATACTTACGCCAGTTATCGCGTAAACAAGAATTTAGATGTGGATTTTGGTGTCAATAACCTGACCAATCGCTATTACATAGATCCTTTGGCTCGCGTCATGATGCCGGCGCCAGGTCGAACCATGAAACTTGGTTTGACCGCGCGATTCTGATTTTTTGCTGTTTTTAATCAAAAACAGTGGTTTTTATCATTCTAACTAGGAAGTTGTTATGAAAAAGCTGTTTATGTTTACTGCTCTGGCACTTGCCACTTCGACCAGTTTTGCTGCTGTGACGGGCGGGTCTTCCACGACTTATGTGTCGGTGGGTCCGTCTAACTTGCAAGGTGCTGGCGAAGTTGGAATCGCGATGCCAACTGTTGTGGGTGGCACGGCTGACTCCAGCAAAATTGTCAGTTTCAAAAGCGGCCCCATCGCTCAAACCAACGCTTTGATTCCGACAGCCGGCACTACATCCGCGCACATCGTGATGAACAACGTGAAGATCTCCGAAACTTGGAAATCTTCCGTCGCCTACGGCACGCAAGTGTATTCCTACCGCCAGATCTCCGACCCGCTGCCTAACTTCCCGCAGTTTGGCGGTGAAGTGATCGCCAAGGTGCCAGGTGTCGAAGTGTACTTCGGTGAATGGGCTCCGCGTAAAACCGGCGTTCAGCCCGATAACAGCACGGATCTGAACCTGACCAGCGCCAACCGTACGGTGTTCTACGCCGGTGAAAACGCGACTACCGCTATGCCGACCTTGGTTAACGCCAAGTACGACGTGGTCGGGATCAAGCGGTTTGATCCAAGTGCGCCAAGCGTTTCTTCGGGCACTCTGACCGCTAACTATGGCGGCAGCAGCGGTACGCTGGCGGGCTCCATTGCTGGTGGCGCAGGTACGGTCAACTTTACCGGTACCAATATCGCGTCCAACGGCTCCTTCCAGAACGCTTCCGGTTACATCAAGGGGCAGTTCTACGGTTCGGGTGCTGAGGCGCTGGCCGGCATCTACAACAACGGCACGGCCTCCGCCAGCGTCGCCTTCGGCGGCAAGAAGCAATAACTAAAACCCCGCGTCAGAAAAGGGAGAGTTGATCTCTCCCTTTTTCATCATCGTCCCTTCGCTGGATCTGACCCACATGCCCCTGTGCCTGCCCCTGCGGCTTGCTTTAACCCTATTCCTCAGTTCATTGGCCTGCACCGCTTGGGCCGATGAAGACGACACCCGGCAACTGCTGAACAAGATCGATCGCACCATGGCCGAGCGCGAGCGCGCCCATCTGGTGGATACCGACCCGGCCAAGGACAACGCCTCGCTGATCACCATTGAGGGCCGTACCTACAACGTACAGAACACCCTGGAAGACCTCGGCCCTGCGATCTACGTCACGCTGAACCTGCAGCAGTGGTCCAAGGTGCGCCAGTTCGTCGAGCGCTACCGGCAGTTGCCCGGCCATGAGCCGGCGTTGGTGTCGATGGCCGAGGGCATGTTGGCCCGTCAGGAGAAGCATTACCGTCAGGCGATTGCCAGCCTGCGCAGGGCGGTGGCGCAAAACCCGTCATTCGCCCGGGCGAAGCTGGAGCTGGCGCGGGCGTTGTTCGAAGATAATCAGTCCCGCGAAGCCAAGGCGTTGTTTGAAGAAGTGGCGCAAAGCACGGTGCCCGAACAGGTGGTGCCGGTGCTGGAGGGGTATCAAGGCGCACTGCGCGAGCGCGACAGTTGGCATGGTTCGGTGTCGATGGGTACTGGCTACAACAGCAATATCAACCAGGGCAACGGCATGACCACGCGTACTCAGGTGTGTAGTTTTTTCGAGTGCATCGAGACCAACCGCAAGATGCCCGTGCCAATCAAATCCTCCAGCCTGGTGTATGACGCCGTGGCCGAGCGGCGCTTCCAGATCGAGGGCAACCACCACCTGCTGGTGCGCGGGCTGAGTTACGGCAATTACTACCATCGGCACAAGGAAGACGAACCGCAGACCTACTACGACGACAACACCAGCGTGATCTACGTCGGCTACAACTACCTGAGTGCGCTGGATGATGTGTCGGTCTCACCGCTGTTCGAAAGTTACTGGGGTGACCGGCATAACAAGTACCAAGCGACGGGCCTGCGCACCGAGTGGAAGCACACCCTGACCGAGCGCCTGCAACTTACCGCCCAGGCGCAACAGAAGCATTTTCGTTTCCAGGGCGAAGAGCGGGATTATTTCGAGAATTACGACGAGCGCATGGTGGGCGGTTCCGCGTCCTACCTGCTGGGCAGCCATACCCTGGTCTACGGCGGCCTGACCTACACGCGGCGCACCCAACCGCAGGAGTCGGCCAGCAACAAGGAGTACATGGCCAGCCTGGGTCTGTATCGGATGTTTGATGTGGGGATCAATCTGAATGCTACCGCGCTGTACCGGCGTACGCGTTATGACGAGGCGGACTCTTTTCTCGGCGGCCTGCGTGAGGATCGCCAGCAGATCTATATCGCCAACCTGGCTGTGCCGCGTTTCAAGTTCGCCGGCCTGGTGCCCAGCCTTTACGTCAAGCGCACGGTCAATGCGAGCAGCATCGACTGGGCATACACCTACCGCCAGACCGAAGTGGCACTCAAAGTAGAAAAGAGTTTTTAGGAGGTCAGAAACGAAAAAACCCGCTTTCGCGGGTTTGATCTGAATTTGGTGCCCAGGAGAAGACTCGAACTTCCACGACCTTGCGATCACCAGCACCTGAAGCTGGCGTGTCTACCAATTTCACCACCTGGGCAT
>NZ_JBRFJB010000013.1:0-16931 GCF_053456465.1 Pseudomonas acericola (SeqCode) | reverse complement strand
CAGAAACGAAAAAACCCGCTTTCGCGGGTTTGATCTGAATTTGGTGCCCAGGAGAAGACTCGAACTTCCACGACCTTGCGATCACCAGCACCTGAAGCTGGCGTGTCTACCAATTTCACCACCTGGGCATTATCAAGCAACGTTGCCGCTGTTGATGGGGCGAACTATACGGCGGGCTTTTAGATCTGTAAACCCCTGATTCAAAAAAATAATTTGGGATTTACTTTAAAAATCAAAGGCCTGAAACGAAAAAACCCGCTTTCGCGGGTTTGATCTGAATTTGGTGCCCAGGAGAAGACTCGAACTTCCACGACCTTGCGATCACCAGCACCTGAAGCTGGCGTGTCTACCAATTTCACCACCTGGGCAACATCAACAACGTTGACGTCGTCGATGGCGCGCACTATACGGAGGGCCTATTGAGCTGTAAACCCCTGCCATGAAAAATTCCTGGAATATTTCGCCAATGGTCGTGCAAGGTGCCTGGAAAGGGCGCCAAAGGGCTTTTAAACGCTTGTTGATGCCTGAAATTTCCCGTTTCAATACGCGTATGCCAAACTAACCCGCATATAGACAAGGTGAAAACTCTCTAATGGCCGATTGGCAGTCCCTCGATCCCGAGGCCGCTCGTGAAGCGGAAAAATATGAAAACCCTATTCCTAGCCGCGAACTGATCCTGGCGCACCTCGCCGATCGTGGTTCGCCTGCTAGCCGCGAGCAGTTGGTTGAAGAATTCGGTCTGACCACCGAAGACCAGCTCGAAGCCCTGCGCCGCCGCCTGCGTGCCATGGAGCGCGACGCACAACTGATCTACACCCGCCGTGGCACCTACGCGCCTGTGGATAAGCTCGACCTGATCCTGGGCCGCATCGCCGGTCACCGTGACGGCTTCGGCTTCCTGATCCCGGACGACGGCAGCGACGACCTGTTCATGAGCCCGGCGCAAATGCGCCTGGTGTTCGATGGCGACCGTGCGCTGGCGCGCGTGTCCGGCCTCGACCGTCGTGGTCGCCGTGAAGGTGTGATCGTCGAAGTGGTGTCCCGCGCCCACGAGTCCATCGTTGGCCGCTACTTCGAAGAAGGCGGCATCGGCTTTGTCGTTCCGGATAACCCGAAGGTGCAGCAGGAAGTGCTGATCACCCCGGGCCGCAACGGCGCCGCCAAGGTCGGTCAGTTCGTCGAGGTGAAGATCACCCACTGGCCAACCGCACGGTTCCAGCCGCAGGGCGATATCGTTGAAGTGGTCGGCAACTACATGGCGCCGGGCATGGAAATCGACGTTGCGCTGCGCACCTACGATATTCCTCACGTCTGGCCTGAGGCTGTGCTGAAAGAAGCCGCCAAGCTCAAGCCGGAAGTGGAAGAAAAAGACAAAGAAAAACGCATCGACCTGCGCCATCTGCCGTTCGTCACCATCGACGGCGAAGATGCCCGCGACTTCGACGATGCGGTCTACTGCGAAGCCAAGCCGGGCAAGCTGCGCCTGTTCTCCGGCGGCTGGAAGCTGTTCGTCGCGATTGCCGACGTGTCCAGCTACGTGAAGATCGGTTCGGCCCTGGACAACGAAGCCCAGGTGCGCGGCAACTCGGTGTACTTCCCTGAGCGCGTGATCCCGATGCTGCCTGAGCAGCTGTCCAACGGCCTGTGCTCCCTGAACCCGAAAGTCGACCGTTTGGCCATGGTGTGCGAGATGACCATCTCGAAAACCGGCGAAATGACCGACTACCAGTTCTACGAGGCGGTGATCCACTCCCAGGCGCGCCTGACCTACAACAAGGTCAGCACCATCCTGGAAACGCCGAAGACCAGCGAAGCCAAGGCCCTGCGTACTGAATACGCTGGCGTGGTACCGCACCTCAAGCAGCTTTACTCGCTGTACAAGGTGTTGCTGGGCGCCCGTCATACCCGTGGCGCGATCGATTTTGAAACCCAGGAAACCCGGATTGTCTTCGGTTCCGAGCGCAAGATCGCCGCAATCACCCCGACCACGCGTAATGATGCGCACAAGCTGATCGAGGAATGCATGCTGGCGGCCAACGTGGCCACGGCTGAGTTCCTGAAGAAGCATGAGATTCCTGCGTTGTACCGTGTGCACGACGGCCCGCCGCCGGAGCGTCTGGAAAAACTGCGCGCGTTCCTCGGTGAGCTCGGCCTGTCCCTGCACAAAGGCAAGGATGGCCCGTCGCCGAAGGACTACCAGGCCTTGCTGGCCAGCATCAAGGATCGCCCGGATTACCACGTGATCCAGACCGTGATGCTGCGCTCCCTGAGCCAGGCGGTGTACAGCGCCGATAACCAGGGCCACTTCGGCCTGAATTACGAGGCGTACACCCACTTCACGTCGCCGATCCGTCGCTACCCGGACTTGCTCACGCACCGCGCGATCCGCAGCGTGATCCACTCCAAGCAGAACACCCCGCACGTCAAGCGCGCCGGTGCCATGACCATTCCGAAGGCACGGATCTATCCGTACGACGAAGCGGCCCTGGAACAGTTGGGCGAGCAGTGCTCCATGAGCGAGCGCCGTGCCGACGAAGCCACCCGCGACGTGGTGAACTGGCTCAAGTGCGAGTTCATGAAGGATCGCGTAGGCGAGACGTTCCCGGGCGTGATCACGGCCGTGACCGGTTTTGGTCTGTTCGTCGAACTGACCGACATCTACGTCGAAGGCCTGGTACACGTCACGGCCTTGCCGGGTGACTACTACCACTTCGACCCTGTGCATCACCGCCTGGCGGGCGAGCGCACTGGGCGCAGCTTCCGTCTGGGCGACACCGTGGAAGTGCAGGTCATGCGCGTCGATCTCGACGAGCGCAAGATCGACTTCGGGATGTCTGACAAGCCAGCCGAATCGCCGGGTAGCCGCAAAAAAAATCGTGGCAGCACGCCGACCGCACCTGCCAGCAAAGGCAAGGGCGCTCCTGCGAAAGCGGCTGAGCCTGAGCCAGCCGCCAAGGCTGGTCGTCGTTCGTCCACCAAGGAAAAGGCTCCCGAAGCTTACCGCCCAAGCGACGCCGCGGCGAAAAACGCCGAGCTGCGCAAGAGTCGCGAGTTGAAGCAGCAGTTGCTCAACGAAGCCAAAAGCGGTGGTAAAGCGGCGTCTGGGGGAAAGTCCCACGGGGCGGAAAAGCCGTCGAGCAAGCCAAGTAAACATCGTAAAGGCCCGCCGAAAGCGGGTTCGGCCCCTGCCAAAAGCGGCGGGTCGCGCAAACCTAAGGCCAAGTCATGAGTCTGGAAAAAATCTACGGCGTCCACGCCGTAGAAGCACTGCTGCGTCACCACCCGAAACGCGTCAAGCAGGTGTGGTTGGCGGAAGGTCGCAGCGAGCCGCGTGTACAAGCGCTGGTTGAGCTGGCCACGCAAAACAAGGTGGCCATCGGCCAGGCCGAGCGTCGTGAAATGGACGTCTGGGTTGAAGGCGTTCACCAAGGCGTGGTGGCGGACGTAAGTCCGAGTCAGGTCTGGGGCGAGGCGATGCTCGACGAGCTGCTCGATCGCACCGAAGGCGCGCCGTTGCTGCTGGTGCTCGACGGCGTGACCGATCCGCACAACCTCGGCGCCTGCCTGCGTTCGGCGGATGCCGCCGGCGCGCTGGCGGTGATCGTGCCTAAAGACAAGTCGGCCACCCTGACACCGGTTGTGCGCAAGGTTGCCTGCGGTGCGGCGGAAGTGATTCCGCTGGTGGCCGTGACCAACCTGGCGCGCACCCTGGAGAAGCTCCAGCAGCGCGGCCTGTGGGTCGTGGGCACGGCGGGGGAGGCTGAGGTCAGCATTTATGACCAAGACCTCACCGGCCCGACCATCCTGATCATGGGTGCCGAAGGCAAGGGCATGCGTCGCCTGACCCGTGAGCATTGCGATTACCTGGTGCACTTGCCGATGGCCGGTAGCGTCAGCAGCTTGAACGTGTCGGTTGCCACCGGCGTGTGCCTGTTCGAAGCCCAGCGCCAGCGTGGCGCCAAGGCCAAGCCGAAGAAATAAGGCTCAAGCGTCACGCAAGATCCTGTGGGAGCAGGGCTTGTGTGGGAGCTGGCTTGCCTGCGATGCAGATACCTCGGTCTTTCAGTAACACCGAGGTGCTGCTATCGCAGGCAAGCCAGCTCCCACAGAAGTCCAGCTCCCACAGTTGTTTCTGGGTGTTGGGAAGATTGTTCAAATAATCACCAATCACCTTGCACGCTTCCTCCCCCTTCTCTACAATTGCGCCCCTTGCCTTCCTGGCGGGCACCGATGTGTCCCCCTTCGGCAAGATCCATAAGTGTCATTCACTCCTTGTCTGACCGTTTTTGAGCGGCAGGCTACAACCCGTAAGGAGCATTCATGCGTCATTACGAAATCATCTTTTTGGTCCACCCGGATCAAAGCGAGCAAGTCGGCGGCATGGTTGAGCGTTACACCAAGCTGATCGAAGAAGACGGCGGCAAAATCCACCGTCTGGAAGATTGGGGCCGTCGTCAACTGGCCTACGCAATCAACAATGTTCACAAGGCTCACTACGTGATGCTGAACGTTGAGTGCACTGGCAAGGCCCTGGCCGAGCTGGAAGACAACTTCCGCTACAACGATGCAGTGATCCGTAACCTGGTCATCCGTCGCGAAGAAGCCGTTACCGGCCAATCCGAGATGCTCAAGGCTGAAGAAAACCGCAGTGAGCGCCGTGAGCGTCGCGACCGTCCTGAGCACGAAGGCGCTGAAAGCGCTGATAGTGATGACAGCGACAACAGCGACAACGCTGACGAGTAATCCACGGACCTTATTAAGGAGCCTATCAAATGGCACGTTTCTTCCGTCGTCGTAAATTCTGCCGCTTCACCGCTGAAGAAGTGAAGGAGATCGATTACAAAGATCTCAACACTCTGAAAGCCTACGTATCCGAGACCGGCAAAATCGTTCCAAGCCGTATCACCGGTACCAAAGCTCGTTATCAGCGTCAGCTGGCCACCGCTATCAAGCGCGCCCGCTTCCTGGCCCTGCTGGCCTACACCGACAGCCACGGCCGCTGAGACCGGGCAGTCGATAAGTAGTAAGGGATTGAATGCATGCGCGCCTTAGCTGAGTTCATCATGCGCGGTCGTGTGCAGGCCACTCTGGTAGTGGCTGGATGTGCGGCATTGCCGTTGCTTTATTGGTTGGGTGCTGCCGCGGGTTGCCTTGTGCTGCTGCGGCGCGGTTTGAAGGACGCCCTTGGCGTCCTTGCCCTGGGATTGTTGCCGGCCTTGATCTGGTGGCTGCAATTGGGTGATCCACGGGTACTTCTGGTACTGCTGGGGTCATCGAGCCTTGCGTTGGTTTTACGCGCAAGTGAGTCCTGGGTCCGCACGCTGCTGGTCAGCGTGGCATTGGGGTTGGTGTACTCAGTGATGCTTGGCGCGGCTTTCCGCCCGCAAATCGAAGGGTTGTCGCAAGAGATCGTCAAGATCCTGCCGATGGCCCTCGGGGATCTCTACCAGCAATTGTCGGTAGATGAGCGAGCGCGGTTTGCGTCACTGATTGACCCGGTCCTGACCGGCCTGATTGCGGCATTGTTGCAGGTCGTCAGCGTGCTGAGCCTGATTGTTGGGCGTTATTGGCAGGCGTTGTTGTACAACTCGGGTGGTTTTGGTCGCGAATTTCGCAGTATCAGAATTCCTGCGGGGCCGGCGATGTTGCTGCTGGCGTGCATGGTTGTCGGGCCGAACTTCGGTCCACAGATGGCCTTGCTGGCGCCGATTTGCAGCGTACCGCTGGTGTTTGCCGGGCTGGCCTTGATTCATGGGTTGGTTGCGCGAAAGCGCCTGGCCAAGTTTTGGCTGGTGGGGTTGTACGTCACGCTGTTGCTGTTCATGCAGCTGATCTATCCGTTACTCGTGGTCTTGGCCATTATCGACGGCCTGATTGATTTTCGCGGTCGTCTGGCGTCGAAAGACGCCGATAACGCGAACGGTGAAGGTTAAAAGTTAGAGGATTTTCACATGCAACTGATCCTTCTGGAAAAAGTCGCCAACCTGGGCAACCTGGGCGACAAAGTGAACGTTAAGGCCGGCTACGGTCGTAACTACCTGCTGCCATACGGCAAAGCCACCGCTGCAACCGCTGCCAACCTGGCTGCGTTTGAAGAGCGTCGTGCTGAGCTGGAAAAAGCAGCAGCAGACAAAAAAGCTTCGGCCGAAACTCGCGCTGCCCAACTGGCTGAGCTGGAAGTGACTATCACTGCCACCGCCGGTGACGAAGGCAAGCTGTTCGGTTCGATCGGCACCCACGACATCGCTGATGCACTGACCGCCTCCGGCGTTGAAGTGCAGAAGAGCGAAGTTCGTCTGCCGAACGGCACCATCCGCAACGTAGGCGAATTCGACGTAGCCGTGCACCTGCACGCCGAAGTTGAAGCCACCGTACGCGTTGTCGTGGTAGCAGCTTAAGTCGCACCTAACTGACTGGCACCTCGCGTGCCAGGCAGTTAACATCGGGCACGATCCTGTTTACAGGTCGTGCCTTTTGTTTTTCTACACACCCCAAATTCCAAGTGGCCATGAACGATATTTCAGCTCCTGAGCAATACGATCTGCAAACCGCTGCCCTGAAGGTGCCGCCGCATTCCATCGAGGCCGAACAGGCCGTGCTCGGTGGCTTGATGCTGGACAACAACGCCTGGGAACGCGTGCTGGATCAAGTCTCGGACGGTGATTTCTATCGCCATGACCACCGCCTGATCTTCCGCGCCATCGCCAAGCTGGCCGACCAGAACTCACCGATCGACGTGGTGACCCTGGCCGAGCAGTTGGACAAGGAAGGCCAGACCTCCCAAGTCGGCGGCCTCGGCTACCTGGGCGAGCTGGCGAAAAACACGCCGTCCGTCGCCAACATCAAGGCGTATGCGCAGATCGTCCGCGAGCGGGCCACCCTGCGCCAGTTGATCGGCATCAGCACCGAGATCGCCGACAGCGCCTTCAACCCAGAAGGCCGCACCGCCGCCGAGATTCTTGACGAAGCCGAGCGCCAGATCTTCCAGATCGCCGAAGCGCGCCCGAAAACCGGCGGCCCGGTGGGCGTCAACGAGCTGTTGACCAAGGCCATCGACCGCATCGACACCTTGTTCAACACTGACAATGCCATCACCGGTATTTCCACCGGCTACACCGACCTCGACGAGAAGACCAGCGGCCTGCAACCGTCCGACTTGATCATCGTCGCCGGCCGTCCATCCATGGGTAAAACCACCTTTGCGATGAACCTGGTGGAAAACGCCGTGTTGCGCAGCGACAAGACCGTTCTGGTGTACTCCCTGGAGATGCCAGGTGAATCGCTGATCATGCGGATGCTCTCGTCCCTCGGCCGTATCGACCAGACCAAGGTCCGTGCCGGTCGCCTGGAAGACGACGATTGGCCACGCCTGACCTCGGCGGTCAACCTGCTCAACGACCGCAAGCTGTTCATCGATGACACCGCAGGCATCAGCCCGTCGGAAATGCGCGCCCGTACCCGCCGCCTGGTGCGTGAGCACGGCGATATCGCCCTGATCATGATCGACTACCTGCAATTGATGCAGATCCCCGGTTCCAGCGGCGACAACCGCACCAACGAAATTTCCGAGATTTCCCGGTCCCTCAAGGCCCTGGCCAAGGAATTCAACTGCCCGGTGGTGGCGCTGTCCCAGCTCAACCGTTCCCTGGAACAACGTCCCAACAAGCGCCCGGTGAACTCCGACTTGCGGGAATCGGGTGCAATCGAGCAGGACGCCGACGTCATCATGTTTGTGTATCGTGACGAGGTGTACCACCCCGAAACCGAGCACAAGGGTATCGCCGAGATCATCATCGGCAAGCAGCGGAACGGCCCGATCGGCTTTATCCGCCTGGCGTTCATCGGTAAATACACGCGCTTTGAAAACCTCGCGCCAGGCAGCTACAACTTCGACGATGATGAGTAACCACGTCTAGGGCCTGGGAAACAGGTTGCGGATGGTGGTTTCGTCGTATTGATAGTTCCAGCGTAGTTCAGCGCCGGCCGCAATATCCTCGCCCGCAAACAGCCCGGTGAGGATCAACTGCTCCTGAGGGGTGCTGCCTGTTTGGGTTTGCACTCGAAACTGCGCCGCTTCAACGTTGTAGCCCGTGCTGGCCTGCCGGGTCGGAAAGCCCGCCGCGTCGTACTCGAAAATGGTGTTGATCCGTGACAGTGCATTGTCCCCGGAGAGCACCAGTTGGGTATTCACGGCGAAAGGCGTGGTCGGTCTGACATCCTTGATGGCCATCAGGTAAGGGTCTCGTCGGGCTTTGGCGACGAACAGAGGGAGCATATCTCCGCCGTAGACCCCGAGCGCTTCACCTTTTGCGAGGGGGCGTCGACTGATCACCGTGGCTTGGCCGATCAGTGCCGCCTCTTGGGGAAACTTCTGATGGGCCGCCGTGAAAGGCACAACCTCAAGTTTGTCTTCATAATGTATTGCGACGTTTTCATAGCCGTCCCACTGGATGAACGGTCGAAGCGGACTGCTTGCATACACGTTGTCAGACGTTAGCGATTTGCCTTGCGACTGCAGGAGCCGGATGCGCGTCGGACGGCCCTGTTCATCGCGCAATGGGTATCGACCATTGTTGGCTCGGTCATAAATGCCCCGGTAGTTCTGGCTGTGTTGGTAACTGCGCAACGTGCGCATATGGGTCAGTTCCTGGGGCGTGTATTGCACATTCACCAGGCCCTCTTCGGCCGACGCGTATGGGCTGGAGGAGTGTGCCGACTCAAACGCGTCACTGGACTCCATGCTTTCATGCGAAGGCGCGGGTGAGCCGGCCCCGCCGAGCAGTTTTCCTTTGGCGGGATCAATTTCCCAGCCGCCTCCCGCTTTATTGCGCACGTAGGGTTGATAGAACCTGAACGGGCTGCGGGCATCAATCAGTCGGTAGCCCAGGGGATCACGTTTGACTCGATAGTATTTCTCGTTGTCCTTTATGTAGTCGCGAAAACTGCCGTCCGTGAGCAACGGTGCCTGATGCAGGGTGTCTGTCCGCACTGTCAGCCCGGTGGGGGGGGAGGCTTCAGCGAACAACGGGTCGAGTGGCAGCCCTGCCGCGTTGGGCGCCCGTGGCAACGGCGGCACGGCCCGGCAAGGCACCTGGCTCCTGGCAAGCAGGCGCTGGCCGGTGCTGTGCAATGCTTGCTCAACGGAGGCTGTGCCCGACTGGCTGAACAGCGTACTGCGCTCAGTTGTAGAGAGTGTTTGTTCAAGCGCAGCAGGCAGCGGGAGGGGATAGCGTGGCTGCGCGTCTTGAACGTCGTGGACGGTATACCGTTCGCCTTCTCGGACCAAGACATGGCGCTCGCTGGCACCAGCCCCGCCGATGCTTCCCAAAAGCGGGCCTTCGGGGCTGCCATCGTACAGTTCGAATCTATGGGCAGCCGGCCAGCCGGGAATTTGTTCCAGGGTGTACAGCACCATGGGCACGCTTTCATGGCTACGTAGCGATTCGAGAAAAACACTGCTGTTGAGCCGAGTGGCCGTCGTCACCGCGCGGTACTCATTCGCCTCCATGAGCTGCGTGGCGGGCAAGCCTTCGCCCCTTTGCAGGTTCTGCTGCTCTGTCTGCGTCAGCGTGGGCTCTATTTCTTCGAGTTGGCTCTTGGACAATTGCGGTAGGAGTGCGCGGATGCTTTTTTCCGCCGGTGTAACGGCGGTGTCACTCGCGGCTTTGAGTTGGGAAAACAACCACTGTCTTTTTTGTGCGAGCTGCTTGGTCAGCGCCATGGCCAGGTTTTCGGTTTTGGTGAAGTAGTCGATGAAGGGGGTAGGCAACAGCGCGTTGAACTCGGTTTGTGGCATCTGTTCTTGCACCACATGCAACAGTTCGCCCCGCCTGAACCTCGCGTCACTGACGTTGATCTCACGCGGTCCACTGCCGAAGCTCAGCAAGCTGTTCTGCTGTTCATCAACCACTTTAAGCACATACGAAGAGGGCCATTCGGGCAGTGAGCCGAGTAGGTGAAACTGAATGAGTGGCGAGTGCGCTGTGACAGCGGCACCTTCGGCCCGGTCCATATTGAAGGCGTTGATTTCCTGGTCCAGGTTGAAGTCTTTGACGGTGTCGCGTAGCAAGGGCGGTGGGCGGACCATCTCCTCGTGGGCCTGGCGCAGAGCGCTGGTATCTACGCCGCTGAGCAGCAAGATCGACTCGACGCTGGGCTGTGTGATGTTGGCGGCATCGGGCCCCAGGCGTTTGATCAATTTGAGGTTGTCCCAGTCCGTTGGCGTCTCATGTACGTGGCGCCAGCCGCCGGACGCGTTGCTGAGCAGCGGTGGGGCGTACGCCTTCGGATCAGTGGGGTGCGACAATTCCCATTGCTCTCCATTGGGTGCACGTCGAACCCCATGGAGCTGATCATCCAGCTTCAGGTAGTGCTGGCTCCCCTGCTGGTATAAGCCCTGCCTGTCGGGAGGCAAATGGCTGGGAAGGGCGTCCGGGTGGCGGTAAGGCTCCAGGTCGGAGTGCCACAGGCGCCATCCCTGGTTACGCACCTGCACTTTCACCAGTCCCGCGGTGAAGCGCCCGGCTTTGATAACGCCGGCGGTGGCGACGGCCATGGCCACATTGTCGATCACATCCAGCAGGTCGTTGAGCGCTGTCTGGCTATCGCCCCGGCTCCAGGCGGCAAATCCGTTGTAGACGGTGCCGATCAATTGAGCGCCGGTCACAACCAGGAGCACCTCACCCACGATAGGCACGAACGATGCGGCGAAAAACAGCAGGGATTTGCCGAGGTCGATATAAAACTGCAAACGTTTTTGTCGGCTGACGATGTCGGCCTGCGCCGTGGGAACTGCCACGGCGCAAGCGTCGCTTTCGATCTGCGCGAAACGCCTCAAGGCGATGGCGTGGAACAAATTGCCGGTAATGCCGGTCAGTGTCAGCGGTTTTTCCAGGCTGGCGGGCCTGATTTTTCCAGGTGAGCCCACCGGTAGCCAATCAACCCAGCTGGGCTTTACGGCCAGCAATGACTCGCGCAGGTGTACGGGGACCAGGCCTTTGAAAAAGGCGAGGTATTGCGGTTGCATAAGGCGTATAGCGAGCTGTGTTTCCAGCTCCTGCATCGACGTATGCAGGCGTATGGCGGCTACCGGATCTTCGGGGGTGTAAAGGATAGGCTGGGTCGTGGCCCGGGTGTCGTAGAACACCACAACGCTGGGCAGCACCACCCCATCGACTGTCAGATGGCTGCAAGTGAGGCCAATGTGGTGGCCATGCTCTGTCAGGCTGGCCAAGTTCTCGTAAAGGGTTTGTGCCAGGTCGCCCTTGAGGTAGGCCAGGTGAGCGGCCACGGCGAGCCTGTGTTGTTCATGCTCGCGAAAGTGTCCACGAACCACCGCGCTGGATTTGATAACCGCGCGAATATGGCTGAGGTATTTTTCGCCCAGATCCAGCCTGCGGCAGAAACCGGCAAAGAGGGTGGGTGATTGCAGCGTATCAATCCGGCCGGAGGGGCTTGTGTTGAAAATCCCCGAGCCCGCGTCCATGCCATCGTCCTGTGCCTCCGACGCCTCGAAGTTTTGCAGCGCCGCTTCAAGAAGGGATTGCTCGGTGGTGCGTGCATGGGTGTGCAACAGCCCAAGCAGATGGCTGGCTTTCCACTCGCGGACCAGGATCGACGTCTTGGCGTTCAACAGCGTCAGGTATTCACTCTTCAAGGCTTTTTCGAGCAGGGGCAGGGCGAACGCCTCTGGGCTTTGGATGCGTGCGAGGATCGCTCGAAGCTGATGCCTGGATTGATTGCTTTTGAGCAAACTGTCGCGCAGGGCCGCGCGAATGTCCGCTGCTGCCTCGACCAGCCAGGTGGGGAGCTGGGTCTTGATGAAGTCTGCGTGGGCGTCGGGGCCCTGGGAGGGGGTGGATAAAACGGTGCCACTGTTCATCGGCATGTCCAGGAGAATAGGGGGGGAGTTGCGAAAGCCTATTCAGGGTGCCGTGCGGCAAGGGCCTATCGGATTAGGCCCTGCGGGCTTCAGATCAGGTCTATGGCCGGATAAAGAATAAGGCGTGGTAAAAGCCGACCATTACCGTCGGAATTGGTCAAAATTTGTGCTATATTCCGCGCCCGCGATTTTCCATCTCAACACCGGTCACCGTCATGCAAACAGCCAAGCCATTATTTGACTATCCCAAGTACTGGGCCGAATGTTTCGGTCCTGCGCCATTCCTGCCGATGAGCAGGGAGGAGATGGATCAGCTTGGCTGGGATTCCTGCGACATCATCATCGTCACCGGTGATGCCTACGTTGACCATCCGTCGTTCGGTATGGCGATCATCGGCCGGCTGCTGGAGTCCCAGGGCTTCCGCGTCGGGATCATCGCCCAGCCAAACTGGCAGTCCAAAGACGATTTCATGAAGCTCGGCGAGCCGAACCTGTTCTTCGGCGTCGCGGCCGGCAACATGGACTCCATGATCAACCGCTACACCGCCGACAAGAAAATCCGCTCCGACGACGCCTACACCCCCGGCGGCATGGCCGGCAAACGCCCGGACCGCGCCAGCCTGGTGTACAGCCAGCGTTGCAAGGAAGCCTACAAGAACGTGCCGATCGTACTGGGCGGCATCGAAGCCTCCCTGCGCCGCATCGCCCACTACGACTACTGGCAAGACCGCGTGCGCAACTCGATCCTGATCGACGCCGCCGCCGATATCCTGCTGTACGGCAACGCCGAGCGGGCCATCGTCGAAGTCGCCCAGCGCCTGTCGTGGGGCCACAAGATCGAAGACATCACCGACGTGCGCGGCACCGCGTTCATTCGCCGTGACACGCCTGAAGGCTGGTACGAAGTGGACTCCACCCGTATCGACCGCCCGGGCAAGATCGACAAGATCATCAACCCGTACGTCAACACCCAGGACACCCAGGCCTGCGCCATCGAGCAAGAGAAAGGCCCGGTGGATGACCCTGAAGAAGCCAAGGTCGTACAGATCCTGGCCAGCCCGCGCATGACCCGTGACAAGACTGTCATTCGTCTGCCGTCCGTGGAAAAAGTCCGTGGTGACTCGGTGCTGTACGCCCACGCCAACCGCGTGTTGCACCTGGAAACCAACCCAGGCAACGCCCGCGCCCTGGTGCAGAAACACGGTGAAGTGGACGTGTGGTTCAACCCGCCACCGATCCCGATGACCACCGAAGAAATGGACTACGTGTTCGGCATGCCTTACGCACGTATCCCGCACCCGGTGTACGGCAAGGAAAAGATCCCGGCCTACGACATGATCCGTTTCTCGGTGAACATCATGCGTGGCTGCTTTGGCGGCTGCACCTTCTGCTCCATCACCGAGCACGAAGGCCGCATCATCCAGAACCGTTCCGAAGAGTCGATCATTCGCGAGATCGAAGAGATCCGTGACAAGGTCCCAGGCTTTACCGGCGTGATCTCCGACCTCGGCGGCCCGACCGCGAACATGTACCGCATCGCCTGCAAGACCCCGGAAATCGAATCCGCGTGCCGCAAGCCGTCGTGCGTGTTCCCGGGTATCTGCCCGAACCTGAACACCGACCACTCGTCGTTGATCCAGCTGTACCGCAGCGCCCGTGCGTTGCCGGGGGTGAAAAAGATCCTGATCGCGTCCGGCCTGCGCTACGACCTCGCCGTCGAGTCGCCGGAATACGTCAAGGAGCTGGTGACCCACCACGTCGGTGGTTACCTCAAGATCGCCCCGGAACACACCGAGGAAGGTCCGCTCAACCAGATGATGAAGCCGGGCATTGGCAGCTATGACAAGTTCAAGCGCATGTTCGAGAAGTACACCAAGGAAGCGGGCAAGGAGCAGTACCTGATTCCTTACTTCATCGCCGCCCACCCGGGCACCACCGATGAAGACATGATGAACCTGGCCCTGTGGCTCAAAGGCAACGGCTTCCGCGCCGACCAGGTGCAGGCGTTCTACCCGTCGCCGATGGCCACTGCCACCGCGATGTACCACTCGGGCAAGAACCCGCTGCGCAAGGTCACCTACAAGAGCGACGCGGTGACCATCGTCAAGAGCGAAGACCAGCGCCGTCTGCACAAGGCGTTCCTGCGCTACCACGACCCGAAAGGCTGGCCGATCCTGCGTGAAGCGCTGACCCGCATGGGCCGCGCCGACCTCATCGGGTCGGGCAAGGACCAACTGATCCCGCTGCACCAGCCGTCTACCGACAGCTACCAGAGCGCCCGTCGCAAGAACTCGACGCCGGCTGGCAGCCATAAGGTCGCCAAGGAAACCACCACCAAGATCCTCACCCAGCACACCGGTTTGCCACCGCGCGGCAGCGACGGCAGCAACCCGTGGGATAAGCGTGAGCAAGCCAAGGCTGCGGCCCAGGCGCGCAACAAGCAGGCCGCCAAGGAACGTAGCGATGCGGCCAAGGGCAAGGGCGGCAAGCCTGCGCGCAAGCCGGTAGTGCCGCGTTGATCGACGCCTGAGAAAGCAAAACGCCAGCCCCGTGCTGGCGTTTTGCTTTCTATTCTCTGGTGAACCTGTTTGTTAAGGTGTCGGCCATGCAATCGCCATCGCAGGCAAGCCAGCTCCCACATTTTTGAATTGTGAATACAGTCAACTGTGGGAGCGGGCTTGCCCGCGAAGGCGCCAGTCCAGTCACTCTCTGATTCAAGGAAGAACACCCCCATGGGCAACCCCCTGGCCAACATCGGCATGGACTCCAACCGCTCCCAGTTCATGGCGCGCCAGCGCATCGAAAGCGAAATCAACGTACCGCGCCTGTTCGCCGCCATCGACGCCGACCCCGCGATTGTCGGCGCCGGCGTGGTCTACATCGATGCCGACTTCAACGTCGTCACCCTGCGTGAATTCAAGCCCATCTGCAGCATCCTGCCCAAGCGCATCATTATCCGCGAGGCGCAGAAGTACATCGCCCCGGCCCAGTTCGCCGACCAGGTGCTGAACAACCCGCGTGAATCGCGGCTGATGAGCGAGGCCTTCAACACCACCCTGGCCTGTACCGGCGCGGTAATCGGCTGGCTGGTGGTGTTGAGTGGCACCATCGCCATCCCGTTCACCGCTGGCGCCAGCACCGTGGTGACGGCCATCGGCTATACCGCAGCGTCTGCCAGCACCGTGTCCTGCCTGGTGGGCGGTTTTCGTACACGCAACGAAATCAGCAACCCGGCGATGAACGACTACCTGGACAGCGAGGAGTGGTACCAAACCGCGACCAAGGTGCTCGATGGCGCCGCCCTGGTGGGCGTCGGTGCTTCGGCACTGACCACCGTCAAGCTGGTCAATGTCACCCGCGCCGCCACCGGCAAGAGCATGCGCCAGGTGCTCAAGGGCCTGAACGGGCATGAGCGCGAAAAACTCACCAAAGAGCTGCTCAAAGTCGCCGACCCGCAAATGTCCACCAAGATGCGCAAACTGCTGCAGATGAGCGGCGAGTTGCCCAAGCGCTTCACCCCGACGCAACTCAAACACGCCACCTATGTGCAATTGGGCGATGCAATGGGCGCAGGCGCGAGTGTCTGGGGGCTGAAACGCTCGGACAACTACAAACAGGCCAAGACCTTCGCGATCGGCCTGTACGAGGAGGGCGAATAATGAGTGGCGTGCCGTCCCTGAAACCGTTTTTGCTGGCGCATTTTCCTGCGTTCATCGGCGTGATTCTCGCCGGCTGCCTGGGTGGGTCTGCTGCGATTTCCCTGGCGGCCAGTACGTATTTTGCCGACGTGCCCGTCGCCACCAATGCCACCGCGTCCTGGTTCGTCGTGCTCTTCGCCGCGCTGTTCGTGACCAACAGCAACTTCCTGGTGGTGCGCGGGCATGCCTGGGCGGTGTGGGGCATGGTCGGGTTTTTCGTGGTGTGCCTGCTGGTGACCCTGCCGACATTGGCCTACGAGCCGCACTGGTTTCTCTACAGCGAATGCCTGTTCTGGCCGCTGCTGGGGTTGTTGTTGATCAACAGCAAGGGCTATCGGGCGTTGGTGGGCAAACTGGTGGGCGTGCGCCGACTGCGAGAGGCAGCCAAGGCCGGGTTGTAGCCTTGGCTTGCGTGGTCAGATCTTCACGTTCTGACGAATGTTCCAGCCGTATTTCACCGCGCCGCCGTCCTTGCCGCCGTCCGCTTTCTGCGGTTGGTAGCTGACTTCGACGCTGGCGAAATTCAAACCGATGACCTCTGTCAGTTCGTCGCTGTTTTTCACTGCGTCGGACTGGTAGGAAATCACCATCACCTCCTTCAGAGTGATCACCAGATACTCCACGGCACTGCTGCCCCCGGCCTTGCGCACCACCAGTCGCGCCTCCGGGTAATGCTTGCCGGTGGAGCAGGCCATCATCAGGTTGGGTGAGGACTTATCCATCACTTTCGAGATGGACAGGTTATCGATATTGACCTTGCCCGCACCACCGCCGCTGCCGCTATGCATCGAGCCCGTCTGTGACATGCCCCAACCCCAGCGGCTGATCTCGATTTCATCGCGATGGGTCTGATCCCTTGATTCGCCCTTGATGTCGCCCAACTTCAAAAACATATCAGTTGCCATTGTCGTTCCCTGTACTGGTGTCCGCCGGTAGTGGCGCGGGGCGTACTTTTTCCTATTCGGGACATGGCCTACAAGGCGCTACACCGTGTTCAGGAAGTACCTGTCGGTATAAGGCGAATCTTCTGACATTTTTAAGCGATGCCCAGTCTTTACCCTCTGCGCTCTTGTGAAAAACCGGAGTAAAGGGATGACTTCCAGTGTGTTGAAAGACGGGTTTCCCAGTGCGCATCTGACGACGCGGCAGAGGGTGGAAAGCAGTATTGATCTGCGTAAGTTGTTTGCCGCCATCGATGCGGATCCGGCGATTGTCGGCGCGGGTGTGAACTGGTCCAGTAATTTCGGACATTCTTTTCGGTTCTCACGCCGCTAACTTTTCTGCTGCTATTGGCGAATGGTATCCGTTGTAGCTGTGGCGCCTTACGCTGTTGTAGCGCGCCACATATCGGT
>NZ_JBRFJB010000012.1:0-142175 GCF_053456465.1 Pseudomonas acericola (SeqCode) | reverse complement strand
ACCGATATGTGGCGCGCTACAACAGCGTAAGGCGCCACAGCTACAACGGATACCATTCGCCAATAGCAGCAGAAAAGTTAGCGGCGTGAGAACCGAAAAGAATGTCCGAAATTACTGGACCAGTTCAAGCCAGCTCCCACATTTTTTACCGTGCCCGCTCAGCACCACGAGAGTCTGCGCGGCGGACGTAATCCACCCACTCATATTCAAGGCCTTGGTGTTCCCTGACACCATGCCGGCAGACCTCGATGAACTCACTTTCGAAGCTGGGGAATTTGGCCTCACCTTCGTGATCATCGTTGAACAGGGTGAGGTAGAGCCTGTCCACCTGATCAATAACCTGGTCATACAGCTCCGGCCCGCCGCCGATATGCATCTCTTCGGGTGCAAACGCCGCTGCGCATTCCAGGGCCGATGCCAAGGACCGGCAAACAATCGCGTGTTCGTGCCGGTACGCCGGATCACGCGAAAGCACGATGTTCGGCCGATCCACCAACGGCCGCCCGCTGAGTGCAATCACCGACTCAAAGGTCTTGCGCCCCATGATCACGGGTTTGCCGATGGTCTTGGCGGCGTAGCGGCGCATGTCGTCGGGGACGTTGCGCAGCAGCCCGCCGGCCTTGCCGATGGAGCGGTTGTGGCGGCCTATGCCCGCCACCAACGCGAGGGGGATGTTCGTCATGCAGTCACTGCCTTCGCAATGGCGTAGCGGCTCTGCACAAAGCCATTGACCGATACATCCGTACCGAGATGGCGAAGTTCATGCTCGCTGCCTACCTGGCTGAACAACGAAATCCCTTCGCCCAGCAGCACCGGAATGCGCGTGATGATCAACTCGTCGATCAGGCCTGCCTCAAGAAACGCCTGGATCGTCTGCCCGCCGTCGATATACAGATGCTGCATGCCGCGCTCGGCCAGTTGTGTGACCAGTGCGCTGACATCCGCCGCCAGCACTTCCACTTTGCCCTGCAAATGCGTGGGGATCTCCAGCGGTTGGTGAGACAACGCTATGACAGGCAAGCCTTCATAGGGCCACTCTGGAAACGACAGGACTTTCTCCAGGGTCTTGCGTCCCATAACCAATGTGTCGACGGTGGCGATGAAGCTGTCATACGTCACGCCGTTCAAGGCTGCGGTTTCGTATTCTGGGCGGTGAAGCCACTCGATGTCACCGTCTGTTCGTGCAATGAAACCGTCAACACTGGCTGCGATAAATACGGAACACTTGATATCCATGGCAGGTTGAAACTCCTTTTGTTTTGACGTGCGCCGAATCCTAGCTTTAGATGCTCTCCACGAGCAAACCCACGACTGAAATGGCAGTGATTAAAATGGATTGTATTTTCTGCAGCATTGTCCGCAAAACCGCCCCGGCCCACATCCTGTGGGAAGACGATCAGCACATGGCCTTCCTCTCGATTTTCCCCAACACCCCGGGTTTCAGCGTGGTGATCCCCAAGCAGCATTACGGCAGCTATGCGTTTGCGCAGTCGGATGAAGTGTTGGCGGATCTGATCATCGCGACCAAGAAGACCGCACTGCTGATCGACCGGGCGTTTGCCGATGTGGCGCGCACGGGGATGATGCTGGAGGGGTACGGCGTGGACCACCTGCATGCGAAGTTGTTTCCCATGCATGGGACGGGCTCGGACAGTGCGTTCAAGCCGTTGAGTTCGAGGGTGGACAAGTTTTTTGACGCGTATGAAGGCTATATCTCGTCCCATGATCATGGGCGGGCGGATGATGCCGAGTTGGCAGAGCTGGCGACCAGAATCCGATCCTTCGCCTAGCACCGATCAGAATGTGGGAGCTGGCTTGCCTGCGATAGCGGTGGGTCAGCCAACAGTTTGGGTGACCCACCGCTATCGCAGGCAAGCCAGCTCCCACATGTTTAACCGAGTTTTCCTGAGAGAAATCAGCGGCGGCTGCTGACCTCGGCAGGCACATCATCCCCGGCCATACGCTTGCGGAACAGGGCGGTTCTAGCCAACAGCAACGTGGTCACCGGCACCGTGATCGACAACAGAATCGGAATCAACCAGCCGTGCAACACCGGCCCGGACTTGAGCACCGAAAAGTACACAATCGACGCCAACGCCACGCACCACGCGCCCAGCGTCGAGGCCAGCGCCGGCGGGTGCATGCGCTGGAAGAAGTCCTTCATGCGCAACAAGCCAATCGCGCCAATCAAGGCAAACACGCTGCTCAGCACCAGCAGCACCGCGACGATCACTTCCACCCATAACGGCATCATTCAATCACCTCGCCACGCAGCAGGAATTTGGCCAGGGCAAACGAGCCCACAAAGCCGAACAGCGCAATCAGCAGCGCCGCTTCAAAGTAGGTGTCACTGGCATACCGAATGCCCAGCACCAGCATCATCAGCATCGCCAGCATGTACAGGTAGTCCAGCGCCAGTACCCGGTCCTGGGCCGAGGGGCCTTTGAACAGGCGCACCAGGGTCAGCACCATGGCCAGGGAGAACAGGAACAGGCTGAACAGGATCGCATTGGAGAGCAGGGCGCTCATTCGAAGATCTCCATCAGGGGCCGCTCGTAGGTGGTCTTGAAGTGCTCGATAAACTGCGCTTCATCGTCCAGGTCGAACACGTGCAGCAGCAGGATGCTGCGGTCCAGCGCCAGTTCCGACCAGATGGTGCCGGGCACCACGGTGGTGATCATCGACAGCGCGGCAAGGCCGTTGGCGTCGCGCAGGTCCAGGGGGATCTTGATAAAGCGCGAGCGCGGTGGGCGTGAGCCACAGGTCAACACGCCCCAGGCCACTTGCAGGTTGGACACGATCACATCGCGGCCCACCACAAAGAACAGGCGCAGGATCACCCCAGGGCGGCGGATGCGGATCGGCAGCGGGCGCAGCGGCGCCATCAGCAGCGGCGCGAGAAAGCCCAGCAGCGCGCCCAATAGCAGGTTGCCGGGGCTCACGGACAGGTTCAGCACCAGCCACAACAGCCACAAGGCCAAAGACAGCCACGGGGCAGGGAACAGGCGTTTCATGGCTGCACCTCCGCTGCTGCGGTCTTGGCTTCAGGGCTCGGCACTGGCCGCGTCGCCATCACCGCCATCACATAGTGTTCCGGGTTGTTCAGGCTCACGGCGGTGGCCTCGGTGTAGCGCATCAGCGGCTCGGCCTTGAAGGTCAGCAGGATGCTCAGGCCGAGCAGGAAGAAGATCGGCACGCACTCGTAGCGGCGCAGCAGTGGCGACGGGCGCTCTTCCGGGGTCCAGAAGCGTTGGATGCCCAGGCGCGCAAAGGCGATCAACGAGACCAGGCCCGAAAGGATCAGCAACGTCACCAGGCCCCAGGCGGCCGGACGGATCGGCTCATCGATGCTGACGCCAAGCCCCAGCGGATTGATCAGCGCACTCAACAAGCTCAGCTTGCCGATAAACCCAGACAGCGGCGGCATGCCGATAATCAGCAGCGCGCAGGCAATAAAGCTCAGGCCGAGGAAGGCCATGGTCCACGGGATCACCTGGCCGACCACGGCTTTCTGCTCGTCGTCGAGGTTCACGCCGGGCTGCGGGTGCAGCGATTCCATGGCGCGGGGCAGCGCATCGATCTCTTCATCCAGCGGCAGGTCGTTGGCCGAACGCGAACGTTCGATCAACTCCGCCAGCAGGAACAGCGCGCTCAACGCCAGCGTCGAGCTGACCAGATAAAACAGTGCGCCCGCCGTCAGGCTTGGCTGCGCGAAACCGATGGCCGACAGCAAAATCCCCGCCGACACCAGGATGCTCAAGCTCGCCATGCGCTCCAGGCGCTGCGCCGCCACCATCGCCAGCGCGGCGCAGATGATGGTCGCCATACCGCCGTACACCAGCCAGTCGCCGCCAAACAGTGCCGACGCACCGGCCTGGCCGGAGAACAGCAGGGTCCACAGACGCAGCACGGTGTACACGCCGACCTTGGTCATGATCGCAAACATCGCCGCCACCGGCGCACTTGCCGAGGAATAGGCGGGCGCCAGCCAGAAGTTCAGCGGCCACATGCCGGCCTTGGCCAGGAACGCCGTGGCAAGGATCGCCGCGCCTGCGTGCAGCAGCCCGCGATCGGCCTCTGGCACCAGCGGGATTTTCAGCGCCAGGTCAGCGAAGTTCAGCGTGCCGGTGACGCCGTAGATCATCGCCGCGCCAATCAGGAACAGCGACGACGCCAGCAGGTTGATCGCGATGTAATGCAGCCCCGCCGACACCCGCGCGCGGCCCGAACCGTGCAGCATCAGGCCATAGGACGCGGCCAGCAGCACCTCGAAGAACACGAACAGGTTGAACAGGTCGGCGGTGAGGAAGGCGCCGTACAGGCCCATCATCTGCACCTGGAACAACGCGTGGAAGCTGGTGCCCGCACGGTCCCAGCGAGCCATGGCGAACACCAGCGCGCTTACGCCGATGATGCCGGTGAGCACCAGCATCAGCGCCGACAGTTGGTCCACCACCAGCACGATGCCGAACGGCACCTGCCAATTGCCCGGCAGGTACACGCCAATCGAGCCGGGGCCGCCTTTTTGTGTCCAGTACAGCAGCAGGATCGCAATGCCCAGGCCCAGTACGCTGGAGAACAGGTTGATCTTGGCTTTGAGTGGCCGGCGTTTTTCGCCGAGCATCAGCATCAGCGCGGCGGTCAGCAGCGGCAGCAGGATCGGTGCGATGATCAGTTGGTTCACCCAATTCATTCCTTGGGCTCCCGGCCGTCAACGTGGTCGGTGCCGGTCAGGCCCCGGGAGGCGAGCAGCACCACCAGGAACAACGCGGTCATGGCAAAGCTGATCACGATGGCCGTGAGTACCAGGGCCTGGGGCAGCGGGTCGGTGTAGTTGAGCAGGTCTTGCGGCACGCCGTCCTTGATGATCGGCTCCTTGCCGATAAACAGGCTGCCCATGCTGAAAATGAACAGGTTGACCCCATACGACAGCAGGCACAGGCCCATCACCACCTGAAACGTCCGCGGCCGCAGGATCAGCCACACGCCGGAGGCTGCGAGCACTCCGATGGCAATTGCGATGACTTCTTCCATCAGGCCGCTCCTTCCGTTGCGGCAACCACTTTGGCCTGGTTGCTCGGTTTATGGGCACGCACCGATTGGTGGCCGAGGGCGGTGAGCATCAGCAGCGTTGAGCCGACCACCATGGCGTACACGCCAACGTCGAAGAACAGCGCGCTGGCCACATGAATGTCGCCCAGCACCGGCAGGCTGAAATGCCAGGTGTGGGTGGTCAGGAACGGGTAGCCGACAAACAGCGCACCCAGCCCGGTGAGGGTTGCGGAGAGCAGGCCGAAGCCCATCCAACGCATCGGCCGCAGGCTCATCTGCGCCTCGACCCACTGCGTACCGGCGACCATGTATTGCAGGATAAAGGCGACGGACATCACCAGCCCAGCGACAAAGCCGCCACCCGGCTGGTTGTGGCCGCGCATGAACAGGTAGAACGACACGACCAGCGCAATCGGCAACAGCAGGCGCACCAGCACGGCGGGCACCATCATGAAGCCCAGCGCGGTATCGCTGGCCTGGCGCGGGTTGACCAGGTCGGTGGCCACGTCCGGCGCCAGTTGGCGCTGTTGCGCGGGCAGTTGCATGCTCTCTTTCGAAGGGCGGAAGCGCCGCAGCAGGGCGTACACCGTCAGCGCCACAGCGCCGAGCACGGTGATTTCGCCGAGGGTGTCGAAGCCCCGGAAGTCCACCAACATCACGTTGACCACATTGCTGCCGCCGCCTTCGGGCAGGGCGCGGCTCAAGTAGAACGAGGAGATATCGTTGGGCGTCTGGCGCGTGAGCATAGCGTAGGACAGCAACGCCATGCCGCCACCGACCACGGTGGACAGCAGGAAGTCGCGCAGGCGGCGAATACGCGCCTTGCGCAAGGAGCTTGGCAGTGGCGAGACTTCTTCGATCCGCCGTGGCAACCAGCGCAGGCCCAGCAGGATCAGCACGGTGGTGACCACTTCTACAACCAGTTGGGTCAACGCCAGGTCCGGCGCCGAGAACCACACGAAGGTGATGCAGGTCATCAGGCCGCACACGCTGACCATGGTCAGGGCTGCCAGCCGATGGTACTTTGCTTGCCAGGCGGCGCCGAGGGCACAGGCGATCGCCAGCAGCCACAGGGTCACAAAGACGATGGAACCCGGGATCTTCGGCCGGTCGCCCCAACTGAGGCTGCTGTGCAGCATCGGGATCAAACCAGCGATGACCGCCGCCAGCACCAGCAGGAACAGCTGGGTTTGCAGGCGCTTGGTGCTGACGAGCTTCTCGATCTTGCGCGTGCCACGCATCAACACCACCAGGCAGCGCTCGAACCCGCGCTTGCCGTTGAAGTAGCTGATCACCGGCGGATACTTGAAGCGTCCGCGCTTGAGTTGTTTGCGCAGCAGCAGGTAGAGGATCACGCCGCCGGTCATGGCCACCAGGCTCATGATCATCGGCGCGTTCCAGCCGTGCCAGATCGCCAGGCTGTATTCCGGCAGCACGCCGCCGACCACCGGCAGGGCGGCAGCGGCGAGGATCGAACCGACCATCTGCGCCGGGAAGATCCCCACCAGCAGGCAGGTGAACACCAGCAGCTCGACCGGTGCGCGCATCCAGCGCGGTGGCTCGTGTGGCGTGTGCGGCAGGTTGGTGGCGGTGGGGCCGAAGAACACATCCACCGTGAAGCGCAGCGCATAGGCCACGCTGAACGTGCCGGCGATGGTGGCGATCACCGGCAGGGTGATTTCCACCCATTTGGTCGCCGAGATAAACACGGTTTCGGCGAAGAACATCTCTTTGGACAGGAAACCGTTCAGCAGCGGCACGCCGGCCATGGACGCACTGGCGACCATCGCCAGGGTCGCGGTAAACGGGATCAACCGTACCAGGCCACTGAGTTTGCGAATGTCGCGGGTGCCGCTTTCGTGGTCGATGATGCCCGCCGCCATGAACAGCGACGCCTTGAACGTGGCGTGGTTGAGGATATGAAACACCGCCGCGACCGCGGCCAGCGGGCTGTTGAGACCCAGCAGCAAGGTGATCAGCCCGAGGTGGCTGATGGTGGAATAGGCCAGCAGGCCCTTGAGGTCGTTTTGGAACATGGCGCAGTAAGCGCCGAGGAGGAGGGTGATCGCGCCGGCACCGCCGACGATATAGAACCATTCTTCGCTGCCGGACAGCGACGGCCACAGGCGGGCCAGCAGGAACACGCCGGCCTTCACCATCGTTGCCGAATGCAGGTACGCCGAGACCGGTGTCGGTGCCGCCATGGCGTGGGGCAGCCAGAAGTGGAACGGGAACTGCGCGCTTTTGCTCAGGGCGCCGATCAGCACCAGGGCGAGCATGATCGGGTACAGCGCGTGGGCGCGGATCTGCTCGCCCGCCGCCAGCACCAGGTCGAGGTCATAGCTGCCGACGATATGCCCCAGCAGCATCACGCCCGCCAGCAGGCACAAGCCGCCCGCGCCGGTGACCATCAACGCCATGTACGCGCCGCGTCGTGCATCGGCGCGGTGGTGCCAGTAGCCGATCAGCAGGAACGAGAACAGGCTGGTCAGTTCCCAGAAGAACACGATCTGGATCAGGTTGCCGGAGATCACCAGGCCGAGCATCGCGCCCATGAACGCCAGGAAAAACGCAAAGAAGCGCGGCACCGGATCATCCGGCGACATGTAGTAACGCGCATACAGCGACACCAGCGTGCCGATGCCCAGCACCAGCATCGAGAACAGCCAGGCAAACCCGTCCATGCGCAACACGAAGTTCAAGCCCAGGCTGGGCAACCACATGAATTCTTCGCGGATCACGCCACCGTGGGCGATCTGGGGGTAGAGCAGGGCGACTTGAATGGTGCCGACCAGGGCCACAAGGCCGGCCAACAGGGATTCGGTGTTACGTGCGTTATGCGGCAGCAAAGCCGCCAGACAGCTGCCGATAAAAGGCAGAAGCAGTAGAACTATCAGGGACATAGGCTTCTAATCTGCGGGAGTTTGGGATGCATCATACGTGCCGCTTTCTCGATCACCAAACGGCAAGATGTGGCAGGATCCTACAAGGTAAGCCGAAAACGCCCATTTGGCATTGTTTACAGACACCACCTTCAAGTGTGGGAGCGGGCTTGCTCGCGAATGCAGGCTGACATTCAACAAATGTGTTGGCTGATCCACCGCTTTCGCGAGCAAGCCCGCTCCCACACTCGACCGAGACGGGACTTAACCCTGTCGTTCCTGCTCCAATTCATCTTCCAGCTCAACCGCCTTTTGCCCCTTGGTCTTCATCTCACTCACAATCACCGCCGCCACAATCAACGCCGCCCCCAGCATCGCAATCGGCGGGAAACGCTCCCCGGCAATCCGCCCAACCACCCCGGCCCACACCGGCTCGCCGGCATAAATCAACGTGGCCCGCGTTGGCGAAACACTCTGCTGCGCCCAGTTCATCGCGACCTGGATCACCGCGCTGGTCAAGCCCAGGCCCACCGCACTGAACAGCAACAACCAGGAGAACCCCGGCAATGCCTCGCCCATCGGCACCACCATCATGAACGACAACACCGACGCCGTAGCCAGCTGCACCACGGTCACTCGGCGCACATCCACTTGCCCGGCATAGGCGCCGATCAAGATGATCTCGGCCGCTATGGCGATCGCACCAATCAACGTGGCGATCTCACCCGGGCTGAAATTCAGCGAAGCCCCAGCAGGCCCCGTCAACAACATCAACCCGGCAAACGCGAGCATGATGCCAATGCTCGGCATCAACCCCGGACGGCGCCCCAGCACCAGCCATTGCAGCAGCGGCACGAAGGGCACATACAGCGCAGTGATAAACGCCGACTGGCTGCTCAGGATCGTCTGCAAGCCAATGGTCTGCAAACCGTAGCCAAACATGATCGCCACGCCGATAAACACCCCGGCCTTGAACTCGAACAGCGTCAGGTCGCGCAGGGTGCGCAGGGAAAAGAAGCCGACCACAATCGCCGCTGCCGCAAAACGCAGGCCCACGAAGAACATCGGCCCGCTGACGGTCATGGCGTGTTGCACCAGCAAAAAGGTGCCGCCCCAGATCATGGTGATCACCACCAGGATGCATTCGGCTTTGCTGAAACGGTTGAAACGCGAGGGGGATTTGGCGGCAGTCATGGCGGCTCGGTCTTGCAAGGGAAAGGCACGGACCGCACAATGCGCCGCACGCTGGGCAGTATACTGCGCACACCCACCCATTGAGCAATATAGTGCACAAAGAAAATCCGCAACGGGCCTCGGTCCTGCAGCACGTCAGCCAGAACGTTCGTCGCCTGCGCCATGCCGCCGACTTGAGCCAGACCGCGCTCTCGGAAAAATCCGGGGTCAGCCGGCGCATGCTGGTGGCCATCGAGGCGGGGGAGAAGAATGTCAGCCTGTCCACCCTCGACCGCGTCGCCGAAGCCTTGGACGTGGCGTTCAGCGACCTGATCCAGGCCCCGGATGTGCGCGACCACAGCCGCATCAACGAACTGGCCTGGGCGGGTGAGATCGATGGCAGCAAGGCGGTATTGCTGGCCAAGGCCACGGCGCGGCGGGAAGTGGAGCTGTGGGAATGGCGCCTGGAGCCCGGCGACCGCTACTGCCCGGACCCCGACCTTGAGGGTTGGAGCGAGCAGCTGTTTGTGTTCGAGGGCAGCTTGACGTTGGTCGTGGCGGGTGTGGAGAACAGCATCGGCGCCGGCGAGTTCTTTATGTTCGCCAGCCACCAACAGCACATCTATCGCAATGATGGGGATGTGGCCGTACGCTTCATACGCAACGTGGTGATCTAACTGTTCGCCACGCAACAGTGGATGCACACTTTGCTGGTTTAACACGCTGTCCATCAGTCGATTTAATCGGCAACCCGCTGATTTTATTGGCGATTAAATTCAGGCACGACTCCTGCAATCACTCCGTTATCCCATCGGAGCCTGGAGTCGGCCCATGTCTGCCCACCCTTTACACCCTGCCCATATCATCCGCTCGGACGCGGAAGCCATCGACGTCGCCACGCGCCTGGCCGCCCGTTTTGCCATCGAGGCCAGTGAGCGCGACCGTGAGCGGCGCCTGCCCATTGCCGAGCTCGACGAGTTTTCGGCGAGCGGCTTGTGGGGCATCACCATTCCCAAGGCTTACGGCGGCGCCGAGGTGTCCTATGTGACCGTGGCCGAGGTGATCAAGTTGATCTCCGCCGCCGACCCGTCCCTGGGGCAGATTCCGCAGAACCACCTTGGTGTCGTCGACATCCTGCTGCAAACGGCCACGGAGGAACAAAAGCAGTATTACTTCGGCAAAGTCCTTCAAGGCTACCGTTTCGGCAACGCCTTCTCCGAAGCCAAGAGCAAAAACGCCGGCACCTTCGACACGCAGATCCGCTTCCACGGCGACACTGCACAAATCAACGGCGAGAAGTTCTACTGCACCGGCGCGTTGTTCGCCCATATCGTGCCCACCGTCGGCAACAACGAAAAGGACCAGGCTTTCATCGCCTTCATCGAGCGTGACGCCCAAGGCCTGAGCGTGATCGACAGCTGGGACGGCTTCGGCCAGCGCACTACCGCCAGCGGCGGCGTGACCCTCGATGGCGTCAGCGTGCCGCGCAGTGCCGTGATCCCGGCCCACTTGGCCTTTGACCAACCCACCGCCAACGGCCCGATTTCGCAGATTATCCAGGCGGCCGTCGATACCGGCATCGCCCTCGGCGCCCTGGAACACGCGAAAATCCATGCCCGCCAAGCGCGTCCGTGGATCGACAGCCAGCAGGAGCAAGGCTGGCAAGACCCGTTCACCATCGCCGCCATCGGCGACCTGGAATGGCGCGTGCACGGCACCGAAGCCATCCTCGCCAAAGCGGGGGAAGCCGTGGACCGCGCCCTCGCCGAACCGAGCGAAGACAGCGTCGCCCACGCCTCGCTGGTCGTCGCCCAGGCCAAAGTACTGTCCGCCGAAACCGCTTTGCTGGCCAGCAGCAAACTGTTCGAACTGGCCGGCACCCGTTCGGTCACCGGCAAGCACAACCTCGACCGCTTCTGGCGCAACGCGCGCACCCACACCCTGCACGACCCGGCCCGCTGGAAGTACCACCTGATCGGCAACTTCGTGCTCAACGGCGTGAAGCCCGCGCGCCACGCCTGGAACTGAGGAACTGCAACCATGACCGCATTGAACCTTGCCCGCCAACTGCTGGACAGCACCCGCCGCCACGTTGAAACCAGCACCGACCCCTACGTGATCAGCCGCTTCGGCGACTTGCAGATCCGCGTCGATGTGGCCGCTGCCTTGCTGGAACGCGCCGCAACTCATCCCAGCCCGGTGGCCGCCACCGAAGCGCAGATTGCCGCCGCCGAAGCCTTGATCGCCGCGAGCAACGCCGAGTTTGAACTCACCGGCCAACGCACCGCGCTGCCCTCGTCCCTGGATGATCCGCTGCGCACCAAGTACCAGATCGTCGGCAACTACCACCTCAACGGAGTGCTGTGATGGCCCGTGAAATCCGCTTGAATGCCTTCGACATGAACTGCGTCGGCCACCAATCCCCCGGCCTGTGGGCGCACCCGCGCGACCGTTCGTGGCAGTACAAGGACCTGGAATACTGGACCGACCTGGCCAGGATTCTTGAGCGCGGCAAGTTCGACGGCCTGTTTATCGCCGACGTGCTGGGCATCTACGACGTGTACAACGGCAACGGCGACGCCGCGATTCGCCAAGCCACGCAAGTGCCGGTCAACGACCCGCTGTCGCTGATCGCGCCGATGGCCTTGGTCACCGAACACCTGGGGTTTGGCCTGACGGCCTCGCTGTCGTTTGAACACCCGTATCCGTTCGCCCGTCGCCTATCGACGCTGGATCACCTGACCAAGGGCCGCATCGGCTGGAACATCGTCACCTCCTACCTGGAAAGCGGCGCGAAGAACCTCGGCCAGAAAGCCCAGACCGAACACGACGCGCGCTACGACTACGCCGAGGAATACCTGGAGGTTTGCTACAAACTCTGGGAAGGCAGTTGGGAAGAGGGCGCCGTCCTGCGCGACCGTGAACGCCGCATCTTCAGCGACCCGAGCAAAATCCACGAGATCCGCCACGTCGGCAAACACTTCCAGGTGCCTGGCATTCACCTCTGTGAGCCGTCGCCGCAACGTACACCGGTGCTCTATCAGGCGGGCGCGTCCAGCCGTGGCAAGCAGTTTGCCGCCGAGCAGGCCGAGTGCGTGTTTGTCGCCGCACCGTCCAAAGTGCTGCTGAAAAAGACCGTCGCCGACATCCGCCGTCGTGCCGCCGAGGCTGGCCGCGATCCGAGGAAAATCCTGATCTTCAACTTGCAGACGGTGATCGTCGGCGAGACGGACGCGAAGGCCAAGGCCAAGTTCGACGAGTACAAATCCTACGTCAGCTACGAAGGCGCGATGGCGCTGATCTCCGGCTGGACCGGTATTGACTTCAGCCAGTTCAAGCCGGATGAACCGCTCAAGCATGTGCACACCAATGCGATTCAGTCGGCGGTGGAAGCCTTCTCCACGGCTGATCCGAACAAGGTGTGGACGCCCAACGAGCTGGCCGATTGGGTTGGCATTGGTGGCTTTGGCCCGTTGTTTGTCGGCGGCCCTGAGACCGTGGCGGACCTGTTGCAGGAGTGGGTGGAAGAGACCGATGTGGACGGCTTTAACCTGGCCTATGCGCTGACCCATGAGACCTTTATCGACGCCGTGGAGTTGCTGGTGCCGGAGTTGCAGAAGCGCGGGGTGTACAAGACCGAATACGCCCAGGGCACGTTGCGCGAGAAGTTGTTTGGCGACGGTGCGCGGTTGGGCGCCAATCACCCCGGTGCCAGCTTCCGCGACCTCAAAGCGACCACCCTCTAACAGACACCCCTCGATCCCTGTGGGAGCTGGCTTGCCTGCGATAGCGGACTGTCAGTTGATAAATGAGCAGCTGACCCACCGCCATCGCAGGCAAGCCAGCTCCCACAGTTGATCTTCATTGTTTGATCTATTTCGGCCAGCGGACCACCGCACGCTTGACTACCAATAGGAGTAATCCCTATGAGCGTGCACGAACTGAAACGCCCGCTGGCCCCGGAATGGCCTGCCGAACTGCTCGGCAACCTGCCCAAGGCCCTCGAACAACTGCACCACTGGGCGCAGGTCACCCCGCTGCACACCGCCCTGCGCCACAAGCGCCAGGGCCAGTGGTATGCGTGGCGCTGGATCGACGCCTTGCGTGACGTCGAACGCCTGGCCGATGGTTTGCGCCAGCAGGGTTTCAGCGAGCAGTCGCGGCTGGCCCTCAGCGGTGCATTTGAACCGAACCTGTTGCTGCTGGCCCTGGCCGCCCAAACCGTCGGTGGGCAGGTCGTGACCCTGGCTGATGACCTGGAGCCGGAAGCGGTGCAGCACCATCTATGGCGTATCCGCCCCAGCCATTCTTATGTTCAAGGTCGCCAGAAAAAGCACTGGGCGTCAGCCAATGTGGTGGACTTCGTGCAATTGCTCGGCCCGACCGACCCCGCGCAACACCTCGCCCGCTGGTGGCAACCCGCCGGCGAAACCGCCTTGTGGAGCGAAGAGGGCACCCACTGGCAAGGCGGACTGGCGGTGCTGCTGGAGCAATGGCTCAACACCGGCCACGGCCTTGCTTTCCCCGAAAGCCTGACCTCGGCATCGCGGGATCGCCGTGAAGTCGCGCCCACCGGCCTGCTGTTGTCTGCCGAACGCCTGCAACACCTGGCCGATGAAATCGAAAGCCGCCTCGCTCCCCACGGCACCTGGCGCCGACGCCTGTGCGACTGGGCCATCGCCCACCCGCAAAGCGGCCTGCGGCGCCTGCTGAAAAACCGCGTGCGCAAGCTGCTCGGCTTCCAACGCCTGGCCTACATCTGGCAACCCCTCAAAGCCACCGCTTCACCGGTGTGGCTGGCCGAATTCAAACGGGACATCGCATGAGCCAAGCCATTCTCCAGGTGCGGGATATCTCGCTGTCGTTCAAGGGGGTCAAGGCCATCAATGCTTTGTCCTTCGATGTGGCGCGCGGTGAGATCTGCGCGCTGATCGGGCCCAACGGCGCGGGCAAGAGTTCGTTGCTCAATGTGCTCAATGGGGTGTACCGCTTCGACGCCGGCGAGATCGTCTTCGAAGACCAGCACTTTCACCGTATCGACCCACTGGGCGCAGCGCGCCGGGGCATCGGCCGCACGTTCCAGAACAACGCGCTGTTCAAGAAGATGAGCGTGCTCGACAACATCCTTACCGGCCTGTCGCGGCATCAGCGCAGCAATTTTATCGAACAAGCCCTCGGCTTGCCCCGCGCGCGCCGTGAGGCCGACGCGTTCCGCGTGCGTGCCCAAGGCATTCTCGAATTTCTGGAGCTGCAAGCGCACCGCGATGTGCTGGTGGGCAACCTGTCCTACGGCCTGCAAAAGCGCGTGGAGTTGGGCCGCGCCTTGATTGCCGGGCCCAGCCTGCTGTTGCTCGATGAACCAATGGCCGGGATGAACGCCGAGGAAAAACAGGAAATGGCGCGCTTCGTCGCTGACGTCAACCGCGACCTCGGCACCACCGTGGTGTTGATCGAACACGATATCGGCGTGGTGATGGGCCTGTCCCATCATGTGGTGGTGCTCGACTACGGGCGCAAGGTCGGCGACGGCACGCCTGCCGAAGTGCAAGCCAATCCCGACGTGATCGCGGCTTACCTGGGAGTGGCGCACTGATGACCTTCTTCTTCGAAACCCTGCTCGGCGGCCTGCTCGCCGGCACCATGTACTCGCTGGTCGCCATCGGTTTTGTGCTGATCTACAAGGCCAGCGGCGTGTTCAATTTTGCCCAGGGCGCGATGCTGCTGTTCGCCGCGCTGACCTTCGTCAGCCTGCACGACCAAGGCGTGCCGTTTGCGTTGGCGTTGCTGCTGACGGTGATCGTGATGGTCGTCGGCGCGCTGCTGATCGAACGCCTGGTGCTGCGGCCCTTGGTCAACCGTTCGCAGATCACCTTGTTCATGGCCACGCTGGGCCTGTCGTTCATTATCGAAGGCCTCGCCCAAGGCCTGATGGGCTCGCAGGTGCGCGCGCTGGATTTGGGTATCGATGACGTGCCGCTGTTTGTCGGCCCGCTGATGCTCAGCCAGTTCGACCTGATCGCCGCCGCTGCCGCCGTGGTGCTGGTGACGGTGCTGGCGCTGCTGTTCAACAAGACCCGCATCGGCGTGTCGCTGCGCGCGGTGGCGGATGACACCACGGCGGCGCTGTCCATCGGCATCAACCTCAACCGCATCTGGCAGATCGTCTGGGCGGTGGCGGGCATCGTCGGGCTGGTCGCCGGGCTGCTGTGGGGCGCTCGCCAGGGTGTGCAGTTCTCGCTGTCGCTAGTGGTGCTCAAGGCCTTGCCGGTGTTGATCATCGGCGGCTTTACCTCGATAGGCGGGGCGATTGTCGGCGGGCTGATTGTCGGCGCGGCCGAGAACCTCGCCGAGGTGTATATCGGCCCGCTGATCGGCGGCGGCATCACGCCGTGGTTCGCCTACGTATTGGCTTTGGCCTTCCTGTATATCCGTCCCGCCGGCCTGTTCGGCGAGCGCGCCATCGAGCGAGTCTGAAACCATGTCGATTCCTGTTGCGCAAGAAACCGCGCCCTTGTTGCTGATCCAGCGGCGTATCCCGTGGGGCCTGCTGGGCATGTTGGCACTGGCATTTATCGTGGTGCCGCTGTGGGGCAATGACTATTGGCTGAACGCGATTTTGATCCCGTTCCTGGTGCTGTCCCTGGCCGGATTGGGCCTGAACCTGTTGACCGGCTACACCGGGCAAACCTCGGTGGGCGCGGCCGGGTTCATGGCCGTCGGCGCGTTTGCCACCTACGGGTTTTTGCTGCGCTTGCCGGAGTTGGGCTTGCCGGTGGCACTGCTGGGTGGCGGGATTATCAGCGCGCTGGTCGGGCTGTTGTTTGGCTTGCCCAGTTCGCGGATCAAAGGCTTCTACCTGATGGTCACCACGCTGGCCGCGCAGTTTTTCCTGGAGTGGCTGTTCGTCAAATTCCCCTGGTTCTACAACTACGGTTCCTCCGGGACCATCTCCGCGCCGAAGCTGGCGCTGTTCGGCCATGACCTCAACACCCCGCTGGGCCGCTACCTGCTGACGCTGGTCACGGTGCTGCTGCTGACCTGGACCGCAATCAACCTGGTGCGCAGCCAGGTGGGGCGCAACTGGATGGCGATCCGCGACATGGACACCGCCGCCGCCGTGGTCGGCATCCCGGTGGTGCGCTACAAGCGCCTCGCGTTTGCCGTCAGTTCGTTCTACCTCGGCATCGCCGGTGCGCTGTGGGCCTTTGCCTACCTGGGCACGGCCAGCGCCAGCAGCTTCGATATCAATCGTTCATTCCAGATCCTGTTCATCATCATCATCGGTGGCATGGGCAGCATCGCCGGCAACTTTGTCGGCGCGGCGTTTATCAGTTTGCTGCCGATTTTCCTCAGCCATGCCGGGCAGGCGTTGTTTGGCGGCTCGGTGGATGCGGGGCAGTTGCAGAACCTGCAGAAAATCATCTTTGGCGTGTTGATCATCGTGTTCCTGATCAAGGAACCCGAGGGCTTGATCCGCCTGTTGCACAACCTGCGTGACCGTGTGCGGCAGTGGCCGCTGCGTTTCTAACTTCCCAAGAGAATCTTCCATGCGTGCATCCTTGAAACGTTCCCTGGTCGGCGCTGCGTTTGCGCTGGCCACCCTGGCCGGCGCTGTGCCTCAGGCAATCGCCTCGCCGGACCAGCAATTCATTCCCCTGGCCACCTACCGCGTTGGCGCCTATGCCTCCAGCGGCGTGCAGGTGTGGGCCGGGATGATCGACTACCTGCGCTATATCAACGAGGTCGAAGGCGGCATCAACGGCGTCAAATTGGTCTGGCAGGAATGCGAGACCGAGTGGACGGCGGAGAAGGGCATCGAGTGCTACGAGCGCTTCAAGAACGGCCTGGACGGCGCGCCGGTCGCGGTGTACCAGCCCAACGGCGCACCGGCGGCGTATGCCCTGAGCGAGCGCGCGGAAGTGGACAAGATCCCGCTGATCACCCTCGGTTACGGGCGCACCGAAGCCACCGACGGCACGGTGTTCCCGTACAACTTCCCGGTGATGCTGACCTTCTACAGCGAGGCTTCGACCCTGGTGAACTACATCGCCCAGCGCGAAGGCGGGTTCGACAAGCTCAAGGGCAAGAAGATCGCCACGGTCTACCACGACTCGGCCTACGGTCGCGAAACCCTCGGCCCGCTGAAGCTGCTCGCCGAGAAATACGGCTTTGAAAATATCCAGATCCCGGTGGCCGATCCGGGCAACGAGCAATCCGCACAATGGCGCCAGGTGCGCCAGGCCAACCCGGACTGGGTGTTCCTGCGCACCTGGGGCGTATCGACGCCGGTGGCGGTGAAGACCGCCGCGCGCTTCGGCTTCCCGGTGGACCACATCATCGGCGACATCTGGGCCAGTTCCAGCGAAGACGTGTTGCCCGCCGGTGCCGCCGCCAAAGGCTACCTGGCGCTGACGCCATACCCGGCCGGTGCCGATTTCGAGATCCACAAACGCCTCAAGCAATACATCCTCGACAAGGGCCACAGCGACCTCAAGGACCTGAAAAACTTCGGCAGCGTCTACTACAACTCCGGCCTGGTGAACGCCGCCGTGGCGGTGGAAGCGATCCGCACCGGCCAGGCCAAGTTCGGCAAGCGCCCACTCAATGGCGAAGAAGGCCGTTGGGGCCTGGAGCACCTGAACATCGACGACGCACGCCTCAAGGACATGGGCTACCTGGGCCTGATGCAAAATCTCAAGCTGTCGTGCCGTGACCACGAAGGCGGCGGCTCGGCGCGCGTGCAGCAATGGGACGGCGCCAACTGGACGCTGGTCAGCGAGTGGATTCCTGCCGACCGCGCGCTGTTGCGTCCGCTGATCGATGAAAAATCCGCGGCCTTCGCCAAGGAAAAAGGCCTGACGCCGCGCACCTGCACCGGGGATGAATAAACCATGAGCCAGCCCGCCGCTGAATCCGCCAGCTCGTCGCTGCTGACGGTCAATGACATCGAAGTGATCTACGACGGCGCGATCCTGGCGGTGGCCGGGGTTTCGTTGCAGGTGCCCAAGGGCGCCATCGTCGCCTTGCTCGGCGCCAATGGCGCCGGCAAGAGCACCACGCTCAAGGCGATCTCCGGGCTGGTGCGCGCCGAGCGGGCCGAGGTCAGCCGTGGGCGGATCGAGTACGGCGGGCGCGACCTGGCCGGGGTCGACCCCAGCCAGCGCGTGCGCCAAGGCATGGTCCACGTGTTGGAAGGCCGCCATGTGTTCGGCCAACTGACGGTGGAAGACAACTTGCGCAGCGGCGGCTTTGTACGGCGCCTGAGCCGCAAGGACATGGAACACGACCTGGAACGCATCTACACCTGGTTCCCCCGGCTCAAGACCAAGCGCCACACCCGCGCCGGGCTGACGTCGGGTGGCGAGCAGCAGATGGTCGCCATCGGCCGGGCGCTGATGACCCGTCCTACTTTGGTACTGCTCGATGAGCCGTCGATGGGTTTGGCGCCTATGATCGTGCAGGAGATCTTTGCGATCATCGCCCAGCTCAACCGCGAACAGCAGGTGAGCTTCCTGATCGCCGAGCAGAACATCAACGTCGCGCTGACCTATGCGTCCCACGGCTACGTGCTGGATACTGGCCGCGTGGCCTTGAGTGGCAGCGCCGCCGAGCTGTTGGCGCGGGGCGATTTGCATGACATTTACCTGGGTAAACAGTAAAGGCGAACAGGCATGACTGAATCCATCCGCAACACTGATGTGCTGATCATCGGTGGCGGGCTAAGCGGCACGATGCTCGCGGTGCAGCTGCTGCGGTTGCCGGGCCGGCGGCAGGTCCTGGTGATCGAACCGCGCGCCGAACTGGGCCGTGGCGAGGCCTATAGCGCCGTTGAGCTGGGCCACACGTTGAACGGCAACGCCGCACGCATGAGCGTCGACCCGGACAATGCCGACGACCTGACCCAATGGCTCACCGACTACATCGGCGCCGGGGGGTGGCCGGAGTCTCGCGAGCAATCTGTGCCCATCAGCGAACTGTTCCCGCCGCGCGGGATTTTTGGCTTGTATGCGCAGCAGCGACTGGCCGAGGCCAAGGCGTTGTCGGGCTCCAGCGTCGAGCATGTGCGTGGCGAAGTGGTGGATCTGCAAGTGGAGGACGACGGCGCATTATTGACCCTCGATGATGGCCAGCAACTGCGCGGCACCTTTGCGGTATTGGCCACCGGCATGTTTCCGGCGGCGCGCACGCCACAGACTGAATCCAGTGGCTTGAACGCAGCGGCGGTTGATCCCTGGGACGTGCAGACCATGACGCAACTTGACCCGCAGGCCACGGTGCTGATCATCGGCTCCGGGCTGACCATGGTCGATGCGGTGGTATCGCTGGAACAGGCCGGCCATCGTGGGCCTATCGAGATTTTTTCACGCCATGGCCTGCTGCCCCATGTGCGCCGGCAGCCGCCGGGCTGGGTGGATTTTCTCGCCGAGGACCACAGCCTGCGCAGCCCTCGGCAACTGCTGCGCGAAGTGCGGCGCCAATGCCGGGTGGCGCAAGCGCAGGGCATCGATTGGCAGGCGCCGCTGGACACTGTGCGCGCGCATATCGGTCGGTTGTGGAGCCAGGCCAGCGAACGGGAGAAACGTCAGTTTGTAAGGCATGTGCGGCCCTGGTGGGAAAGCCATCACCACCGCTCACCGCCGTTGAGCGCGCAGTTGGTGGCGCGGTTGCATGAAGAGGGGCGGTTGCGGATTCGGGCGGCGTCGTTCAAGGGCTTGGAACCGTCGGCCGAAGGCGTGAGCATTCGTTTGCGCCATCGCGGCGAACAGGCGATCACGTTGGTTTCGGGAGCTGCGCTGATCAACTCCAGCGGCATCGAATACGACTGGCGCCGCGTGGCCCGGCCATTGCCGCAGCAACTGCTCAAGCGTGGGCTGATCCAGCCCGGGCCTTTGGCGCTGGGGATTGCCGCCGATGCGAGTGGGGCGGTAGTGGATGCGCAGGGGCGGGTCAGCCAGCGGTTGTTTGCCATGGGCCCGCCGTTGCGGGGGCTGTGGTGGGAGAGTACGGCGGTCACGGACGTGGCGCTGCAAGCCAAAGCGCTGGCCTTGAAGCTGACAGAGATCTAAATGTGGGAGCAGGCAAGCCAGCTCCCACAGTTGATCGGTGTTTCAGTTGGAGACCTTCACAAAACCGGGCTTGAGGCCAAACACCTCAACCCCCTGCGCTGTCGCTTGCCCCGTCGTGACCTTGACCCGCTCCACCGGTTTGTCCATCGCCTCGCGATACTCCACTTCGCCCGCGCTGATCGCTTGCGCCGGCACCACCATCGCCTGCGCATTGTTGTAGGTCACGATGGTCAATCGTGCACTCATCCCCAGCCGCACCCGCTGTAACTGCTGCGGCGTGAGTTGGGGAATCGACAGCGTCACCGGAAACTGCGCACTGCCCTGGCTGTCGCTGGTCATCGCCAAGCCGCTGACCACGCTCACCGAGCCGCTGAGCCGCTCGCCATCAAAACCATCCCCCAACACTTCCACCGCCTGGCCCTGATGCAGTCGGTTGATGTCGAGCTCCGAGACCTTGGTGACGATTTTCAAACGCTCGATATTGGCCAGGCCAAACAGCACCTGGCCCTGGCTGACCTTGCTGCCGGCCTGCACCGGGGCGTTGCTGTTCGCGCCGGCTTGCGGGGTGGTGGCACCGGGGGCCGGTACGACGATGCCGGAGAACGGCGCCTTGACCTGGCGGCCTTCCAGCAGTTGGCGCAGGGCCTCGTACTTGACCGTGGCGTTGGTCAGTTCCATATCGGCGATCTGCCGGTATTCGCCCTTGCCTTGGCCGATGGCCTGTTGCAGCTCGCTGCGTGCGGAAGCGAGGTCCAGTTGTTGCTGCTGGGTCTGCTGCTTGAGGTCGTCCAGTTCGTTGCGCGGGATGATGCCGCGCTGGAACAGGTTTTCGCTTTCGGTGAGCTTGCGCTGGGTGTTGCCCGCGCTCATCTCGGCGGTGCGCAGGCTGCGGCGGGCGCGGCTGACGGCGGGGCCGTTGTCCCAGTCCTGCATCTCTTGCACGGTGCGCCGCGCCTTGAGCTGGGCGGACAGGGCGTCGCGCAGCTGCACTTCGAGGGTGGCCGGGTCCATGCGCAGCAGCACCTGGCCGGCCTCGACCCGCTGGCCTTGCTCCACCAGGTTGGCCTGCACGTTGCCGTCGAACGGCGCGGTGAGGGTGATGGTGGTGTCGGGCTCGATCTTGCCCACCAAACCGATCTGGTGCACCAGCGCATCGGGCTGCACGGCCAGCCACTGTTCGCTGGAGGCTGGGCTTTGGGCCGGGCTGCGCAGGGCGAATCCGGCGGCGGCCACCAGCAGGATCAACAGCGCGCCGATCAGGCGTTTGCGGTTAGTAGTCATTGAGGGCGATTTCCCAGCTTTCCAGCGTCATGCCCAGGGTCAAGTCGAGTTGGGTCTGGGCGTTCAGATAAGCGATCAGCGCGTTGAGCTGGGCGTTTTCGGCGTTGCGTAAATCGCTCTCGAAACTCAGCACCTGGAAGTTGGTGGAGCGCCCGGCGCTGAGTTTTTCCCGTTCGATGTCGATCTTGCGCCGCGACAGTTCCACGGCACGCTGGGAGATTTCATATTGGCGCCAGCGCGTGCCGAGGTCGCGCACCACATCGTTGACGCTGCGTTCCAGTTCCTGGCGTGCGTCGGTGATGCGGATCTCCTGGTCCTGCACATTCACCCGCGCGCGCACTTCGGCCTGGCGCGTGCTGATGTCGCCGATGGGGATCTGCACCTGCACGCCGGCGTAGCTGTCCCAGGTGCGGTTGTTGCCGCTGCCGCTGTCATTGTTGTAGGTGTCGCGCAGTTGGTTCGCGCCGGCCACCAGGTCCACTTGCCAGCGCCCGGAGTCCTTGGCGATCACCAGGTTGAGGTCGGCCTGCTGGCTGCCGAGCAGGGCGGCGAGGTATTCCGGTTGCTGGTTCTGCGCCAGGTTGAAGGCTTGGCGTTTGTCGATCTGCATGGGCTTGGCCTCCAGGGCTTCGGTGGCGCGAATCGGCGTGGACAGGTCCAGCGCCAGCAGGCGCAGCAGGGCCAGGCGGCTGCTGTCGAGCTGGTTCTGCGCTTCTTCCACGCCCAGTTGTTGGGTGGCGATATCGGCTTCGGTCTGCACGATTTCAAACTCGGCCATGCGCCCTGCGGCGATCAGTGCCTTGTTCACCTCCAGCAACGTGCCGGAGCGTTTCAGGGCGTCCTGCACGATGCTCAGTTGCTCTTGGGCGCGCAGCAGTTCGCGGTAGGTGGCGATGATCTGGCTGATGGTTTGCGCCACGGTGGCCTTGAGGTTGAGGCGGTTGGCCTGCTCCGACAGGCGCGACAGGCGCAGCGGCGCGGTGGTGGCGTCCCAGCCGGCGCCGCGCATCAGCGGCTGGATGATCGCCAGGTCGAGGCCATCGCTGCGGTAGCGGCCGGCACGGTTGGCGGTGTTCAGTTGTTGGGTCCAGCCCATGCTTAGGCGCGTGCCGTATTCGCCGAGCAGGCTGGTGGCCGGCGCGAGGTTGGCGTTGCGTGCGTTGTCGGCGGTGCCCCGGGTGCCGCGGTAGTAGCTGTTGAGGGTGAGCTTGGGGTTGAAGGTGTCTTCGGCAACGCGCAGGTCGAACTTCTGCGCCACCCGTTGCAGGTACGCGCTGCGGATCGCCGGGTTGTTGCGCAGGCCCAGGTACACCGCGTCGCCGAGGGTCACGCTGGTAGTCTGGGCGTTCAGCGAGACGCTGCGGCTGCTGCTGGGTGCCGAAGGGTTGATCACGATGTCGGCGGCCGCACACGGCAGGCTCAACAGCGCCATTAACAGCAGGCCCTTATTCATCGCGCAAGGCCTCCACCGGCTGCAACCGGGACGCCGAGACCGCCGGGTAGATGCCGAAGAACAGCCCCACCAGCAGCGTGCTGCCGACCCCGAGGGGTAGGGCGGCAACCGCGAGGGTAAACGCCCAGCCCGACAGCCACGCGTAGAGCCAGGCGGCAGTCATGCCGAGTACCGCGCCGCAGGCGGCACCCACGGCGGTGAGGGTCACGGCTTCGAGCAGGAACAGGTTGCGGATATCCCGCTGGCGCGCGCCGAGGGCCATGCGGATGCCGATCTCGCGGCGCCGTTCCGAGACGTTCATCAGCATCACGTTCATCACGCCGACGCCGCCGCCCACCAGGGAAATCGCGCCGAGGGCCAGCAGCAGGTACGCGAAGGTGCGGCTTTGCCGGGTCATGCCGTCGATCATTTGCTGGGGCACCTGGATGTCCACGGTGTGGTCGGTGAGTTGGCGTTGCAGGACGGCGCTGGCGGCTTTGGCCATGGCCTCCATGTCCTGGCCGGGGGCGGCGCGGATCACCACGTTGCCGATCTGCGGGTTGGCGTAGATGCGCTGCATGCCCTCGGCGGGGATAAACAGCGATTCATCGCCCTGCACCGGCATCAACAGCGCGCGGGGCTGGCTGTACAGGATGCCGACGATGAGGAACAGATAGTCGTTGATGCGCAGCCGTTCCCCCAGTTTCAGCGGGTCGCCGGGTGCGCTCAGGGCTTGGGCGAGTTGGCCGCCGATCACTGCGAAGGTTTCGTTGGCGTCGAAGTCCGACAGGAAGCGGCCTTCACGCAGGCTCAGGCGCATGGCGTCCTGGATGTCCGGTGTGCTGCCGACGATGTTGGCGTTGGTGGTGCGGCCATGGAACACCACCGGCCCGCTGAACAGGCTGAGCGCGCCGATATGGGCGATGCCCGGCACGGCCTGGCGCACGGCGTCGAGGTCCAGGTGCGTGCGCATGGGGCTGCTGCTGCCTGGCTTGGTGGGGAACTGCGCGACCAGGGTGTCGGTGCCCATGTCCTTGAAGATCAATGCGGCGTCCACCGCCGCGTTGTGGCCGATGTTGATCAGTGCCACCACCGAGGAGCTGCCGATGACGATGCCCAGCAGCGCCAGCACCGAGCGTTTGCCCAGGGTGCGTAGGCTGACGAACGCTTCATGCAGCAGTTGGCTCAGGCTCTGCTCGACCCGCAGGCTCATGGGCGCGGGGCCTCTTGCACCGCGCCGTTGCGCACGAGGATCTTGCGGTCCAGGCGCGCGGCGATCTGCGCGTCGTGGGTGACGATGATCAGGGTCACGTGCTGGTCGCGGTTGAGGGCCAGGAGCAGGTCCATGATGTCCTGGGCGGTGCTGCTGTCGAGGTTGCCGGTGGGTTCGTCGGCAAGGATCACCGAGGGGTTGCCCACCAGCGCACGGGCGATGGCCACGCGTTGGCGCTGGCCGCCGGAGAGGTCGGCGGGGCGGTGGTGGGCGCGCTCGGCCAGGCCGACTTGTTCGAGCATGCGCAGGGCCTGCTCTACCGATTCGTGGCGCGAGATGCCGCGATAGCTCAGGGGCAGGGCCACGTTGTCCAGCGCACTGAGGCGCGGCAGCAGGTTAAAGCTCTGGAACACAAAGCCGATCTGCTGGTTGCGGATCGCCGCCAGTTCATCGGGGCTGGCGCTGAAGATATCGTGCCCAGCGAAGTGGTACTGGCCGCAGTTGGGCAAGTCCAGCAGGCCGAGGATATTGAGTAGGGTGCTTTTGCCGGAACCGGAGGCGCCGAGGATGCCGCAGCTGTCGCCACGGGCGATGGCCAGGCTGACGTCGTTGAGAATGGACAGGTGTTGCCCGGCCAACTGATAGCGTTTGCCGATGCCTTGCAGGGAGATCAAGCCTGGGTGCGCGGGGGTATCTGTCATCATGACTACGCCTTCAGTCTCGCCGCTGCCGCCATGCCCCCGGTAAAGCCTTGTAACAAGTTCGGGAGCTGCCTGGTGCGCGTCACGGACTGGTTTTTAGTTCTTGTTTTTAAAATATTGTTTGAATAGTAACTGCGTTCAACCTGCTTCGCCAGCCATCGTTGTAGAGCGTTTTTACCCTTTGAAACGATTCATCTGAGGGGTATTCCGGGCCGGGAAAAAACCTCTGACTCGCCGTCATACGCCTATCCACAAGGGCTTTGCATAATATGGCGGTGTGTCACTACTTGCTTTCGGCCAGCCGCCCCGGTATAAAAAATCAAATTATTTTTTAAAACAATATTTCCGTCGTGGAACTCTTATGGTCGCGAAGAAACTCAGCGCTCCAAACGTTACCAAAACTCGATTGCTGGATGCGACTGAGGCCCTCTTCATCAAGTACGGATACGACGCGGTTTTGTTGCGGCAGATTACCGAGCGTGCCCAGGTCAACCTGGCGGCGGTGAACTACCACTTCGGGGACAAGGATTCCCTGATGAAAACCCTGCTGATGCAGCGCCTGGAGCCGCTCAACGAGCAGCGCCTGGAATTGCTGGCGCGGTGTGAAGCCGAATCCGACGGCCCCCTCGACTGCGACACTTTGCTCGGCGTGCTATTTGCCCCGGCCATGGGCCTGGAGCGCAGTGACCCGGCAAGCGCCAGTGGGGAAGGGCGTTCCTTTATCCGCTTTCTCGGCCGTGTGTACAGCGACACCTCGCCGTTTATCCAGGAATACCTCAAGGTGCATTACCAGCCGGTATTCCAGCGCTTTTTCGAAGCTTTTGCCCTGGCCCTACCGGACTTGCCGCGCAACGAACTGGGCGTACGCCTGCAGTTTGCCCTCAAGGCGATTTCCGGGGTGATGGCCGGCACTGAACTGCGCCTGCTGATGAACTCCATGAGCCTGGGCCGCCCGGCGACGGATGCCGAGGTGATGGCCAAGTTGATCACCCTGGTGTCGGCGGCGATTCGCGTGCCGCAGCAGAGCCCTGAGGCGGAAACCGCATTGGCGCGGGTGCTGGATACCCAGCGCGCAATTCGTGAACAAGCGGCGGCGCCGGCCGCCAAGGCTTCGCGTTAAGGCAAATCCGAGGCAAAAAAAAGCCCGCTGGGGCGGCGGGCTTGATATGCAACATTTGTAACGGATGAGGCTTCACACTACGGCTCGAGATGTGAATAAAGCGTGAAAACTTTGTAAGGCAAAGTGTGAAAATGTAAATGTTTCGGATTTTGCCGATTCAGATTTTCCAGTGCCCTGCGGTCTTGGCCAGGCGCTGGCGCATGCCGTCCACGTTTTGCGCCAATTGCAGCGTCAACAATCGATACCCGTCCAGGGCGCTGTACACCGGTGCGTCCAACGCGGGTTCGGTCCCAGCGCCATGGCTTGGCCGCTCCAGCCGTTCGGTCACCCCCGACTTCAACGCCCGTGCCATCCCCACCAGTTGCACCCGAATCTGCCGATGCTCGGCTTTCAGCATGATTTGCATCCGCGCCATCGCTTGTTCATCCCGAGGATCTGGCCGGGTGTTGCCGAGAATCTCCAGGGTGCTGATGCACAGGCGCAGATGGCGCTGGATCGCATCCAGCTCCGTCATGGAAATCCGCACTTCCTTGGATACCGACGGCATCAGCGAGCGCAATTGCAGCATCGCCGCGTTCAGGCGGTTAAGCAGTTTGAAATGCTCATCATCGGTGACTGACCGGCCGCTGATAATCCGGCTATAAATCTCGGCACAGTCCCGCAACGCACTGGCCAGGTTATAGCGCCACGAATACACCGCATACAGCGGCAGGGCGAACGAGAAGGCCAGTGCCAGCACGATACCGATAAGGATATCCACCGTGCGCCACAACCCGTCCGACACTGGATTGTCCCCATGCCCGGCGACGATAAACACCGTGATCGCCGACAGCAGCGCGATGTACCCACCCTTGCCGATGGCGTGATAGGAAAAGAACCCGCACACCACCGACATCAGCAAGTAGGTCAGCAACGGCTGGCCGAGCCAGGCCTGTTGCAGCACCAACAGCAAGCCGACGCTGGCGCCGATCAAGGTGCCGTAGGCGCGCTCCACGGCTTTCTTGCCGATATTGCCGTGGTGCTGCAAACCGCCGATCACGATGAGCATGGTCACCGATGCCCATTCACCGTGGGGCAGGTTGATGCCGGTGGTCAGCAGGATCGTCGCCAGCAAGCCGATGGACACGCGCACGGCGTGGATCAGTTTGGCGTGGCGATAGCGGCGATACGGGTCGAGCAGTGGGCGCAGCAGGCGCCGGGCGAAGAGGGGCAGGTTCATCGGTGGTAAAGGGGCCTCAGTAGTCAGGATTAACGCGGTCCAAATGTGGGAGCGGGCTTGCTCGCGAATGCGGTGGATCCGCCAGTACATTTGTCACTGATAGACCGCATTCGCGAGCAAGCCCGCTCCCACATTTTTGTACGGCGTGGTGTCAGAAAATATAGTCGGTGGTTAAAAAGCTGGAGTCACGGTTTTTCAGGATATCGCTGACCAACGCCTTGTTGCTCTCCTGGAACTTGGTCGCCACCAACGTGCGAATCGAGAACACGCGCAACGCGTCATGCACCGACAGCGTGCCCTCGGCCGAGTTCTTGCGCCCGTTGAACGGGAACGTGTCCGGCCCGCGCTGGCACTGGGCGTTGATATTGATACGGCCGACCTGGTTGGCGAAGGTGTCCACCAGCTTGCCGACGGCCTCGGGATTGGTGCCGAAGATGCTCAGTTGCTGGCCGAAATCCGAATCCAGCACGTAGTCGATCACGGTCTCCAGGTCGCGGTAAGGCACGATCGGCACCACCGGGCCGAACTGTTCTTCGTGGTACACGCGCATCTGCGGGTTCACCGGGTACAGCACCGCCGGGTAGAAGAACGAGCCGCGACTTTCGCCGCCATGGGCGTTCACCACCTGGGCGCCGTGTTGCGCGGCATCGGCCACCAGGCCGTTGAGGTAATCGACCTTGCCGGCCTCCGGCAGCGGCGTCAGCGACACGCCGTCTTCCCACGGCATGCCGGGTTTGAGGCTGGTCAGCTTCTGGTTGAATTTCTCGATGAAGCTATCAACCACGTCTTCATGCACAAAGAGGATTTTCAACGCGGTGCAACGCTGGCCGTTGAACGACAGGGAACCGGTGACGGCCTCGCTCACGGCATTGTCCAGGTCCACCTCGGGCAACACGATGCCAGGGTTTTTTGCATCCAGGCCCAGGGCCGCGCGCAGACGGTGTGGTTTTGGGTGCAGCTTCTTCAAGTCGCTGGCGGCCTTGTTGGTGCCGATAAACGCAAAGATGTCGATCTTGCCGCTGGCCATCAGCGCACTGACCGTTTCGCGGCCGCTGCCGTAGATCACGTTGATCACTCCGGCCGGGAAGCTGTCGCGGAACGCTTCCAGCAAGGGGCGGATCAACAACACGCCGAGCTTGGCCGGCTTGAACACCACGGTGTTGCCCATGATCAGCGCCGGGATCAGCGTGGTGAACGTCTCGTTCAGCGGGTAGTTGTAGGGGCCCATGCACAGCGCCACGCCCAGGGGTACGCGGCGGATCTGGCCGAGGGTGTCCTGCTCCAGCTCGAAGCGGCTGGAGCGGCGGTCGAGTTCCTTGAGGGCGTTGATGGTGTCGGTGATGTAGTCGCAGGTGCGGTCGAATTCTTTCTGCGAGTCCTTGAGGTTCTTGCCGATTTCCCACATCAGCAGCTTGACCACGGCGTCGCGCTGTTCGCGCATGCGTCGTAAAAAGGCTTCGACATGCCGGATGCGGTCGACCACACGCATTGTCGGCCACTCGCCTTGGCCACGGTTGTAGGCACGCACGGCGGCGTCGAGGGCGGTGAGGGCGGTGTCGGCATCCAGCAGCGGCGTGCTGCCGATGTGTACGCGCTTGTCACCGAGCTGCACCGGGCTTTGCACTTGGGCCAATGGGCCGTTCCACACCTGCAACTGGCCATCGACCAGGTAATCACGCTGTTCAATGGGCGCCGCCAGGCGGTATTGCTCGGGAATATCGTTGGCGGTGGCGGGAAACAGCTCGTCGAGCAGGTTGCTGGTGGTCATGTCGCTACCCCTGGAATAGTTGCAAAACATGACTAGAGAGTCACCCAACACAGGGCTCTGTGGCAAGGCTTGCGCGCTTTCTTGTACGCCTGCGGGTAAACTGCGCGGCTTTCTTGAAGGAGTTCACATGAGTCAGTACCAGCCGGGCATTCTTGCCGCACCGGTGCCATTGCAGGCACGCCATCTGTTTTTCGCCGTGGATTCCCTGGCCGCCGTGCCCGCTGCGCTTGATGCGCTGGTGCAGTTGACGGATGCGCAGGTGGTGGTCGGTTTCGGTGAGCCGCTGGTCAACGCGTTGGACGTACAGATCGACGGCTTGCGCAGCTTCCCGACTGTCAGCGGCCCGGGTGCGCACAACCCGTCCACCCAGCAGGCGTTGTGGGTGTGGTTGCACGGCGTTGACCGTGGCGAACTGCTGTTGCGCAGCCGCGCCTTTGAAAAGGCCTTGGCCCCGGCGTTCAGCCTGGTGCAGATGACCGAAGGCTTCCGCTACAAGACCGGCTTCGACCTCACCGACTACGAAGACGGCACCGAAAATCCCCACGACGACGCCGCCGTCGAAGCCGCCCTGACCGACAGCGGCGCCAGCTTCGCCGCGATCCAGCAATGGCAGCACGACCTCGACGGCTTCGCCGCGTTGCCGGCGCAGGAGCGTGATCACATCATCGGCCGTCGCCATGGCGACAACGAAGAACTCGACGACGCCCCGGAATCCGCCCACGTCAAACGCACCGCCCAGGAAAGCTTCACCCCGGAAGCCTTCGTGGTGCGCCGCTCGATGCCATGGGCCGAGAACGGTCAGGCCGGGTTGATGTTTCTCGCGTTCGGGCATTCCTTCGATGCGTTCGAAGCGCAACTGCGCCGCATGAGTGGCTTGGAAGACGGCATTGTCGATGGCCTGTACCGCATCAGCATGCCGCTGACCGGTGGTTATTACTGGTGCCCGCCGGTTCAGGCCGGGCGGTTGGATTTGACTGCGCTGGCGCGTTGATTGGCGCTGAACATGAAAATCCTGACAGCTAGGTAATCAGCCGCTGAAAAAACTCCGTGCGGCCCGTACTCTAGAGGCCTTTTCCACCTGCGCGGAGTGTTCATGTCTGTTGTTGCCGATGGGCTGCCCCTCAATAAACGCCTGCCGGCCGTGATCGCGATCTCCCTGGGGATCGGCATGGCGACCCTGGACACGGCCATCGTCAACACGGCGTTGCCGACACTGGCCGAGGGCATTGGCACTGACTCGGCCTCGGTGATCTGGGTGGTCAACGCCTATCAACTGGCGATCATTGCCACGGTGCTGCCCTTTGCGTCGCTGAGCGAGGTGTTGGGGCATCGCCGCGTGTACCTCGGCGGGTTGCTGTTGTTTATCGTCTCGTCGCTGTTCTGCGGGCTGGCCGGCTCGCTGGAAACCCTCACCGCCGCGCGGGTGGTGCAGGGGCTCGGGGCGGCGGCAATCATGAGCGTGAACACCGCGTTGCTGCGGCATATCTACCCATCCCGCATGCTGGGGCGTGGCCTGGGCTACAACTCGCTGGTGGTGGGGTTGGCGTTTACCCTTGGGCCGACGGCCGCGTCGGCGATCCTGGCGGTGACCACCTGGCACTGGTTGTACCTGATCAATGTGCCGCTGGGGGTGTTGGCCCTGGCCTTGGGTCTGCGTTCGTTGCCGACCCTGCCGATGACCGGGCACGCGTTTGACCGACTGGCGGCGGTGCTGTGTGCCGGGTTGTTCGCCCTGCTGGTATTGGGCCTGGGCACGGCGGTGCATGGTGCCCAGGGCGCGCTGACCCTGGGCTTGATCGCGGTGGCGTTGCTGTGCGGCGCCTTGCTGCTGCGCCGTCAGGCCGGTCACCCGGCGCCAATGCTGGCGGTGGACCTGTTCAAGCGGCCGGTGTTTGCCTTGTCGTCCCTCACCGCGATTTGCGCGTTCAGTGCCCAGGGCCTGGCGTTTGTGTCGCTGCCGTTTCTGTTGCAGGCAGTGCTTGGCCATAGTCAGGTGGAAACCGGTTTTCTGATGACGCCGTGGCCGGCTGTCGTGGCGGTGATGGCGCTGGTGGCGGGGCGCCTGGCTGATCGCGTGTCGTTGGGGGCGTTGTGCGGCATTGGACTGTTGATGCTGAGCCTGGGCATGGCGGCGCTGGCCAGCCTGGGCAATGAAGCGTCGGCCGTGGACATTGGCTGGCGCATGGCTTTGTGTGGTGCCGGTTTTGGTTTCTTCCAGTCGCCCAACCTCAAGGCCATCATGACCAGCGCGCCGCTCGCCCGCAGTGGCGGGGCCAGTGGCATCGTGGCGATCTCTCGGTTGCTGGGGCAGACGCTGGGGGCGTCGCTGGTGGCGCTGTGTTTCCACCTGTTCGCCGACAGCGGCCCGCAAACTGCGTTGTGGCTGGGCTGCGTGTTTGCGTTGGTGGGCGCCGTGGCCAGCGTGTTGCGTTTGCTGCCCTATGGAAAAAAGCCCACCAGGCCGTTGTAAAACACGCGGGGGGAGGGCTAACGTGGCGACCTGAATGTTTCGGGATGTTTCAGATTTATGACCGCCCTGGCCCAACGCACTGCTGACACCCAATCCCGCTGCGCTGCGCTGACCCTGGCTTTATGCCTGCCCAGCGATGTGCTGCTGTACCTGCTGCTGCCGATGGAATCCCAGGCCTTCGGCATCACGCTGGCCCAGGCCGGGGTATTGCTGGCGGCCAACCGTCTGGTGCGAATTTTCGGCTACCGCCATGTGCTGAATTTCTACGCACGCAACGGCGACCGCCTGACCTGCATGATCGCCGCCGGCGCCGCGACGCTGTGTGCCTTGGGCAACTCGATGCTGTCGGGCTTTGCCGCATTGCTGGGGTTGCGGTTGGTCTGGGGCCTGTGTTTTGCCGCGTTGAACCTGTCCACCCAAGTGCTGGCGACCTCGGAACCCGCAGGCGCCGCACGCCGGGCCGGACGCTCACGGGCAGTGATCGCCCTCGGGCCGATGCTTGCGCTGCCGCTGGGCGGTTGGCTGACGTTATGGGCCGGGCCGCGCCCGATCTTTCTGATCCTCGCCGGTTGCTGCCTGGTGGGCCTGTGGGTGGCGCGCGGCTTGCCCGTCGCCGGCCATGATCTGCACAGCAGCGGGCGCCGCTTCAAGTGGCCCGACAGTGTGGCGCTGTGGTCGTTTATCGAAGGCGTGGCGTTGGATGGGCTGTTTATCTTTGGCCTGTCGATCCAGGCGCAGAAGATTCTTGGCGGCGATGCGGTATTGATCGCCGGCGGATTGATGGCGCTGCGTTATGTCTCGGAAATGCTCCTGAGCCCCTTGGGTGGGCGTGCGGCCCAGCGTTTCGGCGCGACCTCGATGTTGCTGCTGTTCTCGTTTATGAGTGCCCTGGCCCTGACCGCGTTTGCCAGCTACTGGGTGATCGTCGGTGCGGCGGCGGTGTTGGTGTTGCGTGCGCTGCAACTGCCGCTGGTGACCACCCTGGTGGCCGAACGCAACCCCGGTGCGATGCGGGTGTCGGCGCTGGCCTCGAACGCGGTGTGGCGGGATATCGGTGCGGGCCTTGGGCCATTGTTGGCGGGGTTGTTGCTGCCGGTGGCGTCGGCGCCGCTGGTGTTCGGCCTGGCCGGCGCCGCGATTGCCGTGAGTGCGTTGTTCTGCTGGCGCGCCGGTCGGGTCGCTTAATGGCGCAGTTGTTCCAGCCACGCCGGATCAAGGCGTGTCTGTTCGGTGTCGATGCCCAGCGCCTGCATTTTCGCCTTGTGCGCCTCGACCTCGCTGAGGAGATGCGCCTGGGCGCTGGAGTTGGCGTCGAGGGCATGCATCTGCGTCAGTCCCAAGTGGTAAAAACGCAGCAGCTTGATCGCCGTCGGGTCGTTGGCTTGTACGCCCTCGGTGACCTTGTGCATCACATTGGTCACGCTCATCAGGCTGCGCTTGAGCTGCCAGCCATACACCGCTGGCGCCAGCCACGGCTGGGTCCAGAACGGGCCGCGCACCAGGGCCAGGGTGATCAGCACGCCGGCAAATACGCCGCCGACATTGAAGCGGAAGTTGTCACCGCCCGGTTCGCCGAACAGCATCACCGCCAGGCTCGACAGCAACATCGCCAGTGCCAGGAACACCACCGCGACGATCAGCGTGCTGCGGCGGGTTTGGCGGCGGTAGGTGACAGGGTCGCAGGGTTTGAGCTCGAACATCCGGGGCGGTCTCCAGTGGCGTAGGCGCGCATCTTCGCACATCGCACATAAAGAGCCCCGCTTCGGCGGGGCTTTTAGTTACTTGGGTGCGGTCCACGTCACTTCGGTGACGCCGAATTTCTCCGCCCAGGGCCGGGTGGTCTTTTTCACTTGCTCATGACCGACGCGGCCGATGCGGCTTACGTGGGCAATGTCGGCGTCCACTGCCGCCCAATGCCAGGCCTCGGCGTTGTTCATCACTTCGGCGCGTACCACAAAGGACTTCGGTTGACCGTGTAGTTGGTAGTGGATGGTGTAGATTTTTGCGCTACTCATGTTGCCTCCCTGTGTTGTTATAAATGGATAGGGCGGCGTTCAAAAAGGTTCATTCAAAATGACAATCTGCATGTCGGCGCGGCATAGTGTCGCCTCTGTACTGTGCCCAAGGATTGCGCCATGCCCGACCTGACCCATCGCCAGCTTTACTTGCAACGCCTGGGCTACGACACGCCGCCTGCACCCACCCTGCAAACCCTGCGCGACCTGCAACTGCGCCATGTGTGCACCTTTGCCTTTGAAAGCCTGTCCACCTTGCTGCACCTGCCGGTGCCCATCGACCTGGCCAGTGTCGAGCGCAAAGTGCTGCTCGATGGGCGAGGGGGTTATTGCTACGAGCTGAACCAGATGTTCCTGGCCCTGTTGCAGGAACTCGGTTTTGATGCGCGGGGCATTACTGGTCGGGTGGTGATGGGCGGGCCGGCGGATGCACGCACGGCACGCACCCATCGCTTGAGCCTGGTGACCCTGGACGGGGTGCGCTACATCACCGACGTCGGCTTTGGTGGCATGGTGCCCAGCGGCCCGTTGCGGTTGGACAGCGAGGCGGATCAGGCCACGGCTCACGAATTCTATCGCCTGACGCACAACGCGGACGAAAGCTACACGTTATGGGCTGAAGTCGCCGGGGAGTGGCGTGGGTTGTATGTGTTCGACCTGCAAGAGCAGGCGGATATCGACTATGAGATTGGCAACTGGTACGTGTCCACGCATCCGGGTTCGCCGTTTCTCGGCCAGTTGAAAGTCGCGCGGTTGGCGGCGGGCAAACGCTACACGTTGAACAACGCCCACTACGCAGTCCACCACCTGGATCGGCCCAGTGAAAAACACACGATTAAACAGGCCGATGAACTCCTGGCGCTGCTCAGGGAAACCTTTGGGATTCGCTTGCCGGAGGACGGGTCGTTGGTCGAGAAAGTTAATGGCTTAATAATGGCATCTAGCTAGAAATATCGAGATAGAGCCATCGCTGAACCGTTTTATCTCTTTGTCTGCGCAAATGAATGCGAACCTTTTTCCTACATTTAGGCTCGAAGCGGTTCCGGAGTAATTTGCTCACCAGACAAGGAGCTGTAAAACGATGTCCAAGCTATTCGGAACATTCCTCAAGAACACCTCGGTATTTGCGCTAGTCGCAGCGCCTGCCATGGTGTTCGCCGCACCGCCTACGGGGCCGATTTCTACCTTCGGTATCCTGGGCGCCTATAACGACTTCAAGCTCGAAGGCGGCAGCCAAAGTGACAAGGACAACCTGCCCGAAGCGGGCCTGTTCTATAACTTCGGCAACAAGCTCACCGCTGAGTCCGGCTTTATCTACCAGGCGGGCGTTACCGCCAAGTACGGCAAAAAGAGCGACAACAAACTAAAAGATGGCCAGGCCGACCTGGACCTCGGCTGGCGTGCCGCGCTGGATGCGCGCAACTCGGTCGATGTGATTGCAGGCGGCGGCTACAGCTGGACCCGCTACGAGCTGGACTCCAACAACGAAGACCTGGAGCTCACCAGCAAATCGCCCTTCGCCAAGGCCGCCCTGGGCTACAACCACCAGTTCGATGACATGACCCTGCGCGTCGAAGCCGGCGCCCGCCGCACCCTCGACAGTCGCGCCAAGATCAAGGTAGCCGGCCTGGGCAGCGACACCGTGGACCTCAAGGACCGCACCAACCCATACGCCGAAGTCAGCCTGTTGATGAACCAGAAGGGTGACCTGCCTGTGGTTGCGGGTCTGTACTACACCCGCACTGAGTACAAGCTGGATGAAGATTCCGAGGTGGCGGATAACACCAGGCTCAAGCGGGATGAGTATGGGGTGAAGGTCGGTATCGCGTTCTGACGCCAGCACCGATGCAACTGATCTACCGCAATCGCAGGCAAGCCAGCTCCCACAGTTGGGTGATGTGAACCCGATCCCCTGTGGGAGCGGGCTTGCCCGCGATAGCGGCGTATCAGTCACCTCCTCTGGCACTGAACCACCGCATTCGCGGGCAAGCCCCCACACACGGGTATGTGGTGTTAACTCAATGCAGCAAGTTGCGCCACGGTTTCCGGAAAACGCTCCACCAAGCGGATCAAGGTCACTGCCTGGGCATTGGGTTTGGCTCGGCCTTGCTCCCAGTTCTCCAGCGTACGGGTATTGGTGCGCAGATACATGGCAAATACCGAGCGGGAGAGGTTGAGCTGTTGGCGTACGGCGACCACTTCTTCGGCGGTAAGGGGTGAGAGTTTGTTTAGTTGGACCTTGTGGGTCCGTAGCGTGATTTTGCCTTGGCGCTCGCTTGCCAGTGCGTCGAAGCCTTCGACCAGTTCGGAAAAGATTTCACGTTTCATGTGTTTTCCTACGTAGTTTGCGTATGCGACGGAAACTGTACGCTTAGCTCCGAAGAACTGGATGCCAGTCAGGAGATATACGTAAAGTCAGAAAAGTCCGAGGTGCATTCGCGCAACTGCCAAGCACATAGTTGTGGCGAGGGAGCTTGCTCCCGCTGGGCTGCGTAGCGGCCCCGAAGCCAGGCACTGAGATTTATCAGGGATAACGCGGTGACCTTTTTGGGGCCGCTTCGCGCCCCAGCGGGAGCAAGCTCCCTCGCCACAGGAATTCCTTATGGAATTTACTTATCGCAACAAATGCAAAACGGCGCCCGAAGGCGCCGTTTTGTTTACCACGTCGACTTAAGCAATCAAACGCCCAACACCGCGTGCTGCACCAGGGTGAGCAACGGTTGTGGGTACACGCCCAGGAAGAACGCGAGCAGGGCGATGGCCAGCAGCATCACGCCGCCTGCCTTCTGTTCCCAATGCAGCTCGGCATCCACACGACGCAGGTTTGGCTCGATCAGGTAGAGGGTGACCATCACGCGCAGGTAGTAGAACACGCCGATGGCGCTGCCCAGTACCAGGGAAGCAACCAACCACCATTCGTGGGCTTCAACGCCGGTGGCAACGATGTAGAACTTGCCGATAAAGCCCGCCGTCAGCGGAATACCAGCCAGGGACAGCATCATCACGGTGAGTACGGCGGTCAGGTACGGACGGCGCCAGAACAAGCCGCGGTATTCGTACAGGGCGTCGGCGTCACGGCCTTTGAACGGCGAGGACATCAGCGTGATCACGCCGAATGCACCCAGGCTGGTGATCACGTAGGTGACCAGGTACACACCCATGGCTTCCACGGCCAGGCCTTTGCTCGCCACCAAGGCGATCAGCAGGTAGCCGAAGTGCGCGATGGACGAGTAACCCAGCAGACGCTTGAGGTTGTTCTGGGTCAGGGCCAGCAGGTTACCGAACAGGATCGACGCAATGGCGATCACAGTCAGCACGTCGCTGAGCACGCCGGTGTTGGCAGCAGGGGAGATCTGGAACAGACGCACCATCACCGCAAACACAGCCACTTTCGACGCGGTTGCCAGGAACGCAGCCACCGGCGCCGGGGCGCCTTCGTACACGTCTGGGGTCCACAAGTGGAACGGCACCAAGGAGAGCTTGAACGCCAGGCCGATCAGCATCATCGCCAGGCCCAGTTGGGCAATCGGTGCAGGCATGCTGGTGGTAGCCAGGGCGTGGCCGATACCGGTGAAGCTCAGGCTGCCAGCTTCGGCGTAGAGCAGGGCCATACCGAACAACAGGAACGCAGAACCAGCAGCCGACAGCACCATGTACTTGATGCCGGCTTCCAGGGAGCGCTTGTTGAAGAAGGCATAAGCTACCAGGCCGTAGGTCGGGATCGACAGCAGTTCCAGGCCGATGAACAGGCCCGCCAGGTGCTGTGCGCTGACCAGCACGATGCCACCGGCCGCAGCCAGCAGGATCAGCAGGTACAGCTCTTCGCGGTTGCCTGGGTAGCCAGTGCCGCCTTCGCCGAGGTAGGCGTGGGCGAGAGTGACGCAGGCCAGCGTGGCCACCAGGATCAGCGCGATGTACAGCAGGGCAAAGTCATCGACCATCATCAATGGCGTGACCGCCAGTGGCGCGACCTTGAGGGCCGGAATGATCGACAGCAGGGCCAGGTTCAACCCGGCGCAGGACAGCAGGAACGTTTGCGAGTGATTGCGGCGCCAGGCGATGGCCAGCATCACCGCAACAACGGTGAGGCTGGTAATCAGCAGCGGCGCAAGCGCGATAAAGTGTTGGATCGTGAATTCCATAGCGCTCTTACCGGGCCGAAGCGAGTTGAGAGAAGGCGATGCCGAACCACTGCTGCACGCCATGCATCGTCGCGGCAGAAGTGTCCAGGAACGGTTGCGGGTACACGCCGATGTAGATCAGCAGTACCGCAAGGCCGAGCACCATGATCAGTTCACGAGCATCCATCCCTTGCAGGACGGTGTCGGACTTGGCCGGGCCGAAGTAGGCGCGGTGGATCATGATCAACGAGTAGACCGAACCGAATACCAGGCCGGACGTGGCAATGGCACTGATCCACGGCGTCTGCACGAAGGCACCCATCAGGATCAGGAACTCGCCGATGAAGTTACCGGTACCCGGCAAGCCCAGCGACGCGGCGGCGAAGAACAGGCTGATCGCCGGCAGGTAGGCGATGCGCGACCACACGCCACCCATTTCACGCATGTCACGGGTGTGCAGGCGCTCGTACAACTGGCCACTCAGGATAAACAGGGCAGCGGCGGAAACACCGTGGGCCAACATCTGGATCACAGCGCCTTGCAGCGCCAACTGGCTGCCGGAGTAGATGCCGATCAGTACGAAACCCATGTGGGAAACGGACGAGAAGGCAATCAGACGCTTGATGTCGGTTTGGGCGAAGGCCAGGAACGCACCGTAGAAGATCCCGATCAGACCCAGGGTCATGGCGATCGGCGCGAACTCGGCCGAGGCATTCGGGAACAGCGGCAGGGCGAAACGCAGCAGACCATAAGCAGCGGTCTTCAGCAGGATACCGGCCAGGTCAACGGAACCTGCGGTCGGCGCCTGGGCGTGAGCGTCAGGCAACCAGGAGTGGAACGGCACCACCGGCAGCTTCACCGCAAACGCGATGAAGAAGCCCAGCATCAGGATGTACTCGGTGGTCAGGGACATCTTGGTTTTCAACAGGTCGGCGTAGTTGAACGTAATCACGCCGGTGGTGTTGAAGTTGACCAGTACCAGACCCAGGATCGCCACCAACATGATCAGGCCGGAAGCCTGGGTGAAGATGAAGAACTTGGTCGCCGCGTAGATCCGGGTTTTCTTGCCGTCCGAAGAACTGTGACCCCAGAGCGCGATGAGGAAGTACATCGGCACCAGCATCATTTCCCAGAAGAAGAAGAACATGAACAGGTCCAGCGCCAGGAACACGCCGACAACGCCGCCCAGGATCCACATCAGGTTCAGGTGGAAGAAGCCCACGTGACGCTGGATCTCTTTCCACGAGCAGAGTACCGAGAGGATACCCAGCAGGCCGGTCAGCAGGATCATCAACAGCGACAGGCCGTCGAGGGCCAGGTGCACGTTGATGCCGAAGCGCTGGATCCACACGTGCTTGAATTCAAGTGCGAACGTTGGATCGACACCCGGTGCCGGAGCAAATGAATAGTCGCCATGGGCCCACAGCCAGAGGCCGAGTGCGAGTTCCAGGGACATGGTCAGCAACGCAATCCAGCGGGGGAGGGTGGCGCCGAAGCGTTCACCCATCCAGCAGAGCAGGCCGCCGATAAAGGGGATCAGGATTAGCCAGGGCAGAATCATGACAGGCTCGTTTCCTTTCGCAAGTTCGCAAAGTTGGCAAAGTTCATAGTCAGACCGCTACCACGACGATGGCGCCGATCACCAGCACGGCACCGGCAGCCATGGACGCTGCGTACCAGCGCAGTTGGCCCGTCTCGCTGCGGCTCAGGGCGGTGTGACCGGCCTTGGCGGCGCGCGGGATCAAACCGATGGTCTGGTCGAGCGGGTCTTTGCGCAGTACATGGCTGATGGCCAGGTATGGCTTGACGAACAGTTTGTCGTAGATCCAGTCGAAGCCCCAGGCAGCGAACCACCAGGCCGACAGGAAGCGGCCAATGCCACTGTTGGCCACGGCGGTCACGAAGCGACGCTTGCCGAGGAACAGCAGCGCGGCCAGCAGGATACCGGCGATGGCGATGGCGCCCGAGGCGATTTCCAGGCTGTGCTTGGCAGCGCCACCGGCATGGCCGGCGCTTTCTGGCAATACACCGGCCAGTGGCGGGGTGATCAGGGCACCGACGAACGTCGACAGGATGATCAGCACCGACAATGGCAGCCAGTGGGAAATGCCGTGGCCCGCGTGCGCTTCGGTCTTGGCTTCACCGTGGAAGGTGATGAAGATCAAGCGGAAGGTGTACAGCGAGGTCATGAACGCACCTACCAGGCCTGCGTACAGCAGGTTCTGGTTACCGCTGGCGAAGGCTTCCCAGAGGATTTCATCCTTCGAATAGAAACCGGCGGTCACCAACGGCAGGGCGGCCAGGGCGGCACCACCGACGATGAAGCTGGCGTAGGCCAGTGGCAGTTTCTTCCACAGGCCGCCCATCTTGAAGATGTTCTGCTCGTGGTGGCAGGCAACGATCACCGCACCGGACGCGAGGAACAGCAGGGCCTTGAAGAAGGCGTGGGTCATCAGGTGGAAGATCGCCGCGTCCCAGGCGCCAACGCCCAGGGCCAGGAACATGTAGCCGATCTGGCTCATGGTCGAGTAGGCGAGGATACGCTTGATGTCGGTCTGTACCAGGGCTGCGAAGCCGGCCAGCACCAGGGTCACGCCGCCAACGACGCCCACCAGGTGCAGGATGTCCGGCGCCAGGGTGAACAGGCCGTGGGTACGGGCGATCAGGTAGACACCGGCAGTTACCATCGTTGCCGCGTGAATCAGTGCGGAAACAGGGGTAGGGCCAGCCATCGCATCCGCCAGCCAGGTTTGCAGCGGCAGTTGCGCGGATTTACCCACGGCGCCGCCCAGCAGCATCAGGGTAGCGAGGGTGATCCAGAAGTCGCCGACCTGGAATTTCTGCGGTGCCAGCACCAGCAGTTCCTGGATGTTCAGCGTGCCCACCTGTTGGAACAGGATGAACAGGCCGATGGCCATGAACACGTCGCCGATACGGGTGACGATAAAGGCCTTGAGTGCCGCGTTACCGTTGTTACGGTTGCTGTAGTAGAAACCGATCAACAGGTACGAGCACAGGCCCACGCCTTCCCAGCCGAAGTACAGGAACAACAGGTTATCGCCCAGCACCAGGAACAGCATGCTGGCGATAAACAGGTTGGTGTACGAGAAGAAGCGCGAGTAACCGGCTTCACCGCGCATGTACCAGGACGCGAACAGGTGGATCAGGAAGCCCACACCCACCACCACGCCGAGCATGGTGATCGACAGGCCGTCGACGTAGAGGGCGAAGTTGGGCTTGAAGCCCTCCACCGACATCCACTGCCACAGCACCAGGGTGTAGTGGCCACCTTCCGGCGGTGCCACGTTGAATTGCCAGATGACGTAGGCGGTCACGATGGCCGACAGGCCAATGGAACCCACACCCACCAGGGCAGACAGGTTTTCCGACCAGCGCCCGCGAGAGAACGACAGCAGCAGGAAACCGATCAGGGGGAATACGAAAGTCAGAAAGATCATGTTCATCCGCGCATCTCACTGGCAGCGTCGATATCAAGCGTGTGGAAGCGACGATACAGTTGCAGCAGGATCGCCAGGCCAATACTGGCCTCGGCGGCTGCCAGGCTGATCACCAGGATGAACATGACTTGTCCATCCGGCTGGCCCCAACGTGCGCCGGCAACGATGAACGCCAGTGCGGCGGCGTTCATCATGATTTCCAGGCTCATCAACACGAACAGAATGTTACGGCGGACCATCAGGCCGACCAGGCCAAGGCAGAACAGGATGCCGGCGACCGCCAGACCATGCTCCAAAGGAATAGCAGGCATCGTCATTGCTCCTTGGCTTCGTTGCGGCCCAAGTGGAAGGCGGTGATGGCTGCAGCGAGCAGCAGCATCGAAGCCAGTTCGACCACCAGCAGGTACGGACCGAACAGGCTGATGCCCACGGCCTTGGCGTCTACGGTGGTGTGGCCGATGGCCTGGCCGCTCTGGTGAGCGAACAGCACATACAGCAGCTCACCCAGCAGCAGGGCTGCCAGGATCACCGGGCCGAGCCAGATGCCGGGCTTGAGCCAGACGCGCTCCTGGGCGACCGAAGCCGGCCCCAGGTTGAGCATCATCACCACAAACACGAACAGCACCATGATGGCGCCAGCGTAGGCGATCACTTCCAGGACACCGGCGAACGGTGCGCCGAGGCTGAAAAAGGTCATGGCCACGGCGATCAACGAAATGATCAGGTAGAGCAGGGCGTGCACAGGATTGGTGTTGGTGATCACGCGAAGCGTGGACACCACTGCAATACCGGACGCGAAATAGAAAGCGAATTCCATCTTTCTTCCTTAAGGCAGCAAGCTCTTCACGTTGATCGGCTCGGCTTCGTTTTGTGCGGCGCCTTTCGGCTTACCGGCAACGGCCATACCTGCAACACGATAGAAGTTGTAATCAGGGTTTTTACCGGGACCAGAGATCAGCAGATCTTCTTTCTCGTACACCAGGTCCTGACGTTTGAACTCGGCCATCTCGAAATCCGGCGTGAGCTGGATTGCGGTGGTCGGGCAAGCTTCCTCGCAGAGGCCACAGAAAATGCAGCGCGAGAAGTTGATGCGGAAGAAGTCCGGGTACCAGCGACCGTCTTCGGTTTCAGCTTTCTGCAGGGAGATGCAACCCACCGGGCACGCCACGGCGCACAGGTTGCAGGCTACGCAACGCTCTTCGCCATCGGGGTCGCGGGTCAGCACGATACGGCCGCGATAACGCGGCGGCAGGTACACCGCTTCTTCGGGGTATTGCAGGGTGTCGCGTTTGCGGAAGCCATGGCCGAAAACCATCACCAGGCTTCGCAACTGGGTACCAGTACCCTTAACGATGTCGCCAATATATTTGAACATGGGTCAAATCCTCACTGAACCGCGCCGGCGGGCGTGTTCAACAACACAACGGCGGCCGTCACCAGCAAATTGATCAGGGTCAGCGGCAGGCAGAAGCGCCAGCTGAAATCCATCACCTGGTCGTATCGTGGACGCGGAATGGAAGCGCGCAGCAGGATGAACAACATGATGAAGAACGCGGTCTTGAGGAAGAACCAGAAGAACGCCAACTGCGGCAGGATGCCGAACGGACCGTGCCAGCCGCCGAAGAACAGCGTGACCAGCAGGGCCGAGATCAAGATGATGCCGATGTATTCACCGACGAAGAACATGCCCCATTTCATGCCGGCATATTCAATGTGGTAACCGTCGGCCAGTTCCTGTTCCGCTTCCGGTTGGTCGAACGGGTGACGGTGAGTCACGGCGACGCCAGCGATGAAGAAGGTACAGAAGCCGAAGAACTGCGGAATGATGAACCACAGGTTCTGCGCCTGGTACTCGACGATGTCGCGCATGTTGAACGAGCCAACCTGCACCACGATGCCCATCAGCGCGAGGCCCATGAACACTTCGTAGGACACGGTCTGGGCCGAAGCCCGCAAGCTGCCCAGCAGGGCGAACTTGTTGTTACTGGCCCAACCGGCGAACAGCACCGCGTAGACCGACAAACCGGCCATGGCGAAGAAGAACAGCAAGCCGATGTTCAGGTCCGCCACGCCCCAGGTCGGGGTGATCGGGATGATCGCGAAGGCGATCAGCAAGGCGCTCATGGCCACGACCGGTGCCAGGGTGAAGATCACCTTGTCGGCAAACGGCGGGGTCCAGTCTTCCTTGAAGAACATTTTCAGCATGTCGGCGGCGATCTGGAACATACCGAACGGGCCAACGCGGTTCGGACCGTAACGGTCCTGCCACCAGCCCAGCAGGCGACGTTCGACGAAGCTGAGCAGGGCGCCCGCAACGACCACGGCCAACAGGATCACGATGGCCTTGACCACCGAGATGATCACGTCAATTACTTCCGGCGTGAACCAAGTCATTGCGCTGCCTCCTGCAGACCGTCAACGGTTTTGCCAAAGATCGCCGCTGGAATGCCAGCGATGCCTTTCGGCAGTGCGATCAGGCCAGCGCCCAGCTCTTCATTGATACGCAGCGGCAGACGCAGGGTCTGGCCGGCAACATTCAAGCTGAGCAGGGCACCGTCGTTGACGCCGAGGCGGTCGGCTTCGGACTTGGCCACGGATACGTAGGCAGCAGGGATGCGCTCTTGCACGGGCGCGGCTTTCGAAGAGTTCTCTTCGCTGCCGAACAGGTGGAAGAACGGCACAACCTGCCAGGTGCCCTGGGCCGGGTTGAACGGACGCGGTACGGCAGCGAACCAGTTCAGCGCATCACCGGCGCTTTCGATCAGGCGGGTGCCCGGGTCGCCAGCGCGGATGTGACCACCGACTTCGTCCTGGAACTTGTTCCAGGCCTGCGGCGAGTTCCAGCCCGGCGACCAGGCGAACGGCACCTGCTGACGCGGTTCGGCCGAACCCGAGTAACCTTCCATGGAGAAGGCGAACGCGGTGTCCGGGTCTTGTGGAGTACGCGGTTCATGCACGCTGATATTGGCGCGCATGGCCGTGCGACCGGAGTAACGCAGCGGTTCACGGGCCAGTTTCATGCCCTTGATGCGGAACGCGGCGGATGGCGCAGCATCGATGATGCGGGCCAGTTGCGGCGCGCTCGCAGCGGTGGCGGCGGTCACGTGGTCGAGCTGGGTCCAGTCGATCGGCTGGTTCAGCAGGGTGGCGCGCAGGGCATGCAGCCAGCGCCAGCCTTCGTGAACCAGGATGCTGGCGTCCATGTACTTCGGATCGAACACCTGGAAGAAACGCTGGGCGCGACCTTCCTGGCTGACCAGGGTACCGTCGCCTTCGGCGAAGGTGGCGGCTGGCAGCACCAGGTCGGCACGTTCGCTGGTGGCGGTCTTCTGGTGGTCGGCGACGATCAGCACCTTGGCTGCGTCCAGTGCGGCGTCAACTTTGGCGGCATCGGTGCGGGTGTACAGGTCGTTTTCCAGCACCACGATGGCGTCGGCGTTGCCGTCGATCACCGCTTGCAGGGCTGCGTCCAGGGACTCGCCACCGAGCATGGCCAGGCCAAGGCTGTTGGCTTCCGGCACCACCAGGCTGATGGAACCGTTCTTGTCGCGTAGCTTCAAGGCTTTGGCGATGTTGGCAGCGGCTTCGATCAGCGCCTTGGAACCCAACGAGGTGCCGGCAATGATCAGTGGACGCTTGGCGGCCAGCAGGGCGTCGGCGATACGCTGGGCCAGGGCCACCGCTTCGCTGTCCAGGCCTTCGACGGCAGGGGCGCTGGCGTCGAGGGCGTGGGCCACGGCGAAACCGATGCGGGCCAGGTCGTCCGGCGCGGCGTGTACACACTCTTCGGCGATGTCGTCGAGCTTGGTCTCAGCGAGGCTGGCGATAAACAACGGGTTCAGCGCGTGCTGGCCGATGTTTTTCACCGCGGCGTCGAGCCATGGCTGGACGCGCATGGCGTCGGCCATTTCTTCAGCCTTGCCTTTCACCGACTGGCGCAGCGACAGGGCGACGCGGGCAGCGGTCTGGGTCAGGTCTTCACCGAGGACGAAAATGGCGTCGTGGTCTTCGATGTCGCGCATGTTCGGAACCGGCAGCGGGCTGTCGTTCAGCACTTGCAGGACCAGGCGGATGCGTTCTAGCTCAGCGGCTTCGATACCGGTGTAGAAGTGCTCGGCACCGACCAGTTCGCGCAACGCGAAGTTGCTTTCGAGGCTGGCGCGCGGCGAACCGATACCGACGATGTTGCGGCCGCGCAGCAGGTCGGCGGCTTTATCCAGTGCGTCGTCCAGGCTCAGCTTGGCGCCACCGGCCAGCAGAGGCTGGCGCGGGCGGTCTTCGCGGTTGACGTAGCCATAGCCGAAACGGCCACGGTCGCACAGGAAGTACTGGTTGACCGAACCGTTGAAGCGGTTTTCGATACGACGCAGTTCGCCGTAGCGCTCGCCCGGGGAGATGTTGCAACCGCTGGAGCAGCCATGGCAGATGCTCGGGGCGAACTGCATGTCCCACTTGCGGTTGTAGCGCTCGGAGTGGGTCTTGTCGGTGAACACACCGGTCGGGCAGACCTCGGTGAGGTTGCCGGAGAACTCGCTTTCGAGCACGCCATCTTCAACGCGACCGAAGTACACGTTGTCGTGGGCGCCGAACACACCGAGGTCGGTGCCGCCAGCGTAGTCTTTATAGAAGCGCACGCAGCGGTAGCAAGCGATGCAGCGGTTCATTTCGTGGGAAATGAACGGGCCCAGTTGCTGGTTCTGGTGGGTACGCTTGGTGAAGCGATAACGGCGCTCGTTGTGGCCGGTCATCACCGTCATGTCTTGCAGGTGGCAGTGACCGCCTTCCTCACAGACCGGGCAGTCGTGGGGGTGGTTGGTCATCAGCCATTCGACGACACTGGCGCGGAACGCCTTGGATTCTTCATCTTCGATGGAGATCCAGGTGTTGTCGGTGGCTGGGGTCATGCACGACATGACGATACGACCACGGGTGTCGTTTTCGTCGGTGTATTGCTTGACCGCACACTGGCGACAGGCACCGACGCTACCAAGCGCGGGGTGCCAGCAGAAATACGGGATGTCGAGGCCGAGTGACAGACACGCCTGTAACAGGTTGTCCGCCCCATCGACTTCGAGCGCTTTGCCGTCTACGTGGATAGTGGCCATGGTTCAAAGTTCTTCGTTGGCCCGTTGTCAGCGGGCGTGGCTAATGGAATCTTGTTATTCATGTGCATCTACACAGCCGTTAAGGCGCCGGCACATGAGAAAGCGAAGGGCACGGACCCTTCGCTTCTTTAAGCGTTACGCGCCGACTACGATCGGCCTTGCCAGAGGCGGGACGGCGGCGCTGGTAGGCGCGATGCCGGCTTCGAACTCCGAGCGGAAGTATTTGATAGCGCTACCCAATGGCTCCACGGCGCCCGGTGCGTGAGCACAGAATGTCTTGCCTGGGCCGAGGAAACCGACCAGACCCAGCAGGGTCTCGATGTCACCCTCGCGGCCTTCGCCTTTTTCCAGGGCCATCAGCAGCTTCACGCTCCACGGCAAACCGTCGCGGCATGGGGTGCAGAAGCCGCAGGATTCGCGGGCAAAGAACTGTTCCATGTTGCGCAGCAGCGAGACCATGTTCACGGTGTTGTCCACCGCCATCGCCAGGCCAGTGCCCATCCGGGTGCCAACCTTGCCGATGCCGCCGGCATACATCTGTGCGTCGAGGTGCTCAGGGAGCAGGAAACCGGTACCGGCGCCGCCTGGCTGCCAGGCTTTCAAGGTGTAGCCGTCGCGCATGCCGCCGGCGTAGTCCTCGAACAGCTCGCGTGCGGTCACGCCGAACGGCAGTTCCCACAGGCCAGGGTTCTTGACCTTGCCGGAGAAGCCCATGAGCTTGGTGCCCATGTCTTCGCTGCCTTCGCGGGCCAACGATTTGTACCAGTCCACTCCGTCGGCGATGATCGCCGGCACGTTGCACAGGGTCTCGACGTTGTTCACGCACGTCGGCTTGCCCCACACGCCCACGGCGGCAGGGAAGGGCGGCTTGGAGCGCGGGTTGGCGCGGCGGCCTTCGAGGGAGTTGATCAGTGCGGTTTCTTCACCGCAGATATAACGCCCGGCGCCGGTGTGCACGAACAGCTCGAAGTCAAAGCCCGAACCGAGGATGTTCTTGCCCAGCAGGCCCGCTGCCTTGGCTTCTTCCACGGCACGGTTAAGGTGCTTGGCGGCGGTGGTGTACTCGCCACGCAGGAAGATATAGCCACGGTAGGTTTTCAGCGCGCGGGCGCTGATCAGCATGCCTTCGATCAGCAGATGGGGCAGTTGCTCCATCAGCATGCGGTCTTTCCAGGTGTTCGGCTCCATTTCATCCGCGTTGCACAGCAGGTAGCGGATGTTGATGGATTCGTCTTTTGGCATCAGGCCCCACTTAACACCCGTGGGGAAGCCTGCACCGCCGCGGCCTTTGAGGCCGGCGTCTTTCACGGTCTGGACGATATCGTCCTGGGCCATGTCGGCGAAGGCTTTGCGCGCCGCCGCGTAACCGTTCTTGGCCTGGTACTCGTCGAGCCATACCGGCTCGGCATCGTCACGCAGGCGCCAGGTCAGCGGGTGGGTTTCAGGCGAACGCTTGATCAGGTTGGCCGGGCCGAAAGATGTAAGGGTCATGGGTAGCCCTCGAGCAATTGGGTCACGCCAGCTGCCTGCACGTCACCGAATGTGTCGTCGTCGATCATCAACGCCGGCGCCTTGTCGCAGTTGCCAAGGCAGCACACCGGCAGCAGGGTGAAACGCCCGTCTGCAGTGGTCTGGCCGAGGCCGATGCCCAGTTTGGTCTGGATCGCGTCGACCACTTTCTCGTGGCCACCGATGTAGCAGACCATGCTGTCGCACACGCGAATGATGTGGCGGCCTACGGGCTGACGGAAGATCTGGCTGTAGAACGTGGCCACGCCTTCAACGTCGCTGGCCGGGATGCCGAGGATCTCGCCGATGGCGTAGAGGGCGCCGTCCGGCACCCAGCCACGTTCCTTCTGGACGATCTTCAAGGCTTCGATCGACGCCGCGCGCGGGTCTTCGTAGTGATGCAGCTCGTGCTCGATGGCCGAGCGCTCGGTTTCACTCAGGGTGAAACGGTCTGTCTGGATAAGCGTGCTGTTCATGCTTAGCGGTCCACGTCGGCCATAACGAAATCGATACTACCCAGGTACGCAATCAAGTCCGCGACCATCTCGCCTTTGATCACCGAAGGGATCTGCTGCAAGTGCGGGAAGCTTGGCGTACGAATCCGGGTGCGGTAGCTCATGGTGCCGCCATCGCTCGTCAGGTAATAACTGTTGATACCCTTGGTCGCTTCAATCATCTGGAAGGATTCGTTGGCCGGCATGACCGGGCCCCACGAAACCTGCAGGAAGTGCGTGATCAGGGTTTCGATGTGTTGCAGCGTGCGCTCTTTCGGCGGCGGCGTGGTCAGCGGGTGATCCGCCTTGTACGGGCCGGCCGGCATGTTGCGCATGCATTGCTCGATGATCTTCAGGCTCTGGCGCATTTCTTCGACGCGCACGATGCAACGGTCGTAGGCATCGCCATTGGCCGCCAGCGGTACTTCGAATTCGAAGTTCTCGTAGCCGGAGTACGGGCGCGCCTTGCGCAGGTCGAAATCGCAACCGGTGGAACGCAGGCCTGCACCGGTGACGCCCCATTCCAGGGCCTCTTTGGTGTTGTAGGCGGCGACGCCGATGGTACGACCCTTGAGGATGCTGTTGTCCAGCGCGGCCTTTTGGTACTCGTCCAGACGCTTGGGCATCCAGTCGATGAACTCCTTGACCAGGCGCTCCCAGCCGTTCGGCAGGTCGTGGGCCACGCCGCCGATGCGGTACCAGGCCGGGTGCAGGCGGAAACCGGTGATGGCTTCGATGACCTTGTAGGCGCGCTGACGGTCGGTGAAGGTGAAGAACACCGGGGTCATGGCGCCGACGTCCTGGATATAGGTACCCAGGAACAGCAGGTGGCTGGTGATACGGAAGAACTCGGCCATCATGATGCGGATGGTGTCGACGCGGTCCGGCACCTTGATGCCGGCCAGCTTCTCGACCGAGAGCACGTACGGCAGGTTGTTCATCACGCCGCCGAGGTAGTCGATACGGTCGGTGTACGGAATGAAGCTGTGCCACGACTGGCGCTCGGCCATCTTCTCGGCACCACGGTGGTGGTAGCCGATGTCTGGCACGCAGTCGACGATTTCTTCGCCGTCCAGTTGCAGGATGATACGGAAGGCACCGTGGGCCGAAGGGTGGTTCGGGCCCAGGTTGAGGAACATGTAGTCCTCGTTGGTGCCGGAGCGTTTCATGCCCCAGTCTTCCGGGCGGAAGCGCGCGGCTTCTTCTTCAAGCTGCTGCTTGGCGAGGTTGAGGCTGAACGGGTCGAATTCGGTGGCGCGGGCAGGGAAGTCCTTGCGCAGCGGGTGACCTTCCCACGTTGGCGGCATCATGATGCGCGTCAGGTGCGGGTGGCCCGGGAAGTCGATACCGAACATGTCCCAGACTTCACGCTCGTACCAGCTGGCGTTCGGCCAGATACCGGTCACGGTCGGGACGCTCAGGTCGCCTTCGGACAACGCGACCTTGATCATCACGTCGCTATTACGTTCGATCGACATCAGGTGGTAGAACACGGTGAAGTCGGCGCCGCTCGGCAGCCCTTGACGCTTGGTGCGCAGACGCTCGTCCACGCCATGCAGGTCATAGAGCATGACGTACGGCTTGGGCAGGTTACGCAGGAAGGTCAGGACTTCGACGAGCTTGGCGCGCGCCACCCACAGCACCGGCATACCGGTGCGCGTGGCCTGGGCGGTGAAGGCGTCAGGGCCAAAACGGTTATTGAGTTCGACGACCACATCCTGGTCGTCTGCCTTATAAGGCGGGATGTACAGAGCGCTGCCTGTAGTCATGGTTTTTTTATCGCTTTCGGTCAACGTAAAGAATGAAGCCAGGTTTTCGTTCTATAAAAGAAGCGGGGCTGGATCAGACTTCGTCGGGGCTGCGCAGGTTGGTCACTGCGATTCGCTGTTCGCGGCGCTGTTCCTTTTGCGAAGGCATCTCGGCGCGGTAAACGCCTTGATCGCCAACGACCCAGGACAGTGGGCGACGCTCCTTGCCAATCGATTCCTGCAACAGCATCAAGCCTTGCAAGAACGCTTCGGGGCGGGGCGGGCAGCCAGGCACGTAGACGTCCACGGGCAGGAACTTGTCCACCCCTTGGACAACGGAGTAGATGTCGTACATGCCACCGGAGTTGGCGCACGAACCCATGGAGATAACCCACTTCGGTTCGAGCATTTGCTCGTAGAGACGCTGGATGATCGGCGCCATCTTGATGAAGCAGGTGCCGGCGATAACCATGAAATCCGCCTGGCGCGGTGATGCCCGGATAACTTCGGCGCCGAAGCGTGCGATGTCGTGGGGCGCCGTGAAGGCAGTGGTCATTTCCACGTAGCAGCAGGACAGGCCGAAGTTGTACGGCCACAGGGAGTTTTTACGCCCCCAGTTGACCGCGCCACTCAGCACGTCTTCCAGCTTGCCCATGTAGATGTTTTTGTGGACTTGATCTTCTAACGGATCGGAGACGGTTTCCCGTTCGCCGATAGGGTACTGATCGTTAGGAGCATCCGGGTCGATCCTGGTGAGATTGTATTGCATCGCCAAAGCCTCATTGTTTCAGCTTCGCTTGCCGCTTACGACGAGCTTCCGGTGCCCAGTCAAGGGCGCCCACTCGGAATAGGTAGACAAGGCCTGCCAACAGAATTGCTATGAAAACGAGAGCTTCGACGAATCCGGTCCAGCCGCTTTCGCGGACGGACACAGACCAGGCAAAGAGAAAGAGGGCTTCGATATCGAAGATCACGAACAGCATCGCGACCAGATAGAATTTGGCTGAGAGCCGCAAGCGGGCGCCACCTGTAGGTAGCATGCCGGACTCGAACGGTTCGTTTTTGCTGCGGCCCCAGGCTTTTGACCCGAGGAGGCTGGAGACACCAAGCATGAAGGCGCAAAGGCCGACAACACCGAGAAGGAAAATGGCAAAGCCCCAGTTGTGGGCCATGAGTCCTGTCGCTTCGGTCATGCTGGAAGTCCTTAACAGAGAGCAAGGGTCTCTGAGCTTAAAAAAGTAACGATGCAGTGACGATATGTCGCACTGCAATCAATCGCGGTGATTTTATGGCTAAACACCGGGCAAGTAAAATTCCTATAGCGAAATTATTCGATGGAATAAGGACATAGTGCACCTCGATGGGGCTGCAACCCTTGTGTGGTGGGCATTAGCGGGCATTTAATCAAATGTGTTTTGTTTAAGCTGTAACGAAGTTTTCATGCGCCAAATGATAATGAATATTGTTTGCGTGGGGTTTAAGCGAATGTTTCTCGTGTGGCGGGGGAAGTTGCCGTTACTTGCTTGATTGCGGCTTAGTTGTTGACGGGGATCTTTTAACCGATCTGGTTGCAGCGAATACCGCTCTGGATCAATGTTTTGCGTAAAATCTTCAACTCGACGCGTTCCCTGTGGGAGCCGGGCTTGCCCGCGATGGCGGTGTGTCAGTCAGTGAATGTGGCGACTGCTGCACCGCTATCGCAGGCAAGCCAGCTCCCACATTGGTTTGTGGTGATTTTGAGATAAAAAAAACGCCCCGAACAGGTCGGGGCGTGATTGTTGTGCGGCACTGCGGTTAGGTCTTCCTTGGGGCCGCAGTGGCCGTGTACGCGGTGCTTAGTGGAACTGCTCTTCTTCGGTCGAACCGGTCAGCGCGGTCACGGACGAGGAGCCGCCCTGGATCACGGTGGTCATGTCGTCGAAGTAGCCGGTGCCCACTTCCTGCTGGTGCGCCACGAAGGTGTAACCTTTGGCTGCGTCAGCGAATTCCTGCTCTTGCAGCTTCACGTAGGCGGTCATGTCGTTGCGGGCGTAGTCGTGCGCCAGGTTGAACATGCTGTGCCACATGTTGTGAATGCCGGCCAGGGTGATGAACTGGTGCTTGTAGCCCATGGCGGACAGTTCGCGCTGGAACTTGGCGATGGTCGCGTCGTCCAGGTTCTTCTTCCAGTTGAAAGAAGGCGAGCAGTTGTAGGACAGCAGTTGGTCCGGGTATTCCTTCTTGATCGCCTCGGCGAAGCGACGGGCTTCGTCCAGGTCTGGCTTGGCGGTTTCGCACCAGATCAGGTCGGCGTACGGCGCGTAGGCCAGGCCGCGGGCGATGGCCTGGTCGAGACCGGCACGCACCTTGTAGAAGCCTTCCTGGGTACGTTCGCCGGTGACGAACGGCTGGTCGTACGGGTCGCAGTCCGACGTCAGCAGGTCAGCGGCGTTGGCGTCGGTACGGGCCAGGATGATGGTCGGTGTACCGGCAACGTCAGCCGCCAAGCGTGCAGCGGTCAGCTTCTGTACGGCTTCCTGGGTTGGCACCAATACTTTGCCGCCCATGTGGCCGCATTTCTTCACCGACGCCAGTTGGTCTTCAAAGTGCACGCCGGCAGCGCCTGCCTCGATCATGCTCTTCATCAGCTCGTAGGCGTTGAGTACGCCGCCGAAACCAGCCTCGGCGTCAGCCACGATTGGCGCGAAGTAGTCGATGTAGCCTGCGTCGCCTGGGTTCTTGCCGGCTTTCCACTGGATCTGGTCGGCGCGACGGAACGAGTTGTTGATGCGCTTGACCACAGTTGGAACCGAATCCACCGGGTACAGCGATTGGTCGGGGTACATGGATTCAGCGGAGTTGTTGTCCGCTGCCACTTGCCAGCCGGACAGGTAGATCGCCTGGATACCGGCTTTTACCTGTTGCACTGCCTGGCCGCCAGTGAGGGCGCCCATGCAGTTGACGAAATCTTTGTCGGGACGGAAGGACGGCTTGGCACCTTGGGTGACCAGGTTCCACAGCTTCTCGGCGCCGAGTTTTGCAAAGGTGTGCTCCGGTTGAACCGAGCCACGCAGGCGGACGACGTCAGCAGCGGAATAAGCGCGGGTCACGCCTTTCCAGCGTGGGTTTTCAGCCCAGTCTTTCTCGAGGGCTGCAATTTGCTGTTCGCGTGTCAGTGCCATGGGAGTAAACCTCGTCGCGTCTTGTTTAGAAGATCCGTTTTCCAGCCGTGCAATCGATGCGTAGGCAGGGCTGCTCGCTGACCAGAAGCTTAGGCGGTCATGTCGGGTTTGCCGGGGAAGGCGACGGGATGAACGAGTGGCGAGAGGAGGAGTTGAGCAGGTAGGGGCAAACTGCGGGCGGTCTTCGGGCGTCGTGGGCCTTTGTACGATCCATCAGTGTGTAGCCGGGTTACCTGGTTAGCTTCCGTCCCTCGGGACAACTTCGTTCCAGTCGCAACCTCGTCAAACACACCTTGTGGGCGGTACAGACACGAATCGGCTCGGGTGGGTAGCTTGGAGCGCGATCCGAAGGCCCTTGCCAGGGCCCCTGATTAGCGGGAGCGAGGCCATCATGCCCATGCTTTTTTGGCTCGTCAAATGTTTTGTAGTGCTTATTTTCAAGCACTACATCTTTAGTCTAAGACGACTCATCAGTCAGTTTTTGGTGCTTCAGTTCAGGGTGTCGACCTTGACCCGCAAAGTCAGGTCATCGCGGCCCTGGGTAGAGTAGGTGCGGGTTCCAGAGGATTTGTCGGCCTGGGTCTCGCGGTTGATGCCGGCCAGGGGGATCCATTCACCCAGGCGGCCGCTGACGGTTGTGTCGGTACTTTGCACGTTCACTACATCGGGACGTTCCTGGCTCATGCGGTCACGGTTGGTACTGATTGCCAGGTGAACGGTCTCGCCGGTGACGCTTGCGGTCACGTAAAGGCCCTGGGTCACGTTGCGGTATTGGGTCTGGTTTTGCGGGCGGCCGTAGGCGTCCGGTTGCGTGGTGGTCAGCGGTACGCTCTGGCCGACCTGGATCAGCGCCGGCACGCCTTCGCTGGCCTGGATCTGCTGCACACCGCCGTCGCGGCTGGCGGTGCCGTAGCTGATGATGCGGGTTTGGTTGTCGCCGCTGTTCTGCTGGTTGTTCTCGTTGGTGTCGACGGTGATCAGCAGGCGCTTGGCTGGGGTATCGAGCTGCGAGAGCAGGGCGCGCAGGTCCTGGATCTTGCCGGGGTCAGCGTTGACAATAAGCTGGTTGCCGTAGGCGCTGACGGTGCCGTCCTTGCCGATGAAATTTTGCGCGACGGGCAGCAGGTCGGCGCTGGTGCGGTTGCTCAGGTTGACCACTTCGGTATCGGCCATGGCCGTGACGCTGGTGGCCAGCAGGAGGGCGGTGAGCAGGGTGCGTAGGGACATGTCCGTTATCTCTGCGAGTCATTTAGGCTGGATAGTGCCAGTTTGTCGGCCTGGCGGGGGGCAAGTTGAATCGTAGACGGCAAAATGCCCTGGCAGGGCAGGGCATGTTGGGGTGCTGCTGGGAAAGGCATCGCAGGCAAGCCAGCTCCCACATGTTGACCGCATTCCAAGGGATGCACTCGGTCAAATGTGGGAGCTGGCTTGCCTGCGATGCAGGCGACGCGGTCTCGAATCAGCCCTCGCGCACCATATCGACATGCGGAATCCCGACTTCCAGGAATTCCTCACTGACGATCTTGAAACCCAGTCGCTCATAAAACGGCGCCGCATACACCTGCGCACTGAGAAACTGCTTCGTCTGGCCACGCTGCTCGGCCACGCCAATCACCGCTTCCATCAGCTTGTCGCCGACTTTAAGCCCGCGCCAATCCTTGAGCACCGACACGCGCCCGATCTCGCCGCTGGGCAGCAAGCGAGCGGTGCCAATCGGAAAGTCGCCTTCGAAGGCGAGGAAATGCACGGCGTCAGCGTCGTCTGCGTCCCATTCCAGCTCTGGGGGTACCGATTGTTCAGCGATAAATACCGCTTCACGAATGCGCCGTATCTCGGCGATATCCTTTTGCCAGTCCGCGACACTTACGTGAATCTTATTCATCAGCAAACCCCAGGCTTCCTTGCTTGACCAGTTCGCACAGCAGATCGCGGCCGTCTTCGTCCGCCAGCCACGGGCCGAGGTTTTCGGCGTGCAGGGCGTCGGCGGCGCAGATCAGCTTCAGCAGTTCGCGCAGTTTGCCCGGCAGGTAACGGCTCTGGCCGCTGGCGAACAGCAGGACGTCGTCGTCCACTTCCGACCAGGCCATGCGCGCGCTCGGGTTGCGCACCAGAATCGCGCCATCTTGCAGGGCGCCGAGGAAGTCGTCCTCGCCCAGTTCTTCACCGGCCACCAGTTCCGGGTAGCGCGGTTCGGTCATGAACTGGCCGAACCAGGTCAGCAGCATGCGCTCGTCGCTCATGTGCTCGGCCAGCAGGCTTTTCAGGCGATCAAGGGCGTCGCTCTGGATTTGGTGCGGGTCGCTGACCGGTTGGGCGTCGGCGTCGGTGTAGCGCTCTTCGTCGGTCAGGTACTGGGCGAGGAAGTCGGTGAAGTGGGTCAGCACTTCGGCCGCGCTCGGTGCACGGAAGCCCACGGAGTAGGTCATGCAGTCATCTTCGGCGATACCGAAGTGGGCCAGGCGCGGCGGCAGGTAGAGCATGTCGCCCGGTTCCAGGACCCATTCGGCGCTTTCTTCGAATTCGGCGAGGATGCGCAGGTCCGCGTGTTGCAGCAGCGGGCTTTCGGAGTTGCACATCTGGCCGATTTTCCAGTTGCGCTTGCCTTGGGCTTGCAGCAGGAACACGTCGTAGTTGTCGAAGTGCGGGCCAACGCTGCCGCCGGGTGCGGCAAAGCTGATCATCACGTCGTCGATGCGCCAGCTTGGCAGGAAGCGGAACTGCTCCAGCAGCTCGGCAACTTCCGGCACGAACTGGTCGACGGCTTGTACCAGCAGGGTCCACTCGCGCTCAGGCAGGGCGCCGAAAGCATCTTCGGCGAACGGGCCGCGACGCAGCTCCCACGGACGTTCGCCGTGTTCGATCACCAGGCGCGACTCGACTTCTTCTTCCAGGGCCAGACCGGCCAGTTCGTCGGCGTCGATCGGGCTTTCGAAATCGGGGATGGCCTGGCGGATCAGCAGCGGTTTTTTCTGCCAGTAGTCGCGCAGGAATTCCCGTGCCGTGATGCCGCCCAGAAGTTGAAGAGGGATGTCAGGATTCATGTGTAACCTATTGAAAGAAAGCACTTTTCAGACTGGAATAAAAACGCCCGGCGCGGCCGGGCGTCTCAAAGGGTCTTGCGATGATCAGATGCGCTTGGCTTGCTCTACAGCGTTACCGATGTAGTTGGCCGGGGTGAGCAGTTTCAGCTCGGCCTTGGCCGCGGCTGGCATATCCAGGCCGTCGATGAAAGTTTGCAGTGCGTCAGAGGTGATCCCCTTGCCGCGCGTCAATTCTTTCAGCTTCTCGTACGGGTTTTCGATGTTGTAGCGGCGCATCACGGTCTGGATCGGCTCGGCCAAGACTTCCCAGCATGCATCCAGGTCAGCGGCGATTTTCTGCGCGTTGAGCTCCAGTTTGCTGATGCCTTTGAGGCTGGCTTCGTACGCGATCACGCTATGGGCAAAGCCCACGCCGAGGTTGCGCAGTACGGTGGAGTCGGTCAGGTCGCGCTGCCAGCGGGAGATCGGCAACTTGCTGGCCAGGTGCTGGAACAGGGCGTTGGCGATGCCGAGGTTGCCTTCGGAGTTTTCGAAGTCGATCGGGTTGACCTTGTGCGGCATGGTCGACGAACCGATTTCACCGGCAATGGTGCGCTGCTTGAAGTAGCCCAGGGAGATGTAGCCCCAGATATCGCGATCGAAGTCGATCAGGATGGTGTTGAAGCGCGCAATGGCGTCGAACAGCTCGGCAATGTAGTCGTGAGGTTCGATCTGCGTGGTGTACGGGTTGAAACCCAGGCCCAGCTCGTCTTCGATGAAGGCGCGGGCGTTTTCTTCCCAGTCGATTTCCGGGTAGGCGGAGAGGTGGGCGTTGTAGTTGCCCACGGCGCCGTTGATCTTGCCCAGCAGCGGAACGGCAGCGACCTGAGCGATCTGACGCTCCAGGCGGTACACCACGTTGGCCAGTTCTTTGCCCAGGGTGGTCGGCGAGGCCGGCTGGCCGTGGGTGCGCGACAGCATCGGCACGTCGGCGAAACGGATCGCCAGTTCACGGATGGCGTTGGCGGTCTGGCGCATCAGCGGCAGCATCACGTCATCACGGCCTTCGCGCAGCATCAGGGCGTGGGACAGGTTGTTGATGTCCTCGCTGGTGCAGGCAAAGTGGATGAACTCGCTGACCTGGGCCAGTTCCGGCAGCTTGGCCGCTTGCTCTTTGAGCAGGTACTCGATGGCTTTGACGTCGTGGTTGGTGGTGCGCTCGATCTCTTTCACACGCTCGGCGTGCTCCAGGGAAAAGTTTTCCGCCAGGGTGTTGAGCACAGCGTTGGCTTCGGCGGAAAACGCCGGCACTTCGCTGATGGCGGGGTGAGCGGCCAGGCGCTGGAGCCAGCGCACTTCAACCAGAACACGAGCACGGATCAGGCCGTATTCGCTGAAGATAGGGCGCAGGGCCTGGGTTTTGCCGGCGTAGCGGCCGTCAACAGGGGAAACCGCAGTGAGCGAAGAGAGCTGCATGGGGTGTTCTCGGACAGTCGGGCAACGAAATGGGGCGCGTATCATACATGAAAAAATCCGCCGGTCCGTCGCCAACTGACCGGCGTATTACGCGTAACGCTTGAAAAAATGCGGTTGCTGCGACTTATTCGTTGCGCATCAACGGGTAAAGCTCTTTGAGCAATTTGCGTCGGCTGATGACCAGCTGCCAACGATGACCGCCCAACTGCCGCCACAACCGCGCCGAACGAATACCGGCCAGGAGCAGGGCGCGGATTTTCGAGGCGTTGTTCGGTTGTTGCAGGTTGCGCATGTCGCCGTGGACCTGGATCCGCTGGCGCAAGGTGCTCAAGGTGTCCTGGTACAGCGCACCGCAGGCGGCGATCACGTTTTCGTGGGCCGGGCCGAAGTGTTCCACCTGGGATTGAATCTGTGGCAGGCGCTTGCCAATGACTTCCAGCATGTCCTCGCGCTTGGCCAGTTGGCGCTCCAGGCCGAGCATCGACAGGGCGTAGCGCAACGGCTCGCGCTGCAACGTGCTGGGGTCGCGCTCCAGGGCGCCGATCAGTGCGCGGTAGCCTTCACGCAGGGCGATGTCGTCGCCACCGTAGACTTCCAGGGTGTCCTTGGGGTCGCGGATCAGCAGGCTGCCGAGCATGCAGGTCAGGCCTGCCTCGGTGACCTGGCCGGTCTTGGCGATCTTGTCCACCAGGACGGCTGCGAGGAAAACCCCGCCCAATGCCGTCAATTGCTCCTGGGTCGGGCTCATGCCGGGTTGCTCCAGGCTTCGGCCACTTCAATCACGCCGCCGCCCAGGCAAATTTCACCGTCATAGAACACCACGGACTGGCCAGGGGTGACCGCGCGCTGCGGGTCATCGAAGGTCGCACGATAGCCGGTAGCGGTTTTTTCCAGGCTGCACGGCTGGTCGCTTTGGCGATAGCGCACCTTGGCCGTCAGGCGGCGCGGGGTGCTCAGGTCGATCGGGTTGACCCAATAGATTTCCGAAGCCAGCAGCGCACCGGAGAACAGCAGCGGGTGCTCGTTGCCCTGGCCGACGATCAGCTCGTTGTTTTCCAGATCCTTGACCAGCACATACCACGGTTCTTCACCGGCGTCTTTCAAGCCGCCGATGCCCAGGCCCTGGCGTTGGCCGATGGTGTGGTACATCAAGCCATGATGGCGGCCGATGACTTCGCCGTCGGTGGTCTTGATCTCGCCCGGTTGTGCCGGCAGGTATTGCTTGAGGAAGTCGCTGAAGCGGCGCTCGCCGATAAAGCAGATCCCGGTGGAATCCTTCTTCTTGGCCGTGGCCAAGCCGTGTTGCTCGGCGATCTTGCGCACTTCGGGCTTTTCCAGCTCGCCCACCGGGAACAGGGTCTTGGCAATCTGTTCGCCGCCGACGGCGTGCAGGAAGTAGCTCTGGTCCTTGTTCGGGTCCAGGCCTTTAAGCAGTTCGGTGCGGCCATCGATGTCACGGCGGCGCACGTAGTGGCCGGTGGCGATCAGGTCGGCGCCAAGCATCATGGCGTAGTCAAGGAACGCCTTGAACTTGATTTCGCGGTTGCACAGGATGTCCGGGTTCGGCGTACGGCCGGCCTTGTATTCGGCCAGGAAATGCTCGAACACATTGTCCCAGTACTCGGCAGCGAAGTTGGCGGTGTGCAGCTTGATACCGATCTTGTCGCACACGGCCTGGGCGTCCGCCAGGTCGTCCATCGCGGTGCAATATTCCGTTCCATCGTCTTCTTCCCAGTTCTTCATGAACAGGCCTTCCACCTCATAACCCTGCTCCATGAGCAGAACGGCGGAAACGGAAGAATCCACGCCGCCGGACATGCCGACGATGACGCGCTTCTTTTGTGTGTCAGAAGGGGCTGGATCACGCATAGGGTTTCAACGGGTGTCTTGAAAAAGGACGCGATTCTATCAGGCTCGGGCCTTCAAGGCTAAAGAGAAGGGCGGATCAATTCCAGGCTGTGACGCTGGCCGGCCAAATAATCATCGATGCAGCGGATGATCAGCTCGCTGCGCCAGTCTCCGCGCACGGCCAGCAGCTCGTCGCGGGTCAGCCAGCGGGCGCGGATGATGCCTTCGTCGAGTTGATAGTCCGGGTGGTGTTTCAGGGCCTTGGCGATAAAGCAGACCCGTTGATAGGTCACGCCGTTGCTGGGGGCGGTGTAGAGGTAAATGCCGACGATGCCGGTGGCTTCGACGTCCCAGCCGGTTTCTTCGAGGGTTTCGCGCACGGCGGCTTCGGTGAGGGTTTCATGCGGGTCGAGGTGGCCGGCGGGCTGGTTGAGCACGGCGCGGCCGTTTTTCAGTTCTTCGACCATGAGGAAGCGGCCGTTGTCTTCGACGATGGTGGCGACGGTGATGTGGGGTTGCCAGGTCATAAGCGGCCTCAAAGATGATGTGGCTGGAGAAACTCGGTCAATGTGGGAGCTGGCTTGCCTGCGATGGCTGTCTGTCAGTTGGCACTGTTGCAACTGACCCACCGCTATCGCAGGCAAGCCAGCTCCCACATTTTGATTGGGTTTCTTCAGTAAGTTTGCATAAGTGTTCTGCATGATGCGCCTGACATTTTATGATTTTACGGATGCCAGGGCTTGGCGCAGTTTACCTCTTCAAGTCAATTTGGAGAGTGTCATGAGTCCGGTTGCCCACAAAAGCTACGAAGTACGTCTCACCTCACCGCTACCCATTGCCTTCATTCTGCTGTGGAGCTCCGGTTACATCGGCGGCGCGTTCGGCGTCCGTTATGGCGAGCCGTTCACCATGACGTTCTATCGATTTGCCCTGGCGGCGCTGGTTTTTCTGGGAGTTGCACTTGCAATTAAAGCTGAGTGGCCGAAAAAGCTGACGCCTTACCTCCACGCTGCTGCAGTTGGGCTGCTTCTGCAGGCGTTGCAGTTCGGTGGCTTGTACACCGGCATCAGCCAGGGCGTTCCAGCAGGGCAAGCCGCATTGATCGTCGGGCTGATGCCGGTATTTGTCGTGATCGGTGCTTATTGCTTTTTAGGCGAGCAATTGAGTTGGCGCGACCTGCCGGGGTCCATCCTGGGTGTCGGCGGTGTGGTCATTGTCGTTGCCAGCAGCCTTTCCGGCTCCGAGGCGTCATTAGGCGGGTACGGGGCAGTGGGCCTGGCATTGCTAGGTATCACGTTTGGCACGCTCTATCAGAAGCGCTTTCTCGGTGGCGTGAACCTGTGGGTGGGCTGCTTCATTCAGATGGTTGTCGCGTCGCTGGTTATGTTGCTACTGGCCTACACCACCGAAACCATGCGCGTGACCGAATGGGTGCCATTTGCAGCATCGGTGGCCTGGATCACGTTGATGAATTCAGTTGGGGCGCTGACGCTGCTGTATTTGATGATTCGCCGGGGTGAGGCAAGTAAGGCGACTAACTTGTTTCATGTTATTCCGGCGGTCACACAGATTATGGCGTCGCTAGTGTTGGGGGAAGCGCCGAGTAAGGTTGCGATTGTGGGGTTTGTTGTTTCGGCGGTTGGGGTTTATTTGATGAATCATACCCGCGCGAAATGATCGATAAACAGTTCATTCGTGACAAGACGGAGAACGGTCATGCATACAATAGGCAGTAGAGAAATATTTGACATTCAGATGAATGAGTTAGGCGGTGGATTATCTACCGACGATCTTGAGCATTTAAAGTTTGAGCCTTATCAAATTGATGGTCGCGAGGGCGTTTCGATATTTTATCTATATGACGCCCGGCAAAATGCGCAAGGGCCCGCCGCAGCTTTGGTCCGTTACACGGCGGGGGCCTTTACCCCAAGACATATGCACTTGGGGTGGGAGTTGGTTTTAGTGTTAAAGGGTGAGCTGTTTGATGATAGGGGGCTTCATGCTGAGGGCGTGTTGCAGATTTATCCGCCCGGTTCTTCGCATGAACTCCGTTCGATGACCGGTTGTACGTTCCTGGTTGTTTGGGAGCAACCCGTTCAGGTTGTCACGTCACCCGAAGACAGTGCAGGTGCTGCCTCAACTCCTGAGGCCGACATATGAAAGTCATTAGCGAGCAACAAGCGGCGGACTTGATCGAAGACGGTTGGACAATCATCCCCGGTGGTTTTGGAAGTTGCGGGCATCCAGATGGCCTCACGCGCGCAATCAGTGAACGTTTCAAGCGGGAAGGGCGACCGCGCAAAATTGGTCTGCTCTTCGCGTCGGCCTCTGGGGATCTTGAGGGGCGAGGTGTCGATCTATTTGCTCAGCCAGGGCTGGTGGCCAGGGCGATTGGCGGATTTTGGGGGCTGGTTCCGCGACTGGGTGAGATGGCGCGGCGCGGCGAAATAGAGGCGCATAACTGGTCGCAGGGTGTTATCAGTCAGCTCTTTCGTGCCATCGCAGCCAAAAAGCCCGGGGTAATATCGAGCATCGGGCTCAATACTTTCGTTGATCCCAATAATGAAGGGGGCTGCTTGAATGACCGAGGGAGCGGTCCGCTTGTTCAAAGAGTTGATATCGCGGGGGCGACAACACTTTTCTTTCCCGCGCTTGACGTTAATTGTGCGTTGTTGAGAGGTACCTGTTGCGATCCGGATGGAAATATCTCAATGGAGAGGGAGGTTTCTTACAGTGACTCGCTGGCACAGGCAATGGCCGTCAAGAATTGCGGTGGCATCGTAATAGTGCAAGTTGAAAGTTTGGTAGGGCTGCACGAGATCGAGCCGCAGCATGTAAAAATCCCTGCCGTATTAGTGGACTACGTCACCGTATCTTGCCCTGGAGAACATCCTCAAACCTATGCCGAAGCCTACAACTCTGCATTTTTATGTCCGGGAGTCCAGGCGCCTGGTAGCGGGGAAATTTCCTGTGCTGAGCGAATTATTGCCAGGCGCGCGCTACAGGCAATTCGAGAGGAGAAGGCTAAAGTAATCAATCTCGGTATTGGCATGCCCACTGTTATTGGTCGATTGGCCGAAGAGATCGGTTTTTCGGGAGGCGAGACCTTTACTGTTGAGTCTGGGGTCGTGGGCGGTAGGCCGGCCTTCGGATTATCGTTTGGAGCCAGCTATCGACCTAGTGCCGTGATCGAGCAGGCAGCCTTGTTTGATTTTTATGAGGGCGGCGGAATTGATGTAGCGTGCTTGGGTTTTGCCGAAGTTGATACTGTTGGCAATGTCAATGTTTCGCAGTTTGGCAGCAAGCTACAGGGGGCTGGCGGTTTTATAAACATCTCTCAGTCCGCACGTTTCATTCTATTTTGCGGTACGTTAACTGCGGCAGGGTTAAGTGTCGAAATGGGGTCAGAGGGGTTGCGAATAGTCAGGGAGGGCTGCGTCAAAAAGTTTGTTCGCGAAGTTTCGCACCTGACATTTAATGGTGGTTACGCTAAGTTATTGCGTCAGCGCGTAATGTTTATTACAGAGCGTGCTGTTTTTTCATTGTGTAATGGTCTGCTTTATTTGGATGAGGTCGCGCCAGGTATTGATGTTGCACGCGATATAGCGCCGTATATCGAAGGTGGGTTTGTTATATCGGCTAATTGCAAGTATATGAAAGATGATGTTTTTTTGATTTAGGTTTGCGTTTTTCCGTTGAGGGTCAAATTGGATTGGCTATATGGGGTGTTGAGTGGGGTGATTGATTCGATTGAAAGGAGGTTGTTATGTCAAATAATATTATCACGGTTGTCGGTGGTGGTGCATCAAGTGTTGCGTTTATCTATTCGCTGTTGGAGGGGTTGAGTAGGTCTGGTTGCCATTCGGGTTTCTCGTTGTATTTAATCGATAGGCAGTCGCAATGTGGGCGAGGGCTCGCCTATTCAGAAGACTGCATAACTAATCTTTTAAATACGCGGGCTGAGTTTATCTCGCCTTTTGCCGATCGGCCTGGGCATTTCTATAAGTGGCTGTCGGATAATCAGGGGATTTGGGAGGATGACTTTCCTTTTGTTGAATTATCGCCTCAGGCCTTTCTGCCGCGACCGCTGTTCGGGCTTTACCTTGCGCATATGATTCAGTGCTTGGTGAATAAGGCGGTGGCACTCGGCTGTCAGTTGATTCAAGTTCGTGATGAGGCAGTCAGCCTGAGTTTTGCTCACGATGGAAAAGTTGTAGTTTTAACTAAGGAAAATCTTTCCTTCCCTAGTGATCACGTGGTGCTCAGTTGCGGTAATGCCCGCAGTCTGGAATATCAGCACTTGGCGACTTCAGAGGGTTTTTTCAACAGTCCTTACCCGCTAAGGCGTACATGTCGTCTGATTCCGAAGCAAGCAAGTGTGGCCGTTGTCGGGTCAAGGCTTAGCGCCATCGATACATTGATCGGGCTCGCCGCCAGCGGGCACGTGGGGCCAATCACGTGTCATTCGCGTACAGGCGCATTGCCCTACGTTCGTGGGACCCAGGCGCGCTATAAGCCGAGAATCCTGACGCCCGAGACGGTCAAGTCTTGCATTTCCAAGTATGGGGTGGTCCGACTGGAAGATGTCATGCGTTGGACGTTGCAGGAGTTGGCTTTAGGTGGAGAGGCAATTGGTGGCATAGATTGGTCGTCCAAGTGCACTCAGAAGCCTGCCATTGAGTTTCTGACGGATGAGATCGCACAGGCGCAGCATCCCAGATTCTGGCAGTCGGTACTTTATTCTACCAATGCGGTGCTTGATTTGATTTGGCCTGCAATGCCTGAGGAGGACAGGCGAAACTTCTTAAGTTATTCAAGTTGGTGGTTGGCCTACCGTGTTTCCATTCCAGTAGAGAATGCAATGAAAATAAAAGATTTGCTTGAGACGGAACAATTGTCGATTTTTAAGGGCGAGCTTAAAGCGGTGGAGTGGGACGGAAGGTTTACCTTGGTAATAGATGATTGTTCAGGCATTCGCCGCTGCGAGTATGACGCCGTTGTCATTGCGACCGGTACACCTCGTGACGTCAGAATGTTCGACAATCCTCTGGTGCAAAATATGCTTCATCAGGGCCTGGCCAGTGTTGATCCGTTCGGCGGCGTTAGGGTTGCTACTGAAACCGGTGGATTGATTAATCAGCTAGGTTATGTGGACGACAGAATTACAGTGTTAGGCGAGCTCACGAGTGGTGCTTTCTTTTTTACCAGTGCGTTGGAAATCAATGCCCGTCACTCTGCGAGTCGAGCTGATAATGTCCTGTCGAAGCTGTCACTTGTTAATAACAAAAGATCATAAAGTTCAGGGTCGCGTTTGCTTGCATAAGGCGTAGGAGGGACTACAGAGATACACGTTAAGTTTGATCTTCCGGGGCGAGTAACATCCCTACCTAGCCGAACAGTCAGTGGTTAGTGCCGCAGGGAATTGCCATACTTCGAAGCATTATTCCTCTGTGGGTGGTATGTCATGAGGGTCAATCTTGATGTTCAGTCTTTGCGCAGTTTTATCAAGGTGGGTGAAACCAAAAGCTTTACGCGTGCAGCGCAGGCATTGAGTTTGACTCAGCCCGCGATCAGTCAGCAGATCAGGCGCCTTGAGGACTTGCTGGGAGTCGAGCTCTTCGTAAGGGAAAGGCGTCAGGTCCTGCTCACCCTGGAGGGGGAAAAGCTATTTGGCTATGCCAAAGATATTGTTGCTTGTAACGACAAGATAGGTGGACTGTTTGAGAAGGAAAAAAGAAGAGAAACAGTTGTGCTGGGTATGCCTGAACATTTTTGTGAGCGTGTGCTCCCGCATATCATTTCCAATATGGCCATCCAGTTTCCATCTACGCAGATGGTGGTAAAGGTCGCCAGGTCCGGCGTGTTATTGGAGGCCGTAAAGGATGGTGAGATCGACTTGTGTCTGGTTATAGATGAGCTGGGTATTACGAACGAGCCGCCGTGGCATACTTTATCGGTTAAATGGTTTGGCAGTGCGCATGCCGGCTTAGGCGATGATTTGAAAGATGTGCCCTTGGTGTTGTTCAGGCCCCCCTGTGGGTTCCGCAGTTTGGCGATCAGGAGTCTGGAGGCGTGTGGGCTTAAATGGCACTGCGTCTATGAATCGGAAGACTTGATGTCATTGCGCTCTGCGGTGCAAGCGGGTGTGGGGGTGACGTTGCTGCCTTATATTGCGCAGGTGCTGGGTCTGAGAAGCCTCGAGGGTGTTTCCAGTCTTCCGAGGTTGCCCGAATTTGCCGTGATGCTAAGGGAGCGAGCAGGTTGGAATCCCGGTTGTCGGCAGCAGATGCTGGATTTGATCCGCACAGCATGGGCTTCTGAGTATATCGATGGCCCTCTTTGATTAAGGCCTGAAAACACAAACCCCGGCACATGGCCGGGGTTTGTGATGTCACCTCACAACCTTACTTCAACTTGGCAATCGCCGCATTGAGGGTGTTGCTTGGGCGCATGGCCTTGCTAGTCAGCTCCGGGCTCGGCGCGTAGTAGCCGCCGATGTCCACTGGCTTGCCCTGTACGGCGTTGAGCTCGACAACGATGGTTGCTTCGTTCGCGGTCAGGGTTTCGGCCAGTTCGCCGAACTGCGCTTGCAGTGCAGTGTCTTCGCTCTGGGCAGCCAGGGCTTGGGCCCAGTACAACGCCAAGTAGAAGTGGCTGCCGCGGTTGTCGATGTTGCCGACTTTACGCGATGGCGATTTGTTGTTGTCGAGGAACTGGCCGGTGGCCTGGTCCAGGGTCTTGGACAGGACCAGGGCTTTCGGGTTGTTGTATGTCACACCCAAATGCTCAAGGGAGGCCGCCAGGGCCAGGAACTCGCCCAGGGAATCCCAGCGCAGGAAGTTTTCTTCCACCAGCTGCTGCACGTGCTTCGGAGCCGAGCCGCCGGCGCCGGTTTCGAACAGGCCACCGCCGTTCATCAGCGGCACGATGGACAGCATCTTGGCGCTGGTGCCCAGTTCCATGATCGGGAACAGGTCAGTCAGGTAGTCGCGCAGTACGTTGCCGGTCACCGAGATGGTGTCCAGGCCCTTGCGGGTGCGCTCCAGGGTGAACTTCATCGCATCGACCGGGGCCATGATGCGGATGTCCAGGCCTTCGGTGTTGTGGTCTTTCAGGTAGGCCTGAACTTTCTCGACCACGACGCCGTCGTGCGCACGCTTAGGGTCCAGCCAGAAGATCGCTGGGGTGTTGCTGGCGCGGGCACGGTTGACGGCCAGTTTGACCCAATCCTGGATCGGCGCGTCTTTGGTCTGGCACATGCGGAAGATGTCGCCGGCTTCGACGTTCTGTTCCATCAGCAGGTTGCCCTTGCTGTCGGTGACGCGGACTACGCCGTCAGCCTTGATCTGGAAGGTCTTGTCGTGGGAGCCGTACTCTTCGGCTTTCTTCGCCATCAGGCCAACGTTTGGCACGCTGCCCATGGTGGTCGGGTCGAACGCACCATTGGCCTTGCAGTCTTCGATGACGGCTTGGTAGATGGTGGCGTAGCAGCGATCCGGGATCACGGCCTTGGTGTCGTGCAGCTGGCCGTCGGTGCCCCACATCTTGCCGGAGTCACGGATCATGGCTGGCATCGAGGCGTCGACGATGACGTCGCTCGGCACGTGCAGGTTGGTGATGCCTTTGTCGGAGTTGACCATCGCCAGGGAAGGGCGAGCGGCGTAGACCGCCTGGATGTCAGCTTCGATCTGTGCTTGCTGGTCGGCCGGCAGGGCCTTGATGCGAGCGTACAGGTCGCCGATGCCGTTGTTCAGGTTGAAGCCGATCTGCTCCAGCACGACAGCGTGCTTGGCCAGGGCGTCTTTATAGAACTCGGCAACGATCTGGCCGAACATGATCGGGTCGGAGACCTTCATCATGGTGGCTTTCAGGTGGACCGACAGCAGCACGCCTTGTTGCTTGGCGTCTTCGATTTCAGCGGCGATGAACGCGCGCAGGGCTTTCTTGCTCAGTACGGCGGTGTCGATGATTTCGCCGGCCTGTACCGAAGTCTTTTCCTTCAGGACAGTGGCTGTGCCGTCTTTGGCGATCAGTTCGATCTTCACGGCGTCAGCGGCTTCGATCTGTACGGCTTTTTCGCTGCCGTAGAAGTCGCCGTTGTTCATGTGGGCGATGTGCGACTTGGAGTCGGCAGCCCAGGCGCCCATCTTGTGCGGGTGCTTGCGTGCGTAGTTCTTGACCGACAGCGGTGCGCGGCGGTCGGAGTTGCCTTCGCGCAGTACCGGGTTCACGGCGCTGCCCTTGACCTTGTCGTAACGTGCACGGGTTTCTTTTTCCGCGTCGGTGGTTACGGTTTCCGGGTAGTCCGGCAGGGCGTAGCCCTGGGCCTGCAGTTCCTTGATCGCGGCTTGCAGCTGCGGCGTCGAGGCGCTGATGTTAGGCAGCTTGATGATGTTGGCTTCAGGCGTAACGGCCAGGTCGCCCAGTTCGGCGAGGTGGTCCGGGATAGCCTTGGCGCCCAGTTGCTCGGGGAAGCTTGCGAGGATGCGCGCGGCGAGGGAAATGTCGCGGGTTTCCACGGCAATATCAGCGGAAGCGGTGAAGGCCTCTACGATAGGCAGCAGTGAATAGGTGGCGAGGGCCGGGGCTTCGTCGGTGAAGGTGTAGATGATCTTCGAGCGGGTGGGCATATTCGGATTAACTCTCTTCTTTGCTGAAAGCGTGCGCAGAAACTCGAGATGCGCCGGGTGGAGCGCGTTCGTTCAAAGTCATCCATGAGCGAAATGTCGAGGTTTCTTCGCGGTGATGTTGGGTTGCATCAGTCGAGCGTCAAGCGTTTGGACTATTGTAATAGTCCTGCTTTCTGGCTGAAGGCTACTGTCTAGAGCGGTCAGCCGTCGTGACTCTTGGGTCAGCGGCGGCATTATACATAGGTCGCTATGCTTACGCCGAGCCTTCATACAAAAGGTGTGTCGTCCATTGGTCTAAAGGTCGCAGGTACCGGGCTAGGCCCAAAGTCGCACGATGTGCTCAGGATTGGCGATTTTGCCTTTGATTTCAGGCTTGTAGGCGACTAAATATGCTGTTTTCGATGCAAATGAGCATGGCGTGAGGTTTCAGTCGTCATTTATCTGGAGTAGGCTCGAACGCAGCCAGATGTTCAATCCATAGATGGAGTTCAGCATGGGATACAAGAAGATTCAGGTTCCAGCCGTCGGCGACAAAATCACCGTCAATGCAGACCATTCTCTCAATGTTCCTGATCACCCAATCATCCCGTTTATCGAAGGTGACGGTATCGGCGTCGACATCAGCCCGGTGATGATCAAGGTGGTCGACGCCGCTGTTGAAAAGGCCTACGGCGGCAAGCGCAAGATCTCGTGGATGGAGGTGTATGCCGGCGAAAAGGCCACGCAAGTCTACGACCAGGACACCTGGCTGCCCCAGGAAACCCTGGATGCGGTCAAGGACTACGTGGTTTCCATCAAAGGCCCGCTGACCACGCCGGTGGGTGGCGGTATCCGTTCGCTGAACGTGGCCCTGCGCCAGCAGCTCGACCTGTACGTGTGCCTGCGCCCGGTGCGCTGGTTCGAAGGCGTGCCGAGCCCGGTTAAAAAGCCGGGGGATGTGGACATGACCATCTTCCGTGAGAACTCCGAAGATATTTATGCAGGCATCGAATGGAAGGCTGGTTCGCCGGAAGCCATCAAGGTGATCAAGTTCCTCAAGGAGGAAATGGGCGTTACCAAGATTCGTTTTGACCAGGATTGCGGGATTGGCGTGAAGCCGGTCTCTAAAGAAGGGACCAAGCGTCTCGCGCGTAAAGCCCTGCAATATGTAGTGGATAACGATCGCGATTCGCTGACCATCGTGCACAAAGGCAACATCATGAAGTTCACCGAGGGTGCCTTCAAGGAATGGGCCTACGAAGTGGCGGCTGAAGAGTTTGGCGCGACCTTGCTGGATGGCGGCCCTTGGATGCAGTTCAAGAACCCGAAGACCGGCAAGAATGTCGTGGTTAAAGATGCTATCGCTGACGCCATGCTCCAGCAGATCCTGCTGCGCCCGGCTGAGTATGATGTGATCGCCACCCTCAACCTCAATGGTGACTACCTGTCCGACGCCTTGGCGGCAGAGGTGGGGGGTATTGGTATCGCGCCGGGGGCCAACCTGTCCGACACCGTGGCGATGTTCGAGGCAACCCACGGGACTGCGCCGAAATATGCGGGCAAGGACCAGGTCAACCCGGGTTCGTTGATCCTGTCGGCAGAAATGATGCTGCGCCACATGGGCTGGACCGAGGCGGCTGACCTGATCATCAAGGGCACCAATGGTGCGATTTCGGCCAAGACCGTGACCTACGACTTCGAGCGCTTGATGGATGGCGCGAAACTGGTGTCGTCGTCCGGCTTTGGTGATGCGCTGATCTCGCACATGTAAACGCAATACAAATAAAGGCCACCCCAAGTTGATTGGGGTGGCCTTTTTTTATCGCAGCGTTCTCGCTTATCGGCGGATCAAGCCGTTTGTTTCTTTTCTTTGTGAGCGTGCGAGTGTTCGTGATCGCTAGGCTGCGCTTGTGCGGCGTTCGTGATTGCCACCGCGTGCAGCCCTTTGGGTCCTTGAATAATCTCAAAATTCACAGGTTGCCCCGCTTTCAGCGTCTTATATCCATCCATTTGGATTGCTGAGTAATGCGCAAAAAGATCTTCGCTCTTACCATCTTCAACGACGAAGCCGTAGCCTTTGGCATTGTTGAACCACTTGACCTTACCACTAGCCATCTCCATATCCCTCTGCACCAGACTCCATCACTGGAGTATCATCCAGTTTATCCGTCCTAACCCGAATAAATAAGGTTGACTGCGCGGACCTTTTTTCCCCAATGTGGGTTCTATTGGTTGTAACACCGTTTCGCCGATAGTCAAGGCGACCAGTCGGTCAGAGTTGAAAATCTGACAGGCCGCCCCCACCACTGTATTTGAACCACTGACGAACCTTTCTTTCCATGCATGCAAACAGCCAGATTCGACTAACATTCAATCAGGATCGCCCGGATCAGGAACATGATGACGACGGTTCTGCAGGCATTGCTGTCCAGGAGGCGAAGCCCGCTCTACAGGCGCCGCCGATGTACAAGGTGGTTTTGTTTAATGATGACTACACACCGATGGATTTCGTCGTCGAAGTGCTCGAGGTGTTTTTTAACCTGAACCGCGAGTTGGCGACCAAGGTAATGCTGGCCGTTCATACAGAAGGACGGGCAGTATGTGGAGTGTTTACCCGCGACATCGCCGAGACAAAGGCCATGCAGGTCAACCAGTACGCCAGGGAAAGCCAGCATCCGCTACTCTGTGAAATCGAGAAGGACGGTTAACGCCGACCACTTGGGTATGAGGTGAAGCTATGTTAAACCGCGAGCTCGAAGTCACCCTCAATCTTGCCTTCAAGGAGGCCCGTTCGAAGCGTCATGAATTCATGACCGTCGAACACCTGCTGCTGGCACTTTTGGATAACGAAGCTGCCGCCACCGTCTTGCGTGCGTGCGGCGCCAACCTCGACAAACTCAAGCATGACCTGCAGGAGTTTATCGACTCCACAACGCCACTTATTCCAGTCCACGATGAAGACCGTGAAACCCAGCCAACCCTGGGCTTCCAGCGGGTGCTTCAGCGTGCCGTGTTCCATGTGCAGAGCTCCGGTAAGCGTGAAGTCACGGGCGCCAATGTGCTCGTGGCGATCTTCAGCGAACAGGAAAGCCAGGCAGTGTTCCTGCTCAAGCAGCAGAGCGTTGCCCGTATTGATGTCGTCAACTACATCGCCCACGGTATCTCCAAGGTGCCTGGGCACGGCGATCATTCCGAGGGTGAGCAGGATATGCAGGACGACGAGGGCGGTGAGTCTTCTTCTTCGGGCAATCCATTGGATGCCTATGCCAGCAACCTCAATGAACTGGCGCGCCAGGGGCGGATCGATCCGCTGGTGGGACGCGAGCTTGAAGTTGAGCGCGTAGCGCAGATCCTTGCACGTCGTCGCAAGAACAACCCGTTGCTGGTGGGTGAGGCGGGCGTGGGTAAAACCGCGATTGCCGAAGGCCTGGCCAAGCGCATCGTGGACAACCAGGTGCCGGATCTGCTGGCCAACAGCGTCGTCTACTCCCTGGACCTGGGCGCGTTGCTCGCCGGGACCAAGTACCGTGGCGATTTCGAGAAGCGCTTCAAGGCGTTGCTCGGCGAGCTGAAAAAGCGCCCGCAGGCGATCCTGTTCATCGACGAAATCCACACCATCATTGGTGCCGGCGCGGCGTCCGGTGGGGTGATGGATGCCTCCAACCTGCTCAAGCCGTTGCTGTCGTCGGGTGATATCCGTTGCATCGGCTCGACCACGTTCCAGGAATTCCGCGGCATCTTCGAAAAAGACCGCGCGCTGGCGCGTCGCTTCCAGAAGGTCGACGTGTCCGAGCCTTCGGTGGAAGACACCATCGGAATACTGCGCGGGCTCAAGGGGCGTTTCGAGGCGCACCATGGCATCGAGTACACCGACGAGGCGCTACGCGCAGCGGCCGAGCTGGCGTCACGCTACATCAATGATCGGCACATGCCGGACAAGGCCATCGACGTGATCGACGAGGCGGGTGCCTATCAGCGTCTGCAGCCGGTCGAGAAGCGTGTGAAGCGTATCGACGTGCCTCAGGTCGAGGACATCGTCGCGAAGATCGCGCGGATTCCGCCTAAACACGTCAACAGTTCCGACAAGGAGCTGCTGCGTAACCTTGAGCGCGATCTCAAGCTCACCGTATTTGGCCAGGATGCGGCCATCGATGCGCTGTCGACGGCGATCAAGTTGTCCCGTGCGGGCCTCAAGTCGCCGGACAAGCCAGTGGGTTCGTTCCTGTTTGCAGGCCCCACCGGTGTTGGCAAGACCGAGGCGGCGCGGCAGTTGGCCAAGGCCATGGGGATCGAGCTGGTACGTTTCGACATGTCCGAATACATGGAGCGTCACACCGTGTCGCGCCTGATCGGTGCGCCTCCGGGCTATGTCGGCTTCGACCAGGGCGGCCTGCTGACCGAAGCGATCACCAAGCAACCGCATTGCGTATTGCTGCTCGATGAAATCGAGAAGGCCCACCCGGAAGTCTTCAACCTGCTGTTGCAGGTGATGGACCACGGGACCCTGACCGACAACAACGGGCGCAAGGCGGACTTCCGCAACGTGATCGTGATCATGACCACTAACGCCGGTGCCGAAACGGCCGCGCGGGCTTCGATCGGCTTCAGTCATCAAGATCACTCTTCCGATGCGATGGAAGTGATCAAGAAGAGCTTTACGCCGGAGTTCCGCAACCGCCTGGACACCATTATCCAGTTTGGTCGCCTCAGCCATGAGGTCATCAAAAGCGTGGTGGACAAGTTCCTTACCGAGCTTCAAGCGCAGTTGGAAGACAAGCGCGTGCAGCTGGAAGTGACGGACGCGGCACGCAGTTGGCTGGCCGAAGGTGGCTACGATGCGGCAATGGGCGCCCGCCCGATGGCGCGTCTGATCCAGGACAAGATCAAGCGGCCATTGGCCGAAGAGATCCTGTTCGGCGAGCTTTCCGACCATGGCGGCGTGGTGCATATCGACCTGAAGGATGGCGAGCTGACCTTCGAGTTCGAGACCACGGCTGAAATGGCCTGATCGATCCCTGTAATAAAGCAAAAGGCGCCGAAAGGCGCCTTTTTGCTATCTCTATAGTTTGAAATACGACCTTCAAGCCAATAGAGGCCAAATGTGGGAGCTGGCTTGCCTGCGATAGCGGTGCATCAGCCAAAAAATTCTTCTCTGACCGACCGCTATCGCAGGCAAGCCAGCTCCCACATAGGTCATGTGGCGTCTGACAAATCCCACGCACACAAAAACGCCCGGCATAACCGGGCGTTTTGTATTGACTTGCTTAGCGAGCGCGGTAAGTGATGCGCCCTTTGCTCAAGTCATAGGGCGTCAGCTCGACGCGCACTTTGTCACCGGTAAGAATACGAATGTAGTTCTTGCGCATCTTGCCGGAGATATGCGCGGTTACGACGTGCCCATTTTCCAACTCCACACGAAACATGGTGTTGGGCAGGGTGTCGACGACAGTGCCTTCCATTTCGAAGCTGTCTTCTTTCGACATGCAGTAAAGCCCTCGGTATCCAGTGAATGGCCCGGTGCAACTGCGCCAGGCAAAAGCGGCGTGCATTGTGCCCGAAAAAGGGTGTTTAAGCCAAGGGGTTCTAGTTAAGCGTGACCCATCTTTGATTAATCAGCAGTTCTATGGGGCGATATTGGGTCTTGTAGTTCATCTTTTTACAGTTTTTGATCCAGTAACCCAGGTACACCGCCTCCAGTTCCAGGCGCAGGGCTTCACCGATTTGCCACAGGATCGCAAAGCGCCCCAGGCTGCGGCGTTCTTCGGCGGGCTCATAGAAGGTGTACACCGCCGACAGCCCGTTGGGCAGCAGATCGGTCACGGCGACGGCCACCAGCCGTCCGTCGAGGCGGAACTCGTAGAAGCGCGAGAAGGGCAGGTCGCGTACCAGGAAGGTGGAAAATTGGTCGCGGCTGGGCGGAAACATATCGCCGTCAGCGTGGCGTTGTTCGATGTAGCGTTGGTAAAGGTCGAAATATTCTTCACTGTAGCGTGGCTTGGTGGCGGTCACCGTCAGGTCGGCATTGCGCTTGAGGATGCGTTTCTGGTTGCGGTCCGGCAGGAATTGCGCCACCGGAATGCGCGCCGGCACGCAGGCATTGCAGTTCTGGCAATGGGGGCGGTACAGGTGGTCGCCGCTGCGTCGAAAGCCCATTTCCGATAGGTCAGCGTACACGTGCACGTCCATCGGCTGGCTGGGGTCGAGGAACAGTGTGGTGGCCTGCTCGTCGGGCAGATAGCTGCAAGAGTGGGCTTGAGTGGCATAGAACTTCAAGCGTGCCAGCTCGGTCATGATCAACCCTCGGGATAAGCTTTGAATCAAGTGTAAGCCACGTGCGCGAAAGTCGCCTAGGAAACCCAGGGTCCGGCGTTGGGTTGGTCCAGATGGTCGTGCAGGTACTGCGCAAACTCGCTGCGCGGGATGGCGCGGGCGCCCAGGCTGTGCAGGTGATCGTTGGGCATCTGGCAGTCGATCAGCACAAAACCCCAGGCCTGCAACTGCCGGGTCAGGGTGGCGAAGCCGAATTTAGAGGCGTTGTCGGCGCGGCTGAACATGGATTCGCCAAAGAACAATTGGCCCATTGCCAGTCCATACAGGCCTCCTACCAGTTCACCCTCGTCCCACACCTCGACGGAATGCGCGTAACCGCGCTGGTGCAGCGCCAGGTAGGCGTCCTGGATACCTTCGGTGATCCAAGTGCCGTCGGCATAGGCGCGGGGTGCGGCGCAGGCCTGGATGACAGCGGCGAAGTCCTGGTCAAAGGTCACGGTATAGCGTTGTTGGCGCAACAGTTTGCCAAGGCTGCGGGATACATGCAGTTCTGCGGGGAAGATCACCGTGCGCGGATCTGGCGACCACCAGAGGATCGGCTGGCCGTCCGAGAACCACGGGAAGCAGCCATGGCGGTAAGCCTGCACCAGGCGTTCGGCCGACAGGTCGCCACCGGCGGCCAGCAGGCCATTGGGTTCGCGCATGGCCTTGGCCAGCGGCGGGAAGGTCAGGGAGTCACGTTGCAACCAGGTCAGCATGGCATCCAGGCTTACGGAAGGGGAGGGGAGCGGTACGTGCCGCGAGTGAGGGTGATTATTGTCGACGCAGCGCCTCAGGGCCAGCCCGAATCGGGTGCAAGTCAGGATTAGCGTGAGCGGGTGTTTCTGCAACTCTATGCCGGGGATGTGGTCGTAACCGGGGTTACACCATGCAGGCCATTTGCCAAGCTTGTCTTGTTTGGTAAAAACAGCCCATAAGCCTTTGTCAGCAAAGACAATGCATGCTCAAATTGAACATGTTGTAACACTTGAATTGTCTATGCTGCCGGGGGAAGGGCAAGGGCGTGGCAACGGGGGCACAAACCCGTACAATGCGGGCACTGTGGCGTTATCGCCGTTTCACCGCTTCATCTCCCAGTGTTAAACGTAGAATCAACGACGTTCGTTTATTTTTCAGCTGCTCGGATTGGGCAGTGGTTGCAGTCATTCAATAGATGGACGCGCTAAAAGCGCAGGAAAAGACCCGTTTTGAAGAAATCCGCCGCAACACCTAAAGCAGCAGTCGTGCCGGCCTGGCGCCAGCACCTGCACTACCGCCTCAAGGAAGGAGCGCTGATCGCGATCGGCGCCCTGTGCCTGTTCCTGATGATGGCCTTGCTCACCTATGGCAAGGACGATCCGGGCTGGAGCCACAACAGCAAGATCGACGACGTACAGAACTTCGGCGGCCCCGCCGGTTCCTACAGCGCCGATATCCTGTTCATGGTGTTGGGTTACTTCGCGTACATCTTCCCCTTGCTGCTGGCGATCAAGACCTGGCAGATCTTCCGCCAGCGCCACGAGCCGTGGCAGTGGAGCGGTTGGCTGTTCTCCTGGCGCCTGATCGGCCTGGTGTTCCTGGTGCTGTCCGGCGCTGCCCTGGCGCACATCCATTTCCATGCACCCACCGGCCTGCCGGCGGGCGCCGGTGGGGCGCTGGGCGAAAGCCTGGGCGATCTGGCGCGCAAGACCCTGAACATCCAGGGCAGCACGTTGATGTTTATCGCCCTGTTCCTGTTCGGCCTGACCGTGTTCACCGACCTGTCGTGGTTCAAGGTGATGGACGTGACCGGCAAGATCACCCTCGACCTGCTGGAGCTGTTCCAGGGCGCCGCCAACCGCTGGTGGGCGGCGCGAGTCGACCGCAAGCGCATGGTCGCGCAACTGCGTGAAGTGGACACCCGCGTCAACGAAGTGGTGGCCCCGAGCACGCCGGACCGCCGTGAGCAGGCCAAGGTCAAGGAACGCCTGATCGAACGCGAGCAGGCCCTGAGCAAGCACATGTCGGACCGCGAGAAGCAGGTGCCGCCAGTGATCGCGCCGGCCCCGCCCAAGGCCCCCGAGCCGAGTGCCCGTGTGCAGAAAGAGAAACAGGCGCCGCTGTTTGTCGACAGCGCCGTCGAAGGCACCTTGCCGCCGATCTCGATTCTCGACCCGGCCGAAAAGAAACAACTCAACTATTCCCCGGAGTCGCTGGCTGCCGTCGGCCATCTGCTGGAAATCAAACTGAAGGAATTCGGCGTCGAAGTGACCGTGGACTCGATCCATCCTGGTCCCGTCATCACCCGTTACGAAATTCAGCCGGCCGCGGGCGTCAAGGTCAGCCGCATCTCCAACCTGGCCAAAGACTTGGCCCGCTCCCTGGCCGTGACCAGCGTGCGCGTGGTGGAAGTGATCCCCGGCAAGACCACCGTGGGCATCGAGATTCCCAACGAAGACCGCCAGATCGTGCGCTTCTCCGAAGTGCTGTCGACGCCCGAGTACGACAACTTCAAATCGCCGGTCACCCTGGCCCTGGGCCATGACATCGGCGGCAAGCCAGTGATCACCGACCTGGCGAAAATGCCCCACCTGCTCGTCGCCGGTACCACCGGTTCCGGTAAGTCGGTGGGTGTGAACGCAATGATCCTGTCGATCCTGTTCAAGTCCGGCCCGGACGACGCCAAACTGATCATGATCGACCCGAAAATGTTGGAACTGTCGATCTACGAAGGCATTCCGCACCTGTTGTGCCCGGTCGTCACCGACATGAAGGACGCCGCCAACGCCCTGCGCTGGAGCGTCGCCGAGATGGAGCGCCGCTACAAATTGATGGCGAAGATGGGCGTGCGCAACCTGGCGGGCTTCAACGCCAAGATCAAGGAAGCCCACGATCGTGGCGAGACCATTGATGACCCGTTGTACAAGCGCGAAAGCATTCACGACGAAGCGCCGAAGCTGACCAAGCTACCGACCATCGTGGTGGTCGTGGACGAATTCGCCGACATGATGATGATCGTCGGCAAGAAGGTCGAAGAACTCATCGCCCGTATCGCGCAGAAGGCGCGTGCGGCCGGTATCCACTTGATCCTCGCCACCCAGCGTCCGTCGGTGGATGTGATCACCGGTCTGATCAAGGCCAACATCCCGACGCGCATGGCGTTCCAGGTGTCGAGCAAGATCGACTCGCGGACCATCATCGACCAGGGCGGCGCCGAGCAACTGCTGGGCCACGGCGACATGCTCTACATGCCGCCGGGCACCAGCCTGCCGATCCGTGTACACGGCGCCTTTGTCTCCGATGATGAAGTACACCGCGTGGTGGAAGCCTGGAAACTGCGCGGCGCACCGGAATACAACGACGACATCCTCAACGGCGTCGAAGAGGCCGGCAGCGGCTTCGAGAATGGCGGCGGTGGCGGTGACGACGATGCGGAAACCGATGCCCTGTACGACGAAGCCGTGGCCTTTGTGCTCGAAAGCCGCCGCGCCTCGATTTCTGCGGTGCAACGCAAACTGAAGATCGGCTACAACCGCGCTGCCCGCATGATCGAGGCCATGGAAAACGCTGGCGTCGTGACCGCCATGAACACCAACGGCTCGCGTGAAGTCATCGCCCCCGGGCAGATGCGCGACTGATCCCGTGCCGCGTGACAGCACGCGGCGCGCCCTTACGACTCAATGAGGACTCCCATGCGCCTTATCCGCATGCTGTTGTTGCCGGCACTGGCCCTGACCGCTGTTTCGGCCCACGCTGACCCGGCCTCCGTCGCCAGCCTGACCAACCTGTTGGACAAATCCAAGACCCTGACCGCGCGCTTCTCCCAGCTGACCCTGGACGGCGGCGGCACCCAGTTGCAGGAAACCGCCGGCGAAATGGCCGTGCAGCGTCCTGGCCTGTTCTTCTGGAAGACCGACGCGCCGAACGAGCAGACCATCGTCTCCGACGGCCAGAAGGTCACCCTGTGGGACCCGGATTTGGAGCAGGTGACCATCAAGAAGCTCGACCCGCGCCTGAACCAGACCCCGGCGCTGCTGCTGTCGGGCGATGTGTCGAAGATCAGCGACAGCTTCGAGATCACCTCCAAGCAAACCAGCAACGTGATCGAGTTCACACTCAAGCCGAAATCCAAGGACACGCTGTTTGACACCCTGTCCCTGTCGTTCGGCAATGGCGTGATCAACAACATGCGCCTGATCGACAGCGTCGGCCAACGCACCGATATCCTGTTCTCCGGGGTCAAGGCCAACCAGCCGGTGCCCGCCTCCACGTTCAAGTTCGACATCCCCAAGGGTGCCGACGTGATCCAGGAGTAAAACGCTGCCCATGGACCTGTTTCGCAGTGACCCGATTGCCCAGCCCCTGGCCGCGCGCTTGCGCTCGACCAACCTGGATGAGTACGTCGGCCAGGAACACCTGCTCGCTCGCGGCAAGCCTTTGCGCGAAGCCCTGGAGCAAGGTGCGCTGCACTCGATGATTTTCTGGGGCCCGCCCGGGGTGGGTAAAACCACCCTCGCGCGCCTGTTGGCGAAAGTCTCGGATGCGCACTTCGAAACGGTCTCGGCGGTGCTCGCCGGGGTCAAGGAGATCCGCCAGGCCGTTGAGGTGGCCAAGCAGCAGGCCGGGCAATACGGCAAGCGCACCATCCTGTTTGTCGACGAAGTGCATCGCTTCAACAAGTCGCAGCAGGATGCGTTCCTGCCCTATGTGGAAGACGGCACGCTGATCTTTATCGGTGCTACCACCGAAAACCCTTCATTCGAATTGAACAACGCCTTGCTTTCGCGGGCGCGGGTCTACGTGCTCAAGAGCCTGGACGAAGCGGCGATGCAAAAGCTGCTGCATCGCGCCTTGAGCGAAGACAAGGGCTTGGGCAAGCGCCAGCTGAGTGTCAGTGAAGAAGGCTTCAAGATTCTGCTGACGGCCGCCGATGGTGACGGGCGGCGCTTCCTCAACCTGCTGGAAAACGCCTCCGACCTGGCGGAAGACGGTAGCGAGATTGGCGTCGACCTGCTGCAAAGCCTGCTCGGCGATACCCGCCGCCGTTTCGACAAGGGCGGCGAAGCCTTCTACGACCAGATCTCGGCGCTGCACAAATCCGTGCGTGGCTCCAACCCCGACGGCGCGCTGTACTGGTTTGCGCGCATGATCGACGGCGGTTGCGACCCGCTGTACCTGGCCCGCCGCGTGGTGCGCATGGCCAGCGAAGACATCGGCAACGCCGACCCGCGCGCGCTGAGCCTGTGTCTGGCGGCGTGGGACGTGCAGGAGCGCCTCGGCAGCCCGGAAGGCGAGTTGGCGGTGGCCCAGGCCATCACCTACCTGGCCTGCGCGCCAAAAAGCAATGCGGTGTACATGGGCTTCAAGTCGGCCCTGCGTGCGGCGGCTGAATACGGCTCCCTTGAGGTGCCGATGCACCTGCGCAATGCGCCGACCAAGCTGATGAAGCAACTGGGTTATGGCGATGAATACCGCTACGCCCATGATGAACCGGACGCTTATGCAGCTGGCGAAGACTACTTCCCCGATGAACTTGAACCGCTGCCGCTCTATCAGCCAGTGCCCCGTGGCCTGGAGCTGAAAATCGGCGAAAAACTGAATCACCTCGCCCAACTCGATCGACTCAGCCCCAGACAGCGGAGAAAGTAGTGCTCAAGACGATTCTTGCCGTGTCCGCAGCCGGCATCGCTGGTACATTATTGCGTTTCGCCACCGGTACATGGGTCAGCGCCAATTGGCCGAAGCATTTTTATGCGGCGACCCTGGCGGTCAACCTGGTGGGCTGTTTGATTATCGGGCTGTTGTACGGCTGGTTCCTGTTGCGCCCGGAAGTGCCGATTGAGATTCGCGCCGGCTTGATTGTCGGCTTTGTAGGCGGTCTGACGACCTTTTCATCCTTTTCACTGGATACGCTGCGCCTGCTGGAAAGCGGGCAAGCCCTGGTTGCCTTCGGGTACCTGGGCATCAGCGTGTTCGGCGGGCTGCTCGCCACCTGGGCTGGCCTGTCCCTGACCAAACTTTGATAAACGAGAGACCGACATGCTCGATTCCAAACTGTTACGTAGCAACCTTCAGGACGTAGCGGACCGCCTGGCATCCCGTGGCTTTGCCCTGGATGTCGCGCGCATCGAAGCGCTGGAAGAACAGCGCAAGACCGTCCAGACCCGCACCGAAGCACTGCAGGCTGAGCGTAATGCCCGTTCCAAATCCATCGGTCAGGCCAAGCAGCGCGGTGAAGACATCGCGCCGTTGATGGCCGACGTCGAGCGCATGGGCACTGAGCTGTCCGACGGCAAGGTCGAGCTGGAAGGCATCCAATCCGAGCTGGATTCGATCCTGCTGGGCATTCCCAACATCCCGCACGAATCGGTGCCGGTCGGTGCCGACGAAGACGGTAACGTCGAAGTGCGCCGCTGGGGTACGCCAAAAGCCTTTGATTTCGCGGTCAAGGACCACGTTGCCCTGGGCGAATTGACCGGTGGCCTGGACTTCGAAACCGCCGCCAAGATGTCCGGCGCACGTTTCTCCCTGCTACGTGGCCCGGTGGCCCGCCTGCACCGCGCTCTGGCGCAGTTCATGATCAACCTACACACCGCCGAGCACGGCTACGAAGAAGCCTACACGCCGTACCTGGTACAGGCGCCGGCGCTGATGGGCACCAGCCAGCTGCCGAAATTTGAAGAAGACCTGTTCAAGATCAGCCGCGAAGGCGAAGCCGACCTGTACCTGATTCCGACGGCCGAAGTGTCGCTGACCAACATCGTCTCTGGCGAGATCCTCGACGCCAAAGAGCTGCCGCTGAAGTTCGTGGCTCACTCGCCATGCTTCCGCAGCGAAGCCGGCGCCTCGGGCCGCGACACGCGCGGCATGATCCGCCAGCACCAGTTCGACAAGGTCGAGATGGTGCAGATCGTCGAGCCGTCGACCTCCATGGAAGCCCTGGAAGGCCTGACCGCCAACGCCGAGCGCGTCCTGCAACTGCTGGAGCTGCCGTACCGCGTCCTCGCGCTGTGCACCGGCGACATGGGTTTCAGCGCCGTGAAGACCTACGACCTCGAAGTGTGGGTGCCAAGCCAGGACAAGTACCGCGAGATCTCGTCGTGCTCCAACTGCGGTGATTTCCAGGCCCGTCGCATGCAGGCGCGTTTCCGCAACCCGGAAACCGGCAAGCCGGAACTGGTACACACCCTCAACGGTTCGGGCCTGGCCGTAGGCCGTACCCTGGTCGCCGTGCTGGAAAACTATCAGCAGGCTGACGGTTCCATCCGTGTGCCGGAAGTGCTCAAGCCTTATATGGCGGGCGTTGAGGTCATCGGCTAAATGGAATTTCTGCCGCTGTTTCATAACCTGCGCGGCAGTCGTGTGTTGGTCGTCGGTGGCGGGGAGATTGCCTTGCGCAAATCCCGGCTGCTGGCCGACGCCGGTGCGTTGCTGCGGGTGGTTGCTCCCCAGATCGAAAGCCAGCTCAGCGAGTTGGTCCTGGGCAGTGGCGGGGAACTGATTTTGCGCGGTTATCAGGAGGCCGACCTCGACGGTTGCACCCTGATCATCGCCGCCACCGACGATGAAACGCTGAACGCGCAGGTGTCCAGCGATGCCAAGCGTCGGTGCGTGCCGGTCAATGTGGTGGACGCGCCGGCCTTGTGCAGCGTGATCTTCCCGGCGATTGTCGACCGTTCGCCGTTGGTGATTGCGGTGTCCAGCGGCGGCGATGCGCCGGTGCTGGCGCGGCTGATCCGCGCCAAGCTGGAAACCTGGATTCCGTCCACCTACGGCCAATTGGCCGGGTTGGCGGCGCGCTTTCGCGCCCAGGTGAAAGGCTTGTACCCGGACGTGCAGCAACGTCGCGCGTTCTGGGAAGAGGTGTTCCAGGGCCCGATTGCCGATCGCCAACTGGCCGGGCAGGGCGCCGAAGCCGAGCGTTTGCTGGTGGATAAAGTCAATGGCAAGGCGCCCCATGCGCCGGGTGAGGTTTACCTGGTGGGCGCCGGCCCCGGTGATCCGGACCTGCTGACCTTCCGCGCGCTGCGCCTGATGCAGCAAGCCGATGTGGTGCTTTACGACCGCCTCGTTGCGCCAGCGATTCTGGAACTGTGCCGCCGCGATGCCGAGCGCGTGTACGTCGGCAAGCGTCGCGCCGACCATGCCGTGCCGCAGGATCAGATCAACCAGCAACTGGTGGACCTGGCCAAGCAAGGCAAGCGCGTGCTGCGCCTTAAAGGTGGCGATCCGTTCATCTTTGGCCGTGGTGGCGAGGAGATCGAGGAACTGGCGGCCCATGGCATCCCGTTCCAGGTCGTACCGGGCATCACGGCGGCCAGTGGTTGCGCGGCGTACGCCGGGATACCGCTGACCCACCGCGACTATGCGCAATCGGTGCGTTTCATCACCGGGCATTTGAAGGACGGGACTTCGGACCTGCCCTGGCATGACCTGGTGGGACCGTCGCAAACCCTAGTGTTCTACATGGGCTTGATTGGCTTGCCGATCATCTGCGAACAGCTGATCCAGCATGGACGCGCAGCCGATACCCCGGCGGCGTTGATCCAGCAAGGCACCACGTCCAACCAGCGTGTGTTTACCGGCACCCTGGCCGACTTGCCGCGCATGGTGGCGGAGCATGAAGTGCATGCGCCGACACTGGTGATTGTGGGTGAGGTGGTGGTGTTGCGTGAAAAGCTCAAGTGGTTTGAAGGCGCGCAGTCTCAGGTATAAGGCTTACTCTTGTGGCGAGGGAGCTTGCTCCCGCTGGGCTGCGCAGCGGCCCCAAAATCTTGGGAGCGCTTCGCACTCCAGCGGGAGCAAGCTCCCTCGCCACAAGGTGTTTTCAGCTTAAGACGCCGCTGCCGGCCAGGCGCTGGCGATCATGGGCAGTATCAAAATCCTGCACCGGCCCCTTCGGCACAATCCCCGTCGGATTGATCGTGCGGTGGCTCGCATAGTAATGCCCCTTGATATGCGCGAAATCCACCGTCTCGGCCACCCCCGGCCACTGATACAACTCCCTCAGCCAATTCGACAGATTCGGATAATCCGCAATCCGCCGCAAATTGCATTTGAAGTGCCCGTAATACACCGCATCAAAACGGATCAGCGTCGTGAACAAACGCACATCCGCCTCGGTCAGGAACTCGCCGGCCAGATAGCGATGGTCGCTCAGGTGCTGCTCCAGATAATCCAGCTCGGCAAACACGTCATCAAACGCGCCTTCGTACGCTTGCTGTGAAGTGGCAAAGCCTGCGCGATATACGCCGTTGTTCACGGCCGGGTAAATACGCTCATTCAGTGCGTCGATGGTCGGGCGCAGCGCCTCGGGGTAGAAGTCCAGGGTGTTGCCGGTCAGCCCGTTGAACGCGCTGTTGAACATGCGGATGATTTCCGCCGACTCATTGCTGACGATGCGCTTGAGCTTCTTGTCCCACAGCACGGGCACTGTCACGCGGCCGGTGTAGTCGGCGGTGTCAGCGGTATAACGCTGGTGCATGAAGGCAAAGTCGTCGAGGGCGTCGCCGCTGGAGCCGTGGGCCTTGTCGAAAGTCCAGCCGTTTTCCAGCATCAGCCAACTGACCACAGACACATCGATCAGGCTTTCCAGGCCCTTGAGCTTGCGCATGATCAGCGTGCGATGGGCCCAGGGGCAGGCGAGGGATACATGCAAATGGTAGCGGCCGGCTTCGGCCTGGAAGCCACCTTCGCCGCTTGGGCCGGGCGCGCCGTCGGCGGTGACCCAGTGGCGGCGTTGCGCTTGTTCGCGCTGGAATGCGCCGTCCGCGCTACTTTCGTACCACTGGTCTTTCCAGTGTCCTTCGATCAGCAAACCCATGACTGGCTCCTCAGCTAATAAGCGTTGGAGCTCAGTCTAAAGGGATGGGTTCGATTTAAAAGCGCAAAGACTGCGGGTGAATGATCGATTAAATCGATTTATCCCGCGCGTCCCAGTATTGCTGGGCCAGGGCAAACGCCTGTTCCCGTGGGTGGCCGAGGCCGCGCAAGGCCAGGGCCATGGTGGCGATCAGCGCCAGTTGCGGGTAGCTGTCCTCTGCATCACCGCGCCATAGCGCTTTCAAATGCTCGGGTTCCAGCGTCGCCGGTTTGACGTGGCGTTGCGCGGAGAGGGCGGGCCACTCTTCGTCCCAGCTTTCGCCGCCGGTGGTGCCGTACAGGTGGCTGGCGGAGTCGGGGTTGATCTCGATCTCGCCGCCGTCACCCTTCACCACAATCACATTGTCGCCGAGCAGGCAGCTGCCATCGCGGTGCACACCCTGGTAACCGGGATGGAAAATGCTTTGCAGGCCCAGGCGGGCATGCAGCGGGTTGAGCAGGCGCGCGAGGGAGTGGATTGGCGAACGCAGGCCCAGGGTGTTGCGCAAATCGATCATGCGTTGCAGCTGCGGTGCCCAGTCGCCCAGCGGGATAAACGCGAGGTTGCCGTGTGCATAAGCGCTTTCGACCTGATGCCAATTGCGGCACAGCGGGATCTGCAAGGTTTCCAGCAGTTGCTCGGTGTACAACCGGCCTGCGGTGTGTGCGCCGCCGCCGTGCATAAGGATGCGCACGCCGTTTTGCGCCAGGCACTTGGCCGCCAGCAGATACCACGGCAGGTGGCGTTTTTTGCCGGCGTAGGTCGGCCAGTCGACATCAACATTCAACGCTGGAGCGTCGAGGCGTTCGCGCACGGCTTCGGTGAAGCCGGCGAGTTCTTCCGGGCTTTCTTCCTTGTGGCGCAGCAGCATCAGGAACGCGCCGAGCTGGGTGTCTTCGACCTTTTCGTCGAGCAGCATGCCCATGGCTTCACGGGCTTCCTCGCGGGTGAGGTTGCGCGCGCCGCGCTTGCCCTTGCCGAGGATGCGCACGAACTGCGCAAATGGGTGTTCGGCCGGGGTTTCGAGGGTCAGGGGAGCAAAGTCGGTCATAAGCAATTCGTCGGCCTGGGCAGGCCCGCCAGCTTGGCGGCGAGTTTGGCGGGAGTGCCGTTGAACAGTTTATTGAGGTGCAGGCTGTTGCCCTTTTCCGGGCCGAGTTTCAGCGCGGTGTACTTGATCAGCGGACGCGTGGCCGGGGATAGCTGGAATTCAGCGTAGAAACCGCGCAGCAGGTCGAGGATCTGCCAGTGGTCGGGCGTCAGCTCCAAGGCTTCGGCGGCGGCCAGGGCGTTGGCAACCTCGACGGACCAGTCATTCAAGTCGACGAGGTACCCGTCCTTGTCCAGCGCATAGGTGCGTTCGCCTACGGTCAGGGTGTTCATAACCAACTGTTGACCTTGTCGTAATCGAGGGACAGTTGCACAAAGCCGGGATAGTCCACGCTGTCGGCCCAGTCCGGTAAGGGCAGGTTGCGCGCTTGCATGTCTTCGGCCAGCACAAACACCTTCACGCCCTTGGTGTGTAGGGCGGGGGCGTGCAGCCCGTAGGCACCGTCGCCGCACAGCAGGATCGCGTCCTCGGCACCGCAGATGCGTAGGCAACTGTCGAGGCGGCTGTCGGAAAACGGTGAGTGAGACACCACATGTAAAGTCGACATCAGAGGGTAATCACCTGGTCGTAACGGTCAATCAATTGGGAAATAGCGTCGTTGCTCAACGGTTGCGCCTCGGTGGGGGGCGTCAAGCCACGCACGGCCATGCTGTGGCGGCAGACAAAGACATCGTCGATACCGAACAGCCCCAATGCCTGCAGGTTGGCACTCAGGTCCTTTTGTTGCACGGCCTTGGCGTTCTGGTGCGGTGCGAGCTGAAACACGCCGTCATCCATGAACAGCAAGCCAATCGGCAAATCAAAGGCACCACCGGCCAGCACGATATCCAGCGCTTCCCGCGCACTGGGGCCGGACCACGGCGCCTGGCGGCTGATCACCAATAAGGATTTGGACATGTCACGGCCCTCCAAAACAGATCAGGCGGTCGGCGGCCTGGACGGCATCGTGCAATTGCCCCAAGCCCGACAACGCCCAAGGGGCTTCAATATTCACGGCGCTGCGCTGATAACGCGTGGCTTCTTCCTGGTTGAGCACGCCACGGCGCAAGGCGGCGGCGATACACACCACGCCGTCGAGCTGGTGCAGGCTGACAAACTCACGCCATTGGCGCGCGATGTCTTGCTCATCCTGGGGCGCGACAATGTTGTTGGACGCGCTGTACACGCCATCCTGATAGAAAAACAGTCGCACAATCTCGTGCCCGCCGGCCAGTGCCGCTTGGGCAAACAGCAGGGCGCGGCGCGAGGAGGGCGCGTGGGCGGCGGAAAACACGGCAATCGCAAACTTCATGGAACACTCTGCAAGCAAACGTGGGCCAATGATAAAGCCGTCGCCAGGAAAAAGCCCGCCGTGATCAAAACGGTCACTCTCGCTGATCGTTCTGACGATTGCCCGTAGGACCAAGGCTGCCTAGTCTGTGGGCAATCGAAACGGAATTGGAGTGCCCATGTCAGGTCCCTTGGCGTCCCTCAAAGTGCTGGATTTCTCCACCTTGCTGCCTGGCCCGTTTGCGTCCTTGATGCTCGCCGACATGGGCGCCGAGGTCTTGCGCATCGAATCGCCCACGCGCATGGACTTGCTGCGGGTGTTGCCGCCCCATGACCGGGGCACGTCGGCGAGCCATGCCTACCTCAATCGCAACAAGCGCAGCCTGGCGCTGGACCTCAAGCAGGTCGAGGCGTTGGAGATCGTGCGCGCGTTGGTCAAGGAGTACGACATTGTCCTCGAGCAGTTTCGCCCGGGGGTGATGGAGCGGCTGGGCCTGGGTTATGAGACGTTGAAGGCGATCAACCCAAGGCTGATTTATGTGTCGATCACCGGCTATGGGCAGACCGGCCCCTACAAGGACCGCGCCGGGCACGACATCAACTACCTGGCGTTGGCCGGCGTGGCCAGCTACACCGGGCGCGAGGACAGCGGGCCGTTGCCCCTGGGTGTGCAATTGGCGGATGTGGGCGGTGGCTCGTTGCATGCGGTGGTGGGGCTGCTGGCGGCGGTGATTGCCCGGCAGCACAGGGGCGTCGGCCAATACCTGGATGTGAGCATGACCGACTGCTCGTTCAGCCTGAACGCCATGGCCGCTGCGGGTTACCTGGCGTGCGGGGTGGAGCCTGGGAGGGAGAGCCATGTGCTGAACGGCGGCAGTTTTTATGACTATTACCGCACGCGGGATGGGCGGTGGATGTCCGTCGGCAGCCTGGAGCCGGCGTTTATGCAGCAACTGTGCGAAACGCTGGGGCGGCCTGAGTTGGCGGCGCAAGGGTTGTCACCCAAGCCCGAGCAGCAAAAGGCCCTGAAACAGGCGTTGCAGGTCGAGTTTGAGAAACGCAGTTTCGACGAGCTTTGCGCGTTGTTCGCCGAAGTGGATGCGTGCGTCGAACCGGTGCTGAGTTTGAGTGAGGCGGTTGAGCATCCCCAGTTGAAGGCGCGGGCGTTGGTCAGCCAGGTGCCAAGGGGCGATGGTTCGAGCCAGGCGCAACTGGCGTGTCCGTTGAAGTTCTCGCAGGGTTTGCCGGCGCCTCGGCATATTGGGGTGGCGGTGGGGGCGCACAGTGATGAGGTGTTGGCGGAGTTGGGGTTCAGTGCTCAGCGGATCGAGGATTTGCGGCTGGCGAGGATTGTTGGTTGACTGATCCGGCGCCTTCGCGGGCAAGCCCGCTCCCACATTGGATCGGTGATCGACATGACAACGCGGTCGAATGTGGGAGCTGGCTTGCCTGCGATGAGGCCCTCACTCCACCCGAGTCTCCCCAGTGAACACCAAGGTCTGCCGACACCGCCGACACAAATACCGCCGCCCCTGTGCCACCAACCCATGGCGCTGCGACGAAAACGGAAAGTCACTGTCCGCACACGGGCAACGGTAGATATACCGCATCACCTGGCGCCGTTTCACCGCATAGGTATGGCAACGGTCTGGCGGCAGTTCGTAGACCCCGCGCATGATCAATTGCCATTCCTCGCCATGGGGCTGGATGCGCTCGCCAAACAGTTGGTGGGCAATCAAATGCGCCACTTCATGGGCCACGGTCTGTTTCAGGAAGTGCTGGCTGTTTTCGCGGTACAGCTGGGGGTTGAAGCGCAGCAGGTTCTCGTGCAAATGCGCGACACCGGCCTTCTGGCCCCGCAGCTTGAGGCTGACCTGGGGGCGTTTGAAACTTCGTTTGAAAAAGGATTCGGCTTGTTGGAAACAATCTTCGACGCGGGTGTTGAGCTGCTCGGGCATGCTGTATCTATCTCCAGAGACGCCCAGTATGCCGCAAAGACGGGTGTTTCCGAATCTGTCAGGCGCCGAATGGTCGCACATAACGCACAAAGCCACCTTGCGGTGGCCTTGCTCATGGTTTGAAAGTGCTCAACTGGTGTAGATCGGCCCTACGCCCAGGCCCCAGACAATCACGGTAAACGCCATGATTGCCACCAGCACGACCAGCCCTACGGCCAGCACTGAACTGGAAAACAGGAAACCCTCGTCCGGGTCGATGTTCATGAAGGTCGGCAGCCCCACATACAGCAGGTACACCGTGTAGCAAATCGCCGCCGTGCCTACGACCATGCCCAGCCACATATGTGGATACAGCGCCGCCAGCCCGCCGATAAACAACGGTGTTGCCGTGTAGGTAGCAAACGCCACACAGCGCGGCATGCTGGGGTTGGCGTCGTAGGTGCGGGCCATCCAGTGGATGAACGCGCCCATCACTGCCACGCCGCCGAGCATGGCGGCGTAGGACATCAGGGTCATCCACAAGGCGCTTTCCTGGGTCAGCATCACCGGCGAGCGGTTGCCGATGACCCAGCCGACCTGGGTGGTGCCGATAAAGGCTGATACGGCGGGGATCGCCGCAAGAATCAGCGTATGAGTGAGGTACATGTGGCCGATGCTTTCTTCTTTATCGCCACGGATTTCCCGCCATTCCTGGTCGGGATGGGTAAATAGCCCCACGACGTGATGGATCATGCCAGTCACTCCTGTCGTTATTACCATCGCCCCCCAGCGGAGCGCCCACGGGCCAATTGGCCTGAAAGGTCCCGGATATCTGTGCGACCTCAAGTCGCAGTATAGGAAGGGATGACCGGAATAACTGTAGGGCCTTTAGAGCAAATTGCGCTGTAAACGCTGGGGTTAATCGCGCTGAGGTCTGTCGAGAGCGCCACGGTCGATGTGGGAGCTGGCTTGCCTGCGATAGCGGTCTATCACTAGCCGATGTGCTGGCTGACCCACCCCCATCGCAGGCAAGCCAGCTCCCACATTGGATCAGCGTCGCCCATTGAAGTATTTTTGCGTAAAATACCGCGCTTTTCGTCACACACCTTTTGCGGATCCAAGCGCCATGGGCACTCTTACGGTCAACCAGAACAAACTGCAAAAACGCCTGCGTCGCCTGGCCGGTGAAGCGGTCGCCGATTTCAACATGATCGAGGACGGCGACAAGGTCATGGTCTGCCTCTCCGGCGGCAAAGACAGCTACACCCTGCTCGACGTGCTGCTGCACCTGCAAAAGGTCGCGCCGATCACGTTCCAGATCGTCGCCGTCAATATGGACCAGAAACAACCGGGTTTCCCCGAGCACGTGCTGCCGGCCTACCTCAAAGAGCTGGGCGTCGAGTACCACATCGTCGAGAAAGACACCTATTCGGTGGTCAAGGAACTGATCCCGGAAGGCAAGACCACCTGCTCGCTGTGCTCGCGCCTGCGCCGTGGCACGCTCTACACCTTTGCCGATGAAATCGGCGCAACCAAGATGGCCCTGGGTCATCACCGCGATGACATCGTCGAAACCTTCTTCCTCAATATGTTCTTCAACGGCTCGCTCAAGGCCATGCCGCCCAAGCTGCGCGCCGATGACGGGCGCAACGTGGTGATCCGCCCGCTGGCGTATTGCAACGAGAAGGACATCCAGGCTTACTCCGACTTCAAGCAATTTCCGATCATCCCGTGCAACCTGTGTGGCTCCCAGGAAAACCTGCAGCGCCAGGTGGTCAAGGAGATGCTGCTGGACTGGGAGCGCAAGACCCCTGGCCGCACCGAGAGTATCTTCCGCAGCCTGCAGAACGTGCAGCCGTCGCAATTGGCGGACCGCAACCTGTTTGACTTCACCAGCCTCAAGATCGATGAGAGCGCCGCATCGCGCTTCGTCAATGTAGTGAACCTCTAAGGTTCTTCAACGCTCTGAAAGACGGCGCTCATGGGCGCCGTTTTCATTTGAATCCCCAGGAGAGGGCATGCGCGATTACAAGTGGCTGCACGAATATTGTCTGAACCGTTTCGGTTCTGCCGCCGAGTTGGAAGCCCATCTGCCGGTGCCCAACACCCCGGCGCAATTGCGCAAGATCAGCGATGACCGTTACCTGTCGACCCTGGCCCTGCGGGTGTTCCGAGCGGGCTTGAAGCACAGCGTGGTAGACGCCAAGTGGCCGGCATTCGAGAAAGTGTTCTTCGGCTTCGACCCGGAAAAAGTCGTGCTGATGGGCGCCGAGCACCTGGAGCGGTTGATGCAGGACACCAGCATCATCCGCCACCTGGGCAAGCTCAAGAGCGTGCCGCGCAATGCACAGATGATCCTGGATATCGCCGAGGAACACGGCAGCTTTGGCGCGTTTATCGCCGACTGGCCGGTGACCGACATCGTTGGGCTCTGGAAGTACCTGAGCAAGCACGGCCACCAATTAGGCGGGCTGTCGGCGCCGCGCTTCTTGCGCATGGTCGGCAAGGATACGTTTGTGCCCAGTTATGACGTGGTGGCGGCGCTGAATGCGCAGAAGATCGTCGACAAGGTGCCGACCAGCCTGCGGGATCTGGCGACGGTGCAGGGGGCGTTCAACCAGTGGCATGCCGAGAGTGGGCGGCCGATGTGCCAGCTGTCGATGATGCTGGCCTATACCGTCAATCATTGAGATTGAGGTGATGCCATCGCAGGCAAGCCAGCTCCCACATTTGACCGCGTTTCAACTTTGGAATGCAGTCAACTGTGGGAGCTGGCTTGCCTGCGATAGCGGACTTCATGCCGACACAGGTTCTACAGCCAGCCGCCGATTGAGCTGATGCCGCCACCGCACATACAACAACGCCGTACAAAACACCGCCAAACTCGCCACCATCTCCAGCACCCCGAACCATTGCCGGTTCGGGTCATACGCCGCCAGCGCGCCCTTGATGAAATACAGGTTCACCGCAAAGCACATCCACGAATGCCCGCGCGCGCTGCCCAGCAGCATCCCCGGCGCGAGCAACAGCAGCGGCACCAGTTCGATCAGCAGGATCACCCACGGCCGTGCGCCGTGCAGGTCGGCGACGAACAGGTAATACCCGCACAGCAAACCCACCAGGCCAAAAAACGCCAGCAGGCTCAATGCCCGTGCGACCTTGACCCGTGGCTCCAGCCACGCCTGGGGCGGCAGGACTTTAGGCTTTTTGGCCACGACCGGCCTCCAGCAGCGTCGCGGTGTTCGCCAGGCGCAGGCCGAGGGCGCGGCACAGGGCGATTTCATGTTGATCGAGCAGGCGCTTGCCGTCCGGGCCGGCGTGGTGGCTGGCGCCGTAGGGGGTGCCGCCGCCTTGGGTGTCGAGCAGCGCCTGTTCGCTGTAGGGCAAACCGGTGATCAACATGCCGTGGTGCAGCAACGGCAGCAGCATCGACATCAACGTGGTTTCCTGGCCGCCGTGCAGGCTGGCGGTTGAGGTGAACACCCCGGCCGGCTTGCCGACGAGGGCGCCGGTCAGCCACAGGTTGCTGGTGCCGTCGATAAAGTACTTGAGCGGCGCGGCCATGTTGCCGAAACGCGTCGGACTGCCCAGGGCCAGGCCCGAGCAGTGCTTCAGATCATCGAGGCTGGCATACAGCGCGCCTTCGTCGGGGATGCTCGGCGCCACGGCTTCGCACTCGGTGGAGATCGCCGGCACTGTGCGCAGGCGCGCTTCCATGCCGCCTTGCTCGATGCCCCGGGCGATCTGCCGGGCCATTTCGCTGACCGAGCCATTTCGGCTGTAATACAACACCAGCACATACGGTGTAGTCACGGCAGGATCTCCAGCACGTTTTCGGGCGGACGGCCAATAATGGCCTTGTCGGCGGTTTCGAGGATTGGGCGTTCCATCAACTTGGGGTGCGCGGCGATCGCGGCGATCAGTTGCGCTTCGCTCAGGCTGGCGTCGGCGAGGTTGAGGGCTTTGTATTCGTCTTCACCGGTGCGCAGCAGTTGGCGCGCGCTGAGGCCCAGCTTGGCGAGCAGGGCCTTGAGTTGCGCGGCGTCCAGCGGCGTTTCCAGGTAGCGCACCACGGTCGGGGTGAGGCCACGGGCTTCGAGCAGTTCCAGCGCACCGCGGGATTTCGAGCAGCGCGGGTTGTGATAAAGCGTCAGATCGGTCATGTGCGGGTCGCATCTTGCGTAAGGTGGCGGGTATTCTACCCGCGTGGCGTCCCGTCCTTAAACCGTAAGAGGCGATAGGTCGCAGCCAACGTTCATTTTTGCGAAGGATTACCCCATGACAAATCGACTGATCGGTGCATTGGCGATCATCACAACCCTGCTGCTCAGCGGCTGCGGCAACGATTACGGCGTTGACCAATACGGCCAGAAAGTCGCGGCCGAGCGCCTGGACAAACAATGGGTGGTGGTCAACTACTGGGCCGAATGGTGTGGCCCGTGCCGCACGGAAATCCCCGAGCTGAACGCGCTGGCGGACCAGTTGAAAGGGCAGAACGTCGGGGTGTTCGGGGTCAACTTCGACAATGTGCAGGGTGAAGAATTGAAGGCCGCCAGCGAGAAGCTGGGGATCAAGTTCACCGTGCTGGCGCAGAACCCGGAGGGGATCTTTGATATTCCGCGCAGTGAAGCGTTGCCGGTGACCTACATCATTGATGACAAGGGCAAGGTGCGCGAGCAAATGATGGGTGAGCAGACGGCGGAAGGGGTGATCGCGAAACTGAAGGCGCTACGCGGTTAAAGCACCAACACAAACCAATGTGGGAGCTGGCTTGTGTGGGAGCTGGCTTGCCTGCGATGACATCGCCGCGGTGTACCTGATACACCGCGCTGCCTGTATCGCAGGCAAGCCAGCTCCCACACAAGCCAGCTCCCACAGAAAAGCCAGCCAGCAACATCAGGTTGGATTAGCCTTCTTCCAGCCACAAGCGAATCGGCTTGCCCTCGGCCGGCCAGAACCGTGTCTGCTCGATCGGTGAAATATCCCAGCGCTGCACGCCTTGCAGGGCCTGGAAGAAGCGGTGCTCCTGCTCCATCAAAGCCTCGGCGCACATTTTGCGGGTGCTGCCGATCTGGCCGAAGCTGAGCTTTTTACCCTCTACGGTGTACGGCGCAAACCAATGGTTGCAACCGCCATTGCCGTAGGCGCGACCATCCGCACCGAGGGTGACGGTCAGGTGCGCGTAGTCCATCAGCGGCCGCTCACCAATCCACTCCACCACGTAGCTGTGATCCTGCTTGAGCTTGACCGCATCCCCGGCGCAGCCCGTCAAGGCCGCCCCGATGGCGGCGAGCAGAAGCGGGCCTTTCATTGCGCGGCCTGCTGGCATTTCGGGCAGCGGTGCTTGTTGCCTTCGCTGGCCCAGCCCAACTCCTTGATCCGCGCGTTCGCAGCCGGTTGCAGCGGCTCTTTGCTCAGCTTGGTTTCGACGGCGAATTCAAACTCCAGCACGCTGTCGCAGCTGTCGCAGTTGACCTTCCAGGTGTGAATCTCCAACTCGCCGAATTTCGGCCCCTGGGCCATGGCGACCCATTGGCCCGCCGGGCGGATGGAATAGCGCGCGTCGCCTTCGACGGTCAGTCGCATCGACAGGGTTTTACTGCCGCGCAGGGTGACGATCAACACGTCGCCGTGCTTGATCGCGCCACCGTTGCCGGTGACCTGGTAACGGCCCGGCACCAGGGCGCGGCATTCGATCAGGGTGTGTTGCGGGCTCAGCAAGCTGAAGCGGAAATCGTGTTCGGCCATGGATCCTCCAAATAGGCGCGGCATCCTATCACGGGTGCCGGCCCATCATGGGCCTGGTATGTGACCGCTGATCATCCCTCGACCAGGTTTTGTGTGCGGCCTTCGGCCCAGGCGGCAATGTTGGCCAGGGTGGTGCCGGCGATGGCGCCCAGGGCTTCGCGGGTCAGGAACGCCTGGTGCGCGGTGATGATCACGTTGGGGAAGGTCAACAGGCGCGCCAGCACGTCGTCTTGCAGGGGCAGGTCCGAGCGGTCCTCGAAGAACAATTGGGCTTCTTCCTCGTACACATCCAGCCCCAAGTAGCCGAGTTGGCCGTCCTTGAGCGCTTCGATCAGTGCCGGCGTATCCACCAGGCCACCCCGTCCGGTATTGATCAGCATCGCGCCGGGTTGCATATGCGCCAGGGAGCTTGCGTTGATCAGGTGTTTGCTGTCGGCGGTGAGCGGGCAATGCAGGCTGATGATCTGCGCTTGCGCCAGCAGCTCGGGCAGGCTCACGTAGCGCGCACCGAGAGCCAGCACCTGGGGGTTGGGGAACGGGTCGTAGGCGAGCAACTGGCAGCCGAAGCCCGCCATGATCTTGGCGAACGTCGCGCCGATCTGCCCGGTGCCGACCACGCCGACGGTCTTGCCCACGAGGTCGAAGCCGGTGAGGCCGTGCAGGCTGAAATCGCCATCGCGGGTACGGTTGTAGGCGCGGTGCAGGCGGCGGTTGAGTGCGAGGATCAGCGCCACCGCATGCTCGGCGACGGCGTGCGGCGAATAGGCGGGGACGCGCACGATGGTCAGGCCCAAGCGCTTGGCGGCGGCCAGGTCTACGTGGTTGTAGCCGGCCGAGCGCAGGGCGATCAGGCGCGTGCCGCCTTTGGCCAGGTGTTCCAGCACCGGGGCGCTGAGGTCATCGTTGATAAACGGGCACACCACTTCGTGGTGTTCGGCCAGGGCCACGGTGTCGAGGTTGAGGCGGGCGGGTTGAAATTGCAGCTCCAGGCCGGGCGGTAGAGGCTCGCCGAGGAAACTGTCGCGGTCGTAGGTTTGGCTGCTGAAAAGAATCACGCGCATAAAAAATGCTCCCTGCGATTAACTATCTGAAAATACATGACCCCATGGCAGGGGCTTGCCCTAATGCCAGTCAGACCGGGTAAACACTGCACCTGTGGCGAGGGAGCTTGCTCCCGCTGGAGTGCGCAGCGCTCCCAGGCTTTTTGGGGCCGCTTCGCAGCCCAGCGGGAGCAAGCTCCCTCGCCACAGGTTCAGTGTCAGCTCGGTGGGCCGGGCTCACGCACTGACCCGCGCCTCACTGGCCAACCGAGCAATGGCCATGTCCAGTTCATCCAGCGCACTCATGGCTTTGGCATCGTCCTGCTTGAGCAGGGTCTCCGCGCGCTGGCAGGCGGCGCGCAGTTGCGGCACGCCACAATAGCGAGTGGCGCCGTGCAGGCGGTGGACGCGTTCGATCAGGGCGTGGTGGTCATTGGCTTCGCGGGCGAGGGTGATGGCCAGGCGGTCGGCTTCCAGCGAGGCCAGCAACATGGCCAGCATGTCGGCAGCCAGGTCGGTCTTGCCGGCGGCCAGGCGCAGGCCTTCTTCGTGGTCCAGCACCAGCAGGCGCACGGCCGGGGCCAGGCCGTCGGTGGCGCGCTCCGGCGCCTGGTTGCGCAGGGCCAGGCCGGTCCATTTGAGCACCACCTGGGCCAGTTGCCGCTCGCTGATGGGCTTGGTCAAGTAGTCATCCATGCCGCTTTGCAGCAGGGCGCGTTTTTCGTTGGCCATGGCGTGGGCGGTGAGGGCGACGACTGGCAACGGCGTACCGTGGCGTTCGCTTTCCCACTGGCGGATCGCTTCGGTGCTCTGGCGACCGTCCATGCCGGGCATTTGCACGTCCATCAACACCAGGTCGAAGGTTTCCTGCTTGACCGCGTCGATGGCGGCGAAACCGCTTTCGACCGCCTGCACCTTGGCGCCCATGTCTTCCAAAAGGGTTTGCACCAGCAGCAGGTTGGCCGGGTTGTCGTCCACGCACAGCACCCGTGGCGCACGGCTGGACAACGGCTCGCCGGGCTCGCTGCGCGAGGGGCGCGGGCTGATCAGGTCGGCCAGGGCGCGGCGCAGCTTGCGCGTGCAGGCCGGCTTGGCCTGCAACTGGCTGTTGGGGTTGGGCACCGATTGGGTGAACAGCATCTGTTCGGTGGTCGGGCACAGCACGAGCACCTTGCAGCCCAGGTGTTCGAGGTCCCACAGGTGCTGGTTGAGACGCTCCGGGGGAATGTCGTTGGCGGTGATGCCAAGCACCGCGAGGTCGATGGCCTGTTCGGTCTGGTGCGCGCTGGTAATGCCATTGGTCAGGCTTTCCAGGCTGTTGAACGGGGTGACTTCCAGGCCGCAGTCTTCCAGCTGGTGTTGCAGGGCCTGACGCGCCAGTTCGTGGTTCTCCAGCACGGCCACGCGCCGCCCCAGCAGCGGCGCAGACGGCAGGTCGTCAAGGTCGTCGCGGGTCTTGGGTAGGTTTAGGCTGATCCAGAATTCCGAACCTTCGCCCGGCGTGCTGTCGACGCCGATCTCACCACCCATCTGTTCGATCAAACGCTTGGAAATCACCAGGCCTAGGCCGGTGCCACCAGGCTGGCGCGACAGCGAGTTGTCGGCCTGGCTGAACGCCTGGAACAGCGCGCGCACATCCTGGCTGGACAGGCCGATGCCCGTGTCCTGCACGCTGATGCGCAACTGCACGCTGTCTTCCTGCTCGTCCTCGATCATCGCGCGGGCGACGATGGTGCCTTCGCGGGTGAACTTGATCGCGTTGCTGATCAGGTTGGTCAGGATCTGCTTGAGGCGCAGCGGGTCACCCACCAGTGCCAGCGGCGTGTCGCGGTAGACCAGGCTGACCAGTTCCAGCTGCTTGGCGTGGGCGGCAGGGGCGAGGATGGTCAGGGTGTCTTGCAGCAAGTCGCGCAGGTTGAAGGGCACGCTGTCGAGGACCAGCTTGCCGGCCTCGATCTTCGAAAAATCGAGGATCTCGTTGATGATGCCCAGCAGGTTGTCGGCGGACTTTTCGATGGTGCTCAGATAATCCAACTGGCGCGGCGACAGCTCGCTTTTTTGCAGCAGATGGGTAAAGCCGAGGATGCCGTTGAGTGGGGTGCGGATCTCATGGCTCATATTGGCCAGGAACTCCGACTTGATGCGGCTGGCCTCCAGGGCCTCCTTGCGCGCCAGGTCCAGCTCGATGTTCTGGATCTCGATGGTTTCCAGGTTCTGGCGCACGTCTTCGGTGGCCTGATCGATGCTGTGTTGCAACTCTTCCTGGGCGTTTTGCAGGGTTTCGGCCATGCGGTTGATGCCCGAGGCGAGCTGGTCCAATTCCTGGCTGCCGAGCGGCGGCAGGCGGGTTTCCAGGTTGCCGTCCTTGAGCTGGGCCACGGCTTGCTTGATCAGGCCAATCGGCGAAGTGATCGTGCGGCTGATGCGCAGGGCCAGGGTGGCCGTGCCGATCAGGCCGATGGCGATCAGCAGCAGGCTGGCAAACAGGCTGCGATAGCCGCGCAGCAACATGCCGTTGTGGGACAGTTCGACTTCGACCCAGCCCAACAGGCGGTCGGCTTCGTCGGGGATCAGTTCGCCCGCGAGGTTGCGATGGCGGCCAAACACCGGCAACAGGTAGCGGGTGGCGTCGTTGCCGGTGCGTTGCAGCAGATGGGAACTGTTGCCGGCAGGGGGCTGGTTGAGCATGGTCGGGCCGGCGTGGGCCAGGGGCGTGCGGTCGGGGCCGAGGAACGACACGGCGCGTACGTCCGGCTGCTCCAGGGACTGGGTGGCGATGCGCTCCAGCAGGTCGGCGTTCTTCGCGCTCAAGGCCGGTGCCACCAGCGGTGCCAGTTGCTCGGCGATCATCTCGCCGCGTTGCAGCAATTGGCTCTGTAATTCCGACAGTTGCATCCAGGTGAAGTAGCCCCCCAACAACAGGGCCATCAGGCTGGTCGGTAATAAGGTCAGCAACAGTACGCGGCCTTTTATCCCCATTCTTCTAAGCACGCCACTCTCCTGCTACCACACTGATATCAATGAACCACGCAAGCATCCGGGCCGCGCCACCTGCGCAGTGTAGCCATTTGCGCGCGGTGGAATCTTGCAAATTAATGACATGTGGCAATCTTCGGGCCATTGGCGGCCGGATGGCGATTGCCTGTGGCGGGTTAATCTTGAATAATCAGTCATTGAGAATGACTTGCAGACGCTAATGAATCCCGCAGTAGTTGGCCTACCCAGTATCCTGACCATCGAAGATGACCCCGTGCTGGGCGCCTATGTCCACGAGCATCTGGGGCGTTGCGGCTTCCAGGTCACCTGGTGTCAGAACGGCCAGCAAGGCCTGCAGATGGCCCGCGACCAGGCGTTCGATGTGGTGTTGATGGATATCTTGCTGCCGGGGATGGATGGCTTGTCGATTCTTACGCATTTGCGCGAGAGCCATTCGATCCCGGTCATCCTGATGTCGGCCCTGGGGGCCGAAGCCGACCGGATCAGCGGTTTTCGCCTGGGTGCCGACGACTACCTGCCCAAGCCGTTCAGCATGATCGAATTGCGCGTGCGCATCGAAGCCATCCTGCGCCGCGTCGCCCTCGACCGGCGCCCGTTGCCGAGCCTTGCGCCATTGCGTGACGACCTGCGCCCCCTGCGTTTTGACGATGAGCTGTGTGATGTGTTCTACCAGGAACAGTGGGCCGGGCTGACCCGCAGCGAATATCGCTTGCTGGAAACCCTGCACCGCAATGGCGAAGAAGTCCTCAGCAAAGCCTTCCTCTATCAACATGTGTTGCAGCGCGGTTATGCACCCCACGACCGCAGCTTGGACATGCACATCAGCCAGATCCGCCGCAAGCTCAAGGCCGTCGGCTACAGCGAACGGGAAGTGCGCACGGTGTGGGGCAAGGGCTACGTGTTGAGCGGTGCCGATGAGGTTCTTTGAGCGCGCGTTGCCGCGGCTGCCGGGCAAGCACTCGTTATTCTGGAAGCTGGCGTGCCTGTTGATCGCCTTCTGTTTGCTGATGATCTGGCTCAGTTGGTCCTGGGGCCGGTACATGGAGCAGAAGAACCAGTATCTCTCCGATGAGGCGCGGATCACCTTGAGTGGTTACGCCGTGAGTGCCGAGCAGGCCTGGAATCGCGGCGGCCATGCCGGTGTCGACGCCTGGCTGCAAGCGATGGGCAAGCGTGAACGCACCTGGATCGGCGTGATTGGCAATGACCTGCAATCGTTGAGCAGCTACCCACTGACCGACAAGGAAAGCCAGCGCCTGACCTCTCTGCGCGGGCTCGACTGGCCCGTCAGCCGGCACGTGCAGGGTTTGCCGTGGTTGAAAATCCCCTTTCCGGTGGACCCGTCGGCGGGCTCCCTGGTGATCGAGTTGCCACAACGCTTCATGCCGGGGCGCTATCAGTTGTTCTGGCGCGTGGTGACCAACGGCGTGATTCCGGGCCTGTTTACCTTGTTGCTGTGCATTGGCTTGTATCGCTTGTTGATCATGCCCCTCAATCAACTGCGCGAGCAGGCCAACGCCTGGCGTGCCGATCAGTTGAATACGCGGCTGTCCCACGCGGCCATCAGCCGCCAGGATGAGTTGGGTGAGTTGGGGCGCGCGTTTGACCATATGTCCGAGCGCCTGCAAGGCACGGTGGTGTTGCAGCAGCAGTTGCTGCGGGACATGTCCCACGAGTTGCGTACGCCCTTGAGCCGCTTGCGGGTGGCCTGTGACAGTGAGCAGGACCTGACGCAACTGCGTGAACGCTTGGGTCGGGAGATCGACGCCATGCAACGCCTGGTGGAAGACAGCCTGCAGCTCGCCTGGCTGGACACCGAACGCGCGCCGCTGCCCCAGGAGGACATCCAGTTGCAGGCGTTGTGGGACATGTTGCGGGAGAACGCGTGTTTCGAAAGCGATTGGCCGGCATCGCGCCTGCCGTGCCTGTTGGAGGCTGATTGCTGGGTGCGTGGCAACCTCAACGCATTGGCCCAGGCCCTGGAAAACATTGTGCGTAACGCCATCCGCCATTCTCCTGCCGACGGTGTGGTCAGCCTGGATGGGCGGCGAGAAGGCGATTACTGGCACCTGTGGCTGGAGGATCAGGGGGGCGGGATCGCCGAGCAGGACCTGGAGCGGATCTTTGCACCGTTCACCCGCCTGGACGGCTCGCGCCCCGGCGACGGCGGTTTTGGCCTCGGCTTGAGCATCGCGCGCAATGCCGTGCAACGCCAGGAAGGCAGCCTGTGGGCGCAAAACACCGGGCTTGGCCTGCGGGTGCACCTGCGCTTGCGGGCGCGCTAGGTCTCAAGCGCGCCGTTGTTTGCGTTTCTTCCATTGGTGGGCCACCCACCAGCGCCAGTACAGCATGGTCAGGCAATAGGCCAGGGCGCCCAACACCAACCCCAGCACCACTGAACCCAGCAGGAACGGCTGCCACAAGGTGCTCAGTTGGCCGCTGATCCACTCCCAGGTCAGGTCATCCGGCAGGCTGCGCGGCGGCACATTCATCAGCCAGGCGCCGGTCAGGTACGTGCAGAAGAACACCACCGGCATGGTGATCGGGTTGGTCAGCCACACCAGGCTGACGGCGATAGGCATATTGCCGCGCACCGTGATGGATAGCACGGCCGCCAACAGCATCTGCAAGGGGATTGGGATAAATGCCGCGAACAAACCTACGGCCATGGCCCGCGCCACCGAGTGTCGATTCAGGTGCCAGAGGTTGGGGTCGTGCAGCAGGGTGCCGAGGAATCGTAAGGACTTATGTTCCCTGATACTGGTCGGGTCAGGCATGTAGCGTTTGAATAAGCGCCGGGGCATAAGGGGTCCAGGTCAGTTCGAGGGGCAAGTATGCCCGCATTCTATAAACAGAAAATTCAGACTTTGTGACAAAACATCATAGGCCGCGCTGGGCGTCCGGCTAAGACTGAATGGATCACTTGAAAGGGATGATCCATGAGAGCAGGGATGTTCGCGTTTGCACTGGGGTTGCTGGCGTTGCGCTATTTGCCAGCATTACCATCTGTCGGCTGGTTGCTGGTCATGCCGGTGGTGGCATTGATGCTGTTGCCGTTTCGCACGTATTGGCTGGCGTTCTTCCTGCTCGGCTTGAGCTGGGCGTGCCTGAGTGCGCAGTGGGCGCTGGATGATCGGCTGCGGCCGGCACTGGACGGGCAGACGCGTTGGCTGGAAGGGCGTGTTGTCGGGTTGCCGCAGCAGACGGGCAGCGGTGTGCGTTTTGAACTGGCCGACAGTCGGTCGCGAAATGCCCGCTTGCCCAAGCGTATCCAGGTGTCCTGGCACGGCGGCCCGCCCGTGCGCAGCGGTGAGCGCTGGCGCCTGGCGGTCACGCTCAAGCGGCCCTCCGGGTTGCTCAATTTTCACGGGTTTGACCGCGAAGCCTGGTTGCTAGCCCAGCGCATTGGCGCCACCGGCTCGGTAAAGGACGGTGTGCGCCTGGCCCCGGCGCGCAATGCCTGGCGTGACCACGTTCGCCAGCGCCTGCTGGCCGTGGATGCCCAGGGCCGTGAAGCCGCGGTGGCAGCCCTGGTGCTGGGCGACGGCTCCGGGCTGGCGCCGCAGGATTGGCGGGTATTACAGGCCACCGGCACGGTGCATCTGCTGGTGATTTCCGGCCAGCACATTGGCTTGCTCTCGGGTCTGATCTACGGGCTGATCGCCGGGATGGCCCGTTACGGCTGCTGGCCGCGAACCTTGCCTTGGCTGCCGTGGGCCTGCGGCCTGGCCTTTGCAGCTGCGTTGGGTTACGGCTTGCTGGCGGGGTTCGGCGTGCCAGTGCAGCGCGCCTGCGTGATGGTCGGGCTGGTGCTGTTGTGGCGTCTGCGGTTTCGCCACTTGGGGGTGTGGTGGCCGTTGTTGCTCGCGCTCAGTGGGGTGTTGGTGCTTGAGCCGTTGGCCAGCCTGCAAGCGGGGTTCTGGTTGTCGTTTGCGGCGGTTGCCGTACTGGTGCTGGCGTTTAGCGGGCGTTTGGGCGCGTGGAGTTTCTGGCAAGTGTGGACCCGTCCGCAATGGCTGATTGCTATCGGTTTGTTGCCGATCTTGCTGGTGCTGGGCTTGCCCATCAGCCTCAGCGCGCCGTTGGCCAATCTGTTCGCGGTGCCGTGGATCAGCCTGGTGGTGTTGCCGTTGGCATTGCTGGGGACTGCGCTTTTGCCCGTGCCATGGGTGGGCGAGGGGCTGCTGTGGTTGGCGGGTGGTGCGCTTGATGGGTTATTCAAGGGCCTTGAACTGTTGGCCAGGCAGCTGCCAGCGTGGGTTCCCGGCGAAGTCCCCTTGGGGTACTGGTTGATCAGCCTGTTGGGCGCGGTGTTGCTACTGCTACCCAAGGGCGTGCCGTTTCGGCTGCTGGGCTGGCCGATGCTGCTGTTGGCGGTGTTCCCGCCCAGGGAACCGGTGCCCCATGGCCAGGTGGACGTGATGCAACTGGACGTCGGGCAGGGTCAGGCGTTCATCCTGCGTACCCGCCACCACACCTTGCTTTACGACGCGGGCCCGCGCTTGGGGATGGCTGACCTGGGCGCGCAGGTGGTGTTGCCCGCGTTGAAAAAACTCGGGGTAGGGCAGTTGGACCTGATGCTGCTCAGCCATGCGGATGCCGATCATGCTGGCGGCGCGGCGGCGGTGGCTCGCGGGTTGACTGTCCGGCGCGTGGTCGGTGGCGAGACCGAAGGGTTGCCGGCGTTTCTCGGCACCCAGCCGTGCGTGAGCGGTGAGCGCTGGGAGTGGGATGGGGTGGTGTTTGAGTTATGGCAGTGGCCTGGTGCTATTGAAGGCAATGCGAAGTCCTGCGTATTGCAGGTCCAGGCCAGTGGCGAGCGCCTGTTGTTGACCGGTGATATCGACCGCGCCGCCGAAAAGGCCTTGCTCGCATCGCCCCTGGCGGTACCGACCGATTGGCTGCAAGCGCCCCATCATGGCAGTCGCAGTTCTTCGTCCTGGCCCTTTGTGCAGCGGCTTTCACCGAAGTCGGTGCTGATTTCCCGAGGTCGGGGCAATGGGTTTGGGCATCCTCATCGGCAAGTGATAGAGCGTTATCAAGCGCTGGGCAGCCGGATCTATGACAGCGCCGAACAAGGTGCCGTGCGCCTGCAATTGGGCGCCTTCGCGTCACCGGTTGTTGCGCGCAGTCAACGTCGCTTCTGGCGCGAAGCGTTACCCTCGACGCCTGTGGTCGGCGAACCCCGCTGACGTACCGATATGGTAAAGTGGCGCACTTTTTCGAGGGGACATTCACTGTGTGGGAATTGGTCAAATCCGGCGGCTGGATGATGTTGCCGATCATCATGAGTTCTATCGCCGCACTCGGCATCGTTGCCGAACGCCTGTGGACCCTGCGCGCCAGTCGCGTCACCCCCGAACATCTGCTGGGGCAGGTCTGGGGCTGGATCAAGAGCAAACAGCTCGACAAGGAAAAACTCAAGGAGCTGCGCGCCAATTCGCCCTTGGGTGAGATCCTCGCCGCTGGCCTGGCCAACTCCAAGCATGGTCGCGAGATCATGAAAGAGTGCATCGAAGAGGCCGCCGCCCGGGTCATTCATGAACTGGAGCGCTATATCAATGCCCTCGGCACCATCGCCGCCATGGCGCCTTTGCTCGGTTTGCTGGGCACCGTGCTGGGCATGATCGACATCTTCAGCTCGTTCATGGGCTCGGGCATGACCACCAACGCCGCCGTGCTGGCCGGTGGTATTTCCAAGGCGTTGATCACTACCGCTGCCGGCTTGATGGTGGGTATCCCTTCGGTGTTCTTCCACCGTTTCCTGCAACGGCGCATCGATGAGCTGGTGGTGGGCATGGAGCAGGAAGCCATCAAGCTGGTGGAAGTGGTGCAGGGCGACCGTGATGTGGACTTGGTCGAGGGCAGAGCGTGAAATTTCGCCGCAAGCAACGGGAAAACGTTGATATCAACCTCGCGTCGCTGATCGACGTGGTGTTTATCCTGTTGCTGTTTTTTGTCGTCACCACCACCTTCACCCGCCAAACCGAACTGCGCGTCGATCTGCCGGAAGCGGTCAGCGGCTCGCCGGCAGAAGACCAGCAGGTCAAGCAACTGGACATCGCCATCAGCGCCGAAGGCGTGTTTTCGGTGAATAACCAGTTGCTGGCGAAGAATGACCTCGCCAGCCTGATGGACGCCTTGCAGAAAGAGTCCGGTGGCGACACCAAGATGCCATTGTCGATCAGTGCCGATGGCAAGACCCAACATCAGGCCGTGATCACCGCGATGGATGCGGCCGGCAAGCTCGGTTTCAGTCATCTGCGCATGACCACTGTCGAGGCGGCGAGCCAACCCTGATGGCCATGTCTGATCGTTTACTCAAGGCCTGGTATGAAGGGCATCCGGCGCTCGCGTTGCTGCGCCCGCTGGAGGCGCTGTATCGCCGGGTCGTGCAGGGCAAGCGCGCGCGCTTCCTGGCGGGCGAGGGCCAGATCTACCAATCGCCCGTGCCGGTGGTGGTGGTCGGTAATATCACGGTGGGTGGCACCGGCAAGACGCCGCTGATCCTGTGGTTGATCGAGCACTGCCGCCGCAGCGGGTTGCGGGTGGGCGTGGTCAGCCGTGGTTATGGCGCCAAGCCGCCGCAGTTGCCATGGCGGGTCGAAGCCAGCCACAGCGCTGATGTGGCCGGCGATGAGCCGTTGCTGATCGTGCAGCGGAGCGGTGTGCCGCTGATGATCGACCCCAACCGCAGCCGTGCCGTCCAGGCCTTGCTGGCCAGTGAAACCCTGGACCTGATCCTGTCCGATGACGGCCTGCAACACTATCGCCTGGCCCGTGACCTTGAGCTGGTGCTGATCGACGCTGCCCGTGGCCTCGGCAACCGCCGTTGCCTGCCGGCCGGGCCGTTGCGCGAGCCGGTGGAGCGCCTGCAGAGCGTGGATGCGCTGCTCTACAACGGCGCCGCCGCCGATCGCGAAGATGGCTTTGCCTTTCGCCTGCAGCCCACGGCGTTGGTCAACCTGCAAACCGGTGAGCGCCAACCGGTCGAGCATTTTCCGGCGGGCCAGCGGTTACACGCGGTCGCCGGTATCGGTAACCCGCAACGTTTCTTCAACACCCTTGAAACGCTACACTGGCAGGCGATACCCCATGCATTTGCCGACCATGCGCCCTATAGCGCAGAGGTCTTGAATTTTACGCCGTCATTGCCGCTGGTCATGACCGAGAAGGACGCGGTGAAGTGCCGCGCCTTTGCCCAGCCCGACTGGTGGTACCTTGCGGTGGATGCGGTGCCGTCGCCGGCGTTTGTCGCCTGGTTCGACACGCAGCTGATGCGTCTGCTGCCCGCCCGTCTCTTGCCTTAACTGCTTCTTTCCAGGAAACACTCATGGACACCAAATTGCTCGACATCCTTGCTTGCCCGATCTGCAAAGGCCCGCTCAAGCTCAGCGCCGACAAAACCGAGCTGATCAGCAAAGGCGCCGGCCTGGCCTATCCGATCCGTGATGGCATCCCCGTCATGCTGGAAAGCGAAGCCCGCACCCTGACTTCCGATGAGCGCCTGGATAAATGACCACCGCCTTTACCGTTGTCATTCCTTCGCGTTTTGCCTCGACGCGCCTGCCGGGCAAGCCGCTGCAATTGATCGGCAACAAGCCGATGATCCAGCTGGTGTGGGAACAGGCCTGCAAAAGCAGCGCTGAACGGGTCGTGGTCGCCACCGATGACCCGCGCATCATCGCCGCCTGCCAGGGCTTTGGCGCCGAAGCGGTGCTGACCCGCGAAGATCACAACTCCGGCACCGATCGCCTGGCCGAAGTGGCCACGCAGCTGGGCCTGGCCGACGACGCCATCGTGGTGAACGTGCAAGGCGACGAGCCGCTGATCCCGCCGAGCGTCATCGACCAGGTGGCCGCCAACCTCGCGGCCCACGGCGAGGCGCGCATGGCGACGCTTGCTGAGCCAATCGAAGACATCAACACCCTATTCAACCCGAACGTGGTGAAAGTGGTCAGCGACACCAATGGTCTGGCGCTGACGTTCAGCCGCTCGACCCTGCCTTGGGCGCGCGACGCCTTCGCCAAACACCCGGACGTGTTGCCAGAGGGCGTGCCGTACCGTCGTCACATCGGCATCTACGCCTACCGTGCCGGCTTCCTGCATGACTTCGTCAGCTGGGGCCCGTGCTGGCTGGAAAACACCGAATCCCTGGAACAACTGCGTGCCTTGTGGCACGGCGTGCGCATCCACGTCGGTGACGCGCTGGAAGCGCCGCCTGCGGGTGTGGATACGCCGGAAGACCTTGAGCGCGTCCGTCGCCTGCTGGGGGCGTGATGGAAGTCCTGTTTGTCTGCCTGGGTAACATCTGCCGCTCGCCAACGGCCGAAGGTGTGTTGCGCCATAAATTGCGTGACGCGGGGCTGGCAGGGCAGGTCGAGGTTGCGTCCGCCGGTACGGGTGACTGGCATGTCGGCAACCCACCGGACCAGCGCAGCCAGCGTGCAGCGCTGGCGCGCGGTTACGACTTGTCGGCGCAGCGTGCGCAACAGGTCAGCCGTGCCGACTTTGCGCGCTACGACCTGATCCTGGCCATGGACCACAGCAACCTGCGCAACCTGAAGGCGCTGCAGCCGGGGCAGGGCAAGGCACAGCTGGACTTGTTCCTGCGCCGCTATGACGCTGAGGTTGACGAGGTGCCAGACCCTTACTACGAAGGCGAACAGGGTTTCGAACGAGTCCTGGACCTGATCGAACACGCCTGTGATTTATTGGTGATCGAAATCAAGGGGCGGTTATGACCTTGCAAGTGCTCTCGCACGTTTCGCTCAAGCCCTTTAACAGCTTTGGCATCGATGTGCGTGCCCAGCTGTTTGCCGAGGCCCACAGCGACGCGGATGTCCGTGAAGCCCTGGCCTACGCGGTCACGCAAGCGCTGCCGTTGTTGGTGATCGGTGGCGGTAGCAATTTGCTGCTGACTCAGGATATTCCCGCGTTGGTGTTGCGCATGGCTACCCAGGGTATTCGGGTGCTGCACGATGACGGCAAGTCTGTGGTGGTCGAAGCCGAAGCAGGCGAAGCCTGGCACCCGTTTGTGCTGTGGACCCTGGAGCAAGGTTTTTGCGGCCTGGAAAACCTCAGCCTCATCCCAGGTACCGTTGGCGCGGCACCGATGCAAAACATCGGCGCCTATGGCGTCGAGATCAAGGACGTATTCGCCGGCCTGACCGCCCTGGATCGCCATACCGGCGAACTGCGGGATTTCAGCCTGGAAGAATGCAACTTTGCCTACCGCGACAGCCTGTTCAAGCACGAAACCGGGCGCTGGTTGATCCTGCGTGTGCGTTTCGCCTTGAGCCGCGTCAGCCACCTCAAGCTTGATTACGGCCCGGTGCAGCAGCGCCTGGCCGGGCAGGGGATCACTGAGGCGACGCCGAGCGATGTGAGCCGCGCCATTTGCAGCATCCGCCGCGAAAAGCTGCCAGACCCGGCAGAACTGGGGAATGCCGGCAGCTTCTTCAAGAACCCGTTGGTATCCCAGGTGCTCGCAACCGAGCTGCAGGCGCGATACCCAGACTTGGTGGCTTACCCGCAGGCCGATGGCCAGATGAAACTCGCCGCCGGTTGGCTGATCGACAAGGCCGGCTGGAAGGGCTTCAGGGACGGTGATGCCGGCGTACACGCGCTGCAAGCGCTGGTGCTGGTCAACTATGGTGCTGCCACCGGGCACGATATTGCGAACCTGGCGCTGCGTATCCAGCGAGACATTGCCGAGCGTTTCAAGGTCGAGCTGGAAATGGAGCCCAACCAGTACTGACCCCTTGAAAACAAAAATGCCCCGTATCTTTCGATACGGGGCTTTTTTTTGCGTTACTGGATCAGTCGTCGCGGCTCATGATGCCGAAGATCTGCAACAGGCTGATAAACAGGTTGTAGATCGACACATACAGGCTGATGGTCGCCATGATGTAGTTACGCTCACCGCCGTGGATGATGGCGCTGGTCTGGAACAGGATGCACACCGAGGAGAACAGCACAAAACCCGCGCTGATCGCCAGTTGCAGGCCGCTGATCTGGAAGAACATGCCTGCAACCACGGCCGCCAGCAACACGAAGAAACCTGCGGTGATGAAACCGCCGAGGAAACTCATGTCCTTACGGGTAATCAGCACATAGGCCGACAGGCCGCCAAACACCAGCGCCGTCATGGCAAATGCCGAACTGACCACTTCCGCGCCGCCGGCCATGCCGAGGTAGCGGTTAAGGATCGGGCCGAGGATAAAGCCCATGAAACCGGTCAAGGCAAACGCCGACACCAGGCCCCAGGCCGAGTCACGCAGCTTGTTGGTCAGGAAGAACAGACCGTAGAAGCCGATCAACACGACAAAGATATTCGGATAGCCAACGCGCATCTGCTGCGCCACGAACGCCATCACGCCGCTGAATGCGAGGGTAAGGGCGAGCAAGCCGTATGTGTTGCGCAACACGCGGCTGACTTCAAGCTGCTCAGCCTGCGCGTTACCATTCACTGCGTAATTCTGTTCGCGCATGGCGACACTCCTTCAGTTTTGAAACGTTCAGTCGCAAAGATCATAACAGACGCTCTGTAACAAGCGATGCCGAGAGTTTGACAGTGTGTTTCATTCGGGTATTATGGCGCCCGCTGAGCCAGGATGGTCTACTCTAATCCTGTGATGCAAAAGGGAAATTGGCAGAGTGGTTGAATGCACCGGTCTTGAAAACCGGCGAACGTTAATAGCGTTCCCAGGGTTCGAATCCCTGGTTTCCCGCCAAAATTCATACAAAAGCCTCGCAATGCGGGGCTTTTGTGTTTCTGCGGTTTGGGTAAGGTGCGACGGTTTCCATAGGCACTCTGAAACTTTGCCTATTTGACGGACTTGGCGGAGTGCATCCGCAGCGTGGACCCACAGCAAATATCCCCTCAAATTTGTCGCTTTTCTGACGAGCTTTTTCTCGTCATCTCCTTGTTTTTTTACTACTATCGTTCGTCTGTGTACTCAAGGAAGAGAGGCTGAGCGCCTTGAGTCTGGTAGAAAATCTACACTCGATCATTGAGTTTTTACTTTTACCCAGAACCTAACGACTCAGCCAGCCGTAATTACTTTTTGGTGAAACCGATGGATAAAATGTGTGGCATCGTTGTAGTGGTCGGACTTGCCCTCGCGGGATGCGCTACGAAAACTCCAGAAAAGCCTGAAGTTGCTCCAGCTCCTGCCGTCGTCCAGCCAGCACCACCTGAAGTCGCACCTTCGACACCACCAAATTACACCGTGCGGTACGAGGCAGCTCCCGCGCCCGCCAGTTATGACTCCCGAACCGCTGCCTCGGCGGACGCGGATCAGTCGGAAGCAGACACAAACCTGAACCAGAATCGCGCTGAGCAGTGCCGTAAAGAGCTGGATGTCTTGAAGCTCTACAACAAGGCGTCTTACGTGAAATACGAGGCGGAATACCAAGCCATTGCTGCCAAGACTGCCAAATACATGGAAGTCAAAGACTCGCTAGGCTCGGATTTGAACTACATGGTCATGCCCGCTTATCAATTCCAAATTCGTGAATTCTGCTTCCGAGTCAAGACTCGTCTGTCGCAGCTTGTGCTTCGCCAGGCCAAGTAACGATTCCACGTTAGAGCACGGCATTTGCCACTAAGAGCCTCGCGAAAGCGGGGCTTTTGTGTTTCTGGGGAGCGGCTGTGGTGCTGCGTCGGTCACCGATGTTCAACGTCGGACAAGACCTCATCCGCTTCGGCGCCTAACGTCCTCCTGAACATGAACGATTTAATCTGTGTCTGCACATAGCTCTGCGCCATCGTTGTGGATGATGTAAATAGCGCCAGCAACTCCAACTCATCTTCTTTGAGCGCCAGCGAGCCGGCCAGTGACAACACGGTCTCACCACCCACTTGCACTGCGGTGAGGCTCGCCGATTGCCGCGACAACCCACCCGTGCCTGCGTTGATATCGGTAAAGCCGGATACCTCGGCACGCTCGGTAGGGGTCGTCAACGTGCCGCTGACACGGCCGAAAGCGTGTTGCCTGGATGCTTGAACATGCAGGTCCAGCCTGAATCCATCTGACGCCAGCCATGTGCCATTCAGCGGGTTGTTTGGCGCCAGAGCCAGCGCGTGGGCTGGCTCCAGAATCTCCACGGCCACACGTCGATAGCTCAGTTTGTCGATATACGTCCCTCGATTCGCCAGATCGGGGAAGTCACGGGTGGCCACGAGCAAGTGCGATAGCTCGAGCCGGTCCTCACCTGCAACCCCGTGGAGCTGTCCGCACAACCCCGATACCCAATGCCGACTGGGGTCAGCCTGCTGCTCATCCAGCGGGTGCCAGTCTATAGCCAAAGACACAGGCAGCCCTTTCTCCTGTGAGGGGCCTGTACTTGCTTGATACCCCATAACTGCGTATCGCCCCGTCGAACCGGTAGACGATTGGTAGATGCCGCTTACCACGTTACCCGTGACCGTCAAGGTCATCACTGACCCATAGCCATTTTTCCAGGTGCCAGCGACGGACAATGGCGGTGTTGTTTCGATAGCGGCCACGGCCGGCTTGAGCACCAGCTTTCCACTGGCGAACGGGCGTGCCCCAGCCTCAAAGCGTCGAGACGATGAGCGGCTGATAATCTGTGGCCCCTCTGGTCGATTGAACAACCACACCCCAACCGGTGCCAATGAGTAAGCGCCAGGGTGACATTGCACCACGCGGTATTCGTAGACGGTGTAGCAATATTCCATCACCAACGAGCCAACCAACACCAGTTCGGCAAGTCCCAGTGGTTCGAATTGAGGCAGGGTCTTGCCCTGGTCCGGGCCTTCATCCACCAGCACGTTGTAAAGGCTGGCACCGAGGGTGATCTCCCCATCGGCGAAGCCCAGGACAACCTCTGGATTGCCTCCTTGGGCAATGCGCTCCAGGGTCTGGCGCATCAATCGGTCATCGCCTTTGAATTGTGACGAGCCTGAGTCCAGCGCGAAGGTGACGTTCCTGGCCAAGATATCGCCGCCCACGGTGTAAGACACCAAGGGTGTCGACCAGATGTATTCCACACCGCGCGCTTTGCTGTAGAGCGACCACGGCAGAAACAGATGTGGGCCGCGAGTTTTGCCAACATCCACGGCGCCCATCTGGCATGCGCCGCGCCGCGAAGCCGGGTTCCAATCGAAGGCGACGAAGGGTTGTCGGGGGTCGATTGTGCCGTTGTTCATCAATGCCTGAAAGACAAACGAACTTCTTCCATCGACGTAGGCGCTGCTGCTGGGCAAGCCAATGCCACCGTCCCAGTCCAATTGACCAAACTGCGTTCCGGTGTAGTCCGCCGCCAGCAGAAGTTGGGTGGGTAATTCGCTGTTATTCAAGGTCAACACATCCGAGCCGGACTCTACCTGCATCGTGCCCCAGGGGCCAAAACTGTAGGGGCGTTGCAGGCAGTCCGTGAAGGCAAAACTGCTGGACGCCTGATAGTCAAACCGGCCCGCGCTGTAGTGCTGGCATCGGTCGGAAGGGCACAGGCTGGAAGTTATCCAGGTGATATTGGTACCGGTGTCCAGTGACAGCTTCAGGGGTTGTCCCGGTGTTCCGACCGGCACTGTCGTATACCAGGGGGTGGCGCCATTGTTCTGGAACGGGCCGCGTTGCATGGCGATGGTGAGCCCTTCACGCCATTGTTGATTGTCCATGGTGAATTCCGTTTCTGCTGTGGGATGGGGCCACCTGAAGGGGTGACCCGCTTTGGGGGTTCTAGCTATTCAAACCCACGGGGCGGGGCGTTGGCTGTCAGGCACCACGGATCACCCACGCCTGAAAGCACGATAGGGATCGTGCTAATCCAAAGCTTTGCCCTCGGTTTCAGGAATGAACAACACGAGAAGCACGGTCACCAGCATGAAGGCATTGATGAAGGTGGTCGTCATGTTGAACGAGGCGCCGTAAGCCACCAGTGCACCAATCAACGAAGGCGCCAGGATATTGGCCACGCGTTGCGCGAAGATCGCCCACCCATAACCGATGGTACGCAGCGGGGTCGGGTACAGTTCGGCGATCCAGGTGCCCCAAACCCCCCATGCGCCGAGGCTGAAGAACGCCAGGGCGAAGTTGCTCAGGTACAGCATCTCCAGGCTCTGTGCATTGGCAAAACCGTAGCCTGCGACGACAGAAGCGCTGATGAAACTCACAATGATGGACTTGCGGCCATAGCGATGCGTCAGCCAGGACGCAGCCATGTAACCCGGGATCATGCACAGTGCCGACAAGGCGATGAAACCATAGCTTTGCGGCAGGCTTAGCCCGCGTTGCTGCAACAAGGTTGGCAGCCAGGTTTGCAAGCCCCAGTAGCCCCAGGAAAACGTGAAGTTCACCAGGATTTGCAGCGCACTGATCTTCAACAGCGCTGGCGCGAACAGCTCCCGTTGACGGCCCAGCGTCGTTTGATCCACCTGCAATTCACACTCTTCAGGCACGAGCACTTGGCCTCGACTTAGCCGTGTGATCACGGCACGTGCTTGCGCTTGACGCCTGACGCTGGCCAGCCAGTACGGTGATTCCGGTACCCAGCGCGCGACGACCAGCGCCCAAAGACCGCCCAGCGAGCTCACCACAATGATGGTGCGCCATCCGTAGGGCATCAACCACACCGTCGCCCCCAACGCCAGCAGCATTCCAATCGGCCAGCCCGATGCCAGGTAGACCGTCAACGCGCCGCGATGACGCACCGGTAACAACTCCTGATAGTGGGCAAAGGTCACCACCATCATGCCGACCGCCGCAACACCCGAGAGCAGCCGCAATGCGTAGAGCGAGGCGTAGTCCGGGGCGAACGCGCTGGCCAGCGACACCACGCCGTAGCTGGCCAGGCTCCAGATGACTGCACTTTTTCGGCCAAAGCGTTCCGCCACCTTGCCCCACGCCAGCGAACCCAACAGCATGCCAATAAACATGGCGCCGATCAGATGCCCGATGGCGAGTGCATCCAGGGAAAAGTCCAGGGCAATCAGCGGCGCGGTGTAGACGATGATCATCATTTCCCAGGCTTCGATGGCGAAGACAAAGAACAGCGCCAGGCAGCATTTGAGGTGCTCACGGGTCAGCGGGACATTTCTGAACACATCGCCAACCTGGCGGGTGTAGGTGCCCTGTGAGGCCAGTGGGGGGACGTCGCTCATGAAGGAATCTCCAGAGGTAAGGGAGGCAGCCGTTTGTTCGACCACCTCCGGGCGAGAAGGCTAGGCTTTTACGCGGTTACCAATCGGCACCGGCCCCTGAAACAGGCCGAAGGCTTTGATCTCGGCTTCCGGTGGTGGCTCGCAACTGCCGACGCGGCTGGGGGCCCAACCAAAGCGCTGTTTCATGCCCGCCATGGCCTCGGCCATTTTGAACGCGGCAACCACCGGGTCGATCACGGGCACGCCAACTTCGCGTTGCACCTGTTCGAAGAAGCCAAACTCAATGGTGCAACCGAGGATGATCGCTTCCGCGCCGTCCTCCTCAACCGCCTGAAAGGCCTGTTCGATAATGCGTCTACGGGTGAGGGCAGGGTCTTTCTGGAACTCATCGACGCCCATGCCCAGCGCTCGCATCGAGGCGAGTCGATCGGCCGCGCCGTAGCCACGAACGCGCTCGCGCATTTGCTCCATCCATTTGTCACGCCCAACGATGATCGAATACCGGTTGGCGAGTTGATCGGCGATTTGCAGGCTGGCCTGGCAGGGCGCGATGACCAGGCAATTGCCGGAGATCTCACGCGCATCTTCCAGCGCTGGATCGTAGAAACAGCCAATCACCAATGCATCGATGTTTTGCTGCGCGCAATCGCGGGCGATGCGCACTGTGCGCTCGTAGGTCATTGCCTCGTAGGCCCGGTACTCCAGGTGTGTCGGGCTGGGCTGCATGTCGAAGGACACCACTTCGATGTGTGTCGAGGGTTGCTTGATGCCGTGCAGCAAGTCGGCGATCGGTGCGTCGAACGTCGGGCAGCCGATGGGGTTAAGCCAGCGCACCGTCACCGGAACGTCGTGTGGCGGGGGAGCGGGAGTGGGTGTGTGCATAGGGTATTTCCTCGGGAATTGGGCTAGAAGAATTTCACCAGCGCCATGGTCAGCTCATTGGAATGGGCCAGGTTGGCGCTGTGGTAGTAGTCGAAATTCAGATTTGCAGACAGGTAGAGTCCCTGTTGGGAAAACCCGGTGTAGGTCATCGACGGCCCGATCTTTCCGACGCGCGATTCGGTGTAATCCGACGCGGTTCTATTGTTGATGTGGTAGACGTGATGCACGCCCAGCCATAAGTCGTCGGTGACGAGGTAACCGGCGGCGACGTCGGCCAGCCAAAGGCTGACACCGCCCTGCAAGCGCTTGGGGGCGCCGGTGCCGAAATCCGTGGTGTTGCGGTTGCGCGCGGCGTAATGGATGCCAACTGGGGTGAAGGTGGCGGCGAACTTTCCCACGCGCAGGTAGTTGGCGAGGCTGAAGCTCACCGCATAACGGTTGGCGAAAGCGCCGTAACCGGCGACCTCGTTGTTGCCGTTGGGGAACTCGATCGACAGCGTCGGGTTGGTCCAGAACGTGGTGTAGTCCGACGATCCATATTCGGTAGTGGGTTCGACCACGTTGTAGTAGTAGGCGAAGCCCAGGTTGGGCGATGCGATGCCCCATGGGCTGGCGCTCTTCGCGCCGTTGGTGCTGGCGTAGCCGGGCGCTGCACCGACCCAGAACTGCAATTGATCGCGGGTGGTATCGGTAAAGCCAGTCTCGGAAAAGTAGGCAAGTACCGTATTCGCGCCGGCACGTACGTTGCCGTCGGTGTTGCGGTTGAACACTGGAAAGGTTTCCAGCGCCCAGCGCCCCGGTATTCCCGGTTGACCAAAGCCGATGAATTGCTCTGCCTGGGCCGTAGGGTTGCTGCCCAATGCCATCGCCAGTGCACACGCAGCGCCGCAGCGCCAGAGTGAAGGTTGGGACATGACGGTTCTCTCTTATTGTTGTAGGTGTATGTACGGAGCGCCGCCGAGTGGCGGCGGTTGGGATCAGGGCATGACGCCATACACGGCGCGGGCCGTTTGCGCGTCGACGTAGCCGTTCTTCAGGTCGTCGCGCACGGCCGCTGGGTCGCGGGCTGCGGGGGGGCCGTAGCCACCGCCGGCACCGGTGCGTACCCGCACCAGGTCGCCGGCGTTGAGGGGGATGCTGCTGGCCATGGCGTAGCGTTCCGGCGGGTTGTCACCGCGCAGCACTTCGACGTAGTTGGGGGTGCCGTCCAGACCTTGTTGGAGGCCCCAAGGCGGGATGACCGAACGGGTGTAGCCACAGGTCAGGAAGCTGTCGTCGGCGCGTACCCGATAATCAATGCAGATCCCACGTCCGCCTCGGAATTGGCCATGCCCGCCGGGTTCGTCGTTGAGTGCCATGCGCTCGACATACAGGCCGTAACGCGCTTCACAGACTTCCACCGGGCAGTTGTAGGTTTCGCCATGCAGGCCGCAGTAAACGGCATTGTTGCCATCGCGCCCGGGCTCGGCGCCCCAGCCGCCGATTTCCGGTTCCACTAGGGTGAACAGGCGGCCGGTGTCGGGATGTCGGCCGCCAATAACGGTGGCGCAGACGGAAGAGAAATTGCCCGCCGGCAAGCGCTCAGGAAAATGCTGGGCCAGGCAGCGCAGGATCAGGTCGTGCACGCGAATCAGGTTTTCAAAGTAGAACCCTTCTGCGGCAGGCAGTTGGGCATCAAACAGCGAGCCTGGGCGGGTAAGTACATTGAGCGGTCGGAAGGTACCGCCGTTGGTGATGCCTTGCGGGGCCGTGAGGGCTTTGAACGCCATTTGGGCCGCAACCACCGCGCCATCCCGGCTCAGGTTGGTGGGCCCGACACACTGGTCGGGGTTGTCGCGCAGGTCGACGGTCAGTTCGCGGTCATGGATCTGCACCGACACCGTGAACAGGCTGCCGTCGTCCTGCGGCTCGACCAGGGAAAGGCTGACATTGGGCAACTCGGCCAAGGCTTTGCGTGAAACCTTTTCGCCCAGGTCCATGAAGTCCTGCATTGCCAGCAAAAACAGATTCGTGCCGTATTTGGCCGTCAATTCCCGCAGGCGCAAGGCCCCGCCGCGTACCGCCGCCACGCCGGCCCAGAGGTCGCCCTCCATGAAGTCCGGCATGCGCGTGTTGGCTCGCAAGATCTGCAACACAGAGCGGATAGGTTGCCCACGACTGATCAGCTTGACCGAACACAGGCGCAGGCCTTCCTGAAAGATATCGGTCGCTTGCGTGGACATCGACCCGGGCACCATGCCCCCCACATCGTTCCAGTGGGCGATGTTGGCGGTCCAGGCCACGCGCCGGCCTTCGGCAAACACGGGCATTGCCAGCACCACATCGTTCAGGTGAGTCACTGCGCCGCTGTGCGGGTCGTTGCAGATGAACACGTCGCCATCTTCGATATCATGGGGGCCGCTGTGCTGGATCAAAATCTGTTTGACCGCCTTGTCCAGCACGCCGACGAAGGCCGGGATGCCTGCGCCGGAGCTGGCGATCTCGCCGTTGGCATTGGTGATGCCGGTGCCCATGTCCAGCACCTCATAAATGATGGGGCTCATGGCGGCCTTGCGCATGGCTACGAACATTTCGTCAGCAATGGCTTGCAGCGAATTCTGGATAATGTCCCGAGTGAAGATGTCGAGGGTATGCATGGCGAAACTCCCGTCAGCCGTTGATCGTGATATGCAGGTTGCCGAGGCGGTCCACGTGCACCCGGTTGTGTGGATGAACGACCACGGTGGTACCGGCGTCTTCAACGATGGCGGGACCGTCGAAACACATCTGGGGCTCCAGTAGGGCGTAGTCATAGATGGCCGCGTGGTGGATGCCGTCGGTGGCGTAGTCGACGACGCGATGGCCCTTGCGCGCGTCCTCAAGCGTGCGCCCGGTGACCGCAAGTGCCTCGGGAATCAGCTTGTCAATTTGAGCGATGGCGACCAGGTGGAAGCCCACGATCTCCACGGGCGCGTCGAGGCAGTAGGTGTAGTGCTGCTCGTACAGGCAGTGGAAGCGGTGCTCGATCTGCGCCCAGTCGCGGTCGAGGTGTTCGCCGGCATTCAGCGGCACCTCCACCGAGTGCTCCTGGTTCTGGTAGCGCAGCTTGCAGTGCACCGTCAGTTCGACCCGCTCCGGGGGCACGGCTTCGGCGATGAATTGCTCACGTGCCGAGGCCATCAGCTCGTCCAGAAACACCTGGGTGTGTGCCTGCGCCTGCGGTTGGGTGGTATCGACAAAACGATTGATGAACAGGTCACGGCGCAAGTCCGACAACGTCATGCCCCAGGCCGAAAACACCGAGGCACCGCGGGGAACGATGACTTTTTTGACCCCCAGCTCCTGCGCCAGCGCCACGGCATGCAGTGCGCCACCGCCGCCAAAGGCCATCAACGTCAGGTCCCGGGGATCGTGGCCACGGCTCAGCGACACCAGCTTCAAGGCGTTGACCATATTGTTGTTGGCCAGGCGTACCACACCCCGGGCAATTTCATCGGCGGGCAGCTCCAGGCGCTCGCTGAGAAGGGTGAAGCCATCCGCGACGGCTTGTAGGTCGGCCACCACTTCACCGCCGCAGAAGTACGCTGGGTTGATTCGCCCCAGTGCCAGGTTGGCATCAGTGGTGGTGATATCGATCCCGCCGTTGCCATAGGCCGCCGGGCCAGGCAGGGCGCCTGCCGATTGCGGGCCGACATGCAGCTTGTCAAACCCGTCGACCCAGGCAATGGACCCGCCGCCGTTGCCGATTTCCACCAGGTCCACCACGGGGACCATGATGGGGTAGCCTGCGTTGAGGCGGTCACGTTCAATCCAGTAATCAGTCTTGATCGCGACCTGGCCGTTGCGGATCAGTGCGCATTTGGCCGTGGTGCCGCCGATATCGAGCCCCAGCAGGTTGGGCTCGTCGATCAAGCGTCCCAGCTCTGCAGCGGCCCAGAAACCGCTGGCTGGTCCGGACTCGACCATGGTGATCGGGATATCCCGGGCGTGGGCCACGCTGTCAACGCCGCAGTTGGATTGCATGATGTACAGCGGAGCTTCGTAGCCTTCGCGGCGCAGCCCGGCCTCCAGTTCATCGAGGTAGCGTGCCGCGATCGGTTGTACATAGGCCGACAGCACGGTTGTGTTGGAGCGCTCGTACTCACGCCATTCGCGGGTGATCTGGTGCGAGGCGACCACCGATACGTCTGGCCACAGCCGCTTCACTTCGGTGAGCACGGCCTGCTCGTGGCTGGGGTTGGCATAGGCATGCAGCAGGCAAATAGCGATGGCTTGTACGCCCTCGGCGCGGAAGGCTTCTATGATTGCGGGCAGTTCATCCAGCACCAGCGGCTCTCGCTCATGGCCATCGGTGTGTAGGCGCCCGGCAATTTCCCGGCGCAGGTAGCGCGGCACAAAAGGCGCGGGTTTGGCCCATTTCAGGTTGAAGTAGTCGGGGCGATTGGCTCGGGCGATTTCCAGAATGTCGCGAAAACCTCGGGTGGTGATCAGCGCGGTCTTGACCCCACGGCGTTCGGTCAGGGCGTTGATGACGACGGTAGTGCCGTGGGCGAGGAAGTCGACTTCCGAGAGCGTCACGCGGGCCTTTTTGATGACATTGAGAATGCCTTGGGCAAAGTTCGGCGGCGTGGTGTCCACCTTCGCTGTACGAATGGTCTGCCGGCCGGTGCCGGGATCGCTTTCGAAATACACAAGGTCAGTAAAGGTGCCGCCTACGTCGGTGGCCATACGCACGGTCTTGCGGCTTGTCTGCACGGTACTTCTCCTGGATCGTTTCTTGTCGGAAGCAGGAGAGGGGCGACAACGCGGCCCTCATTGCTGATGGTCACGATGCTAGGCGGGGCCTCGGACGAGGTGCCACGGGTGGGGCGGGTAGGTCGCCAGCCAATGAATAGCTACGCCTACCCGCCTGGGTAGGTTGGTGGCTTAGAGGGTGGTGTCGAGGTGCCCTTGGCGTATCGCAGCGCTGATTGCGGCGGTGCGGTTGTCCACGCCCAACTTGGCGAACAGGTGTTTGAGGTGGAACTTCACCGTGTTCTCGGAGATGTCCAGGGCGCAGGCAATGGCCTTGTTGGATTGACCGTTGGCAAGCAGGTCCAGTATTTGCGCCTCCTTGCCACTCAGGGCCATGTGCGTCGGCGTTGGGTGCGATCGCCAGCCGCGCAGTCGTGTGATGGTCGTCGTCAGTAACGTTGTGGGTTGGGTGCAGGCTTCCAATGCTGGCAGCAGGCAAGGGCCGACCTCCAGCAGCAGGCCGGGCAGGGCGTGTTGCATGATCATCGGTGCCAAGCCCACGTCGATTTCTTCAGGCTTGAACCGCTGGCCCTTGCTTGCAGTGGCCAAGGCCATCAACCTCAACCGCCAGGCGGGTAGACACAGACCTTTGTGTTCCATCTCCTCAGCGGTTCGTCGCAGATGTATCAGTGCAGGCCCCGAGTAGCCTGTGTGCAACTGCAGCCGGCCCAGCGCCAGGCTGGCGGCTTCCTGGCTACGCCAATCGTCGCCCTGCTCCGCAAGCTGTTCCAGATTTGCTGGCAGGAGCGCTTTGCGCGCGGCGTGCAACTGCCCGCTCTGCACCTGGGCGTCGATACGCCAGATCTGTACCAGCCGCGATAACCGTGGCCACTGGCGCGCGGCCGCCAGGTGCTCTACATGGCCCAACTTCTGCAGTGCGGCATGCAGCCCGTGGCTGCGTAGTCGCGTACGCCATGCCATCTCCGCCGTCACTGCGATCATCTCCAGCCAGCCATCGGCGTGTTCCAACGCTGCCCAACCGTCATCCAGCCATGGCTGGGTTTCGGACCAGGTTCCCTGCCAATACAGCTGGCGCGCTCTGAAACAGCCAACCAGTGCCCGCAACGAGCTTTCTTGACCAAAATGGTCGTCGGCAAATGCCAGAGCCGCGTCCACCAACGTGTTGGCTTCGTGGATAGACCCCGATAACGCCAGAGCCTGTGCTTCATGGATCCGGCAGTAATTCTCGCCGCGCGGGCTGGCGATCACGCGCATTTTGACGTGAGCGTCCCTGATGGTGCGCAGGCTTGATGCCAACTCGCCGCGGGTCAGGGCGGCCAGCGCATGCACACATTCCAGCGTGGCTTGCGCGAGGGTCTGGTCGAGGGGGTAGGGGCTGCTATGGAACGTCGTAACGTCGGCATCCAAGCTCTCAAAACAGTCCTGATACGCATCCGCCAGGGTTTGGATAATGTGAAAGTCACGGGCGAGTCGTGCATCTGCGACCACCGAACCCCGGGCCAGGTGCAGCAGTTGCGCGGACAGTTTGTGATCACCCAGTTTGGCGTGCAGGTAGGCCTGGAGCAGAAGTAGATCAGGCTGGGTGTTGCAGGTTGCGGCGTCGAACTGGTTCAACAACCCCTGGGCGTAACGAATGCCATGGTGCAGCACCAGTTCCCAGCCACCTGCGCCGACCACCAGCTTCACCGCCAATGGAATATCACCCGCCTTGAGCGCGTGGTGGATGGCTTGGCTCCAGTCCTTCTGCTGTGCCAACCAATGTGCAGCGGCGCGGTGGATTGCCTGGGCTTGCTGGCTGTCGATTCGTAACCGCAGGAAGTCACGTAGTAATGCGTGGTAGCGGAACCATTGGCGTTCGGGGTCCAGAGGAATCAGCAGGGTGTCGAGGTGCGCCAGTTGCCTCAAAAGGCCAGCGCTGTCATGGCGGCCACGTATCGCATCTGCCAGGTCTGCATTGAAACGTTGCAGCAAAGAGGTGTGCAGCAACAGTGATTGGCAGCCCGCAGACAGGCTGTTGAATACATGCGCGGTGAGGTAGTTCGCAACATCCGTCACGCCCCCGGAGAACGCCGTCAAGCCATAGGCCGAGCCATCGATGCTGGTACTCCACAGGCGCGCCAATTGCACCGCCACGGCCCAACCCTCGGTAGCGATATGCACTCGGCACAGGTCACTCTCATCCACCACCTCGCCCAGGATGCCACGCACTTCACCGAGGGACAGGATCAACTCCCGGGCACTGATTTCATGCACCCAGCCCCGGGCTTTCCAGCGTGACAATGGCCAGTCCGGGCGGGTCCTGCTGGCGACCACCCAACGTAACCACGGCGCAGCCTGTTCCACTAATCCTGCCAGCAGCAAAGCGACTTCGGGGCTGTCGGCGAGGTGATAGTCATCCAATAGCACTGTAATTGCCCGATTCTCCTCGGCGAGTGCCCGCAGCAGCGCCTGGATCGTGCGTTGCGGTTGCACGTCGAGGGATTGCGAGGCTGCCAGGCGCGGCAGGTGCGCCAATGCAATACCAGCATGATCCAAGGCGAGGATCAGGTAGGCGAGGAGCCGATTGGGGTCTGCATCGGCCTCGTCCAGTGATAGCCAGGCCACGACGGGCTTCGGTGTCTGTTGCTGTATCGCGGTGTGCCACTGCATCAGCAACGTGGTTTTACCGTAGCCGGCGGGGGAGGTCAGCAGTGTTAAAGGGACAAGCGCATTTGCCTGCATGGCGTGCAACAGTGCTTCACGCGCGACTGAGGTCAGCAAGGGCTGCGGCGGCGTGAGTTTGCCGACCCAATACCAGGCACTTGATGAATGAGAGGGGGATTTTTGATGCATTGTGAGGCACACCAACGAAGCGCAATGGGTGCCGTTTTAACAGCAAACTCTGCAGGGTGTTGAGTGACTGTGTTACCCGCAGTTTCCAGGGGGCTGGTACGGCGATTCAGAGCGTCGATACGTTCAGTGTCTGCGCGGCGTGCGAGTCCCCAGGCGGCGTGATCCGTCAAAGTGGGTGATATGCTTTGTTGCTTATCAAACAGGGAGAGTGATATTGGCCAGCAGAAGACTTGAAGCGTTCCAGGAGTGGTTCACTCCCAAATGTCGGCGCCGTGCAGGAGGCGCTTTGTTTATTATCTGGATAGTCGGACGGTATCTTTACCCAAGCGATTACTGGGCCGGCGTGATGAGTTCTGCAATGGTATTTTTCTTCAGTGCCTGGCCGGCAATCGTTCATGACAAACGTTTTTGAAGGGGGGATCAAATCAATGGAACTGAAATCACCGAGTAAAAACATCCGAATCGTAGGCAGCGCCGGGGTAGTCGCGGGGGTGGTCACTATGGCAATGAACTCAGAAGGTTTCATGCACACTTTTGGAGTAGGCATTCTGACGGGAGGCTTGGTGCTACTTGTGCTTACCGTGTTCGCGACGCGGGGCCGAAAGTGAGAGGTGGAGGCTCTGCCGGCCTCAAACATCCACTGATGTTCACGGAGGAATAAATGCGGATCTACATCACCGGTGCCTCATGCGCAGGCGTGACCACCCTGGGCCAAAACCTCGCCAACCAGCTCGCCATGCCCCACGTCGATGTCGATGATTTTTACTGGATGCCCACTAACCCGCCGTTCACGACCAAGCGACCTGCCAGTGAGCGCGTGCCATTGATCCAGCAAGCATTCGGCGGCGATGAGTGGGTGCTGACCGGCTCCTGCATGGTGTGGGGCGATGCGCTGATTGCCGCTGTCGATCTGATTGTATTCGTTGTGACACCCACGCCCGTTCGCCTGGAGCGGCTGGCTGCACGCGAGAAGGCGCGTTTTGGCGAACGGATCGCACCGGGTGGCGATATGCATGAGATACACATCGCCTTTCGTGAGTGGGCCTCGCAGTATGACGACCCAAGCTTTTCAGGACGCAATCGCGCGTGGCATGAGGCGTGGCTTTCAGGGCAAACGGCTCAGGTCTTACGGGTTGACGGGATGAATCGTGCAGAAAAGATGGTTGCGGATGTCATTCATAGGGTGTCGTAGTTATTGCTCACACCTCCATCTTCCGTACTAATCCTACCCACCCAAGCCCTTTCTCTTTGGTCCTGCAAGCCCCGTTTCCATTGGACTTGAGCATTTTCGGCTGCAATTCTGCCAACCAATGCCGCCGAAGAACAAGGACGCTGACAATGCTCGGTTACTACGCCCAATACAGCCACCTCTACCTCACCACGTTGATGGTGGTCACCACACTGTTTTTCGCCCTGCCGATTTTTATCGCGCCGATCCCTTGGGCGCGCGCCATGCGCTGGACGATTCCCGAGCACCAGCATTTGGCGATCTATTTTGGCCGCTGCCTGGGGGCTTTCATCCTGGTGGTGGAAGCGACCATGCTGCGCTCGGTCACCACCGGCACCAGTTTCAGCTACGCCTTCGATGTGCTGTTTGTGGTGTTTGCGTTGATGTTTGTCGTGCATGTCTATGGCGCGTTGAAGCGCATTCAGCCGATTACCGAAACCCTGGAAATTGGCTTCTGGATGATTCTGTTCGTGCTCAACACGCTCTTCTACCCCGCGACGTCCATCACCCTGTAGCACCACGAAACACAGTACCGACAAACCCATATCGACACCGGGCCTGCTCAACTAGACTAGCCAGCACAACAGCTGCTGACAGCGCCCGGTGAGCCCCCCATGATTGCCCATACCCCCACACTTTTTGCCTGTGTTGCCCTGGTGGCGACGATCATGGCGTTTTGTCTGATCCTGGTCGGCCAGTTCAATCGGGGTGACAGCCTGCTCACCATTGGCTTCGGCTTGCTCGCCCATGCTTTGGCCTACGTTGGCTACACCTTTTACGGGCATGCGCCGCTGTGGTTTACCTACGGCGTGGCCAATACGCTGCTGGCCGTGGCGTTGGCTTTTTATGGTGCCAGCGTGTTTCGCATCGTTGAACTGCCTGTCGCCTGGTGGCGGGCGTTTGCGCCTGCGGTGTTGATGGCGGTGTTGATGGCCAGCCTGATCGACACCCTGGAACCGCGCATGCTCGCCGCCACCTTTGTGTTGATGTTGCAGTGTGCGTTGATCATCTACTGGACCCTGCGCTACATCCCAGCCCAGGGTCGGGCGCGCCTGTTGTTGATCATTGGCTCGAGCATCAGCCTGATTGGCCTGGGCATGCGTGTGGTGGCGGTGTTCGGCGGCGGTGCGGCAGAGATGCGCTATGACGTCAGCAACCTCAAGCAAACCATCTCGGTGAGCATCGGCACGTTCACGGCCATGATGATTTCACTGGGTTTGGTGTTGTTGTCCAAAGAACGCAGTGAATCGCGGTTTCAGTACCTGGCGTTGCGTGATGTGTTGACCGGCATTCTCAACCGTCGGGCGATCCTCGAACAGTTCGCCAAGGAGCTGGAGCGTGCCCGCCGCGACGGCTCCAGCCTGGCGGTGGCGATGGTCGATATCGACCACTTCAAGCAGATCAATGATGTGCACGGGCATCTGGCCGGGGATGAAGTGATCAGTCACTGTGCCGCGCACCTGTCCCAGCGCCTGCGCCAATCCGACAGCATTGGCCGTTATGGCGGTGAGGAGTTTCTGCTGTTGCTGCCGGGCACCAGCCCTGAAGGTGCGGTGGCGGTGCTCGATGAACTGCGCGCGTCGCTGGCTGAAGCGCCGGCGGGGTATGGGGCGTCAAGCATTGCGGCGCGGATCAGTATCGGCGTGTGTTGCGGGGTGCCAGGGGCGTCCGACACCACCGCCAGCCTGCTGGCCCGGGCGGATGCGGCGTTGTATGAGGCCAAGGGCATGGGGCGCAATACCTTGCGGTTGGCGCCGCCGCTGCCGGGTGAGAGTGCCGCTTCGTTCAGTCCGGTCTGATCGCTTACCAACCGCCAGGAACCACTGCCTGGCGAGGCTCGTGGCACGTGCGTGTTCGGGGTATCCTTGCGGCCGAACTCAAGGAGGCGTGACGTGAAAGGAATCAAAACCGAAACACTGCGTATGGTCGGACTTTTTATTGTTATCGCAATCGGAGGCGCCTTGCACGGCGCAGGCCTCGTCGGGTTCTGGGGAATGTTCGCGGTGATGATGGCGCCGCACGCGCTGTTTTACGCGTGGGATAACCGAGGCCGTTTTCGGACCTTCATCAAATCGCAGACAAAGAAAAGCCCGTGATGGGGAGCACGGGCTAAAAGGGATGTTCATTAGGAGCTGGTTTGACCATAAGCGCTTGACTGTGAAAACGGTGTGAAAGGACAGCACCTGGTGCAACCTTTTTGTAGGACTGTGCGACGCCTACCGTCTGGCGTAGTGTGTGGGTTCTTTTCCCACAGTGCAGGGTGTAATCCATGTCAGATGAAGTACGGCTTGTCGTCATTATCACTACTCAGCCGGGCCGCGGTTCCGACCAGTTGGCGGCGTTTGAAAAACTGGCGCCCTTGGTTAGGGCCGAGGAGGGCTGCATTCTATATGACTTGCATCCCGTGACCGGCAACCCCGACACCTTCGTGCTGATCGAGAAGTGGGCATCAAAAGCCACATTGGAAGCCCATCACCGCACGGCCCATATGCAAGAAGCCAGTCGGCACAATCCTACGTTCCGCGCCGGGCCTTCCACGGTCTTGCTGCTTGAAGCGGCGGTTTAAGCAATCGCCTATCGCACTTTTTTGCATTTCCTCGCTCTATCAGTGACCCCACCACATTCATTCCCCGTGGCCACAAGAGCGAGACCTGGTGCCGATAGATCGCCTGAAAGCCAGATGTAAACGTCGCCGGACGCGTCAACCACTGCTACTGGTTGCCGCGTTCCTGCTGTGTGTCGCCGGTTGCAGCCAGCAGCAGGCGCAGGACATGGCCAAGCAGTTCAGCAACGGCAAGCCGGATGAATTCTTCCAGACCAGCGTCGATCGCATGGCGACCCTGGGCATGCGCGACAACCTGCAAAGCCTGTACCTGCTGATGAACAAACTCTACCTGCGCAACCCCAGCCAATGGCGGCAATCGGGTTACCCGGATGCGGTCACCGCTGCCCGGGAAATCCGCCTGGCCATCGAAAACCGTCGCTCACTGCCGGCCCTCGGCGAGCGTCGCGACCTCGCTGCATTGAGTTACTCCCTCAGCCCGGAATTTCGCGGCGACCGGGTCGGTGCCTTCATCTATGCGATCGGCAGCATGATCGTCACCGCCCATGGCGGGCGCACCGAGTTCTACATCACCGACTCGATCAACCCGCAATTCGTCAGCAACGCCGCGCGCAACATCGAGAAGGCCACCTGGCTGCTCAGCCAGCGTCAGGATGCCAACGGTGTATTGCTGTTGTTTTCCAACGAAATCTCGGAGGAGGGCAGCAACCTCAGCTTTGCCGTGGAGTTCGGCAAGATCGTCGCGCGGCTCGACCTGTTGACCCAACTGCTGGATGAGCGCTACCGGCGTATCGGCGTCAACTATGCGCAGAGCTTGTTGCTGATGAATTTTCTGCCGGTGCAGTAGGTGTTTGCACCAAGCCGATAGTGAAGACGCCGCAGGCAAACAACACTGGGCCCACGTAGGCGCGGAAGATCAGCCAAACATCCGCAGGGGCGAAAAAAACCAACAGGCCGTTCAAGAGCCCAAAGACAATAAACAGCAGGGAAATATGCAGCAGGTAGGTTCGCCATTGCCCTGCTGAACGCTTCAATCGCCCACCAAATATTACCCGCGGCAGGTTGATACGGCCTGCGAGCTCCAGAGCCATCAACACCGCTGCGAACGAGACGAGCGCGATGCTCGGCATCAACAGCATGGAATTCCTGTTGCCATGGATCATTCCGCTAAAGAGCCGTCCGACTACCAGGCCAAACACCCCCGCGTAGACCACATACACCACATAGGTGCGCCATAGCAGGCTGAGTGACAGGAGAGTTCGCGACTTTATCGTCGTCATGCTTTACATCCTTGTGGCTAAAAATGTCCAATTGTAACGTGAAACACGGTTTCACCCCCCTGTTTTGCCCACGAGGTCACCATGCAGATCAACAGCGAGCGTGCAGCCACTGCATGCGGTTTGGTAGCGATTCTCCTGTGGAGTACCGCTGCTGGGCTTATCCGCAGCGTCAGTGAACTGTTCGGCCCATTGGGCGGCGCGGCGTTGATCTACACCTTGGGGGCGGTGTTGTTGGTGTTGTTCCTAGGACGGCCACGGGTACGCGCGACCTCCTGGTTCTACCTGATTGTGGGCAGCGCGCTGTTTGTGGCGTACGAATTGTGCCTGTCGCTGGCATTGGGTTACGCCAGCAATCGCAACCAGGCGATTGAGCTTGGGGTGGTGAACTACCTTTGGCCCTGCCTGACCGTGTTGCTCGCCATTGTCATGAATGGGCAGAAAGCCCGCTGGCTGATCCTGCCTGGCACTGCACTGGCGTTGTTTGGCATCGTGTGGGTGGTGAGCGGTGATGGCCTGGCATTGGCCACCCTCGTCGCCAATGTGAGCACCAACCCGCTGAGCTACAGCCTCGCCCTGGGCTGCGCGGTCACGTTTGCGTTGTACTGCAATGTCACCCGGCGCTACGCCGGTGGACAAAACCTGGTGATGCTGTTTTTTACCCTGGCCGCCGCTGTGCTCTGGTTGAAATACGCACTGAGCACTGAAGTGCTGCCCGCGCTCACCCTTAACAGCAGCCTGCAACTGGGCGCGGCCGGCGTTGCCATGGCCGGCGGCTACGCGCTGTGGAACCTGGGTATCCTACGCGGCAACCTGACACTGCTGGCCACTGCCTCGTATTCTGCGCCGGTGTTGTCGTCGGCATTTGCCGCTGTGTGGCTGGGGGCCCACCTGACTGCACAGTTCTGGCAGGGCGCGGTGTTGGTGACCGTGGGCTCACTGATGTGCTGGCAAGCGACGCGCACGCGACAGCGCGATGTTTAGGAGTGCGCTGTTTCTTCTTCCGATGTAGGAATGGGCCTAACTTCACGGACGCTGCTTGAAACGCCTACCACTCGGCAATAGCCTCGGACTTTTCTTGAAAATGAGTGCCTGCCTTGGGTAAGTCAAAAACGCGTTGGCCGACTGATCGCGAAATCCGCCTGCGATTTATCCTGTTTGCCGTGATTGACGTCGCGAGTGTGCAAGGCGTTTCAGCGGAGTTATTGCTCCCAGCGCATAAACTGCTGCGTGATTCGCCCACGGAGGTGCAGTTGTGCGAAACCCTGGCTGAGATTCTGGCCACCGAAGAGATGGTTGGCTTTCGGTTTACCCAGGGTTCAGAAGCGGATGAATTGATGCAGACGCTGAATTTTCAGCGTGGTTAGATCGATTATTTCCTTATGGTTGGTCGCAATTCCTACAACGAATATCCATAACGCCGCTTTCAACGTCGCCATGGAAGTAACCGACGTATTAGCGTCGAATTACACGTCATCACATCCGTATCAGCTGTTTTCATCGACCAAGCCCGCCACCGAACATCCATTCCTGCTGCTCTGCCGGCGTCTTGCGCGGCCGCCTGCCATCTCTAGAATCGGCGCCAGAACTTAGCCATTTCCTGTCGATTACGGAGTTTCGAACATGATGAATGCAATGCAGATGCCGATGAACAACGCCATGCCCATGATGCCGATGATGGGCATGCCGATGATGATGGCCACGATGAAGTGCGAAATGGCCGCTGACGCCATGATGTGCACCATGAAACCTGCCGCCGGCATGGACATGGCTCAGTTCAAGAACAACGCCGAGATGATGGCGATGATGATGAACTGCGGCATGCCGATGATGATGCAGTGCGCCAATATGTCGATGATGTGCCTGTCGGCCGACGCCATGGCCATGATGAACAACATGAACATGATGCCGATGATGGGCATGCCGATGATGAAGTGCGTGATGGAATGCACCCTGATGGCTGACAGCATGACGTGCAAAATGATGCCAATGCCCGGCATGAGCATGGCCATGATGGAAAACTGCTGCATGCTCATGAACAAAATGATGAACGATTGCGCCATGCCGATGATGATGAGCTGCAATGGCATGCCGATGATGTGCTGCACCTGCTGACAGATGTGGCGAGGGAGCTTGCTCCCGCTGGGGCGCGAAGCGGCCCCGAGTCAAGACGGGGACTGCTACGCAGTCCAGCGGGAGCAAGCTCCCTCGCCACAGGTCATCGCATTAATCGAGTCTCTCGGGATACGTGATCACCAAAAACGCCACCGCCTCACTGTCCGCCGGGTTGCGGTAGCGGTGGGGCTGGTCGGCGTAGAACAGGATCGAATCACCGGTAGACAGCAGGTAGCGCTCGTCATTGACGCTCACCTCCAGCACACCTTGGGCCACCACCAAGTTTTCCTGGATACCGGGGCCGTGGCCTTCGGAAACTTCCTCGCCCAGCGCGCGAAGGCGGATCTCGTAGAATTCGGATTGGCGCGCCGTATCGTAGGGAAACAACGCACGGCTGATAAACGCGCCATCGGCACTCACCAGGCGCTTGCTCTGTTGCGCCGGCAACACCTCAACCCCTTCAAATGCGCGATCTTCCAGGAACGCCGCGACCGACACCTTCAATCCCTTGGCAATCTTGCACAGCACCTTGATCGACGGCACGCTGCGCCCGGACTCGATCTGCGCCAGCATCGCGCGGCTCACACCACAGGCGCGCGCCAGGCCATCCAGGGACAAATGCCGCTTGCCGCGCAGGCGTTGCAGATTGTGCGCGACGCACAGGCTTATGACGTCGTCATCGGTATTCGGTTTGGGCAGGGGCTCGGGGGGATCGGGCAACACATGCAGGAAATTCATCGGCATTACGCCCGGCGAGTATCGCTGGACGACGTCGCCTGTGCAGTAAATACCGCCAGCCCTGCACGCGCCGCGTACATCGCCCACATCAGCTCGGCCGCTGCGCGCGCCTGGCGGCGTTTACGGTGGAGCGTGAAGTCGATGACGGTGGCGGATGTTTGCATGGGGGCGGTCTCGTGGGGCATGGGTGGCTCAGTAGCTCCACAGTAATCTGCGGTGGTTATTTCTTTAAATACTGAGTTTGCATGTGTTAATTCGATTTTGGACTTAAGACGGTCTGTTGCGCTGCGGCGCTGGTTCGTTAATCAGGAGTGACTTGCCGGGCGTCCCTGTCTTCCCATCTGGGCCCCGCCTTTTACGTCCCCCCGAATTCCAAGGACCCGCCCCATGTTGTTGCGCCAACCTCCGCTCCTGTTTGCCGCCCTGACCTTAAGCTCACTGGTGCACGCCGAAGACCTGCAACTGGCCCCGGTCGAAGTCACCAGCAGCGAAGCCAGCGCCGGCGAGATTGCCGAGGCCCAGCTCAAGAGTGTGCCCGGTGGCACCAACTACATCGACATGAACAGCGTGCAGCAGGGGCGGGTCAGCACCAACGAGGACGTGTTCAAGTACCAGGCCGGGGTGTACGCCAAGGCAGCGAACAACGAAGGGGTGAAACTGTCGATCCGCGGTTCGGGCCTGAACCGCAGCCCCGGCTCCCATGGCTCGGGCTTGTATGAAATGTTCGACGGCCTGCCGTTGACCGGCCCTGGCGGCACGCCCTATGAATTGAAAGACCCGCTGTGGCAAAGCCGCGTCGAAGTGCTGCGCGGCGCCAACGGTTTCGATCAGGGCGCGTTGGCCTTGGGTGGCGCGGTCAACTACGTGACCCGTACCGGCTATGACGCGCCCAAGCTGCAACTGCGTTATGAGGCGGGCAGCAAAGGCTACGCCCAGCGCGAGATCAGCTCCGGCCAGGTGCTGGGAGATGCTGATTACTACATCAGCCTCACCGACTCCGAATCCGACGGCTACCAGCGCCAGAGCGCCGCCACGGGCAAGGGCATGGCGGCCAATTTCGGCTACCGCTTCAGCCCGGAACTGGAAACCCGTTTCTATTTCCGCTACCGCGAAACCACCAACGACACCCCGGGCAAACTGACCCGCGAGCAGATCAGCCACGACCCCCGCGCCGCCAACAGCCTCAACGCCGCCCGCGACTCCAAGCGCCTGCAACCGGGCTCAACCTGGATCGCCAACAAGACCACCTTGCAACTGGACGACAATTCCCGCGTCGAATTCGGCCTGGCCTACCACGACTATCCGATGGACCTGCGCGAAGGCACGATTCGCCTGAAAGTCGCCTACACCGACATCAGCAGCACCCTCAATTACATCCGCCAGGACACGTTGTTCGGCCACGACAGCAAAACCACGATCGGCCTGCGCACCACCCAGGCGATGCCCAACAACGGCGGTGCGGAATATGTGCGGATTCCCGCTGGCAACACTGCAACCTATGCCCCCGGCACCAAGACCCGCGACTACAGCTACCTGGGTTCCGACACAGTGCTGCATATCGGTAACGACCTGGAGCTGGTGCCAGACCTATGGCTGACCACCGGCCTCGCGGCGATCTACACCCGCCGTGAAACAGAGGTGACCTACCCGGACGCCCACGCGCCGCTGAGCCAGCACGACTGGGACTACGCGCCGCGCATCGGCCTGCGTTACGACTTCAACCCGCAACTGCAGGTGTACGGCAACCTGAGCCGCTCGGTCGAGCCGCCGCATGCGTGGTCGATGATCTGGGGTTCCAACAAGTACTTCACCAGCGGCCCGGCCAAGGGCATGGCACGCGAGGGCATTAGCCTGAAAAACCAGACCGCCACCACCCTGGAAATCGGCGGGCGCGGCGAACACTGGTTCGGCCAATGGGACCTGGCGCTGTACCGCTCCGAAGTGCGCCACGAATTGCTCACCGTGGAAACCCAGGCCCAGACGTCCACCACAAACGCGATCGTTGCCGAAAACAATGCCAGCCCCACCGTGCACCAAGGCCTGGAGCTGGGCCTGCTCAGCCCGCTGTGGGACGGCGGCCGCAACGGCAAGCTCGCCCTGCGCCAGGCCTACACCTTCAGCGACTTCCACTACCGCGACGACGACCGTTTCGGCGGCAACACCTTGCCGGGCATCCCCAAGCACTACTACCAGGGGCAACTGCGCTACAGCCATCCAACGGGGTTCTACAGCAGTTTCAACACTGAGCATTCGTCAAAGGTGGCAGTGGATTACGCCAATTCCTACAACGCAGCGTCCTACACGATTGTGGGCGCGACCTTTGGCTACGACGCGCCGAAACAGGACTGGCAAGCCTGGGTTGACCTGCGCAACCTGACCAACCGGCGTTACGCCAATACCGTCACGCCGGGCTATGACGACAAGGGCGTAGACATGGCGCGCTCCACGCCGGCGGATGGTCGCGGCCTCTACACCGGTGTGTCCTGGAGCTGGCGCTGAGGCTGATCCTGCGAGCCATCCCCAATCCCCTGTGGGAGCGGGCTTGCCCGCGATGGCGACCTGTCAGCCAACACAGATGCAGCTGACCCACCGCTATCGCAGGCAAGCCAGCTCCCACAGTCTTAGGTGCTGCCCAGTGGTTCTTGCTCCTGCTTCGTTTTACTGGCATTGTTCGCGCAATTGGTAATATTTCCCATTTGAGAAGTTTTTGCGCATGCATGACATTCCGGCCGTGCTGAACGATTCAATCCGTCAGCAGACCCTTGCGGCAATGTACAGCGAGCACCACGGCTGGTTGCACAACTGGCTGCGCAAAAAACTGGGCTGTTCGCAATACGCCGCCGACCTGGCCCACGACGCCTTCATCCGCGTGCTGATGCTGGCCGAGCCGCAAAACATCAAGGAACCCCGCGCCTTTCTCGCCACCACCGCCGGGCGCCTGTTGATCGATGGCGCGCGCCGCCGGCGTATCGAAAAGGCCTACATGGAAGCCCTGGTGATCCAGTGCGAAGACGCCGGCATGCCCGACCCGGCCGCGATCCATGTGGCACTGCAAGCCCTGGAGCGCATCGCCGAGATGCTCGCCGGCTTGCCCGCCAAGGCCCGCGAGGCGTTTCTGTTGAGCCGTCTCGACGGGCTGACCTACAGCGAAATCGCCACACGCCTGGAGGTGTCCACGAGCACGGTCAAAAACTACATTTCCAGCGCCCTGGTGCACTGCTACCACAGTCTGCACGGAGCCGATCCTCTGTCATGACCAGCGAACAAATCATCCAGCAAGCGGCGAATTGGCTGACACGCCTGCACGACGAAGACGTCACCGATGCAGACCGTCAAGCCTTCCACACCTGGTGCGACGCCGACCCACGGCATGCCGTCGCCATCGAGCGCATGCGCGGCCTCTGGGGCAGTCTGGATACGCTGCCCGCGAAGCCTGCGCGCCGTGCCCTCAACCGCGCGTTCGCGCCGCAACGCTCGCGTGGCGCCCAGGCGGTCGGTGTGCTCGGCCTGGTGCTCTGCGGTTGGTTCGGCCTGCAACACCTGCCGTTGTGGATGGCCGACCAACGCACCGGCGTCGGCGAACGCCGCCAGATCGCGCTGGAAGACGGCAGCCAGCTACAACTCAACAGCAACTCCGCGGTGGACGTGAAGTTCGACGGCCATCAACGGGTGATCGAACTGCTGCAAGGCGAGTTGTGGGTGGAGGTGGCCAAGGATGCACAACGGCCGTTTGTGGTGCGCACCGACCAAGGCACGGCGACCGCGCTGGGCACCCGTTATCTGGTCAAGCGCGCGGCAGACGGTACGACCGTGGTGACAGTGATCGAGTCCACCGTGGCCGTCAAAGGTGATAGCAGCGATGAGGTCAAGGTCACGGCCGGCCAGCGTGCGATCCTCGATCACGGCCACGCCCAACCCGCGCAAGCCACCGGCAGCGCCGACCCGGACGCCTGGACCCGTGGCCTGCTCAAGGTCAACGACCAGCCCCTCAGCGACGTCCTGCAAACCCTGGCCAGCTACCGTCATGGCATGGTGCGTTTCGATCCCCAGGCGCTGCACAACCTGCGGGTGTCCGGGGTGTTCAAGCTGGATGACACGGGCGCGGCGCTCGCGGCACTGGCGGACAATCTGCCGATCCAGGTGGAGTACTTCACCGACCTGCTGGTGGTGGTCAAGCCGCGCTAACGTTCGTTTTGGCGCAGGCGCTTGTACAGGGTGTTGCGGCTCACGCCGAGTTCCCGCGCAAGGTGGGAAATATTCCCGCCGAGCGCCTTCAAACGTTGGTTCAAGTCGATGCTGTCGTCCACAGACTCGTCGGCTGGCAGTGGCGGGGGTACGTGCAAATCCACAAAAAAATCATCCGGCAAGTGTTCCGCACGGATCGGCTGCTCCTCGGCCATCGCCAGCGCCACCTGCAACACGCTGCTCACCTGGCGCAAATTCCCCGGCCACGGGTGCTGCTCGAACAGTGCCAGCACCTCGGCGCTCAGCCCGGCCCATTGGGTCGGCTCGCGGTGCTGCTGCCACAGTTGCTGGAACAACGCCTGCTTGTCGGTGCGCTCGCGCAAGGGCGGCAGCTCCAGGGTCAGGCCGCCGATGCGGTAGTACAAATCCTCACGAAACCGCCCGGCCTGCACCCACTCCCGCAGGGCGCGGTTGGTGGCAGAGATAATACGCAAATCCACCGGGAACAATTCACTGCTGCCGACAGGCTGCACGCAACGTTCCTGCAAGACCCGCAGTAATCGCGCCTGGGTCGGCAGCGGCATGTCGCCGATTTCATCGAGGAACAGCGTGCCCTTGTCCGCCTTACGGATCAGGCCAATGCTGCCTTTCTGGTTGGCGCCGGTGAACGCGCCTTTTTCGTAGCCGAACAGTTCCGATTCCACCAACTCCGCAGGAATCGCCGCACAGTTCACCGCGATAAATGCCTGCTGGCTGCGGGAACTGGCCTGGTGCAGGGCTTTGACGAACACCTCTTTGCCCACCCCGGTTTCGCCGTGGATCAGCAGCGGGATGTCCTTTTCCAGCAGGCGCTCGGCCTGGCGCACGGCTTTTTCCACGCGTTGGTCGCCAAAGTGCAAGGTTTTCAGCCCAATCGACGTCGGCTTTGGCGGCACTGGTTGTGTGAATACTCGCGCTTGCACCGGCATTTGCTTGGGCCGTTTCAACAGGCACTGGAACCGATTGCGTCCCGCCGCCTGCAATGCAAACGGCAGTCCCTCCGGTTGGTTCAACAGCTCCAGCAGCGACACCTTGAACAGACTGTCGATCATCACCCGCGACAAGCTGATGCCCAGAAGGTTGTCCGCGCGGCGGTTGGCCGACAGCACCTGGCCACTGTCGTCAAAGATCAGCAGACCGGCCCATTGGCTGTCCAGGTTGTTCAGGCCGGTGTTGAAGGTCAGTTGGAAATGCTCGCCGCGAAACAGGTTGAGGATCAGCCGGTTTTCCACGGTCTGGCTCATCATCTTGACCATGCCCAGGGTGTGGGAGGGCGGCAGGTAGCTGTCACTGGACACATCCAGCACGGCAATGATTTCGCGCTGCGCATCGAAAATCGGTGCCGCCGAACCGGTCATGAAGCGGTTGGCCTTGAGGAAGTGTTCGTCATGTTCGATATGCACCGCTTGGGCACAGGCCAGCGCGGTGCCAATGGCATTGGTGCCGCTGGAGCGCTCACGCCAGCTGGCGCCGGGGTTGAAACCGCGGGCCAGCTTCGGCTCGATGAAACGCTGGGTGCCCCACGACGTCAGCACCTGGCCCTGGTTGTCGGCCAGCATGATCAGACAGTTGGAATTGCTGAGGATGTTTTCGTAGTAGGGCAGCACTTCCTGGTGGGTGGTTTGCACCAGCGAATGCTGGATTTCCAGCAGTTGGCTAATGCCTTCGGCGGGCAGTTGGTCGAAGCTGGGGGCGCTTTGATGGTCCAGGCCAAACGCGCGGCAACGGCGCCAGGATTCCTGGATAAGGGTGTCGTGAGCCAAGGGTTCGGCCATGGGGTGACCTTCATTTTTATTGTTATTTTTATACAGCCTTGCGCAGCCCTAATGTGGGAGCGGGCTTGCCCGCGATAGCGGTGGGTCAGTCACGGATAGGCAAGCTGATACACCGCTATCGCAGGCAAGCCAGCTCCCACATTTAATCGGCTGTGTTCGTTAAATCGAGTTCGAAGAGTGTTGTTCAGAACTGTTCATTGTCAACCCCCGCACTGTTCAGTTGTTCACCCGGATTGTTCACTCCTGAACATGCCATTCAAGCCAATTCCTCACACATCAAGCACTTGCAGTTTTGGCACGAAACTCGCTCTGACGAATGGCCAGATTCATTCCAATAATAAAAAGGTCGTGTCATGTCATTGACCCTGGAACACGTCTCCCGCGTCGTCGAAGGCCAAACCTGGATCGACGACGCCACCCTGCGTTTCGAGCCCGGCTCCTTTAACGTACTACTCGGCCGCACCCTGTCCGGCAAGACCAGCCTGATGCGCCTGATGGCCGGCCTGGACAAGCCCGACAGCGGCCGCATCCTGATGAATGGCGTGGATGTCACCCACAAACCGGTGCGCTTGCGCAACGTGTCGATGGTGTATCAGCAGTTCATCAACTACCCGACCATGACTGTTTTCGAAAACATCGCCTCGCCCTTGCGCCAGGCCGGTGTGGCCAACGAGTTGATCCAGAGCAAAGTCCTCGAAACCGCCAGAATGTTGCGCATCGAAAAATTCCTCCAGCGCCACCCGCTGGAGTTGTCCGGCGGGCAGCAACAACGCACGGCCATGGCCCGCGCGCTGGTCAAAGATGCCGAGTTGATTCTGTTCGATGAGCCGCTGGTGAACCTGGATTACAAACTGCGTGAAGAACTGCGTCAGGAAATGCGCGAGTTGTTCAAGGCGCGCCACACCATCGCCATCTACGCCACCACCGAACCCAACGAAGCGCTGGCACTGGGTGGCACCACCACTATCCTTCACGAAGGCCGGGTGATCCAGAGCGGCAAGGCGGCCGAGGTCTATCACCAGCCGCAGAGTGTGCTCGCCGCCGAGTTGTTTTCCGAGCCGCCGATCAACCTGATGCCGGGGCGCATCAGTGGCAACGAAGTGAGCTTCGCCAATTTCGTGCACTTTCCGCTAAACGTCGATTTGCGCCCCATCGGCGAAGGTGAGTTCCGCTTTGGTGTGCGCCCCAGCCATATCAGCCTGGTGCCCAGCAACGACGACGACCTGGAACTGGCGGTGACCGTGGAAGTCGCCGAGATCAGCGGTTCGGAAACCTTCCTGCATGTGCGCAGCGAACATTTCCTGCTGGTGCTGCACCTGCCGGGGGTGCATGAGTACGACGTCGACGCGCCGATCCGCGTGTATATCCCCACCCATAAACTGTTTGTGTTCGATAGCCAGGGCCGCCTGGTCCAGGCCCCCGGGCGCCGTGTTGCGAGGGTTGCCTGATGGCCGAGATCCATTTGCAGAACCTGGCGCATAGCTATAGTCCTACGCCGAGTGGTCCTGAGGACTACGCGATTCGGGAAATGAACCATGTATGGGAGCAGGGCGGTGCCTACGCCTTGCTCGGGCCCTCCGGCTGTGGCAAATCGACCCTGCTCAACATCATCTCCGGGCTGCTCAGCCCGTCCGAAGGCCAGGTGCTGTTCGACAGCAAGGTGGTCAACGACCTCACCCCGGAAAAGCGCAACATCGCCCAAGTGTTCCAGTTCCCGGTGGTGTACGACACCATGACGGTGTTCGACAACCTGGCCTTCCCGTTGCGCAACCAAGGCATGGCGGAGGCGAACATTCACAGCAAGGTGCAGGAAATCGCCGAAGTCCTCGACCTGCAAAACCTGCTGTCCAAGAAAGCCCGTAACCTCACCGCCGACGAAAAACAGAAAGTCTCCATGGGCCGTGGTCTGGTGCGGGACGATGTGTCGGCGATCCTGTTTGACGAACCGCTGACGGTGATCGACCCGCACCTCAAGTGGAAGCTGCGGCGCAAGCTCAAGCAGATCCACGAGCAGTTCAACATCACCATGGTCTACGTCACCCACGACCAGTTGGAAGCCTCCACCTTCGCCGACAAGATCGCGGTGATGTACGGCGGGCAGATCGTGCAGTTCGGTACGCCCCGCGAATTGTTCGAGCGGCCCAGCCACACGTTTGTCGGCTATTTCATCGGCAGCCCTGGGATGAATCTGATCGAGGTGCAGGCCGAGGCGGGCGGGGTGCGGTTTGCCGGGACTCATCTGCCGTTGTCCGAGGCGATTGCGCAGCGCATCAGCGACACGTCCTACAAGAAATTGCAGGTCGGCATCCGCCCGGAGTTTATCCATGTGTGGGACGAGTACAACCCTGACGCCCTGCAAGCCGATGTCACTCATCTGGAAGACCTCGGCACCTACAAGATCATGACCCTCAACCTTGACGGCACGCTGTTGAAAGTCCGCCTGGCCGAAGACAAACCGGTACCGCAGGGCTCAGCTTCCATCAGCTTTCCCGCACAGTGGCTGATGGTCTACGCCGACGACTACCTGCTGGAGGTGCAGCCATGAACAAGGTGCAGAACAACAAGGCGTGGTGGCTGGTGCTACCGGTATTTCTGCTGGTGGCATTCAGCGCCGTGATCCCGATGATGACGGTGGTCAACTACTCGGTGCAGGACATTTTCGACCAATCCAGCCGCTACTTCGTCGGTGCCGACTGGTACAAGCAGGTACTGCTCGACCCGCGTCTGCATGACTCATTGCTGCGCCAGTTCATCTACTCGGCGTGTGTACTGCTGATCGAAATCCCCCTGGGCATCGCCATCGCCCTGACCATGCCGACCAAGGGCCGCTGGTCGTCGCTGGTGCTGATCATCCTCGCGATTCCGCTGCTGATTCCGTGGAACGTGGTGGGCACGATCTGGCAGATCTTCGGCCGTGCGGATATCGGTTTGTTGGGTTACAGCCTCAACGCCATGGGCATCAGCTACAACTATGCGGCCAACACGGCGGACGCCTGGGTCACCGTGCTGGTCATGGACGTGTGGCATTGGACATCCCTGGTGGCGTTGCTGTGTTACTCGGGACTACGGGCCATCCCGGATGTGTACTACCAGGCGGCGCGGATTGATCGTGCATCGGCTTGGGCGGTATTCCGACATATCCAGTTGCCGAAGATGAAAAGCGTACTGTTGATCGCGGTGATGCTGCGCTTTATGGACAGCTTCATGATCTACACCGAGCCCTTCGTACTGACCGGCGGCGGGCCGGGTAACGCCACCACCTTCCTCAGCCAGACGCTGACCCAAATGGCCGTAGGTCAATTCGACCTAGGCCCGGCCGCCGCGTTTTCCCTGGTGTACTTCCTGATCATCCTGTTGGTGTCCTGGCTGTTCTACACCGCCATGACCCACTCCGACGCGAACCGCTGAGGCCGCCAACATGAGCAAGCGCAAGCTAATACCGCTGCTGATCTACATCCTGTTCCTGTTGGTGCCGATCTACTGGCTGCTGAACATGTCCTTCAAGAGCAACACCGAAATCCTCGGCGGGCTGACGCTGTTTCCGCAGGACTTCACCCTGGCGAACTACAAAGTGATCTTCACCGACCCGAGTTGGTACACCGGTTATCTCAACTCGCTGTACTACGTGAGCCTGAACACGGTGATCTCCCTCAGCGTGGCCTTGCCGGCGGCCTACGCGTTTTCGCGCTACCGTTTCCTGGGCGACAAGCACCTGTTCTTCTGGCTGCTGACCAACCGTATGGCGCCACCGGCGGTGTTTTTGCTGCCGTTCTTCCAGCTGTATTCGTCCATCGGGTTGTTCGATACCCACATCGCCGTGGCCCTGGCCCATTGCCTGTTCAACGTGCCGTTGGCGGTGTGGATCCTCGAAGGTTTCATGTCCGGCGTGCCCAAGGAAATTGACGAAACCGCCTACATCGACGGCTACTCGTTTCCGAAGTTTTTCGTGAAGATCTTTATCCCACTGATCGGCTCCGGCATCGGCGTCACCGCGTTTTTCTGCTTTATGTTTTCCTGGGTCGAGTTGCTGCTGGCGCGCACCCTGACTTCGGTCAACGCCAAGCCCATCGCGGCGGTGATGACTCGCACGGTCTCGGCGTCGGGGATCGATTGGGGGGTGCTGGCAGCGGCGGGGGTGTTGACCATCCTGCCGGGCATGCTGGTGATCTGGTTTGTTCGCAACCACGTGGCCAAGGGCTTTGCCCTCGGCCGGGTCTGAGGAGTCGATGATGGAATGGATGGCCTGGACCACCCCAACCGCACTGTTCTTTGGTGGCATCGCGCTGATTCTGGCGGGCATGACCACCTGGGAACTGCGTTCGCCGAGTATTCCCCGGCGCGGTTTTTTGCCGATCAGCACCACCCGTGGTGATCGTTTGTTTATTGGTCTTCTCGGCAGCGCCTACCTGCATTTGCTGGTAATCGGCGTCACCGGCTGGAGCATCTGGGCGGCGACTGCGCTGTCCCTGGTGTGGCTGTTGAGCGTGATGCGTTGGGGCTAGTGCCCTTATGAATAAACAACCAGGAGGTCTCTATGTTCGATAAAAACAATAAGCTGCGACATAGCATTTCATTGGCCGCCGTACTGGCCCTCAGCGGTTTGAGCGCCACGGCCTGGGCCGATGCGTACGAAGATGCGGCGAAAAAATGGATCGGCAGCGAGTTCAAGCCATCAACGCTCACGGCCGAGCAGCAGCTCGAAGAGTTGAAATGGTTTATCAAGGCGTCGGAGCCATTCCGTGGGATGAAGATCAACGTGGTGTCGGAAACCCTCACCACCCACGAGTACGAGTCCAAGGTGCTGGCCAAGGCCTTCAGCGAAATCACTGGCATCAAGCTGACCCACGACCTACTGCAGGAAGGTGACGTGGTGGAAAAACTGCAAACCCAGATGCAGTCCGACAAAAACATCTATGACGGCTGGGTCAACGATTCCGACTTGATCGGTACGCACTTTCGCTATGGCAAGACCGAATCCATCACCGACCTGATGGCCAACGAAGGCAAGGCCTTCACCTCGCCAACCCTGGATATCAAGGACTTTATCGGCATCTCCTTCACCACCGCACCCGACGGCAAGATCTATCAACTGCCCGACCAGCAATTCGCCAACCTCTATTGGTTTCGCGCCGACTGGTTCGAACGCGCGGACCTGAAAGCCAAGTTCAAGGAAAAGTACGGCTATGACCTCGGCGTGCCAGTGAACTGGTCGGCCTACGAAGACATCGCCAAATTCTTCAGCGAAGACGTCAAGGAAATCGACGGCAAGCGCGTTTACGGGCACATGGACTACGGCAAGAAAGACCCATCCCTCGGCTGGCGCTTCACCGATGCGTGGTTCTCCATGGCCGGTGGCGGCGACAAAGGGTTGCCCAACGGCTTGCCGGTGGACGAGTGGGGCATTCGTGTCGAGGACTGCCACCCGGTGGGCTCCAGCGTTACCCGGGGTGGCGACACCAACGGCCCGGCCGCGGTATTCGCCACACAGAAATACGTGGACTGGATGAAAGCCTACGCGCCACCGGAAGCGGCGGGCATGACCTTCTCCGAGTCCGGCCCGGTGCCGTCCCAGGGCAATATCGCCCAGCAGATCTTCTGGTACACCGCGTTTACCGCCGACATGGTCAAACCGGGGTTGCCGGTGGTGAATGCCGACGGCACGCCGAAATGGCGGATGGCGCCGTCGCCTGTCGGACCTTACTGGGAAAAGGGCATGAAGAAGGGCTATCAGGACGTAGGCTCCTGGACCTTCCTCAAATCCACCCCGGAGAAACAGAAGCTCGCGGCGTGGCTCTACGCCCAGTTCGTGACCTCGAAAACCGTCTCGCTGAAGAAAACCATCGTCGGCCTGACGCCGATTCGTGAGTCCGACATCAACTCCCAGGCCATGACCGACATGGCGCCGAAACTGGGTGGCCTGGTGGAGTTCTACCGCAGCCCGGCCCGCACCGAGTGGTCACCGACCGGCACCAACGTGCCGGACTATCCACGCCTGGCACAACTGTGGTGGAGCAACATCGCCGCCGCCGCCAGCGGCGAGAAAACCCCGCAACAGGCGCTGGACAACCTGGCCAAGGAGCAAGACGCGATCATGACGCGCCTGGAACGCTCCAAGGTGCAACCGGTGTGCGGCCCGAAAATGAACCCCGAGCGTGACGCGCAATACTGGTTCGACCAGCCGGGTGCGCCGAAGCCGAAACTGGCGAACGAAAAGCCGAAAGGCGAGACCGTGGCGTATGGCGACTTGCTTAAGTCGTGGGAGGCAGCGCGCAAGTAAGTGCGTTGAGTAGGAAAAAACGGCACTCAGGTGCCGTTTTGTTTTTCGGATTGAAGTACAGGTTCCAGAACAACAGCGATCAACTGTGGGAGCTGGCTTGAACTGGCCTAATGAATTTGGACACATCAATAGGGCGCTATGATGGCGCCCAAACCTGAGGTGTGCAGATGATGCGAAAGTCCTATTCCAGCGAGTTCAAGCTCAATG
>NZ_JBRFJB010000011.1:0-160814 GCF_053456465.1 Pseudomonas acericola (SeqCode) | reverse complement strand
TGATCACTTCGATAAACTGAAGCAACCCACTGCCGAAACCTACATAACTCATTGTTTACCAAGGAGTTTTCCGTTTCGACTGCGCCGGAAGTGGGGCGAATTATAGACATCTGGAATCTGCCGTCAATGCCTTTCTTCATATTTCTGTCATATAAGTCAGAAACACCCCAAAAACGCGAAAGCCGGCCCCGAGGGGCCGGCTTTCAGCCGACGTTACAAGCTAGGGAAAGCAAACTGCGACGCTTCATGGCTGGCCCGTTGCGGCCAACGCTGGGTAATCGCCTTGCGACGGGTATAGAAACGCACGCCATCCGGCCCATAGGCATGCAAGTCGCCAAACAGTGAGCGCTTCCAGCCACCAAAGCTGTGATACGCCACCGGCACCGGCAGCGGAACGTTAACCCCCACCATGCCCACTTCAATCTCATCACAGAACAGACGCGCCGCTTCCCCGTCACGGGTAAAGATGCAGGTGCCGTTGCCATATTCATGATCGTTGATCAGTTGCATTGCCGCTTCCAGGCTATCCACCCGAACCACGCACAGTACCGGCCCAAAGATCTCTTCTTTGTAGATACGCATCTCAGGCGTCACATGGTCAAACAAGCTACCACCCAGGAAGAAGCCCTCTTCGTGACCGGCGACACTCAGACCACGGCCATCAACCACCAACTTCGCGCCCGAAGAAACACCGTCTTCTATATAGCCACTGACCTTATCCCGCGCCTGCCCCGTCACCAGCGGCCCCATATCCAGACCGCACGACGTACCCGCGCCAATCTTCAGCGCCTTGACCTGCGGCACCAGCTTGGCGATCAACGCATCGGCCACCTGGTCGCCCACACACACGGCCACCGAGATCGCCATGCAACGCTCGCCACACGAACCGTACGCCGCGCCCATCAAGGCACTGACCGCGTTATCCAGATCGGCATCCGGCATCAGCACCGCATGGTTCTTCGCCCCACCCAGCGCCTGCACACGTTTGCCGCGCTTGGTCGCTTCGGAATAAATGTATTCGGCAATCGGTGTCGAGCCCACAAAACTCAGCGCCTTCACTTCCGGCGCTTCGATCAGCGCATCCACCGCGCCCTTGTCACCGTGCACCACGCTCAACACACCTTTCGGCAGACCGGCTTCCTGCAACAGTTGTGCGATCAGCAGCGTCGAACTGGGATCGCGCTCCGAAGGTTTCAAGATGAAACAGTTACCGCACACGATCGCCAGCGGGTACATCCACAGCGGCACCATCGCCGGGAAGTTGAACGGCGTAATACCGGCCACCACGCCCAACGGCTGGAAGTCCGACCACGCATCAATGTTCGGTCCTACATTACGGCTGTATTCGCCCTTCAGAATCTCCGGCGCCGAGCACGCATACTCGACGTTCTCGATCCCACGCTTCAACTCACCCGCAGCGTCTTCCAGCGTCTTGCCATGCTCTTCGCTGATCAACTGCGAGATACGCGCTTCGTTCTGCTCCAGCAATTGCTTGAAACGGAACATCACCTGGGCACGCTTGGCCGGCGGCGTATTGCGCCAAGCCGGGAATGCGGCCTTGGCCGAGTCGATCGCCTGTTGAATGGTTTCACGACTGGCCAACGGCACCTGGTGGATCACCTGGCCAGTGGACGGGTTGTACACGTCGGCACTACGGCCGCTGTCATTGACCAACTCACCGTTGATCAAGTGCTGGATAAGGCTCATGCGGGGCTCCTGAAAAATTGTTCTATATAGAAGGAGAAATCAGTCGATCTTGTTCAGCACTTCGCCGACCGCATCGAACAGGCGATCCAGGTCCTGCGGCTTGCTGTTGAACGTTGGCCCGAACTGCAGGGTGTCACCGCCAAAGCGCACGTAGAAACCGGCTTTCCACAAGGCCATGCCGGCCTCGAATGGACGCACGATGGCATCACCGTCACGCGGGGCAATCTGGATCGCACCGGCCAGGCCGTAGTTACGGATGTCGATCACGTTCTTGCTGCCCTTCAACCCGTGCAGCGCATTCTCAAAGTGCGGCGCGACTTCGGCTACGCTCTGCACCAGATTTTCCTTCTGCAACAGGTCCAACGCCGCCAGGCCAGCGGCGCACGCGACCGGGTGCGCCGAGTAGGTGTAGCCGTGGGGGAATTCCACCGCGTACTCCGGCGTCGCCTGGTTCATGAACGTCTGGTAGATCTCACTGCTGGCAATCACCGCGCCCATCGGGATCGCGCCGTTGGTGACTTGCTTGGCGATGCACATCAGGTCCGGGGTCACGCCGAAGCTGTCGGCACCAAACATCGAGCCAGTGCGGCCGAAACCGGTGATCACTTCATCGAACACCAACAGGATGTTGTGTTGGTCGCAGATCTCACGCAGACGCTTGAGATAACCCTGCGGCGGCACCAGCACGCCAGCAGAACCGGCCATCGGCTCGACGAACACCGCAGCGATGTTCGACGCATCGTGCAACTCGATCAGCTTGAGCAACTCATCGGCCAGCGCGATACCACCCAGCTCCGGCATGCCACGGGAGAAGGCATTGCTCGCCAGCAAGGTGTGGGGCAGATGGTCAACATCCATCATCGCCTGACCAAAAATCTTACGGTTACCGTTCACACCGCCCAGGCTGGTACCGGCGATGTTCACACCGTGATAACCACGGGCGCGGCCGATCATCTTGGTCTTGGTGGCCTGGCCCTTCAGGCGCCAGTACCCACGCACCATCTTCACCGCGGTATCGGCGCACTCGGAGCCGGAGTCGGTGAAGAACACGTGGTTCAGGTTGCCTGGGGTCAGGTCGGTAATCTTTTCTGCCAATTGAAAGGACAACGGATGACCGTATTGGAAGCCCGGCGAGTAGTCCAAGGTGCCCAGCTGCTTGGCCACCGCTTCCTGGATTTCCTTGCGCGTATGCCCGGCGCCGCAGGTCCACAGGCCCGACAACGAGTCGTAGACCTTGCGCCCCTTGTCATCGATCAACCAGCTACCTTCCGCGCCCACGATCAAGCGCGGATCACGCTGGAAGTTGCGATTGGCGGTGTACGGCATCCAGTGCGCGTCCAGCTTCAATTGGCTGGCCAGGGACGATGGGGCGTTTTCGGGCATGTTCATCAGCAAAACCTCGCAGGGCAAAAGGCAGCGTCGGGATTGAAAAAGCGTTGTTGCAGCTAAATTGCCACGGCGATAAAGTCGGTGAAATTCAACTCTTCTAACCTTCAGTCAGGCCTTCACTAAACTATGAGCAGCCGTCGCACCGATCCCCTGGCCCAAGTCAGCGACTTCGATATCCGCTTGTTGCGCATTTTTCGCAGCGTGGTGGAATGCGGCGGCTTCTCGGCGGCAGAGACGGTGCTCGGCATCGGCCGCTCCGCCATCAGCCAGCAAATGAGCGATCTCGAGCAACGCCTCGGATTAAGACTGTGCCAACGCGGCCGCGCCGGTTTCTCCCTCACCGAAGAAGGCCGCGAGGTCTACCAATCGGCACTGCAACTATTAAGTGCCTTGGAAAGCTTTCGCACCGAGGTCAACGGCCTGCACCAGCATCTGCGCGGCGAGTTGATCATCGGCCTCACCGACAACCTCGTCACCCTGCCCCACATGCGCATCACCCACGCCCTGGCGCAGTTGAAGGAGCGCGGACCGGACGTGCAAATCCAGATCCGCATGATCGCCCCCAACGAAGTCGAGCAGGGCGTACTCGACGGCCGCCTGCACGTCGGCGTGGTGCCCCAGGCCAGTGCCTTGTCGGGGCTGGAATACCAGCCGCTGTACAGCGAACGCTCGCTGCTTTATTGCGCGGTCGGCCACCCGTTGTTCTACGCCGACAACAAACAACTGGACGACGCACGCATCGACAGCCAGGACGCCATCGCCCCCACCTTCCGTCTGCCCGCCGATATCCAGGCCCACTATCAGGCACTCAACTGCACCGCCAGCGCCTCGGACCGCGAAGGCATGGCCTTCCTGATCCTCACCGGCCGCTACATCGGCTACCTGCCTGATCACTACGCCAGCCTGTGGGTGCAACAAGGCCGACTGCGTGCGCTGAAACCGGCTACACGTTTTTACGATTTAAGCCTGGCATCGGTCACGCGCAAAGGCCGTCGCCCTCATTTGGTGCTGGAAAGCTTCCTGGAGAGCCTGGCCGCGACCCGCTAACTCGGGCCCAAACCAAAAGCTGAGCAGTTGGACAGCTTTTTGCAAGAACCAGAGGACATAGACCCTGAGCTTGCCCGCCATGCCACCAGAATCCTCCAGCAGCGACCTGATCTACGGCCTCAACGACCGCCCGAAACCCGCCCCGGCCTTCCTCGCCGCACTGCAACATGTGCTGGCCGCGTTCGTCGGCATCATTACCCCGCCGCTGATCATCGGCTCCACCCTGGGCCTGACCGCGCATTTGCCCTACCTGATCAGCATGGCGTTGATGGTTTCCGGCGTCGGCACCTTCATCCAGGCACGTAGGCCGTTTGGCATAGGCGCGGGGATGATCTGTCTGCAAGGCACCAGTTTTGCGTTTCTCGGTGCGGTGCTGTCGGCGGGTTTCCTGGTGAAACAACGCGGCGGCAGCCCGGAGGACATCATGGCGATGATCTTCGGCGTGTGCTTTTTCGGCGCCATGGTGCAGATCGTGCTCAGCCGTTTCATCGGCCAACTGCGCCGGGTAATCACGCCTTTGGTAACGGGGATTGTCATTACCCTGATCGGCATCAGCTTGATCAAGGTCGGCATCACGGATCTGGGCGGCGGTTTCAACGCCGCCGACTTCGGCGCCCCCACCAACCTGGCTCTGGGCGTGTTCGTGGTGTTGACGATCATCCTGCTCAACCGCTCCAACACACCATGGGTGCGACTCTCGGCCATCATCATCGGCCTCGCCCTCGGCAGCCTCGCAGCCTGGTTCAGCGGCAAACTCGTGCCCCAAGCCTTGCCCGACCTGCCCCTGGTCAGCCTGCCGATCCCATTCCGCTTTGGATTCAACTTCGACTGGAGCGCTTTCCTACCCATCGCGCTGATTTATCTGATCAGCAGCATCGAAACCGTCGGCGACCTCACCGCCAACTGCATGATCGCCCGCCAGCCCATCAGCGGCCCTTCTTATATAAGCCGGCTCAAGGGCGGCGTCCTCGGTGATGGCGTCAGTTGCATGATCGCCGCCACCTTCAGCGCCTTCCCCAACACCACCTTCGCGCAGAACAACGGCGTGATCCAACTCACTGGCGTGGCCAGCCGTTACGTTGGCTTATACATCGGCGTGGTACTGTTTTGCCTCGGCTTGTTTCCGCTGATCGGCGCGGTGCTCCAGCAAATCCCCAAACCGGTCTTGGGCGGCGCGACCCTGGTGATGTTCGGCAGCGTGGCCGCCGCCGGCGTACGCATCCTTGCGCAGGCGCCGCTGGACCGGCGCAGCATGCTGATCATCGCTACCTCGTTCGGCGTCGGCCTGGGCATCGCCGCCCAACCGAACCTGCTGCACCTGATGCCGACCCTGGTGCAGAACCTGTTCGACTCGGCCATCACCAGCGGCGGCCTGACCGCCATTGTGTTGTGCCTGTTATTACCGGAAGCCAAGGCCGACAACCTTGCCGCAAACCACGCGCCGGAAAGCGACACCGTGGAATCGCTCTGACGGTTTTATTGCATCAGGACTTGTCTGAGGCTTGAGGGTGGGTTATCTGTGCACACGTCGTCTCTATCGATCTGCACGGAAACCTCCATGAGCCTCGAAGTTCCTGCCCACAGCAACCCCGCCGGAAAACCCGCCAGCCGCATTCGGCAAAAGAACGAACAAGCGATTCTGCAGGCAGCTGAAGACGAATTCGCGCGCCATGGCTACAAAGGCACCAGCATGAACACCATTGCTGCCAGTGCCGGGCTGCCCAAGGCCAACTTGCACTACTACTTCACCAACAAGCTGGGCCTGTATATCGCGGTGCTCAGCAATATCCTCGAACTGTGGGACAGCACCTTCAACACGCTGACCGCCGAGGATGACCCGGCCGTGGCCCTGAGCCGCTACATCCGTACCAAAATGGAGTTCTCGCGGCGCCAACCCCAGGCTTCGCGGATCTTCGCCATGGAGATCATCAGTGGCGGCGAATGCCTCACCGAATATTTCAGCCAGGACTACCGCGCCTGGTTCAGCGGCCGCGCCGCCGTGTTCCAGGCCTGGATCGACGCCGGCAAGATGGACCCGGTAGACCCGGTGCACCTGATCTTCCTGCTATGGGGCAGCACCCAGCACTACGCTGACTTCGCCACGCAGATCTGCCGCGTCACCGGTCGAACCAAGCTGACCAAGCAGGACATGGAAGACGCCGGCACCAACCTGATCCACATCATTCTCAAAGGCTGTGGCGTCAAGCCCGCCCTATAAACGAAGCGACTTATGCCTTTCACGCTCACCGGCCTTTGCGAATTTCATGAAGAAATCCGCAAAAGCCGCTTTATCACCCTCGCCGCGCCGATCACCAGCCCGCAGGACGCCCAGGCGTTTTTCGCGCAACACAGCGACGTGAACGCCACGCACAACTGCTGGGCGTGGAAACTCGCCGATCAATACCGCAGCAATGACGACGGCGAACCCGGTGGCACCGCTGGCCGACCGATCCTCGCCGCTATCGAAGCGCAAGGTTTCGATCAGGTCGCGGTGCTGGTGATCCGCTGGTACGGCGGCATCCAGCTGGGCACCGGTGGCCTCGCCCGCGCGTATGGCGGCGGTGCGAACAAATGCCTGCAAAACGCCGAACGCATTGAGCTGATCAGCCGCGTGCCGCTGAGTTGCGCCTGCGGATTCGCGGAATTGAACCTGGTGAAACTGCGCGTCGCCGAACTGGGCGGGCTGGTCGTGGAAGAATCCTTCACCGCCAACGGCGTCGAGCTACAACTCGCCGTGGGCGAAGCGCATATCGATACCCTGCAAATTCAACTCGCCGACCTCAGCCGTGGGCGTATCCTGCTCCAACGCTGAACTCCCTGAACCGCGACTCCAAAGGAAGCTTTTCATGTCTACGCCAAAAACCGCACTGATCATCGGCGCCTCGCGCGGGCTGGGCCTTGGCCTGGTCAAGCAACTGCTCCAGGACGGCTGGGACGTAACCGCCACCGTGCGTGACCCGAGCAAGGCTGACGCCCTCAAAGCCGTGGGCCCGGTACAGATCGAGAAACTCGACATGGACGATCAGCAAGCCGTGATTGCCCTAAGCCAGCGCCTCAAGGACCGCACCTTTGACCTGCTGTTCGTCAACGCCGGCGTCAAAGGCCCCGCCAACCAGGAGCCTGGCCACGCCACCCTGGCGGAAGTCGGCCAACTGTTCTTCACCAATGCCGTGGCACCGATCAACCTGGCCCAGCGCTTTGTCGGGCAGATCCGGCAAGACAGCGGTGTGCTGGCCTTCATGAGTTCGGTGCTGGGCAGCGTGACCATTCCCGACGGCTCCGACCTGGCGCTGTACAAGGCCAGCAAGGCCGCGCTCAACTCCATGACCAACAGCTTCGTCACCCAACTGGGCGGGCAAAAACTCACCGTGCTGTCGCTGCACCCGGGCTGGGTGAAGACCGACATGGGCGGCGAAAACGCCCACATCGACGTCGACACCAGCGTGCGTGGCCTGGTGGATCAGGTAAATGCCTACACCGGAAAAGGCGGCCATCACTTCATCGACTACAAAGGCGACACCATTGCCTGGTAATTCCCACAGCAGTCTCGTCCACTTTCCTACATGTGGACGAGATCTTGAACTACACGTAATCTAAGCCCTCGCCTTCACCGGCGACCCTGGATCAGCAGACAGGGCAACACTGAGCTGGCAAACCTGAACCCATCATTCAGAGGAGCCGGCCAATGCCTGCGACCCGTATTTGGTTAAAAAACCCCCTCGCGATTTTCACTGCCAATGGCCTCGACGCCCGTGGCGGCCTGGTGCTGCAAGACGGTGTGATCAGCGAAGTGCTGGCCCTGGGCCAAACACCCGCCCAGCCCTGCGCACAAACCTTCGATGCCCGCGAACATGTGATCCTGCCGGGCCTGATCAACACCCACCACCACTTCTATCAAACCCTGACCCGCGCCTGGGCGCCGGTGGTTAACCAGCCATTGTTCCCGTGGCTGAAAACCCTGTACCCGGTCTGGGCCCGCCTCACCCCGGAAAAACTCGCCCTCGCCACCAAGGTTGCGCTGGCCGAATTGCTGCTGTCGGGCTGCACCACCGCGGCCGACCACCACTACCTGTTCCCCGACGGCCTGGAAAACGCCATCGACGTGCAAGTGCAAAGCGTGCGTGAACTGGGCATGCGCGCCATGCTCACCCGCGGTTCCATGAGTTTGGGCGAAGCCGATGGCGGCCTGCCGCCGCAACAAACCGTGCAACAAGGCCAAGTGATCCTCGACGACAGCCAGCGCCTGATCCGCGAGTACCACCAGCGCGACGACGGCGCACAAATCCAGATCGCCCTGGCGCCGTGCTCGCCGTTTTCCGTCACCCCGGAAATCATGCGCGCCAGCGCCGAATTGGCTGACAGCCTCGACGTGCGCCTACACACCCACCTGGCGGAAACCCTCGACGAAGAAGACTTCTGCCTGCAACGTTTTGGCCTACGAACCGTGGACTACCTCGACAGCGTCGGCTGGCTCGGCCCGCGCACCTGGCTGGCCCACGGCATTCACTTCAACCCGGACGAAATCGAACGCCTCGGCGCCGCCGGCACCGGCATCTGCCATTGCCCAAGCTCGAACATGCGCCTGGCGTCCGGCATCTGCCCGACCCTTGACCTGCTCGCCGCCGGCGCACCGATCGGCCTGGGCGTGGACGGCTCGGCCTCCAACGATGCGTCGAACATGATCCTCGAGGCGCGCCAGGCCCTGTATATCCAGCGCCTGCGTTACGGTGCGGAAAGAATCACCCCTGAAGGCGTGCTGGGCTGGGCGACCAAAGGTTCGGCGCAGTTGCTGGGGCGTACGGACATCGGCGAATTGGCCGTAGGCAAACAGGCCGATCTGGCGCTGTTCAAGCTCGATGAGCTGCGCTTCTCCGGCAGCCATGATCCGATTTCAGCGCTGCTGTTGTGCGGCGCCGACCGGGCGGACCGGGTGATGGTGGCGGGTAAATGGCGGGTGATTGACGGTCAAGTGGAAGGCCTGGACCTGAAGGGTCTGATCGCCGATCACACCCAAGCCGCCCGCCAGCTAATCGCCGGAACCTGATCCGGACGCCGATCAAAATGTGGGAGCTGGCTTGCCTGCGATAGCGGTCCAACAGTCAACACTGAAGTGACTGAACCACTGCTATCGCGGGCAAGCCCGCTCCCACATAAGCCCACTCCCACAGAAGTTTGCGGTGTTTAGAGGCCCAACAGCGACAACATGATAAACGTCGCAAACAACACAAAATGCGTCATCCCCTCAATGGCATTGGTCTCACCATCGTTGAGGTTGATCGCACTGACAATCAGCGTGATAAACACCATCACCGTCTGCACCGGCGTCATCGCCATCTGGAACGGCTGCCCGGTATAGAGCGCCATCGCCTCCATCACCGGCACCGTGAGAATCACCGTCGATAGCGATGCCCCCAACGCAATGTTGACCACCGACTGCATGCGGTTGGCCAAGGCTGCGCGCAACGCCGTCAAGATCTCCGGCGCCGCCGAAATCGCCGCCACCACAATCGCTGTGATCACCGGCGGCGCGCCCGTGCCTTCCAGGCCCAGGTCCAGGGTTTTCGACATCACTTCGGCCAACGCGCCAATCACAATCACGCCAAACACCAAGGTGCCGATGGAAAACGCCAGGTTGATCGACGGCGCTTCTTCCGACGGTTTCTTGCCGCGTTTCTCTGGGTAGTTGTAGCTGAAGAAATAACTGTGCGGCCCCACCTGCATGCGCAGGAACAGGGTGTAAAGCACCACCATCGCGCCAATGGTGAAGGCCGAGTAAATTTTCCAGTCGGCCTCGGGGATAAATTCCGGCACCACCATCGACACGCCCATGGCGGTAAGGATCATCACGCTGTAGCTGCGCGCCGAATCGTCGTTGTAGGACTGTTCACCGTGCTTGATGCCACCCATCAGCGCCGCCAGGCCGAGGATGCCGTTGATGTCGAGCATCACGGCGGAATAAATCGTGTCGCGCACCAACGTTGGCGACGGCTCGTTACTCATCATGATCGCCAGGATCACCACTTCCACCAGCACGGCGGCGAGGGTCAGGATCATGGTGCCGTAGGGGTCGCCGACCTTTTCCGCGAGCTGCTCGGCGTGGTGCGCCACGCGCATCGAGGCGATCACGATAAACGCGATCAGCACCACCCCGCCGAGCAGCGCCACGCCCTGGCCGCTGTTGAGCATCCAGTGCTCCAACGGGTAGGCGGCGATGGCGGCAAGCAGCGCCAGCAGCATGAATTTTTCTTGCTTGAGGGATGTGAGCATTCCGGGCCTTTTTGTACGGCAAATCAGTCATTGATGGGGTACAGACTACGGCACGCTGCTAACGTTTCGTTACACCTTAGTTCACGCGGCCCTTGCGCGAATGCAACAAAAACAATCCTGCTGGTCAGGTTTTGCCAATTATTTCAGCCATGGCCTGTAGAATGCCGCCATTGCACCTGATGAGAATTTAGAAAATGTACGATTGGCTCAACGCCCTGCCCAAGGCTGAACTGCACCTGCACCTGGAGGGTTCGCTGGAGCCTGAGCTGCTGTTTGCCCTGGCCGAACGCAACAAGATTGCGCTGCCGTGGAACGACGTCGAAACCCTGCGCAAGGCCTACGCCTTCAACAACCTGCAAGAGTTTCTCGACCTGTACTACAAGGGCGCCGATGTGCTGCGCACGTCCCAGGATTTCTACGACCTGACCTGGGCCTACCTGCTGCGCTGCAAAGAACAGAACGTGATCCACACCGAACCGTTCTTCGACCCGCAAACCCACACCGACCGTGGCATCCCGTTCGAAGTGGTGCTCAACGGCATCGCCGCCGCACTCAAAGATGGCGAACAGCAACTGGGCATCACCAGCGGTTTGATCCTCAGCTTCCTGCGCCACCTGAGCGAAGCCGAAGCCGAGAAAACCCTCGACATGGCTCTGCCGTTCCGTGACGCGTTCGTGGCCGTGGGCCTGGACAGCTCGGAGATGGGTCACCCGCCGAGCAAGTTCCAGCGCGTGTTCGACCGTGCCCGCCACGAGGGCTTCCTCACCGTCGCCCACGCCGGCGAAGAAGGCCCGCCCGAGTACATCTGGGAAGCCCTCGACCTGCTGAAAATCCAGCGTATCGACCACGGCGTGCGCGCCATCGAAGACGAGCGCCTGATGCAGCGCATCATTGATGAGCAGATCCCGCTGACCGTGTGCCCGCTGTCCAACACCAAACTGTGTGTGTTCGACGACATGGCCCAGCACAACATCCTCGACATGCTTGAGCGTGGCGTGAAGGTCACGGTGAACTCCGATGACCCGGCGTACTTCGGCGGTTATGTCACCGAGAACTTCCACGCGCTGCACACCTCGCTGGGCATGACCCAGGACCAGGCCAAACGCCTGGCGCAGAACAGCCTGGATGCGCGGTTGGTAAAGCCGTAATTGACTAAACGCGGATAAAACTGTGGGAGCTGGCTTGCCTGCGATGCAGGCACCTCGGTATATCAGTGACACCGAGGTGATGCTATCGCAGGCAAGCCAGCTCCCACACAAGCCAGCTCCCACATGGGTTTTGTGTTGCTGGTTAGATTTCGCTCAACTCTTCCAGCGTCTTCCCCTTCGTCTCCATCCCAAACACCCACACCACCAGCGCCGCCACCGCAAAGCACAGCGCGCCCAAGGCAAACACACCGCCCTGCCCCGTCATCGGAAACACCAACCCGGTCACCATCGGCCCCAGCAACGAACCCACCCGGCCAATCGCCGAGGCAAACCCGGACCCGGTCGCCCGCGCCGACGTGGGATACAGCTCCGGCGTGTAGGTGTACAACACCGCCCACATGCCAAACAGAAAGAACTGCATCAACAAGCCCGACGTGATCAGCAAGCCCACATTGCCGCCAAACACCGCGCTTTGCCCATACAGAAACGCCATCACCCCGCCGCCCAGCAGCGTCACCACGCACACCGGTTTACGTCCCCAGCGTTCCACCAGCCAGGCCGCCATCAGGAAGCCAGGGATCCCGCCGAGGGAAATGATCACCGTGTAATACACCGACTGGGTGACCGCAAAACCCGACTGCTGCAACAGCGCACTCAACCATGACGTCAGCCCGTAAAAGCCGAGCAAGGCAAAGAACCACACGCTCCAGATCATCATCGTGCGTTGGCGATACTGCGCCGACCACAACTGCTGAAACGCCGAGAAGAACGTGCCCGGCGTGCTCTCCACCCGTGGCAGGCGGATCGGTTCCGGCAGTTGCGTGCTGCCCAGGGAGTCGCGCACTTTCTGCTCGATGCCCTGCAACACCTTGTCTGCCGCGTCATGCCGGCCGGCCTGCTCCAGCCAGCGCGGTGACTCCGGGATAAAGAAGCGGATCGCCAGTACAAATACCGCCGGCACCGCCAACACCAGGAAGATGTCGCGCCAGCCAATCACCGGCAGCAAGAAGTACGACAGCACCCCCGCTGCCACAAAGCCCAGCGGCCAGAAACCGTCCATCAAGGCGATGTAACGCCCACGCCGTTTGGCCGGAATCAACTCCGAGAGCATCGACTGCGCGATGGGAAACTCCATGCCCATGCCAATGCCCAGCAGGATGCGAAACAGCGTCAGCGTCTCCACCGTCTGCGCCGTGGAGCACAGGTAACTGGCGATGCCCCACAACACGATGCTCCACTGGAACACCGGCTTGCGCCCGAAGCGGTCGGCGAGCATCCCGGACAGCGACGCCCCCACCACCATGCCGAAAAAACTCGAACTGGCCAGCAGCCCGGCCTGGGCCGTACTCAAACCGAACTCGGCTTTGATCGAGCCTAAAAGGAAGGTCATCATCGCCAGGTCCATGGAGTCGAAGAAAAACGCCAGGGCGATGATGATGAAAATAACCCGGTGGTAGCCGCTGATGGGCAACCGTTCCAGCCGTTCCGCTGCGCTATAGCCTTGCATACCCATGCCGCACCCCCTGTGTGAAAAGTCCCCGCGGTGAGTGTGCGGCATGGTTTTACGGGGTTATTGCTGGATGCGACCTGATTGAAACTCTGAACGACGATCGCGCCTACGGAGCGGCCAATCGGTTGATTTCTGCCGTCCCACTGTCGTTGACTTGCAGCCCCTGGGACTCTTTGGTCAGGCTGACCCAGTTCGATTGCAGGAACAATTGCAGCAACCCCGCGCCCAACGCCCCACCCAAGTGCGGCAACTGCTGGCTCCAATCGAAACAGTCGCACACCACCGGCGATGCCAGCGCCTGGGTATAAATGCCCAGGCCCGCCATGTGCTGCGCGCCCTTGACCGTGACATCCGTGCGTTGCTCATGGCGTTCAATCCAGCCTGCGGCCAACATCCGCTGATACAACCCCGCCGCCAGTTCGCCGCCGAGATGGCCATTACACAGCCGTGCATGGCGCAACAACAGCGGCGCTATCAATGCCGGTGGCGAAGCATCCGGGCGACTGCGCGCGGCGCTGGCCATGGTGGTGTTGGCCAACGCATCGATGGCGGCGCTGACATCGGGCGCCGCCACGCGAAACAAGCGTTGGCCGCGACGGTTCTCGCTGCGCAACAGGCCACCACCGGTCAGCCGCGCCAGGTGTGCAACGGCCGAGGCAGGCGACAGACCGGCCAGCGCCGCCAATTCCTCCGAAGACTTCGCCGAGCCGTCCATCAACGCCCAGAGCATGGCGGTGCGCTTGGGCTCGGCGAGCAGGCTGGCAATGTGACTGATGCAAGGTGCTGCTTCCATGTATTCACTCCCTGTTGAACCACTTTTCTGCTGTGCTGGGCGTCAAAGTATAGGGGCGCAGGCAGCCGGTTCCGCGCCGTCTGACAGCGCGGATAGCGACAGGATTTGAGTGAAACTTCCTCGCTTTCTAGAGGCTATTGCCGAGAGGCCAATCGCTCCGGCCATTGCGCGGTCAACGTCGCACAACGCGCCACGAGCATTTCGCGCAGCAGGTTGACGGGTTTGCTCAGTTGGGCGCGGTGGGCACAGAGCAGATTCAGCGGCGTTCGCTCGCCACGCAGCTCCGGCAGAATCACCCGCAAGCGGCCGGCCAGCACATCGGTGCTGACATCCAGCCAGGACTTGTAGGCAATCCCCACACCCGCCACCGCCCAGCGCCGCACGACGTCGGCATCGTCACTGAAGCGATCGCCGCTCACCGTCAGGCTGATGTCGCGCTTGCCGTCGTGAAAGCTCCAATGGTCATGCACGCGACTGCCGAGCATATACAGCAGGCAATTGTGCTGGGCCAATTGCTCAAGGTGCCGGGGTTCACCGTACTGCGCGAGGTAGCTGGGCGAGGCGCACAGCACACGCACATTCTGCGGCGCCACCGGTAACGCGATCAGGCTGGAGTCTTCGGGTTCGCCGTAGCGCAGGGCGATGTCCACCGGCTGGCGAAACAGGTCGGCAATGCGGTCGCCCAGCAGCAAGCGCACGGTCAGTTGCGGGTGTTCACGTTGGAATTCATCCAGCCATGCCAGCAGATGGTTGCGGCCGAAGTCCGACGGCGCCGACAGTTGCAGCACGCCACTGACATGATCCTGGCCACTGGCCAATAGCCGGCGCCCCTCGTCCAGTGAACCCAAGGCGGCGCGGGCATATTCCAGGAAGCCCTCGCCTTCGGCGGTCAGGCGCAGGCTGCGGGTGGAACGGGCCAGCAAGCGCGCGCCGAGTTGTTGCTCAATACGCTTCAACGCGGCGCTGGCAACCGCCGGTGACAAGTCCATGACCCGCGCCGCCGCCGACAGACTGCCCAGGTCCGCCGCGCGCACAAACAACTGCAAATCATCAAAACGCAGCATGATCCCCGCCAATTATCAAAATTATATTGAAACAGACCTCTGTTTTAGCCGCTTTTATCTCGCGGGGAAATAGCCAATCATCTGCCCATCCCATTCCCGGAGCTTCCCATGAAAGCCATCGCCTACTACGCCTCGCTGCCGATCAACGATCCCCTGGCCCTGCAAGACATCGAACTGCCCGAGCCGGTCGCCGGCCCGCGTGACCTGCTGGTGGAAGTCAAAGCCATCTCGGTCAACCCAGTGGACACCAAGGTGCGCCAGAACGTCGCCCCGGAAAACGGTGCCGCCAAGGTGCTGGGATGGGACGTGGCCGGTGTGGTCAAGGCCGTGGGCAGTGACGTCACGCTGTTCAAGGCCGGCGACAAGGTGTTCTACGCCGGCTCCCTCGTACGCCCGGGCGGCAACAGCGAGTGGCACACGGTGGATGAGCGCATCGTCGGCCATATGCCAAAAAGCCTGGGTTTCGCCGAAGCCGCAGCACTGCCGCTGACCGCTATCACTGCGTGGGAATTGCTCTTCGAGCGCCTGCAAGTGCGTGAAGGTAAAGAGGACCAGGGCCAGAGCCTGCTGATCGTCGGCGCCGCCGGTGGCGTGGGTTCGATCCTGACCCAATTGGCCAGCCAGCTCACGGCGTTGCGGGTCATCGGCACCGCTTCGCGCCCGGAAACCCAGGCCTGGGCCAAGGCACTGGGCGCCGATCTGGTGATTGACCACAGCCAACCGTTGAGTGAAGAACTGAAACGCGCCGGTGTCACCCACGTGACCCACGTCGCCAGCCTGACCCAGACCGACCAGCACCTGGACCAATTGGTCGAAGCCCTGCAACCCCAAGGCAAGCTGGCGCTGATCGACGATCCCAAGGCGCTGGACGTCAGCAAGCTCAAGCGCAAGAGCCTGTCGCTGCATTGGGAGTTCATGTACACCCGTTCGATGTTCGAGACCCCGGACATGATCGAGCAGCACCACCTGCTCAACCGCGTGGCCGAACTGATCGACGCCGGCACCCTGGAAACCACGGTGGGCGAGCACTTTGGTGTGATCAATGCGGCCAACCTGCGCCGCGCCCATGCGCTGCTGGAAAGCGGCAAGGCCAAGGGCAAGATCGTGCTGGAAGGGTTCTGACAGAGGTCTGTAGGTGTCGTCCGTTACTGCTGTGAGTAATGGACGAGACCATTAGTCCGAGAGTTGACCTTTGTCATATTTGCGCGGGTATTCGGGTTTATATTGGCCGCCTTTGCCACGATTCTTTTACGTGAGGAAGTCAGCAATGAAGATCCTGATAAAAGCGTTAGCAAAATCCCAATGGGAGGTGCGCCTGGATTCCAAGGCCATCACCTTCCACAGTGAGGCCGAGGCCCGCGCCTTTGCCGAGACCCTGCAAGCCCGTATCCAGGCGCCCCACCCCATCCCGCTCAGCCAGCAACGTTCCGCCGCTGGCTGACCTGCACCTCAGACCTGCGCTTGCGCGGCCCGAGCCCGTTGCAGGCGCTGGGTCGATACGGCCACCGTCACCGCCAACACGCCGCACAAGCTGATGACCATGGCCATCGGCATCGCCGTGCCATCGTGCAACAGGCCGACCAACGACGCCGCGCCCGCTGCCACACCAAACTGAATGCAACCGAGCAACGCCGACGCACTGCCCGCCCGCGCCCCTTGCCCGCTCATGGCGCACGCCGAGGTGTTGGGCAGAATGCAGCCCAGACTGGCGATACAGATAAACAGCGGCACCAGCAGCGGCCACAGCGCATCGGTGTGCAAGGCACTGATCGCCAGCAACGACAGGGCGGCCGCCAGGTACACCCACACGCTGCGCGACAGCAGGAACGCCGGGCCGCGTTTAGCCAGCAAGCGCGCGTTCACTTGGGCGATGAGGATAAAACCGGCGGCGTTGGAGCCGAAGACCCAGCCGTAATGCTCGGCGGGCACGCCATACAGTTTGATAAATACGAAAGGTGAACCGGCGATGTAGGCAAACATCCCGCCAATCGCAATACCGCCGGTGAGTGCATAACCGAGGTACACCCGGTCCGACAGCAGCGACAGGTAGCGGCGCAGCGAGCCGGACAACGGCTGGCGCGGCTGATGGGCCGGAAAGGTTTCCGGCAGGCCGACGGCAACGGCTACTGCCGCCATCACGCTGAAAAAAGTCAGCGCGAGGAAGATCGACTGCCAGCCCCACACGCCAACCATCACCCCACCCGCCAGCGGCGCGAGGATCGGCGCCAGCCCGGTGACCAGCATCAGTTGGGAGAACACTTTGGCCGAACCCACCGCATCACATTTGTCGCTGACCACCGCGCGGGAAATGACCATACCCGCACAACCGCCCAGGGCCTGGACGAAACGCGCGGCGATCAGCCAATCCAGGGAAGGCGCATAGGCGCAGGCGAAGGACGCCAAGGTAAACAGCGTGACGCCACTGAGCAGCGGAACACGCCGGCCAAAGCGGTCGGCCAGCGGGCCGTAGATCAATTGGCCAATGGCCAGGCCGATGAAATACACCGCCAGGGTTTGCTGGACATGTTTTTCGTCGGTGCCAAAAGCGATCGCCATGGCGGGGAAGCCCGGCAGGTAAAAATCGATCGCCAACGGCGCGAAGGCGCTCAAGGCGCCCAGGATCAGGATAATGCGCAGGTTCATGAAGGCACCCAAGTGAGTCGGCAGCCCGACAGTCTAGCCGCGCTTGGGGGCCTTGAACATTACGATAGCTCGCTAACTATTGAAAAATCAGGCGAGCTTGGCGCTGTAGCCTTCTTCGGTGATCGCACTGATGATTTGCTCGGCCGACAAACGACTCTCCACGCCGACTTCCTTGGCCGCCAGATCGACCTTCACACTGGCCGCCGGGTCCTGGCTCTGCACCGCCTGGGTGACCGACTTGACGCAATGGCCGCAGGTCATTCCTTCAACGCTGAATACTTGCATGACATGACTCCTTGATTGAGGGTGGAGGCAGTCTCGACCTTGCCATCATGGCAAGGTCAAGCGCCTAAAATATCGGCCGGGCTGGTATTCGCTCGCGCGGTCGGCCAAGCTTGAGTCATCTTTGATTTGAACCACGGAGCATTCGCCATGCGCTGGTCGTTTTTTGCCCTTGCCGGCCTGATGAGCTTGTCTGCCGCCGCACCGATGGCCAGTGCCGCAGAAGACTACGCGGTGTTGATCATTTCCCGGGAACGCCTGGAAGTGCCGACCAACTGCGAGATCGGCCTGTACCTCAATGATCAACTGGCCGGGCGGCTGTTCCAGGAGCAAGCCACCTCATTCAACTTGCCGGCGGGCAACCTGTCGCTGCGCCTCAAGTTGCTGCCCGGCCAGGCGCCAGGCTGCCTGCCGGGCCTGCTCGCACCACCGGCGCAGAACATCACCCTGAAGGCCGGCGACGTGCGCAAGTTGCGCATCGCCCAAGGCCCGGACGGCATGTACCTCAAGCCTGCCGCATTGGAATACTGACCACCGCCACCGATCGTTCCCACGCTCCGCGTGGGAATGCCTCTTAGGACGCTCCGCGTCCCGCACTTGACCTTCCCCACAGGTCAAGGTTGATCCTAGGGGCAACTTCTCCTGGAGGACTGCCCCATGAATGGATCGACCACCTTTGACCTGCCCATCAGCGGCATGACCTGCGCCAGCTGTGCCGGCCGCGTCGAACGCGCGCTGGGCAAGGTGCCGGGGGTGCAAAGCGTCAGCGTCAACCTGGCCAATGAACGCGCCCACGTCGAAGTCGCGGGCCAGATGGACCCCGGCGTATTGATTGCCGCCGTCGATAAAGCCGGCTACACCGCCAGCCTGCCGCAGAGTGAAACCGCCACCGAGGTCGATCAAGCCCAGCGCCTGCATCGCGAGCGCTGGTCGCTGGTGTTTGCGATTGCCTTGGCGCTGCCGCTGGTGCTGCCGATGCTGGTGGAGCCCTTCGGCGTGCACTGGATGCTGCCCGCCTGGGTGCAGTTCGCCCTCGCCACCCCGGTGCAGTTCATCTTCGGTGCGCGCTTCTATATAGCCGCCTGGAAAGCCGTGCGCGCCGGCGCCGGCAATATGGACCTGCTGGTGGCCATCGGCACCAGCGCCGGTTATGGCCTGAGCATTTATGAATGGCTCACCGCCCACCCCGGCATGGCGCCGCACCTGTATTTCGAAGCCTCGGCGGTGGTAATCGCCCTGGTGCTGCTGGGCAAATACCTCGAAAGCCGCGCCAAACGCCAAACTGCCAGCGCCATCCGCGCCCTCGAAGCCCTGCGCCCGGAGCGTGCGATTCGGGTGAGCGACGGCCGTGAAGAAGACGTCGCCATTAGTGCCCTGACCCTTGATGACCTGGTGCTGGTCAAACCCGGCGAACGCTTCCCGGTGGACGGTGAGGTGGTCGACGGCCAGAGCCACGCCGACGAAGCGCTGATCAGCGGCGAAAGCCTGCCGGTGCCCAAACAGCCGGGGGACAAGGTCACCGGCGGCGCCATCAACGGCGAAGGCCGCCTGCTGGTGCGCACCACCGCCTTGGGCGCCGAAAGCGTGCTGGCGCGGATCATCCGCCTGGTGGAAGACGCCCAGGCCGCCAAGGCACCGATCCAGAAACTGGTGGATAAAGTCAGCCAAGTATTCGTGCCTGCCGTGCTGGTGCTGGCGTTGGTCACGTTGGTGGGCTGGTGGCTGTACGGCGCGTCGCTGGAAACCGCGATCATCAACGCGGTGGCCGTGCTGGTGATTGCCTGCCCGTGCGCCCTCGGCCTGGCCACACCGACTGCAATCATGGCCGGCACCGGCGTGGCCGCGCGCCATGGCATCTTGATCAAGGACGCCGAAGCCCTGGAACGCGCCCATGAAGTCAGCGCGGTGGTGTTCGACAAGACCGGCACGCTCACCTCCGGCGCGCCGAAAATCGCCCACCTCGCCGCCGTGGATGGCAACGAAGCCCTGCTGTTGCAACAGGCCGGCGCGCTGCAACGCGGCAGCGAACACCCGCTGGCCAAGGCCGTGCTGGATGCGTGCAATGAACAAGATCTGCCAGTGGCGGACGTGACCGCCAGCCAATCCCTGACCGGGCGCGGCATCGCCGGTACCCTCGATGGCCGGCAGTTGGCCCTGGGCAATCGCCGCCTGCTGGAAGAAAGCGGCTTGAACGCCGGCGACCTGGCCGACGCCGCCAAGGCCTGGGAGGCCGAAGGCCGCACCTTGTCATGGTTGATCGAGCAAGGCGCGCAACCCCGCGTGCTGGGGCTGTTTGCCTTTGGCGACACGCTCAAGCCCGGCGCGCTCGAAGCGGTACACCTGCTCAAGGCGCAGCACATCAGCAGCCACCTGCTCACCGGCGACAACCGTGGCAGTGCGCGCGTGGTGGCAGAGGCATTGGGCATCGACGACGTGCACGCCGAAGTGTTACCCGCCGACAAAGCCGCCACCGTCGCCGAGTTGAAAAAAACCGGCGTGGTGGCGATGGTCGGCGACGGCATCAACGACGCCCCAGCCCTCGCCGCCGCCGACATCGGCATCGCCATGGGCGGCGGCACCGACGTGGCCATGCACGCGGCCGGCATCACCCTGATGCGCGGCGACCCACGCCTGGTACCGGCGGCGCTGGAGATTAGCCGCAAGACCTATGCAAAAATCCGCCAGAATTTGTTCTGGGCCTTTGTGTATAACTTGATCGGCATTCCCCTGGCGGCGTTCGGCCTGCTCAACCCGGTGCTGGCCGGCGCGGCGATGGCGCTGTCGAGTGTCAGCGTGGTGAGCAATGCCCTGCTGCTGAAAACCTGGAAACCCAAGGACCTCGAGGACCATCGCCCATGAACATCGGCCAAGCCGCACGCCAGAGCGGGCTCAGCGCCAAGATGATTCGCTACTACGAATCCATCGGCCTGCTCAAAGCCGCCCACCGCACCGACAGCGGCTACCGCGTGTACGGTGCCGACGACCTGCACACCCTGGCGTTTATCAAACGCTCGCGGGACCTGGGGTTTTCACTGGAAGAGGTCGGCAAGCTGCTGACCCTGTGGCAGGACCGGCAACGGGCCAGCGCCGATGTGAAGGCGTTGGCGCGCCAGCATATCGATGAGTTGAATCAGAAGATTCTGGAGTTGGGGCAACTGCGCGATACGTTGCAGGACCTGGTGGAGCACTGCCAGGGCGATCACCGGCCGGATTGTCCGATTCTCAAGGAGTTGGCTTCGGGCGGTTGCTGCACCTGAACGGAGTACACAAAAACAACTGTGGGAGCTGGTCTGTGTGGGAGCTGGCTTGCCTGCGATGCAGACACCTCGGTACATCAGTTACAGCGAGGTGATGCTATCGCAGGCAAGCCAGCTCCCACACAAGCTAGCTCCCACAGGGAGTTACTGCATCCAAGGCGGCGGCGGTGGCTCGTCCGGCACTTTGCTCTGCGGTGCATCATCCGCCGCCCGAATCGCCTGCCGACGCTCTTCATCCAGCCGCGCCGCTTCAATCTCGCGGATCACGCCGCCGACATCCGCCAACTCTTCCGGCTCATCGAACTCGCCAGTCAAGACGCTGGCCGGGTGCAAGGTGCCGGCTTCGTACAACGCCCACATTTCCTTGGCGTACTTGGTCTTCTTCAACTCCGGGGCAAAGCGCCCGAAGTACGAGGCCATGTTGCCCACATCCCGCTCCAGCATGCTGAACGCGTGGTTGTTGCCCGCCGCATCCACCGCCTGGGGCAGGTCGATGATCACCGGGCCGGTCGGCGTGAGCAGTACGTTGAACTCGGACAAGTCGCCGTGCACCAGGCCGGTACACAGCATCAGCACGATCTGCGAGATCAGGAAAGCGTGGTATTCACGCGCCTGGTCCGGCTCCAGCACCACGTCGTTCAGACGCGGCGCCGCATCGCCGTACTCGTCGGCCACCAGTTCCATCAACAGCACGCCTTCGAGGAAGTCGAACGGCTGGGGCACGCGAACGCCCGCACCGGCCAGGCGGAACAACGCCGCCACTTCAGCGTTCTGCCAGGCGTCTTCGGTTTCTTTCTTACCGAACTTGGAACCCTTGGCCATGGCCCGGGCTTGACGACTGTTGCGGACCTTGCGGCCCTCCTGGTATTCGGACGCTTGACGAAAACTTCGTTTGTTCGCCTCCTTGTAAACCTTGGCGCAACGCAATTCGTTGCCGCAGCGCACCACATAAACAGCTGCTTCTTTACCACTCATGAGTGGGCGCAGCACTTCGTCGACCAGACCGTCTTCGATCAGGGGTTCAATGCGTTTAGGAGTCTTCATCAGCTTTTATTGTGGGTCCTTTATTACCAAATACGCGTATGGCACTCGTTATACGGCAATCGGCTCGCCGGTGGGAGGGGCTACCGACCGTTGATCACTTAAGAATGCATCCAATGGGCCAGTTTCACCGTTCAATGATCGCGGTGACTCCCTGCCCGCCCGCTGCACAGATGGAAATCAGCCCGCGCCCCTTGCCTGCCGCATCCAGCAACTTGGCCAGGTTGGCGACGATACGTCCGCCTGTGGCCGCAAACGGGTGCCCGGCCGCCAGCGAGCTGCCCTTCACATTCAACCGGCTGCGGTCGATGCTCCCCAGTGGTGCATCCAGCCCGAGGCGCGTCTTGCAGTAGTCCGCATCCTCCCACGCCTTGAGCGTACACAACACCTGGGCCGCGAAGGCTTCGTGGATCTCGTAGTAATCGAAGTCTTGCAGCGTCAGACCATTCCTCGCCAACAAGCGCGGAACCGCATACACCGGCGCCATCAGCAGGCCTTCGGCACCGTTGACGAAATCCACCGCCGCCGCTTCACCGTCACGCAAATACGCGAGGATCGGCAAACCGCGCTCTTTCGCCCAGGCCTCGCTGCCCAACAGCACCAACGACGCACCATCGGTGAGCGGTGTGGAGTTGCCCGCAGTGAGCGTGCCCTTTTCGCTGCGTTCGAATGCCGGCTTGAGCGCCGCGAGTTTCTCCAGGGTCAGGTCGGGGCGCAGGTTGTTGTCACGGGTCAGGCCGAGGAACGGCGTGAGCAAATCGTTGTGCCAACCTTCGGCGTAAGCCGCCGCCATTTTCTGATGGCTTTCCAGGGCCAACTGATCCTGTTCGGCGCGGGGAATCTGCCAGGTCTGTGCCATCAGTTCGCAGTGTTGGCCCATGGACAACCCTGTGCGTGGTTCGCCATTGCGCGGCAGTTCCGGCTTGAGGTGATGGGGGCGCAGTTGCAGCAGGACTTTCAGCTTGTCGGCCATGGATTTGCTGCGGTTGGCTTGCAGCAAAATCTTGCGCAGCCCTTCATTCACGCCGATCGGCGCGTCGGACGTGGTGTCCACACCGCCAGCAATCCCGCACTCGATCTGGCCGAGGGCGATCTTGTTGGCCACCAGCAACGCGGCCTCCAGCCCAGTGCCACACGCCTGCTGGATGTCATAGGCCGGGGTTTGCGGCGACAGTCGCGAGCCGAGCACGCATTCGCGGGTCAGGTTGAAGTCACGGGAATGCTTGAGCACCGCGCCCGCCGCCACTTCGCCGAGGCGCAGGCCATGCAGGTTGTAGCGTTCGATCAGGCCTTCGAGCGCCGCCGTCAGCATCGCCTGGTTGCTCGCCGTGGCGTAAGGGCCATTGGAGCGGGCGAAGGGAATGCGGTTACCGCCGATGATCGCTACGCGGCGCAATTGAGTCATGGAAAGCTCCCTGAAGGTTGTGGGTGGAATCATTCAGCCTAGCCTAGGCTGATCGAACGACTACCGCCCCGGGGTGGTCAACCCTTTGAACCCCAGCTTTCGGAGAGCGTTCCATGTCTGACCGTTATATCGACTTCGCCAACTCAAGCCTCGGCCATCGCCTGGTCGCCGCCCTTGGCTTGCCGTCACCGGTACGCCTGGAACGCTGGCAAGCCGGACGCCTGCGCCCGGTGGAAGGGGCGCTGCTGCTGGGTGGTGGCGCGCTGGCAGCGAAGGTGCAGGCGTTCGCCCATAAGCTGACAGACGCGACCTACACCTATGGCGGCGAAGCGCCGACGTGGATTCCCGGCCACGGTCCCAAGCTCAAGGCCGTGGTGTTCGACGCCAGCGACTTGCAGCACACCGACCAACTCAAGCAACTGCGCGAATTCTTCCAGCCGCTGCTGAAAAACCTCGATCACAGCGCGCACCTGGTGATCCTCGGCCGTGCGCCGGAAAGCCTCGACGACCCGTTTGCCGCCAGCGCCCAACGTGCCCTCGACGGTTTCAGCCGCTCCCTGGCCAAGGAACTGCGCAATGGCGGCGTCCTGCAATTGCTCTATGTCGGCGACGGTGCCGAGGACCAGTTGGAGGGCGCGCTGCGCTTCTTCCTCTCGCCCAAAAGTGCCTACATCTCCGGGCAGGTGATTCGCCTGGAGGCGTGCGCAACGCAGGTCGAAGACTGGACTCGCCCCCTCGCCGGGCGCAAGGCGCTGGTCACCGGCGCCGCCCGTGGCATCGGTGCATCCATCGCCGAAACCCTGGCCCGCGACGGTGCGGAAGTCACCCTGCTCGACGTGCCCCAGGCCAAGGCCGACCTCGAAGCCCTCGCCGCCCGCCTGGGTGCGCGCAGCGTGGCGCTGGACATCTGCGCCGCCGACGCCGCCCAGCAGTTGATCGACCACCTGCCCGATGGCCTCGACATCCTCGTGCACAACGCCGGCATCACACGCGACAAAACCCTGGCCAACATGACCCCGGATTTTTGGGACGCGGTGCTAGCGGTGAACCTCAATGCCCCGCAAGTGCTGACCAAGGCGCTGATCGACAGCGGCACCCTGCACGACAACGCCCGCGTGGTGTTGCTGGCGTCCATCAGTGGCATCGCCGGCAACCGTGGGCAAACCAACTACGCCGCGAGCAAGGCCGGGTTGATCGGCCTCGCCCAAGCCTGGGCGCCACTGCTCAAAGGGCGTGGCATCAGCATCAACGCCGTGGCGCCGGGGTTTATCGAAACGCAGATGACCGCGCATATCCCCTTTGCCTTGCGTGAAGCAGGGCGACGCATGAGCTCGCTGGGCCAGGGTGGTTTGCCGCAAGACGTGGCCGAAGCCGTGGCCTGGCTGGGCCAGCCGGGCAGCGGTGCCATCAGTGGCCAGGCGCTGCGGGTGTGTGGGCAAAGTCTCTTGGGAGCGTAGGCATGGACTGGCAAACGTTGGACAGCACCCCGTCGCTACCGCCGCTGTATTGGCGCGCGGCACTCAAACGCAAGATCACCGGCAGCACGTTGCCCGAGCGTGGGCTGCGCTGCCGGGTGACCGTCAACCCCAACGCTGTCGCCAAGTACCGCAAGGTCTGCGGGTTTGCCGACAGCCCGATATTGCCAGCGACTTATCCGCATATCCTCGCGTTCGGCTTGCAGATGCAGCTGCTCACCGACAACAGCTTCCCCTTCCCGCTGCTGGGGCTGATTCACCTGAGCAATACCATCCGTATCCACCGGCCCTTGGGCGGCGTCAGCGAGCTGACCCTCAGCGTCCACGCACATGATCTCAAGCCGCATCCCAAGGGCGCGACCTTCGAGTTGGTGACCACCGTCAGCGATGCCCTCGGCCTGCTGTGGGAAGCCGAAAGCCGCATGCTCTGCCGAGGCGTAAAGCTCGACGGCGAAACCACGGACGCGGCGCAACCGAGCCCCACCCACGTCAGCGAGCTGACGCGCTGGCAAGCACCCGCCGATATCGGCCGGCGTTATGCGCGGGTCAGCGGCGACTACAACCCGATCCACCTCAGCGCCCTGACCGCCAAGCTGTTCGGCTTTCCCCAGGCCATCGCCCACGGGCTGTGGAACAAGGCCCACACCCTCGCCGCCTTGGGCGAACACTTGCCAGCCGCCAATGTTGAGATCAGCGTCGAGTTCAGGAAACCCGTGCGCCTGCCCAGTGAAGTGACGTTGTTTGCCAGCGCCGCCGGTTCGGCGGGTGAATTATGCTTGAGCGGCGCGGGCGGTATTGAACATATGGTAGGAAAATGGCAGCCGATCGCCTGAAACAAACTGCTTAATTGTATATATACACCCTAAGTTATAGCGGACCTTATAAGGTCCGCTATTTCGTTCAAGCCCTTGATTCAAAACACATATACATCTTGATACATCTAACTTTTATATCCTTGGCATTAGTCCCTAAGCAGAGACTTTACGACCGTATATAAATCGTTAATACCAAGTTGAGCATTGTCAGAAAGTGCCCCCTGGCCTGTTATAGCCCTACGGACAAACGCATCGCCCTCCATAGAAATGGCGAGTGTTTGAAGACAACTAAGGTTGTACAGGTGCAGGGATCTCAATCATGAAAACTCAAGTCGTGTTTTGGAAAGCAAGTACCGCGCTGGCCCTGGCAGTAGCATTGACGCTCGGCGGCTGCAGCAGCGGTGGTGGCGGGCATCACAGCGGTGGTTCATCTTCCACTGACGATACAACGGCCGGCACCGGCGGCACGGGCGGTGGTACCGGTGGCGGTACTGGCGGCGGAACCGGTGGTGGCACAGGTGGCGGTACCGGCGGTGGTACTGGCGGCGGCACCGGTGGTGGAACGGGCGGCGGTACAGGCGGTGGCACCGGTGGCGGCACCACTACCCCACTGGTCACCGCGACTGTCGTGGACACCCTGGGTACCACCGTGACTGGCGTAGGTACGACGGTCGGCAGCCTCGGCACCACCCTGGGCAGCTTGCCGATTGTCGGCGCCACGGCTGGCGGCCTGGTCACAGCGACCGGCAACGCCGTCGGCAGCATCGGCACCGGCCTGTCGGACGGGCTGGGCACCATCGGCACCAACAGCAATGCCGTGGGCACCACCCTTTCGGGCGTCGGCAACGCCGTTGCCGACCTGGGTGATGGCGTGAGCACCACCGGCGGCAATGTCGCGACCTTGCTCGGCAAAGTGCCGGTGGTGAGTGGCGCCGCACCTGTAGTCGGCGGTGTAGTCGATAAAGTCGGCAACGTCGTGACCATGCTCGGTGACACCCTGAGCACCGCCAGCACCACCGGCCCATTGGGTTCGCTCACCAACACCGTGGGCGCCAAAGTGCTGGTGCCAGTGGTTTCTCTCGTAGAAAAAACCACCGGCCAAGTGGGCAGCACAACCGGCGTCGGCGGCCCGGTTGGCGGCCTGCTGAACAAAGTCGGCAGTACCGTTGATGGCCTTGGCGACAAAGTTGCCGGCGCTGGCGGCACCGGCAACCCTGTGACCGGCGCCGTGGGCGGCGTACTGAACGGCGTGGGCACTGTGGTCGGCAGCGCCGGCGGCTATGTCAACCCAACCACTGGCACCGGCAGCGGTTCCGGCGGCGGCATTGGCACTGGCAACCTCGGCCTGCCGGAACTCATCGGTGGCGTGATTGCGGGCGCCGGCAACGGCCTGAATGCAGGCAACACCAACGGCGTGGTCAGCGCGGCGGGCGTCACCGGTGGCAGTGTTGGCGGTACCGTGGCATCCCTCGGCACTCTGCTGGGCGGTAATGGCGTACCAAACGCCGCAGCCGGTGCGCCGGTCGCGGCACTCACCACCAGCCTGGGCAGCGCGCTTAACCCAGTCACCAGTGGCGTCACCAGCCTCACCCAAAACGTCGGCAACAGCACTGGCCTGGGGGCTCCGGTCAACGGCCTGGTGACCAACGTCGGCGGCGCCGTCAGCGGCCTGGGCGGCAAAATCACCGGCACCAATGCCAACCCGGTTACCAATGCCCTGGGCGGCACTGTGAGCGCAGTCGGTAGCACCGTGACCTCGGTGGGCGGCCTGGTCACCGGGGGTACCAGCGGTAGCGGTGGTGGTTTGCTCGGCGGCGGCCTGAGCCTGGGCGGCAGCGCATCTGCCGGCGCCAGCGCCAGTGCCGGGGCCAGCACCAGCGGCGGCGGCCTGGGCGGCTTGCTCGGTGGCCTGACCGGCAAAAAATAGAATTGCACCTGGCCGATTAGACGGCCTCCCCTACAGCGCCTACGCTTGGTTGAGACGAGAGACCCAATAAGTCTCTCGTCTTTTTTATGCGCCAATGAAAGGCACCCGAACCGCGCCCCAGAGCCGGCGGGAATCTGCGAAACGCTGCTGCAGTTTTGACCATGGAGTGTCCTATGCGCGCTTTGACGCCGCTGTTGTTGCTTACCCTCAGTGCTTACGCCCACGCCGAAACCCTACCCAGCTTCCTCAATAGCAACGACACCATCCGCAACCTGCCCGTGCCCAACCTGCCCGCCGACGCCTACCGGCCAAACACCCCGCAAACCCAGTTGCCAACGCCGGCGACCAGCGAAGCCCAGCCGCTGCTGATGGACACCAAAGTGACCATCAGCAAACTGCAGATCGACGGCGGCACGGTCTACCCGCTCAAGGAACTGGGGCAGGCCTTCGAACCGCTGATTGGCCATGAAACCAACATCGCCCAACTGATCGAGGCCACCCGCAGCATCACAAAGCGCTACCAAACAGACGGCTACCTGCTGTCCTATGCCTTCCTGCCGGAACAAAGTTTCGAGGGTGGCCTGGTCCACGTGGTGCTGGTGGAGGGTTATGTGCGCGATTACCAGCTGCAAGGCGATATCGGCTCGGTGTCGTCCTACGTGGACAAACTCGCCGAAAAGCTCAAGGCCGAACGCCCGCTGACCCGCAAGACCTTCGAGCGCTACACCACGCTGATGGGCGCGATTCCCGGCGTGACCTTGCAGGCGCAAGTGCCGCCACCGCGCACCACCGATGGCGGCACGCACATGCAGATCACCGCCGGCCGCAAGCCCTTCACCACCAGCATGAGCCTCAACCAGGCCAGCCGTGGCGGCCTGCAAGCGCTGGTCAGCGCCACCAGCAACTCGCAGACGTCGATGGGTGAACAGTTGACCGTCAGCGCCCTGGCGCCGCCGGGCAACGACAAGGAACACTACTACCGCGCCGCCTACAGCCAGTTCGTCAACGCCGAGGGCACCCAGCTGGTGCTGTCAGGCGAACGCTACCGCGCCGACCCAGGTACCAACGTGCGGCTGGACGGCGGCTTCCAACTCAAGCCGCACCAGGCCATCGACCGCTTCTCCATTGGCGTGAGCCACCCCGTGATTGCCTCGCCGACCGAGTCGTTGAGCCTCGGCACACGCATTTATGGCGTCGATCAGAAAACCCGCTATCAACTGGTGGGTTTCCCCAACCGCTTCGACTTGGAAACCAATCTGCGCGCCCTGGCCTTCGAAGGCGATTGGCGCAAGGCCGACACCGACCAACTGCGCATCCTCAGCGCCGGCCTGTATCAAGGCATCAATGGCATGGGCGCCAAGACCCACAGCGACTTCGACGGGGTAAAACCCGACCTGGATTTCTTCCGCCTGCGCCTGTCCGGCGTGCAAAGCAACAAGCTGTTCGGCAGCAACTTCCAGGGCGTGCTTTCCGGGGCGTTCTACTGGAGTGACGACACCCTGCCCGACAGCGAACGCGCCACCTTCGGCGGGCAGAATTTCGCCCGTGGCTACCCCGACGATCAGGGCTCGGGCGACAAGGGCTGGGGGCTGGCCTACGAGATCAACTACAGCTACAACCGTGCCGGCGACTGGGTGCGCATCCTGCAACCGTACGTGGTGTTCGACCGCGCCAAGACCTGGTTCAACGTACTGCCGATCAGGGGCAACGACCTGTCATCCGCCGCCGTGGGCCTGCGCTTTGGCGACAGCCAGTACTACAACATCGCGCTGGAGGCGGCCAAACCGCTGTCGGACGTCGCGCTGGACAGCTTTGACCGGCGGCCGCGGTATACGCTGAGTTTCAGTTACCAACTCTGATCAGGCCGATGTGTGTAGGAGGACCTCTGTGGGAGCTGGCTTGCCTGCGATAGCCATATGTATCGACACAACGACTGGACCTGACAAAACTCGAAGCTCTGGCTCTGGCTCTGGCTTTTCAGCTTTTGATCTTGATCTTAGGCGCCCCGTTAACCACGCTGGCCGAACGCAGGCTTGAATCCGTGGGTAACCCGGCAGGACGCCGGGTTAGCCGTCCTGGGCCAAGGATGGCCCATGACGGCGGCCCACGGATTCAAGCCTGCGTTCGGGCACACCGAGCCTAGGCGAGGTGCCGAGTGGTGGGGCAAGAGCCCTTTTGGTTACTTTTGGGGCTCTTTTCCAAAAGTGACCCGCCGTAAGGGCGGAACCCTAATCAGCCGTTACCTCAATAACGGATATGTACTCCGACCAAAAAGCCTCAGCGCCTAACACATAGCTATCGCAGGCAAGCCAGCTCCCACAAAAGCAAGCTCCCACAGTGAGCCCAACTGGCCGCTAGAACTGGCGCTTCTGCAGGGGAAACAAACTGTTGAGAGTATCGATCAACCGCACCAGGTAGATCGGCTTGCGAAACAGGTCCAACACCTGCAAGCGCAGCATGTCGCTGACGTCATCCATCTCGGCATGGCCCGACATCACGATCACCGGCAGATGCTGGCGAGACGTGTGTTCGCGCAGGCGCTTGATCAGGGAGATACCGCTTTCTTCAGGCATGCGCAGGTCGGTGATGATCAGTGCGATATCCGGGTTGAGGGTCAATTCCTGCAACGCGTCGGTCACGGAGGTGGCGGTAAAACACACAAATCCCTCATTGGAGAGGGATTCGGCCAGTTCAATCAGGGCGTCCTCTTCGTCGTCCACCAGGAGAAGTTGTTGCCGTGAAGCAGGCGCAGAGGGACTCATGGCGAAAGATCCAGACACTAAGAATCTACTCAGGTTAGTCGTGTCGCGGGATTGATCAAGTCGATGCAATGCTCGCTTCGATCAGGTTGAACAGCACCTTCACACGGTCACTTATCGGAGTCATGAAGATCCCGATCACTGCCGCGCACATCGCCGCCACAATGGCGTATTCAATGCCCGAGGCGCCGTCCCTGGCGCTCACCATTACCAGCATTTTGAAGTAGATAAAACGAATGCTTTCTTCGATTTGCATGTAGAGCTCCGTCAAAAGAGGAGAAAGCGTTTCGCTAAAAAATCAAGTGCCGATACCGGTTTGAATCGAGGTAAAAATGGACTTCACTTTAGTGCTGATCGGCGACATGAACGCCCCGATCACCGCCGCACACATCGCCGCGACAATCGCATATTCAATACCGGAGGCCCCCTCTCTTCCGTAAGACAGAATCTGGATTTTGATAAACACTTTACGAATGGCATCAAGGAACATATGACTTCTCCTTTGCGCTGAGAGCGCGGATGTAGCGGGCTTGCAACATGATCTCGCTATGCCACTAGAGCATTGTCGGCAAATTCACTCCCAACAAGTGTAATAAGCGACTAATCACAAAGTATTAGTCAGAACCTTGGCGCCAAAGCACCAATGTTTGCGCCGCGATACACAATATTTCCATGCAGTAATGGCATTTCGTCCTAGCTGAACTACCTTCCAATAGCGAAATAGTTGAATACCCAGAACGAACTGATTGCGTAGTCGCTGGATGGACCCGTCGAAAGGTCTGGCAGTAGGAAAGGGAGAGCCTTCATGAGCAGTCGTATCAGCATGATTCTGGCCGGGGTACTGTTGCTGGGAGCGTTGATTGCCGGGTACTGGGGCCTGGTTCTCAGCCGCCCGGAGCCGGTTGCCGCCGTCGCGCCACCTGTCATTAATAACGCCCCTGTCGCTGCCATCGAAGACCCGACCCGCCAACCCGTGGTCGTGCTGGCCCATGACGTGCCGCCCTTCGTCGCCCTCACCGCCGCCGACCTGACGGTGGAGAAGCTCAAGACCGTCCCCGCCGGCAGCCTCACCTCACTGGACCAGGCCGTCGGCCGCACGCCATGGCGCGCCCTGCAAGCCGGCACCTGGCTGACCGAAGAAAGCTTCAATGCCGGTGGCAACCTGTCGCGCATGATCCGCGCCGATGAGCGAGCACTGGCGGTTGCGGTGGATGAAGTGACCGGCGCCGGTGGCCAATTGAACCCTGGCGACTATGTCGATGTGATGCTGTATCTGCGCTCGGAGAACGGCAACCCGCAACCCTCCGCACAAACCGTCGTGCCGGCGCTACGCCTGCTGGGGGTGGGCGATCAACTGGGCCTGACCAACGACGGCATGCCCGGCTCTCCGGTGGCCATCACCGCCGAAGACAAAGCCAAGCAGCAACAAGGCCGTGCCACCGCGCGCACGGTGTTGCTGGCAGTCCCCGAGCAGTTGATGAGCCGCCTGGTCCTCGCCGTGCAAGCCGGCAGCCTGCGCCTGGCCGTGCGCAGCGCCGACGAACAGCGCCTGAGCCACTACTGGGCTGGCGACAGCGACTCTGCGCAGAACCTGGACAACGCCAAGCGCGACCTCTACCAGTTCAACCAACTGGCGCAAACCGCGCCGCCGATCAGCAACTTCAACCCGACAGCCACTAAAAATGCCGCCCCGCGTCGTTCGGGTGTCGAGGTGATACGCGGTAACCAGGTCACTCAACAAACGCCCTGATAGCGCTAAGGATGCCTTGAATGAGCAGTCGTTCCATGCCGAAGTTTTCGCGAGTGTTCTGCGCCCTTGTCACCCTCGCCCTGCCCGTCGGCGCGGCACAGGCGGCACCGGGCAATTGCGCCAGTCTGGGGCAGTTGCCGGCGACGCTTGAGGTCGGTGAAGGCCTGCAACAGGCTATCCAGTCCCCGGTGGCCATTACCCGGCTGGCGGTCGGCGACCCGAAAATCGCCGACGTCCACGTCAACGGCAACCAGGCCTTCCTGCTCACCGGCGTCTCGTCCGGCGCCACCAGCCTGATGATCTGGACGGCCTGTTCGCCCAGCCCGCGCCAGAGCATGGTGTTCGTCAAGGGCAAGGCCACCTCCGCCTTGACCAGCCTGTCGTTGTCGCCGTCGGAAGACCCGTCGCTGCCCAGCCAGGTGCAGACCGATATCCGTTTTGTCGAAGTCAGCCGCACCAAGCTCAAGGAAGCGAGCACCAAGTTTCTCGGGGTTGGCACCAACTTTTTCCTCAGCAGCCCGAACATCCTGTCCCCCTCAGAGAGCGTGTTCAAACTGCCGGTAAGCACCGATAACTTCAACGTCGGCTTTGGCGGCGGCCGCGTCAAGGCGATGATCAACGCCCTGGAAAGCAGCGGCTTCGCCTACACCCTGGCGCGTCCCAGCCTGGTGGCCCTGAGCGGCCAGAGCGCGACCTTCCTTGCTGGCGGCGAAGTGCCGATCCCGGTGCCCAGCGCCGGCAGCGACACCATCACCATCGAGTACAAGGAGTTCGGCATTCGCCTGACCCTCACCCCCACAGTGATCGACCGCAACCGCATCACCCTCAAGGTCGCGCCGGAAGTCAGCGAGCTGGACTACAGCAACGCCATCGCGATCCAGGGCATCCAGGTGCCCGCGCTCACCGTGCGCCGCACCGACACCAGCGTGTCCCTGGCCGATGGCGAGAGCTTCGTGATCAGCGGCCTGATCAGCACCAACAACCGCTCCACCATCGCCAAGTTTCCCGGCCTGGGCGACATCCCGATCCTCGGCGCGTTCTTTCGTGACTCCAACATCAGCCGCGAAGAAAAAGAGCTGCTGATGATCGTCACGCCGCACCTGGTCCAACCCCTCGCCGCCAATGCGCAACTGCCGTCCCTGCCGGGGGAAAACCTGCGCAGCTACGACCCGAACTGGTACCGCCTGTTCTTCCTCGAAAACGGCAACTTCGACCGACGCACAGGACTCTCCCAATGAGCGAAAGCCTGAGCCAGACCTTCCTGGCAATCACCCGCAACAGCACCGACCTGGAATGGCTGCAAGGTGCCCTCGCGCCTCTGGGCCAAGTGGTCAGCGCCGGCAGCGGCAGCCTCGACGAGCTGCTCGCCTTGGTGGACGTGACCTTCGCCAACCTGGTGTTCATCGGCCTCGACCGCGAAAACGTCACCAACCAGTGCGCGCTGATCGAAGGCGCCCTGGAGGCCAAGCCGATGCTGGCGATCGTGGCCCTGGGCGACGGCATGGACAATCAGCTTGTGCTGAATGCGATGCGCGCCGGCGCGCGGGATTTTGTCGCCTACGGCTCGCGCTCCAGCGAAGTCGCGGGGCTGGTGCGCCGCCTGAGCAAACGCCTGCCGGCCGTGGCTCACACCAGCCACTTGGGCGGCCTTACCGTGTTGTATGGCACCCAGTGCGGCACCGACGGCGCCATGTTGGCCGGGCACCTGGCGCACGTGGTGCAGAAAAGCGGCCAGCAAACCCTGGTCCTCGACCTCGGCCTGCCCCGGGGCGACAGCCTGGCGCTGCTGGGCCTGGAAAGCTCGTTTCACTTTGGCGACGCCTTGCGTCACCTGCGCCGCCTCGACGCCACCCTGATCAACAGCGCCTTCACCGCCACCGAAGCGGGCTTGCGCATCCTCGCCTACACCGACAGCGACGAGCCCCTGGAACACACCAGCGCCGCCGAGCTGTACATGTTGCTCAGCGCCTTGCGCCAGCACTTCCAGCACATCGTGGTGAACCTCACCGGGCAACCCGACAGCGAAGCCCTGCGCACCTTTGTCAGCCATTGCGACAAGCTTTTGTGGTGCACCGACCAAAGCGTGCTGGACTGCCGGCGCAACCTGGCAGTGCTCAATCGCTGGCGCGAAAAAGGCATGAAACTGGAACACGGCCGGTTACTGATCGACCGCTACATCAAAGGCGCCGCACCCGAGGCCGAAGCCCTGGGCAAAACCTTTGGCCTGGAAGTCATCGCCGTGTTGCCCCTGGCCGCAGAACTGCGCCTGAACGCGAAGAACCAGGGCCAGAGCCTGTTCACCCTGGCCCCGCGCGAACCCTTGACCCAAGGCTTGCGGGTACTCGGCGAGCGCCTGGCCAAACGTTCCGAAGGCCTTGAGAAACCCACCGCCAACTGGCTCACCCGCCTGTGGGGGCCCAAGTGAGCGGCGAAAAGCTGTTCGGTGTGCCCGGTGCGGGCGCGCGCGGCGCGGTCGGCAATACCGATCACGACGGCCTCAAGCTGGTGCTGCACCGCTACATCATCGACGCCATCGAGGAGTCGGGGAAAAACCTGCTGGAAGGCACACGCCAGTCCCTCGCGCAGTTTGTGATCGACAAGGTCAACGAATACATCACCCGCATGCACCTGGCGATTTCCCGCTATGAGATGGAGCGCCTGGCCGAAGAGATCGTCGACGAACTCACCGGCTTCGGCCCGCTGGAAGTACTGCTGCGCGATGCCTCCGTGACGGAAATCCTGGTCAACGGCCCGCACCGGGTGTTCGTCGAGCGCGATGGCTTGCTGCATCAAAGTGACCTGCGTTTTATCGACGACCACCATGTGGAGCGCGTCATGCAACGCATCCTCGCGCCCTTGGGGCGGCGCCTGGACGAATCCTCGCCGATGGTCGATGCGCGCTTGCCCGATGGCAGCCGGGTCAACGCGATCATCCCGCCGATTGCCCTCGACGGGCCGTGCCTGTCGATTCGGAAATTCCGCAAGGACATGCTCAAGAGCAGCGACCTGGTGGCCATGCAGACCATCGACCAACCGATCTTCGAGTTCTTCCAGGAGGCCGTGGGCAAGCGCTGCAACATCCTGATCAGCGGCGGTACCGGCACCGGTAAAACCACGCTGCTGAACATTCTCAGCCAACTGATCAACCCCCACGAACGCCTGGTCACCATCGAAGACGTGGCCGAGTTGCAACTGGGCCACCCCCACGTGGTGCGCCTGGAAACCCGCCCGCCGAATGCCGAGGGGCACGGTGAAGTGAAGGCCAGCGACCTGATCCGCAACGCCCTGCGGATGCGCCCCGACCGCATCATCCTCGGCGAGATCCGTGGCGTGGAGGTGCTCGACGTGCTCACCGCGATGAACACCGGCCACGACGGCTCCATGAGCACCGTACACGCCAACAACGCCCAGGATGCGCTGCTGCGGCTGGAGACCCTGGTGGGCCTGACCGGGCGCACGGTCGCGGAAAAAACCCTGCGACAGATGATCTGTGCGGCCCTCGATGTGATCATCCAATTGTCGCGCATGCCCGACGGCCGCCGCTGCGTCACCGAGGTGGTGGAAGTGGTCGGCGTGCGCGATGACGTGTATGTCACCAATACCCTGTTCCGCCTCGACAAACGCACCGGCTACGGTTTTTTGCGCGAAGCCATCAACCCCGCCGGCGACAAACTTCGCCGCGAAAGCCACCTGCCGCAGTAGGAGGTGCCGCCCATGCTTGCTCCGATCCTGCTCGCGCTGATGTCCCTGGCCATGCTGTTGCTCGGCCTGCAACTGATGCGCCGTGGCGTGCGTCAGGCGCAGACCGACCGCGTGCTGGAACGCCTGGCCCACGGGCAGCCCGACAGCCCGGAGAACAATCCGGTACTGACCAGCCTGGAACGCACCTTCATGCGCGCCGGCCTGGGCAAGCCGACCGAGCGCCTGGGCCTGTGGCTGACCCTGTGGGCGCTGGGCGCGGTGCTGGGCTTGCTCGCCTTCGAATGGCTGGGGTTGCTGGTGATGCTGCTGACGCCGCCGCTGGTGCTGCGCTTCTACATCTCGCTACGTTATCAACGGCGGTTGCGCCGCATGATCGAACAACTGCCGCAATTGCTCGACCACGCCGTACGCAGCCTCAAGTCCGGACGCACCCTGGCCGATGCGGTGCTCGGCGCCATCGATGCCAGCGAAGACCCGTTGCAGACTGCCATGGGCCGCATCAAGCGCAACGTGTTGCTGGGGGTCAGCCTGCCGGAAGCGGCGCACGACTTCGCCGAGCTGTATGAACAGGATGAGCTGCGCCTGTTTGCCCTCGGCTTGAAGGTCAACCATCGCTATGGCGGCAACGCCAGCGAGCTGCTGGAAAACCTGATCAAAATGATCCGCGAGCGTGACCAGGGCGCGCGCCAACTGCGCGCCATGACCGGCGAAACCCGCGTCACCGCCGTGGTGCTGGCGCTGCTGCCGGTCAGCGTGGCCGGCTACTTCCTGCTGACCAACCCGACGTACCTGGTGGGCATGTGGGCCGATGGCAGCGGCCAGTTGCTGCTGATCGGCGCCTTCAGCATGCAGATCATCGGTTGCGTGGCGCTGTGGCGCATGCTGAGGAGCATCTGAGATGGCCGTGCTGATCAGTGTTGCGCTGTTTCTCGCCGCACTCGCCCTGGTGGCCGTCAACCTGATCGGCCAGCGCCGCCAGCAACGCCTGGTGACCCAACGACTCCAGGGCGACACCCAGCGCGACGACAAAGTCCGGTACTTGCTGCGCCAACTGGGCAACACGCGGATCGGCCAACGCACCATCAGCCTGGACAACGAAACCCAGGTCCTGCTCAACCGCATCGGCTGGAGAAAAGCCAGCCAACGCTCACTGTTTGCCGCCTGCCAGGTAGGCGCGCCAATCCTGTTCCTCGGGCTGACAATCCTGCTGCAAAGCCTGTTTTTCCCGGATGTCGCCCATGCCTGGCCCGCGCCGTTCCTGGGCTTTGCCACCGGCTACCTGCTGCCCAAGCGCGTGCTGGCGTCCATGGCCAAGCGGCGCCAGGAACAAATATCCCAGGAAGTTTCGACCTTTATCCCGCTGCTGCGCATCCTGTTCGAGTCGGGCATGGCCGTGGAGCAAACCCTGCGGGTCATGTCCAACGAAGCCCAGCAGTTGCTGCCGGTACTGACCTCGGAACTGCGCCTGGTGCTGGCACGGGTGGACTCGGGCCTGGAGCTGGGCGAAGAGCTCACCAAGACCAGTCTGATGCTCAGCGTGGATGAGTTCAGCGACACCTGCGCGATCCTGCAACAGCTGTTGTATCAGGGCGGCGGCGCGATGAAATCGCTGCAGGCACTCAAGCAACTGCTGGATGACCGGCGCCTGACCCGCATGCAGGAATACATTTCCAAGATGTCGGCCAAGATGTCGGTCGTGATGATGGTTTTTCTGTTTCCCGCGCTGCTGATTGTGTTGGCCGGCCCTGGGTTTATCGCCATTTCCAAGGCCATGGGGCCTTGAGAGGACGCACCATGAAATTACTGATTGCCGCCTGCAGCGTGTTGTTGATGAGCGGTTGCGCGAACATGGGCCAGACGCCCTGGTCCGGCGTCGCTGGCGCCAGCAGTTGCTCCAAGCCCAGTTCGGACCAGGAGTTGTCACTGAACCTCGCCGATGACCTGGCCAATGACGGCAAGCTGCACGCCAGCCTGGCCAACCTGCAAAACCTGGCGGACAACCTGCCCCAGGTACGCCTGCGCAAGGCCAAGGTGTACCGGCTGCTCGGGCGCAGCGAGGCCGAGCCGATGTACCGTAGCCTGCTGGGCACCTGCCTGGCCGCCGAGGGCGAACATGGCCTGGGCCAACTGGCGGTGGCCAGGGGCGATAACGGCCAAGCCCTGGAGCACTTGCAACGGGCCGCCAAACTGTCGCCCACCGATGAAAAAATCCGCAACGACCTGGGGGTGGTCTACCTCAACCAGCTGCGCATGGAAGACGCCCGCTTCGAATTCCTCACGGCAATGGAACTCAACCAGAGCAACTCACTGGCGGCGGTGAACATGGTCACCTTGCTGATCTACCAGAACAACTGGAAACAGGCGTCGCAGTTCGTCAGCCGCTTCAACTTGAGCCCCGAGCAGTTCAACCAGGCCCAGACCCGCGCCGAGCAGCTCAAGGGCTTGGCAACCCGCGCCAAGGGTCAAGTGGCGACCGTCCAATAAGGGAGTGTCCCGATGAAACTCAAACCCCTCGCCCATCTGCTCTTGGCCACCCTGCCCCTGACCGCGCTGGCGATCGAGCCCGGGCCGTCATCGGTGTACCAGCGGCAGACCGAAGGCTGGCTGCAATTGCAGATCAAAGGGCAGTTGGCGACGACCACACCGCAAAAAGCCTCCCCGGCTGAGCGCGAGCAGGCCATGCAACGTTTGATCGAAAGTTACAAACACCCCATTCCCGAATACTTCGACCAGAAACAGGGCGGTGCCGCGAAGGGCAGCAGTAACTAGTGGGCAGTCACGCGCTGGCGTATCGACGAATTGCTCGGTGACAGCGCCAGCGCCAGTTGCGTGCGGTTGTGCATATGGGTCAGGCGCAGCACCTGGGACACGTAGAGTTTGACCGTGTTCTCGGTGATGCCCAGCTCACAGGCGATCTGATAGTTGGTCTGGCCTTTGCCGACCAGGCGCGCCACGTCCAATTGGCGCGGCGACAGCTGTTTGAAAATGGCAGGCATTTCCGTGCTGTCGGCGTCGGCCAGGTCGTCCGGCGCATCGTGGCCGGTTGACTGCGGGCTGCTGCGCACTTTGTCGAGGTCGTGGTACAGGTCATCGATGGAGGCCGACAGAAACTGCAGCTTCTGATTCAGTTGCCCCAGCTCCACACCCTTTTGCCGCTCACGCAACGCCGTCTCCTGGCGTTGCAGGCCTTCGAGCAGTTCGTCGAGGTTGATCGGTTTTTGATAGTAATCGGCAATCCCGGCACGCAATGCCTTGATCACGTCCTGTTTGTCGGCGCGACCGGTCAGCATGATCGCCTCGAAGGCGCGCTGTTTGCCGGCGATGCGTTGCAGTTCCTGGACCAGCTCGATGCCGTCCATGTCCGGCATGTGCAGATCGCACAGCACCAGGCCGATCTCGGCGTCTTCACTAAACCGTGCAACGGCTTGAGGGCTGGAATGGCAAGGCACGCAACGGTAACCGTTGCTTTCGAGGAATTCGCACAACTCTTCCACGATCAAGGGCTGATCGTCGACCACGAGCACTTTCATTTGCGGGGTAAGCTTGTTCACGCGCTACTCCATGCCTGGGCAAGCCAAAGTCTGATCAATCCGTGCCAACAGCGTCTATTTCGCACACCATAGCTATAAACGTAGACGCACTTTCCTACTATGTACATAGCGCTAACCTACGTCGCGACTAAAGGGATCCAAAGCCAAGCCAGGGTAAATCCGACCAGTAAAAACGGAGCGAAGGGTTGTTTTTTTGACTGCTCGGGGCCCAGGTAGTGAAGTGTGTCCCTAACCCCTTGATTCATCAGCGGCCACACTTTTGGCGCCAGCAGCAACCAGGTGGCACTGGCCAACCCGGCACCGATAAAGGTGCCTAGCAAGTACTCACAATTGGTCGCCAGCGCGAGGGCCGCCAGCAGTTTTACGTCCGCAGCGCCCAAGCGCCCCAACGCATAACCAGGCAAGGTGAACAGAACCGCGAGGGCAAACGCCCAGCCTCCCTCGGCCGGCGTAGCGCCCAGCCAGGTGGTGCCGCTCCACAGCAGATAGGCCAGGGCCAGCAGGAAAGCGCCGAGCGTCAGGGAGTTGGCGATCTGGCGTTGGCGGATATCTTGCACCGCGCACAGCGCCAGCCAGGCGAACAGAAAGAGGCTCTGAATCACGTAAAAAAAATCCCTTTTTGCTGAATGATTCTATGCTGATATCAGGTAGTGGTAGTCAGGGTAGACGCAGTCATGAGAAAGGGCCTTCCTAGAAAACAGAAAGGTGCCGCCGCGATTGAATTCGCGCTGGTGTTCATGATCTTTTTCGCCGTGTTCTATGGCCTGGTCAGCTATAGCCTGCCGTTACTGCTGTTGCAGTCGTTCAACCAGGCAACCGCCGAAGGCGTTCGGCGCAGCGTCGCGCTGGACCCCACCACCCCCGGTTACGCCGCCGCCGTGCAAGCCCGCGCCGTGGCGGGTGCCCAGGCCCAATTGCAGTGGCTGCCACCTGCGTTCAACTTCGTGCCGGCCTACATCACCACGAGCTTCACGGCCAACCTGCTGACCGTACAGATCAACTACCCCTCCAGTAACCTCAAAAACGTGCTGCCGTTCCTTGTGCTGCCGGGCTTTGGCACCGTGCCCAACCTGCCAACCACGCTCACAGCCCAAGCGAGCCTGCAATTTTGACCTCGGGGGAAAAGTTCTTCGATCGCCTCCTCGGCCGGCCGCCCGAGGTCCCTGTACCGCCGGCCCTGGTGAGCGCCGGCGCCGATTTGCAGATCGACCTGGACCCGCTTGGCCGCGTCCTGCACATCCACGGCGCCCTGCGCCATCGCCTGGTCAAACACACCACCACGCAACAACCCGTCCCATTGCTGGACTACCTGTGTGCCCACAGTGGCGTGGTCATCGAAGGCCGCCCCGCCGACTGGCAGGGGCAGATCCTTGACCTGGACTTCCACGGGTTTGCCGCCAGCCCCCTGCACACCCGTGGCTGGCTGCAACCCCACGGCGATGGCTGGCGCTTGCAGCTGCTGGATATCGGCGACCTGCTCGCCCACCGCCAGCACGCCGACACCCGCGAGCGCCACCAGTTGCTCAGCGCGCAGATCAGCGAACGCCTGCGCGTGTGCAGCCTGACCCGCCTGCCGGAGGTGGTGCAGGACAACCTGCAAAGCATCGCCCAGCACTTCCAGGTGCCCTGCGTCGCCATCGCCCTGCTCGACGAACACGACCAGGGCTGGCAAGTCCACAGCCAGTACCGCGCCTTTGACGCCCCGCTGCTGTGGCGCGACGGCCAGCTCCTCGGCGGCGCCCTGGATAGCCTCGGTGGCACCGCACCCGTGCACCTGACCCGCAACCACGGCCACAGCGAGCATCCACGCCTGCAAGGAATTTTCGGCAATGCCGAAGGTTTCCTGGTGCCCTATCGCGATGATCATGGTGTCGCCGCGTGGCTGCTGTGTGGCTTCTTCCAGGCCGAGGACACCTTTGCGCGCGACTGGCTGCAACTGGCCGCCGCCCTCGCCGCGCCCCTGCTCAGCCGGCTGCGCGAACAGCGCCATCAACAACAACTGGATCGCCTGGAAGCCCTGCAAAGTTTGCTCGGCACCGGTTGGTGGGAGTTGCCCAACCACAGCGAAGACATCCAGCTGGCCCCGCAACTGCAGCAACATCTCGACCCTGACGCCCCGGCCACACGCCTGGCCGTGGCCGACTGGCTGCTGCTGTTCCACCCCGCCGACCGCCAGGAACTCGCCAGCCGCCTGCAAGACTTGCAGACCCTGAGCAAACCGCTGTCCACCAGCGTGCGCCTGCACCGCCTCGACGCGGCACAAAACCCGGTGTGGTATCGCGTGCAGGGCCAGGCGCTGGGCATGGGCAACAACCGCCGGCTGATCGGCTTCATGCTGGACATCAGCGACATCAAGAACCAGCAGCAACAAGCCGCCGCCGCCCATGCGCGATTGGACAACCTGATCGCCAGCGCGCCCGCGATCATCTACGTGCAGCGCTATGTCGAAGGCACCCTGCAACCGCTGTTTTTCAGCGACAGCCTGCTGCCCTTGCTTGGTCGCACCCTGGCCGAATGCACCCCGGCCAGCCTGATCGAATGGCTGCACCCCGACGACCGCGACCTGTACTTCGAACGCACCCGCCAATTGCTGCGCGAAGGCAGCGTGCGCAGTCGCTATCGGGTCCAGGACAAACTCGGCAACTATCACTGGTTGCTCGACGAAGCCAAGTTGCTGCGAGACGACCTCGGCCTGCCGGTGGAAGCCGTGGGCCTGTGGCTGGACGTCACCGAGGCGACCCTGGCAACCGAGCAGGTCAAGCAAAGCGAGGAGCGCTACCGCATCCTCGTGGAGGATTCGCCGGCGATGATTTGCCGCTACCGCCCGGACTTGACCCTGACCTTCGGCAACACCCCGCTGGCCAATTACCTGGAGTGCCAACCCGAACAATTGCCCGGGCTGAACCTGGCGGATTGGTTGTCGGATGAGCAACGCGCAAGCTTCGTGCAGCGCATCGGCCAACTGACCCCGGAGTTCCCGGTCAGCACCGCCGAAATCAGCCTGCAACTGCCGGGGCGCGCGCATGCCTGGTGGGTGTGGTCGGACCGTGGCGTCTTCGATGAAAACGGCACGCTGGTGGAAGTGCAGGCCGTGGGCCGCGACAACACCGAAGTGCGCCGCTCCCAGCAGCAACTGACGCAAAGCGCGAAAATGGCCACGCTCGGCGAAATGGCCACGGGCCTGGCCCACGAGATCAACCAGCCGCTGAACGTAATGCGCATGGCCATCGCCAATGTGCTCAAGCGCCTGAGCAGTGGCGAGGTGCAGATCGATTACCTGAGCGAAAAACTCCAGCGCATCGACACCCAGGTGCAGCGTGCTGCGCGGGTGGTGGACCATATGCGCGTGTTCGGCCGGCGCTCGGAAATCGAGCAACAACCCTTCGACCCGGCACAGGCGGTGGAAGGCACCTTGTCCCTGCTCAGCGAAGGCCTGCGCGGCAAGGGCGTGGATGTGCGCCTGACCCCGGCGGGCTTCACGGTGCAGGTCAAAGGTTACGTCGATCAGCTGGAACAGGTGCTGATCAACCTGATGGTCAACGCCCGCGACGCGCTGCTCAGCCAACGGGAAAAACAGCCGCAGCTGCGCCCCTGGATCGCCGTGCACAGCGAGCATGACGCCAGCCACGTGCGCATCTGGGTCGAAGACAACGGTGGCGGCATCGACCCGCGTTTGCTGGAGCGGATCTTCGAGCCGTTCTTCACCACCAAGCCGATTGGCGTGGGCACCGGGCTGGGCTTGTCGGTGAGCTACGGCATTGTGGAGAACATGGGCGGACGCCTGAGCGTCAGCAACGGCGAGCACGGCGCGCAGTTCTGCGTGGAGTTGCCGCTGGCCTAGTTCACCAGTGCCGCCTGGCCGTGGGGCTTGCAACTGAGGTTGGCGCCGACTTCGACCTGGTTCAGATTGATGCCCAGAGTCATGAGCAAACCATTGGCCAATGGATCGACAATCGGGCTGAGCACGTTGCCAATCACCCCGCCCAGCGTCGTGGTCAAGTCATTGAGCAACGTGCCACCGGTGACCAACAGGTTACCCAGCAGGTTGAACCCTGTGGGTTGGTAGACCTGGAATTTCAACCCGGTTTTCAACGCTGTGCCGATGGACGCCACCAGGTTGGTGGTCAACAGCGGATGATACTGCGGTGGCTGCTTGATCTCCGGTGGCTGGGGGAAGGTGTAGGCGGCACCGGACACAGGTTGTGTCCCCACGCTTGGGTCGATAAGAACGCCTATCCCTCCGCCATAAAACGGCTTGCGAGAGCTTTGATCACAGGTCGTTGGGCCAAGCCCCAGCAGCGGTTTGAGACAGGTAATCGCACCGATGTCGAGCACCGGCAGCGGTGGCACCGGGGACAATGGCGGGCTCGCGCCCAACGAATTAATGAGCGTAGGGCTCTGGCCTATCTTGATCGTCACCAGCGACGTGTTGGTTTGGGTGGTCAGTGTTTTGGTCGCGTCGCTGGCGCAGGTGAACCCAGTGACATAGCTTTCAGCGCTACCCAGTTCGAGGATCACATCCACACTGGGCACCGATGGGTTGGTCGCGGACGACAGCAGCTTCAAGTCAGTGCTCTGACAAGGGGTGCCGCCAATAGCGCAGAAGACTGAACTGAGCGTCCCAGCCAGGTTCAGGCTGAGCAAATTGTTCAGCACGTCGGAAAGCGGGCTGACCAAGCCGTTCAAGGCCGTATTGACCAAAGGTGTTCCAAGCACCGGCAAGGTCACCGTCAGGCCCACGCTGACCTGCGCGGTGCGCACATAGATGCGGGTGGTCGCATCGGTTTTATTCTTGGCGTACGTGGGGTCGCCAATCGACGACAGCTGCGGTGGCTGAATGACTTTGACCTTGACGTTCACATTGACCCCCGGGATCGTCACCGGAATGTCGGCCACCACACCGTTCATCTTGTTGGCCAGTTGCACGAAGGCTTGCGCCAACTGGAACGCATTCACCGTGGTGTTGAGCCCCGACGACACCGCCCCTGTCTGCAATTGCAGGAGGGTGCCCAAGGTCACGTCGGCGGTCCCCACCAATGCGCTGATCTTGCCCAGCGCTGTCGCCGCGGCCACTGAGGCGGTGCTCCCACCGGCCTGCAACACCGTGACGGCGGCATCGATCAGTTGGCCGATCTTGAGATTCTTGGCCAGCAACTCGTCGTAATTGCCCGCTTGCACGTTCACGTTCAACGCCAGCTGGTTCAGGTAGCTGAGCAGGTTGATATCGCTACCCACCAACCCCTGATAGCCAACAACCCCCAGCGACAAGCTGCCGCCCAGCAATTTGCCGAACAATAGGTCCAGCGCGGCCGAGTTGGTGCTATCAACCGTCAGCACCGTTGATTTGATCGTCAACTGCGCCTGCGGCGGCAGGATCTTCGGCGCGGCAACCGCCTTGGCCGTCAACTGCGTCGTCAGGTTGTAGGCGTTGCCATTGAACAGCGACCACACGCCGCCGGCGACACTGGTCAACACCGGGCGCGAGGCGACCACCTGGATGGCGTCGGTCTTGGTCGCATCGGCACTGAACACGCGCAGATTGCTGGCGTTGGTGGTCAGCGTGCCGCAGTTCACGTTCAGGGCATTGCCGGGGGGGATGACATAGCCGTTGCGCGTGGCGCTGGCGCCCGCATAGACCGGCGCGGTGTTGGTGGCGGGGATGCAGTTGCCATTGCGCTGCACCGCTTCCAGCGCGGCCATATCGGCAATGCCTTGCAACTTGCGCTTCTCCAGGTACAGCCGCCCGCTGTCGATGACCAACAACAGGAAGACCAGCGCCAACCCGAGGGTCAGGGCCGCCGTCAAGCCAATCGCACCACGCTGCCTGGAACGAAGTCGGGGAGACATCGAGCACTCCTTTAGCGCTTACTCTCCGTAGGTGCAGTGGAGTGTAGACAAGGCTTGGCGGGTGCGCTGGCCAGTCGCCACATTGGCGACTGACGGAGATGTTGGGCCGGCTACAAAACAAATGTGGGAGCTGGCTTGTCGGGGCGCCGCATCGCTGCGATAGCTAGCTGTCAGTTGATGCATCTTTGACTGACAGACCGCTATCGCGGGCAAGCCCGCTCCCACAGGGGGAACTCAGTGCGGCGGGTAGTTGGAGAGAATTTTAGTCACCGTAGTGCGAATGGCACTGCTGCGATCCTGCGGATTCGGCGTGCTGGCCATCATCTGTTCGTCACTGCCGCGCCACACCAGTTTGCCGTCCTTGCCGTCGAGCAGGTCGATCTGGATGGTCGCCACCTTGTAGGTGATGTTGCGTGTTTCGTTGTACATCGGCGCACCCCAGTAGCCATTCCACGGCCCGCCCCAGGCGCCGCCGTAGTTGGTGGTGACTTGCTGCTGGCGGTCTTCGACGATCAGGTAGGCCTGCACGTTCAGGTCCGCCTTGGTGCCTGCCGCCGCCGGGCGCAGGCCGCGTTGGTCGAGTTGCTCGCCGACGGCCTGGCGGATGCGTTGCTCGGTGAGGTCGCTCTTGATCCGTGGATCATCCGGGCGGTATTGCAGCGCCGGGTCTTTCCAGGCCCAGTTGCGGTAGGCGCCGAAGTCGCGGCTGGCGTCAAAATCGTGGTTGACCTGATTGCTCTGGCAACCGCCCAGCAGCACTAAAAAAGCGAGCGTTGCGATACGACGAAACATGGTTGTTCTCCAAAGTACGACCTGAGCCTGGGATGAGAATAGCGCTTAACTCGGCGGATAGGCGCTCAGCGCTTTTTGCACGGCCTTGCGCAACGCGTCGGCGCGTTCGCTGAGGCTGCCCTGGCTGGCGGTTTCTGCGCTGGTGCTCCACACCGGCTGGCCGCTGCGCGCATCGAACAGGTTGACCCGCACCACCGCCACCGTCACTTCATACGTGCGCACGATGGGTGCCGAGTTGTACATGCCGTAGCCATTGCCATAGCGGTTATAGCCGCCGTATCCGTAGCCGTAGTCATCCTGGACTTGCTTGAGGCGCTTCTCCAGGCGCACGTCGGCGCTGACCAGCAGGTCGGCGGGCTGGTTGGCGCGCTGCGGGCGCAAGCCGCGCTGGTCAAGGGCGCCGTTGACGGCTTCGGCGATCTGCGCCGAATCGGCCCAGGCGGTGCCGGGCGGGAGTTGGCCATTGCGCCAGGCCCAACTGCGATACGCGCCGTAGTCACGCACCGGCGCGGGGTAGGCGCTGGCATCAAAGGTGTTGGCCGCCTGCGCGGGCGCAGGCGGCATCGGCGCCGACGCGGCGACGTAAGGGTTGGGGCTGGAACACGCGCCCAGACCGAGGGACAACAGGATCAAACAGAGACGACGCATTTCGACCTCCGCAGACTGGGCCGCTTAAACCGGACGGCAGATCCAGTGCAAATAACGCCCAAGTCCGGCAAAGCTTGGGTGACGACGGTGAGCGAGTTCCATCTCCAACAAGTCCTGTAGATTCGCGCGGGCCTGGAACTCCACCGGCATGTAGTCGTGGAATACCCGCACGCCGCTTTGGCTTTCGACCTGCCAAAGGCCATCGAGTTGCGCCGCCAGCTCACGCGGGTCGAGCGGCTGTTGCGGGGTAAGGCTCTGCTTCTCGCCGGCCATGTCGTTCTTGCGCATCTTGCGGAAGTGGCCTTTGAGCAGGTTGCGATAAATCAGCGCATCGCGGTTGTAGAACGCCAACGACAACCAGCCGCCGGGCACCGTGAGTTGGTGCAGCACCGGCAGGATCGCATGGGGTTCGGCCAGCCACTCCAGCACGGCGTGGCACAGCACCAGGTCGTACGGCTCGGTGAGTTGGCCGAGCAACTCTTGCCAGGGTGCATGGATAAACGTCGCGGTCTGCCCGGCGTCGGCAAAGCGTTGGCGCGCGCCGTCGAGCATCGGTTCGGCGGGCTCGGCCAGGGTCACCTGATGGCCTTGCTCGGCCAGCCACAGCGACATATGGCCCAGGCCCGCGCCGATATCCAGCACGCGCAATGGGCGCTGGGGCAGCGCTTCACTCAGGTCGGCCTGGAGCACGGCCAGGCGGATCGCACCTTTGGCCCCGCCGTAGATCTTCTCGGCGAAGCGCGTGGCCAGTTGGTCGAAATGGCGATCACTCATGGGCAAACCGCCGTTCGCTGTCGGCCAGTTTGGCGCGCACCACCTCGTTCATGTCCAGGCCCAACTCGCTGCACAGCAACAACAGGTACAAGACGATATCGCCGACTTCCTGCCCGGCGTGGGCGAGCTTTTCAGCGGGCAGCTGGCGGGATTGGTCTTCGGTGAGCCATTGGAAGATCTCCACCAGCTCGGCCATTTCGACGCTGGCGGCCATGGCCAGGTTTTTCGGGCTGTGGAACTGCTTCCAGTCGTTGTTATCGCGGATGCGGTGCAGGCGTTCGGTGAGGTGTTCGAGGTTCATGCGGGGGCTCCTGAAGGTGTGTAGCTTCGGGGGGTTTGGCCTTGAAGGCAAGTGAACCTTTGGGCCGCCATCGCGGGCAAGCCCGCTCCCACATTTTCACCGTGTGAGCCCAATCCACTGTGGGAGCTGGCTTGCCTGCGATAGCGCTCTAATCGACGACACTGAACTCAAGCCGAGCCGTCTGCCCCGCCTCATCCAACACACTCAATTGATAACGCCCCAGCCGCTCGAAACTGGCATTGATAAAGTCCTGATTCGCACTGTCCCCCAACGGCTCGCCATTAAGAAACCACCAACGCCGCCCACTGCCGCCCAACGCCGAAATTTTCAGGCGCAGCGCCTGTTGGCTGGCGGCCGGCAGGCGCAGTTGATCCCCTTCACGCACCCCGACAATCGACAGCGGCGAAGACGCCGCCAACGCCGGTGGCGGGCAATCGGGATCGGCGGCCGGGATGCGTGCTTCGCGGCGCTCGACGCGCGGCAACCACGGCTCCAATGGCGCAGGCCACAGGGCGATGTTTTTCAGTTCTGCGCCCGCGCAACGGGCGTCTACCCGCAAGCCCTTGGCATTCACCCATACGCTCTCCATCAAGCCCACGCTCAACGGTTGATCCAGCGCCTGCAAGGTCGGCGGCGTGGTGTTGTCCAGCGTCCAGGCGAAGCGCTGGCGACGGCAATTCGGATCGCTGCGATTCATCGGCTGGCCCAGCGGCCAACAGATCGCCGCCACGCCGACATTCGCCGGCACCGGCCTGACGGGCGCGCTGATGCCGCGCTGGCTGTCACGGTTGGTCAGCACGTCATGCACCTGCAACATCAACGGCGCAGCCGAGGCCAGGCCGAACTGGCCGGGTACCGGCGTGCCATCCGGGCGGCCGATCCACACGCCGATCAAATAACGCGGGCCCACGCCAATCGCCCAGGCATCACGAAAGCCGTAGCTGGTCCCGGTTTTCCAGGCCAGCACCGGGCGCTGGACCAACTCGGCACGCGGGTCGCGGTCGGGTCGCGCCTGGCCACTGAGGATGCGCCGCACAATCCACGCGGCGCCTGGGGATAACATCGGGCGCTCCCTGAGCATGTCATCCGGCTGCAAACGGATCGTCGCGCTCTTGCCGTCCCGGGCAAAGGCGCTGTAGCCGCTGACCAGGTCTTCCAAGCGACTGCCCGCGCCGCCGAGGATCAAGGCCAGGTTCGGCTCAGCCAATGCGGGCAGCGCCAGGGGCACGCCACCGATGCGCATCTGCGCCGCGAAGCGCTTGGGCCCATAGGCTTCCAGCAACTGCACAGCCGGCAAGTTCAGCGAACTGGACAGCGCCGTACTCGCCGGCACCGCGCCGGTAAAACCCATGGAGAAGTTGCCCGGCCGATAATCGCCGTAGCGCCGAGGCACGTCTTGCAGCAGGGATTCGGAGTGGATCAGGCCGTCGTCCAGCGCCATGCCGTAGAGAAAGGGTTTCAGCGTCGAGCCCGGCGAACGCAATGCGCTGATCATGTCCACATGGCCAAAACGCTTGGCGTCGTTGATATCCACTGAACCGAGGTAGGCGCGCACGGCCATGCTTTCCTCTTCCACCACCAGGATGGCCGCCGAGGTGTGTTCCGGCAAACGTGCGCGCCAGCCCAGCAGCAGGTCTTCGAGACGCCGTTGCAAGGTGGCGTCGAGGGTGGTGCGGATCAGCGGCGGGCTGTCGGGGCGGTTCAGGCGGCGCGCGAGCAAGGGCGCGAGGCTCGGTTCCAGGCGGGGAGCGAGCAGCAGCGGTTCTTCCAGGGCTTCGTCGACGGCGGCTTGCGGCCACACCTTGAATTCAGCGAGGCGGCGCAGCACTTTGTCGCGGGCTTGCTGGGCGCGCTGCGGGTGGCGGTCGGGGCGCAGGCGGCTGGGAGCCTGGGGCAATACGGCGAGCAACGCGGCTTCGGCGTGGGTCAGTTGGGCCGGGGACTTGCCCAGGTACGCCCAACTGGCCGCCGCCACGCCTTGCAGGGTTCCACCAAACGGCGCGCGGTTCAGGTAGAGGTTGAGGATTTCGTCCTTGGACAGGTGCCATTCCAACTGCGCCGTGCGCCACAACTGGCGCAGCTTGCCGTGGAAGGTGCGCGAATGCGGGTCCAGCAAGCGTGCGACCTGCATCGACAAGGTGCTGCCACCCGACACCACCCGTGCGCCGGTGAGGTTCTGCCAGGTTGCGCGCGCCAGTGCCAGCGGGTTTACCCCGGGGTGCGAGTAGAACCAGCGGTCTTCGTAGGTGAGCAACGCGTCGAGGTAATACGGCGAGACTTCGCTGGTTTGCACTGGGTAGCGCCAGACGCCGTTGGCATCGGCGAAGCGCCACAAGGGCGTGCCGTCTTCGGCGAGGACGACGCGGGCCAGATCATCCTGAGGGAGTGGCAGCGGCCAGATGCGGTCGGCCAGCCACAGCAGCGCGACTACCAACACAACGATTCCCAATGCGCAGCGCAAAAAATGTGGGAGCTGGCTTGCCTGCGATAGCGGTGGGTCAGGTAATAAAGAGGTCACTGACCCACCGCATTCGCGAGCAAGCCCGCTCCCACATTGGACCGAGTACACCAGTAATTAGGGAAACCCATTATTTAACCTGCAAACCTCTATGCTTATAGGGAACTAGCCTGACGCAATCACAACCAAAGGCAAACACACGCCCACCTTCTTATCAGGACACACACATGCAGGTAGAAAGCTTTTTCGAATGGTTGGGCCAGGCGCTCGGTGCTGTCATCCGCTTTATCGTCGATGGGCTCAGCGGCTTGTTCGGTGCCTTGACCAACGCGGGCGGCAACTTTGTCGAAGGCCTGTCACGCACGTTGGGCATGGACACGTCGATCATCAGCATCCTTACGCTGATCATTGGCCTGCTGTTCCTGTATTCGGCGGTGCGGGCGTTTATGCGTGCGTCGATCATCTTCGGGATTATCTGGTTGATGCTGGGGCTGTGGTTGCTGAGTTGGGTCGTGCACTAACCCCGCCAAACACCTGAGCCCCTGTGGGAGCGGGCTTGCCCGCGATAGCGGTGTATCAGTCAAAGATGCATCAACTGACAGATAGCTATCGCAGGCAAGCCAGCTCCCACATTCTGGCCTCATTTCAAATTGAGGTTTCAGCGGCCCTTGATTACCAGGTCTGCCGGGGTTTCTCCCACCGCCTGCCAGTTCGGCCGGTACATCGACTCCACCTGCGGCGGCGGCACGCGGTACGTGCCCGGCGTCACCGCTCGTGCCAGATACAGCAAATGCGTGGTGCCGGAGCCATCCAGGTTCAACGCCGCCACATAACGGTCATCCCGGAATTCCTGGTGCTTGAGCGACGCGTTCTGCATCGACTCACGCCATTCCTTCACCTGGCTGCTGGCGTTCTCCAGGCTGGCGGCACTTTGCGCCAGGTTCTGGTTTTCCAGTTCCAGGCCGGCCGGCAGCAGGTCCACCACCAGGGCATCCGGCACGCGCTGCTTGGCGCTGACAGCCAGATGCACCAGTACCAGGTCGCCGCTGTTGAGGTTGTGCAGGTTCAGCGGTTGGCCGTTCATGCCCAGGTATTCACGGCGGATGCTCAGGTTGTCACCACCCGGCGCCGGTGGCACCTGTGGATAACCCGAGATCGTCAGTTGTTGATACACCGGCACTTCACCCTGATTGGTCAGGCTCAGGTTGCCAGACAGCAGCTTGCCTTCCAGGTCCAGGGTTGACTGCTGATTGTTCAGTTCATGAATGCCACCACTGCCATCGAGCAGCACTTTCCAGTCCGACTCAGGCTTGGCAAACCCAAGGCGCCCGGCAAGGAACAGCGAATTACGCTCCTGGGTAGACAAGTACGGACTGGCCGCCAGTTGATCCGCCAGCGTAAACAAGCGTTCCTCACGCTTGCCCTTGGCCAGGTCATTCTCTTCCAGCAGTGCCAGGATCATCGCCTGATCGCGCAGCGGGCTGCCGTAGTCGGCCAGCCATTCATTGGCATTGCGCTGCGCCGCCAGACCGGCCAGCAACGCTTGGTCCGCACGCGGCTGGTCGCCCATCTTTTGCAGGGCGATGGCCAACTGCACCAGCGGCAAGCCGGAGCGTGCATCGCTGCGGCGCTCGAACAGGCTGCGCAACGCGCCCAACGGCGCCTGTTGGCTGCGCGCCAACACCATGCCGGCGTAGGCCTGCACGGCAAAGCGAGTGTGGTCGGCGTTGTCGCTGTAGTCGACCTCGATCAGGTTGCGCTCCTGCACATAACGCAGCAGGCGTTCGCTGGCCTTTTTCAAGGCTTCAGGCGGTACGGCAAAGCCTTGATCGCGGGCGCGCAGCAGGAAGTCGGTGACGTAAGCCGTCAGCCAATATTCTTCTTCACCATCGGCGCCCCACAAACCAAAGCTGCCGTTGTAGCGCTGCATGCCCAGCAGGCGCTCGATACCCAGCTCGATCTTGCGTTTGCGCTCGGCATCCGGCTCGCCCTTGATCGCCAGGCGCTTGAGCAAGGCATCGTCGGCATACAGCGACGGGTACAGGCCGCTGGCGGTCTGTTCCAGGCAGCCATACGGGTAGGCCTTGAGCGCGTTGATCTGCGCGCCAAGGTTCAACGGCGGCCGGCTCGACAGGCTCAACAGCGCTTCACGCCCTGAGGCATCGAACTGATCCAGCGCGCCCGCTGGCAGGCTCCACGGCTGATCCTTGAGCACCGCGCGGTAATGCTTGAGCAGTGCCGGATACGCCGGGCGCACGCCCAAGGTCCACTCACGGCTGAACGGCGGCAGGTTTTCACCCGGCAAATCGAGGCCGTTCACCGTGACCTTGACCTTGCCCTGCCCCAAACCACCCCAGGCTTTCACCGGGATGCGCAGCGTGGTGCGCTGGCCCTGTTTCAGCTCGACGGTTTGCCCACCTTCGTTGACCGGCTCGAGCTGTCCTTCAACACTCACGCGCACATCGAGTTTCTGCGCCTTGCCCGACAGGTTGGACAGGTCCAACGCCAAGGTCGTCTGGTCGCCACCGGCGAGGAAGCGCGGCGCCGACAGTTCGGCAATCAACGGTGCGGCAATCACCGTCTTGGCTTCGGCCATGCCGTAGCGATCATCGCTCCAGGCCTGGGCCATCAGGCGCAGCTCGCCGTTGAAGTCGGGAATGTTGACGCTGACTTCGCCCTCGCCTTGCTCATTCAAGGTCACCGGCGCGCTTTGCAGGGCGACGATGGTCACGCTGGTGTCGGGGCGCTTGCCGCCCTTGGCCAGCGCCGCATCGCCACCAAACGCCAGGCTGGCCAGGCGACCTTGGCCGGCTTCGATCAACTGGCCATAGATGTCGAACTGGTCCACACCGTAGGCCTTGCGGCCGAACAGGCTGGAGTACGGATCGGGCGTCGGGTATTCGGTGATATTGAGGATGCCGACGTCCACCGCGGCCACCAGCACATGCACCTGTTTCGGCACGCTGCCATCGGCATTTTTCGCCGCGACTTTCACCGTCAGCGGTTGTTTGGGGCGCATTTTTTCCGGCGCGGTGAGGGTCACGCCCAGTTTGCGCTGGGTGCGATCCAGCGGCAGGTGCAGCAAGCCCACCGCACGTTTTGGCGTGATATTGGCTTTGCGCTCGCCGGGACGGATCACCAGAGCGCTCACGTACAAATCATGGCGCGACCACTTCGGGTCCAGCTTCACGGCGAAGCTTTTGCCTTCGGCCGGCACCTCGATTTCCTGCCACCACAACGGGCCTTCGGCGGATTCCACCAACAGGTAGCCTTTACCGGCAGCGGGCGGCGTCACCGTGACGTTGGCGGTATCGCCGTCGCCATACGCGGGTTTGTCCAGCGCCAGCTTGACCTGATCGGGACGCACGGCGCCGCCTTCGGTATTGTCCTGCGCCTGGTAGCCGGCCCAGAAGCGCAGGCTGCTGACCAACCCGGTCTGCGGGTCTTCGACCTCGACGCGGTACGGGCCCCACTCGACCTGGAAGCTGACCTTGGCGGTGTCGCCGGCCTTGATGTTCAGGGTCTGCTCATCGAGGTTGAGGAACTTCTCGTTGAAGTGATAGCTCCAGCCATCGTTCTCGGAGTAGTTCCAGTAATAGTCGCGGCGCTCGCGCACCAGGCGCACCTTGAGGTTTTGCGCGGCGAGTTTCTGCCCGTCCTGGTTGGCCAGCAGCACTTCGAATTCCGCCGGGCCGTCGCCATTGGTTTCCTTGCCGTCAAACAACCCGCGCAGGCCCGGCAGTTGCTCGGCCGGCCAGATCGGCTGCACCAGGCGCCGAGTGATCGGCCGCCCGCCGGACTCTTGCAGGCTGGCCTGCACGATCAATTGCAGCGGCGACTTGGCGTCGGCCCATTTGCTTTCCAGGGTCAGTTGTTCCTGGCCCTTGGCGTCGAGCACGCTTTCGTCCAGCTCGAAGTCCTGGCTCAGCTCTTCTTCGGTGACGGAGCCGAACTGGTAGCCCGGCAGCGATTTGACCGCCTCGCGCAATGGCCGCACATAGACTTGGCCGCTGACCCGGTTGCCGGACGCCGGCGCGCCGTAGAGGTAACGCCCAGTGACTTGGATCACCGGGTTTTCCGCAGGACTCAACGGTGTGTCGCTGCCCTTGAGCTCCAGCGCCAGGCGCTCGGGCAGGAAGTCTTCGACGAGGAATTCATACAGCTGCGGCTTGCCGTCGCCCAGGTCGAACACCAACTGCCAGCGCCCGGTCGGCGCTTCGCCGGCCAGTTGCAGTTGATACTGATAGAGGCCAGAGGCGTCGGCGTCCCAGACAAATTTGCGGCTGACCTGCTCGTCCGGGCGGCGCACTTCGACGCTCACCGGCTGCGGCTTGACCGCGTTGCCATCCTTGTCCCGCAGCAGTGCGTTGAGCAGCACGGTTTCGCCGGGGCGATACAGGTCGCGCGGGCCAAATACAAAGAACTGCAACGGGTGGGACGGCTGGCCGCCGATGTCGAACTCCGCCAGGTCCAGCGCGGCGCTGTCGAGGCGCAGCATGCTGGTCTGCTCGCCTTGCTTGGCCAACAACACCTGAGCCTTTTTCGGCAGCGGCAACTCGGCGTGGCCGCCCTTCTCGGTCTTGCCCTGGCCCAACACGCGGCCGTCGGCGTCGAGCACTTCGAGGTCAACACCATCCAGCGCCTTGCCGCCTTCCAGCGCCTGGGTAAACACGTCCAGGCGATTGGCGTAGCGGTGCACCGACAGGCCGATATCACTCAGGGTGAACAGCGTGGCCGGCTGGGAATAGTTGTAGGTGCCCGACGCGCGCATCACCGCCAGGTACACGCCCGGCTGTTGCAATTGCTTGAGGCCGGCGATGGGCAGCAACAGGGTTTCGCGGGTATTGCGCGCCGGGTTCAGGTCGAATCGACCGCCGTAAACCAGATCGGCCAGGGGCAGCAGTTCGCGGGATTCATAACTTTGCAGGCTGGTGTTGCGCCCCCACTGCGCGAGGAAGGTGGGCAGGGACTCGGGCTTGATGCGGAAGAATTCGACGTCGATCTTGTCGACGTTCAGCGCGATCACCGGCAGGCCTTCGGCCAGGCGTGTCGGCAGCAAGGTGCCACGGCTGGCGAAGCCGACGGTGGCTTGCAGGTCACGGGTTTCCAGGCGGGCGATGTATTCGGCGGCGAGGGTGTTGCCGTTGACTGCCTTCACACCGGCATCGACGGTGAGCACCAGTTTGCGCTGCGGCTCCAGATGGCGCAGGCGCAATTCCATCAGGTTGTCGGAGATTTCCCAGGCGCCATCGACCTTGCCGGACTTGCTGTCCACCAGGTGGAGTTTGTCGGCGAACTTCTGATCGGGGTCCAGGGGAATGGAAAAACTCACGGAGAGTGTGCTGGCCCCGTCGAGCTGCACCTCGGACACATCCACCACGCTCAACTCGCGCCCGGCATAACGCTGCTTCAGCGCTGCCACGTCCACGGCGACTTTGGCAGGCTTGGGCGCAACCGCCGCTGCTGCGGGGGCCGGCGGGGCCGCCGGTTTATCGGAAGAATCGCAGGCGCTCAGCAGGGCCAGCGCGCAGGCCAGGAACAATCCTTTGTTAAGCATGGGGCACTCGTAGTGGGAGGGGCCGAGGGATGAACTATATATCAGCCTGTATGGGGCCGATGAGGTGCTGGTCACATTGACCGACGGAGGGTGGTTTGGTTCTCAATGGGATGTGATGCCAAGCCAAATCCCACAAACACAGGTGAGCCCCTGTGGAAGCTGGTTTGTGTGGGAGCTGGCTTGCCTGCGATAGCATCACCGCGGTGCAACTGATGTACCGAGGTGCCTGCATCGCAGGCAAGCCAGCTCCCACATTGGTCCTGCGGTGGCATTAAGGGATGGTTACAATGCCGCTCCCCGAGGAGCCCGCATGCCCACCCTACTCACCGACTGGCGCCACCGCCCCACCCACCGCAAGGTCTGGGCCCTGGCCGCGCCGATGATCCTGTCGAATATCTCGGTGCCATTGGTAGCCCTGGTAGACAGCATGGTCATCGGCCACTTGCCCCACGCCCATCAGTTGGGCGCCGTGGCCGTCGGCGCCAGCCTGTATACCTTCCTGGCCTGGGCCATGGGTTTCCTGCGCATGGGTTCCACCGGTTTCGCCGCCCAGGCCGCCGGGCGCAATGATGGCGCGGCGTTGCGGCAAATCCTCCTGCAAGGGTTGTTGCTGGCGGTGGGGCTGGCGATGTTGCTGGGGACGGTGGGCATTCCTTTTAGCCATCTGGCCCTGGAGTGGATGCAGCCCTCCCCCGAGCTCAATCAACTGACCCAGGATTTTTTCCACACGCGTTTATTCGGCCTGCCCGCCGCCCTTGCAAGCTATGCGCTGGTCGGCTGGTTCCTCGGCACCCAAAACGCCCGCGCGCCGCTGGCGATTCTGCTGACCACCAACCTGGTGAATATCGCGCTGAACCTGTGGTTCGTCCTCGGCCTGGATTGGGGCGTGGTCGGTTCGGCGCGAGCCTCGGTGATCGCCGAATGGACCGGCGCCCTGCTCGGCCTGGCCCTCACGCAAAAGGCCCTGCGCGCCTACCCCGGGCATATCGCCTGGGCCGCGTTGAAGCTGTGGGAGAGCTGGCGCCCGCTGCTGGCGGTGAACCGCGACATTTTTATCCGCAGCCTGGCATTGCAGTCGGTGTTTTTCATGATCACCGTGCAAGGCGCACGTCTGGGCGATGCCACCGTGGCGGCCAACGCGCTGCTGCTCAACGGCCTGTTGTTGACGGCGCATGCGCTGGACGGCCTGGCCCATGCGGTCGAAGCCCTGTGCGGCCACGCCATCGGCGCCCATGACCGCCAAGCGCTGCGCCGTTCATTGGTGGTGGCGGGCGGTTGGTCGTTGATCGCCAGCGTCGGCTTTGCCCTGCTGTTCACCGTCGCCGGCCACCTGTTTATCGCCATGCAGACCGATATCCCCAGCGTGCGCGCAACGGCTGACCTCTACTTGCCGTATCTGGCGGTACTGCCATTGATTGCGGTGTGGAGTTATCTGTTGGACGGCCTGTTCATCGGTGCCACCCGCGCCCGGGAAATGCGCAACGGCATGCTGCTGACGGTGCTGCTCACGCTGCCATTCGCCTGGGCGCTGCAAGGCTTGGGCAACCACGGCCTGTGGATAACCTTCCTGCTGTTTATGGCGTTGCGCAGCCTCACTTTGTGGGCGATTGCCTGGCGCTTGAACCGGCGGGACCAGTGGCTTGGATAAACGCGGTGACGCGGTCCAGCACCGGCGCCAGCCAACGCAGCGGGCGGGAAATGGAGGCCACCAGTGTGGCGTGGCTGGTTTTACCGAAGTAAAACTCTTCCACCGGCACACCGGCCGCGCGTAGTTTCTGCGCCAGCCCACCGGTATTACGCGTGGGGTTGACCAGGTCGTCATCCGTCGAGGCGATCAACAGGCTCGGTGGCGCGCCGGTACTCACGTGGTTGATCGGCTGGGACTCTGGCGGCGAATCAGGGAAGAAAAACACCGGCCGCACGTCGCGATTTTCAATCGGCAGGAAGTCATAGGGCCCGGCCAGGCCGATCCAGCCTTTGAAGATGCCCGGCGACAAACCCACCTCCTTCAGCCAGCGCGCATCCAGAGCCAGCATCGACGCGTTGTAGGCGCCGGAGCTGTGGCCCATCACATAGAGCTGCTGAGGGTCGGCGCCGTAGTCGGCGATGTGTTGATACGTCCAGGCCACCGCTTGGGCGCCGTCCTGGAGAAAGGCGGGATAACGTACTTGCGGGTAGAGGCGGTAATCGGCAATGACCACGACGATACCGCGCGAAGCCAGGGCTTCGCCGACGAAACCGTAGTCGTCCTTGGAGCCGTTGTTCCAGCTACCACCGTAGAAAAACACCACCACGGGGGCGTTGGAAAGCGCCGGCGCAGGTCGGTAGATATCGAGCTGTTGCCGGGGATCGGTGCCGTAGGCGATGGCGGAAGTTTTGGTAAAGGTGCTGGAGGGGGTGAGTGCGTTGAGCACTTTGATCGGGGAGCAGGCCGCGAGGAAGGCGGTGAGTGCCAGGGTGAAGGCTTGCAGGAGTTTGCTCGACATCGTCCAGCCCTCACACAGAAGCTACTGCCAAAAACAGGGTCAAATGTGGGAGCTGGCTTGCCTGCGATAGCATCGCCTCGGTTTGTCAGTTAGACCGAGGTGTCTGCATCGCAGGCAAGCCAGCTCCCACACAAGCCAGCTCCCACATTCTAGATTGCGGTCAGCTCAGATTATGAGGACAGGTACGAAGAACGCGTCAGCCCCAGACGCAACGCGTCGAGGAACTGGGTCCGCTCCGCTGCACTGATCTTCGCGCTCGCGCACTTGTCACGGTAGTGGGTCATCAACTCCTCCGGCGACAAGTGCACATAGCGCAGCATGTCTTCGATGGTGTCGTGGGTCTCGATCCCGGCGCTGTATACCGAACCGTCTTCACGCTGGTAGATGTTCACCGAGTCGGTGTCACCGAACAGGTTGTGCATGTCGCCGAGGATCTCTTGGTAAGCACCCACCAGGAAGATGCCCAGCAAGTAGTCTTCACCTTCGTTCAAGGCGTGCACCGGCAGGCTGGTCTCGATGGACTGCTCGTCGACGTACTGCTTGATCTTGCCGTCGGAGTCGCAGGTCAGGTCTTGCAGCACGGCGCGGCGCAGCGGCTCTTCGTCGAGGCGGTGCAGCGGCAGGATCGGCAATACCTGGCCGATGGCCCAGGTGTCCGGCAGGCTCTGGAACACCGAGAAGTTGCAGATGTACTTGTCGGCCAGCTTGTCGTTGAGTTCGTCCAGCACCTGGCGGTGCGAGCGCTGGCGGGCTTTCAGCGAGTTGTGCAGGCGCCGGCACACGGCGAAGTAGCACTGTTCGGCCAGGGCTTTTTCCGCCAGGGTCAGTTTGCCGTCGGCGTACTGGGTGGCCACGTCGCTCATGTAGTGGGTGGCGCGCCAGTAGGTTTCGGTGACCATCTCGATGTCGGTCGGACCCAGCAGGTCCACCAGCCATTGCACGGTTTCCGGCAGGCTTTCCTTGTTCTCGATCACTGGCACGTCGTCGTTGTGTTTCTCGACGTCGGTGACTTGCACCACCAGCATGGCGTGGTGGGCGGTCAGGGAACGGCCGCTTTCGGAGAAGATGTTCGGGTGCGGCAGGCTCTGCGCGTCGCAGAATTCCTTGAGCATGCCCACGACCACGCCGGCGTAGTCGTCCATGTCGTAGTTGATCGAGCTGGCGTTACGCGAGTGGGTACCGTCGTAGTCCACGCCGAGGCCGCCGCCGACGTCGATGTGATCCACCGGCAGGCCGAGGTTGCGCAGTTCGCCGTAGTAACGAATGGCTTCCTTGAACCCGTGCTGGTAGTCGGCCAGGTTGGCGATCTGCGAACCCATGTGGAAGTGCAGCAGGCGGATGCCCTGGTCCAGGCCGGCCGCGCGGAAGCGCTCGACCACGGACAACAGTTGCGCCGCCGACAAGCCGAACTTGGATTTCTCGCCACCGGTGTCTGCCCATTTGCTCGACGCCAGGGACGACAAACGCACGCGCAGGCCAACCTGCGGTTTGACCTTGAGGTTGGCGGCTTCTTCGATCACCAGCTCAACTTCGGATTCTTTCTCGATCACGATGAAGACGTTGTGGCCGAGCTTCTGGCCCATCAGCGCGAGGCGGATGAACTCACGGTCCTTGTAACCGTTGCAGACGATGGTGCCGCCCTTCGGCGCCAACGCCAGCACGGCCAGCAGCTCCGGCTTGGAACCGGCTTCGAGGCCAATGGAAACGTCCTGGGTGGCGATGATGTTTTCGATCACCGCTTCCTGCTGGTTCACCTTGATCGGGTACAGCGCGGTGTACTTGCTCTGGTATTCCAGGCGTTCGATGTTTGCATCGAAGGCGCCGGTCAGCTGCCGTACACGGTCTTGCAGGATGTCGGGAAAACGCACCAGCAGCGGCAAGGACAGGCCGCTTTTGCGCAGCTCGTCGACTTGCTCGTACAGGTCAACCGGCGTGCTGTTCGGGCCGTTCGGACGGACTTCAACGCGACCGGCATCATTGATCGCGAAATACCCGGCCCCCCAATGGCGAATCCCATAAACACTGCGGCTGTCCGCAACTGTCCATTGGCTGCCATCGTCTTTGCGTGTGCGTCGTACGGACATCGAAGTCCCCTATAAATGAAGTCGAAGGCGCCGCCCCTAGTCAGAGGCTGGCGCAGTCTAAAGAATGAAAATGACGATTTGCCTGCGTGCGAGGTAAGACCCCACGCGCAGGACAGAGTTTAGACACAGGTCGGAAAGAGGCTTTCAGCCGCCGGACTTCTTGGCTTTGTAACCGAGCTTGATCAGCTCGGCCAACAGCAGCTCGACGTGATCGCCCTGGATCTCGATGACGCCGTCTTTCAACGCGCCACCGGTGCCACAGCGCTTTTTCAGCGTCGTGGCGAGCTCCTTCAGGGCCTCTTCGGCCAGCGGCACACCGGTGATGGTGGTCACCGTCTTGCCGCCACGGCCCTTGCTTTCGCGTCGTACGCGGGCAATACCGTCGCCTTCGGGGATCAGGGTCTGTTTGCAGGTACACGAATCCACGGGCTGACGACAGTCCGGGCAGTGGCGACCTGCGTCGGTGGAAAATACCAGGCCACCAAGGGCGGCGAAGGATGCGGCTTTTTTGGCCACCGGCAATCCTCTTGGGAGGACAAAGACAGATCGGTACCCGCAACGGGACTACCGACCGCGAAGCCCCACTCAGGCAGGGGCAGCGCTACCGAACCGCCTTACTCCTAATAGCAGGGTGGCTCGGGTGAAAAGTCGCGCAGTGTAACGGCAAAAAGCCGACTTGCTAAGGGCCAAAACGCGCCAATTTATGCAACTTTAGCGACGCAGGGCCAGATAGCGCCGCAAGCCTTCCTGGGCGTCCGGGCAGTAGGGCTTTTGTTCAGCTTCCTGCAGGACCGTTTCGATGGGCAAAAAGCGCGCTTCCATGACTTCTTCGGGCTGCAAACGCAGGGGCCCGTCCCACACGGCCGAGTAGGATTTGCACCAGAGCCGGCTGTCGCCGTCGGCAAAGTAAAAGTGGTCATGCTCGACCAGTTCTACACCGGCCACACCCAGTTCTTCCTCCAGCTCGCGGGCCGCCGAATCGGCATAACTCTCCCCCGCCGCGACCATCCCACCCGCCGCCGTGTCCCAGAAACCGGGGTACATGGCTTTGCTCAGGGTGCGTCGGTGCACACACAGCTCGCCCGCGGCGTTGAACAGGAAGATAAAGGTGCAACGGCCGATAAGCCCGCGCTGGCGCAGGTCGGACCGCACCAGGTGGCCGAGGAGCCTATCCTCCTCGTCCACCCAGCAGATCAGTTCGGCATCAGAGGCCGCACGGTGCGCGGCCTCTTTTTGGCTAGCGTCCATCATCAACCCTGGTTGAGCAGCTGACGCAAGTCGATCACGGCCGCGTTGGCCCGGGAAATATAGTTGGCCATTACCAGCGAATGGTTCGCCAGTACGCCGAAGCCACTGCCGTTAAGGATCATGGGGCTCCACACCGGCTCCTGCGAGGCTTCCAGCTCACGAATGATCTGACGCACGCTGACCGTGGCGTTTTTCTTCGCCAGGACGTCGGCAAAGTCGACTTCGATGGCGCGCAACAGGTGGGACAACGCCCACGCCTGGCCACGGGCCTCGTAGAACACGTTGTCGATCTGCATCCATGGGGTTTCCACCACTTCTTCGTCGACCTGCGGCACTTCACCCGGCGCCAGGGCTTCGGTTTTCAGTGCGGTGTTCAATTTGACCCGGCCAACGCTGGCCGACAGGCGCTGCGACAGCGAACCCAAGCGGGTAGCGACATCACCCAGCCAGTTGTTGAGGTTGTCGGCGCGGGCATAGAACAGCGCGCCGCGCTGGTTCGGGTCAGACAGGCGCGCCTCGTAGCGGCTCAGGGAATTGATGCCTTCCTGGTATTCCGACTCGCTGGACGGCAGCACCCAGCTCTTGTTGTCGAAGTTGAAGCGCGGCTCGGCCTTGGCCAAGTCGGCGTCTTCGGCCGACTGCGACTGGGAGCGGGCGAAGTCTTTACGCAGGGCGCGGGTCAGGTCGCGCACCTGCACCAGCACGCCGTATTCCCAGCTCGGCATGTTGTCCATCCACAGGCCAGGCGGGAAACGGTCGTTGGAAATATAACCACCAGGCTTGTTCAGCAAGGTGCCGACCACGGTCTTGAGGGTTTCGACGGTGGTGTAGCCCACCACCATCTGCTTGCCTTCCTTCTCGGCGGCAATCTGCGCGTTTTGCTGGACCGGGAACAGCGCCGGTTCTTCGCTCCAGTACCACCCCAGGCCGCCGGTGACCAACAGGTACAAGCCCAGCAGGCTGAGCACGGCGCGGCTCATCAGCAGAGTGCGAAAATAGCTGCGGTTGGCCGACTTGGGCTCAGGGGCGGGGCCTTTGGCACTGTCTGCACGGTTTTTCCAGTCCAGCATGGCGATATCCTTTCAATCACTTGAGTTCATGCACGTCTATTGTCCGGGTGCGTTAAAACACTCCGACCACAACCCTACCCCATCGTGCCCGTCGGCGCGGGGCTTTTAGCGCAAGAAAGTCGCGCACGCGGGCGTAGGACTATAAAGGATGCACGCTTTCTTCGCTGCGCGACCATTGAGTCAAAAATTGAATGCATAAGTCTCGCAGTTAATTGACGCATGACACTCATGTAACAGAAAAGAGGTGCTAGCATAGAGCCATCAGTTCGACCTCAGCATGCAGCCTAACTAGTAGTCAGGATATGACCGAGCCAGAAGACCCCAGCCGTGAGCGTCTCAAGCACCATTTTGCCCAGCGGGTAATTCATCAGGCACGTCAAATTCTTGAGATCTGGCAGCGCCTGCAACGCAGCGAATGGTCCAACGCCGACCTCTCCGAACTCAGCGAAGCCAACCTGCGCCTGCTGCGTTTTGCCGAGCGTTTCGAACAACCCGAGCACGGCCAGTTGGCCCGGCACATCGGCGAGTCGCTCAAGCAGGTGGACGAAAACCGTGGCCGCCTGAGCAGCCAGTTGATCACCGAACTCAATCGCTTGATGCAGCGCCTGTCCCGCACCGGCCTGCGCCAGGGCGATCAGCTGGAACAAACCTTCCTGCCGCCAATGCGCAAGCCGATCTACGTGATGCTTGCCGATCACGACCGCGCCGAACGCCTGGCCAAGCAGCTGGAATTCTTTGGCATGAGCGCCCAGTCCCTGGACAGCGTAGCGGCGTTTCGTGCGTCGATGACCGAGCGCTTGCCGTCGGCCATCGTCATGGACGTGGACTTCTGCGGCCCCGGCCTGGGCCTGCAACTCGCCGCCGAAGCCCAGGAAGGCCTGGAGCAAAAGCTGCCGCTGCTGTTTTTCAGCCTGCACGAAACCGACACCCCGACCCGCCTCGCCGCCGTGCGTGCCGGCGGCCAGGAATTCCTCACCGGCACCCTGGAAGCCTCCAGCCTGCTGGAAAAGATCGAAGTGCTCACCTGCGTCGCCCAGTACGAACCCTACAAAGTGCTGATCATCGACGACTCGCGGGCCCAGGCGCTGCACACCGAGCGACTGCTCAACAGCGCCGGCATCGTCACCCGCACGCTGATCGAGCCGATCCAGGCGATGGCCGAGCTGGCCGACTTCCAGCCCGACCTGATCATCCTCGACATGTATATGCCAGCCTGTACCGGTACCGAACTGGCCAAGGTGATCCGCCACAACGACCGTTATGTCAGCGTGCCGATCATCTACCTGTCGGCCGAAGACGACCTGGACAAGCAACTGGACGCCATGAGCGAAGGCGGCGACGACTTCCTCACCAAGCCGATCAAGCCGCGCCACCTGATCACCACCGTGCGCAACCGCGCGGCGCGTGCGCGCCACCTCAAGGCGCGGATGGTGCGCGACAGCCTGACCGGCCTGTACAACCACACGCACATCCTGCAATTGCTCGAAGACTGCAGCTTCCGCGCGCGCCGCGAGAACAAGCCGTTGAGCTTTGCCATGCTCGACATCGACCACTTCAAGCGGGTCAACGACAGCCACGGCCACCCCATGGGCGACCGTGTGATCAAGAGCCTGGCGCTGTTTCTCAAGCAGCGGCTGCGCAAGACCGATTACATCGGGCGCTACGGCGGCGAAGAGTTTGCCATCGTCATGCCGGATACCGACCTGGAATCGGCCTGCAAGGTGCTGGATGAAATCCGTGGGCGCTTTGCCGAAATTCACTACCCGGCCCAGCCGCAAGACCTGTGGTGCACCTTCAGCGCCGGTCTGGTGGAGCTGTGCGACGATTCCGACAGCCTGATGATGGCCGCCCAGGCCGACGAGGCGCTGTACCGCGCCAAGCACGCCGGACGCAACCGGGTGCAGGCCGCGCGCACATCAAAGCAAAGTGCCACCTTTTCACCAGATTCCACTGATACCGTCATAACCCTGTAATGAAAACGCAATAACTTCAGGCACTTACCTTTTGCTGTCGGTTGAAACCACGCATGCGCCTGAAGCTGCTGACCAATCTCAATACCCTTCTGCTGGTGGCCGTGTGCCTGGCGCTCGGGGCGACACTCTGGTGGTCGCAACGGGCACTGGAGCGCCCGTATTTGTTGATGGAACGCTACCTGGGCCTGTCCCAGACCTTCCAGAACCAGGCCGCGCGCAATATCGACGACTACCTCGCCAGCGGCGACGCCCTGCGCTTGAGCAGCGCCAGCCAAAGCCTGGAAAGCCTGCTGCTGCATCTGGATGAACTGCCCGCCGACCTCGCGCAAAACCTGCGCCCGAGCCTTGCCGACCTGGACACCTTCGGCAAGACCGACCTGCTCGCCGCCGGCAAGCTGGCCGGCGACCCGCAAGCCCTGCTGCTGCAAGCCGAGCGCGAGCTGGGCGCGAACCTGGAGCAACTGAGCCAATACGCCCTCGGCGTGAATTCCCCGGACGCCGCGCGTTACCTGCCACCGCTGCTGGCCGCTTCGCAACACCTGGGCAAGTTGTCCCTGGCCCGCGACAAGCTGGTGAGCAGCGGCCGCGCCGAGCTGGCGGACGATGTGGAACGCGAAGTCGGCAATATCCGCAGCCAGGCCGACGTGTTGGGGCAACTGCCGCTGCTGGGCGTGAAGGCCAGCGCCGAGTCCAGCGCCGACGACTTTTCCGCCTTGATGGGCCTGGAAAACAGCGAAAAAGCCGAAGTCCAGGACACCGCCGTCGACCTCAAGCGCGAACTCAACAGCCTGCTGACCCGCTACCCCGCCGAACTCAAGCGCACCCGCGAACAAATCCAGCAACGCGCCGACCTCGCCGCCAGCACCCACTTGAAAATCAACGCCGTACAGCAAGCCATCGCCGGCCTGGAGCCGGTGGTGCGCGCGCAACACGGCAAGATCCAGGGCGAAGTGCGAGTGATGCAAGGCGTGATGATCGGCCTGATCCTGCTGATCGCGCTGCTGATCGACACCCTGCAACGCCGCTTGGCACGAGTGCTGACCAACCTGGCGCCGGCTCTTTCCACCTGGGCCGAAGGCGACTTCAGCCAGCCGATCGCCCTGGGCAAGACCAACCGCGAACTGCACGACATCGAAGCGTCCCTGAACCGCTTGCGTGCCTATCTGGTGGCGTTGGTGGGCACCATTCGCGGCAACGCCGAGGAAGTCGCCGGCAGCAGCCGCGCCCTCGCCGAGCTGAGCAGCGGCCTGCATGACGGCGCCGAGCGCCAGGCCGGCGACACCGCGCAGATCCGCGACTCCCTGGGCGAATTGGAAGCAACCATTCAACAAGTGGCCGGCGATGCCAGCCAGGCCGCAGGCGCCAGTCGCAGCGCCGGTGAAGCCGTGGAGCAAGGCCAACGGGTGATCGGCCTGAGCCTCACCGGGCTGCACGCGCTGGTGGGTGAAGTGCAGCAAAATGCGCAGATGATCGAGAAACTCGCCGAAGAGTCCGCCACCATCGGCGGCGTCCTCACGGTGATCCGCTCGATTGCCGACCAGACCAACCTGCTGGCGCTCAACGCCGCCATCGAAGCCGCCCGCGCCGGTGAAGCCGGGCGTGGCTTTGCCGTCGTCGCCGACGAAGTGCGCTCTCTGGCCCAACGCACCGCCGGCGCCACCGCCGAGATCCAGACCCTGATCGCCGGCCTGCAAACCGCCGCGCACCAATCGGTGCAAGGCATGCGCGCCCAGGTCGAACACGCCGAAGCCACCGCCCAGCAAGCGCAAGCAGCCGACGGTGCGCTGGATGAAATCGTCGGGGCAATCCAGACCATTTCCGAGACGGCGGTGCGCATCGCCGATGTGACCGCGCAGCAGAGTGGTGCGGTGAGTGAGATTCGTGACAACAGTGAGCGGATTCATCAGCTGGGTGAAGACAACTTGCTGCGCATCGGCCAGGGCCGCAGCCAGGGTGAGCATCTGTTGGTGCTGGGCGGGCAGCTCAACACGGCGGTGCAGGCGTTCCGCGTGTAACTCGGTCTCAGCCTGGATGGAGATCAAATGTGGGAGCTGGCTTGCCTGCGATAGCGGTGGTTCAGTCAACAACTCTGTTGAATGTGCCGCCCTCATCGCAGGCAAGCCAGCTCCCACACTGACCGGATCCAGCCCGGCAGTCACAAATTTTGCGCTATCCTCGCTAATCGTGCTGCCTACTGCATAGAACTGGACAGTCACAAAGGCTTTGCGGCATAGTCGCCGGGTTCTGCCGTACCCCTATCAATAACAAGGAACAGCCGATGGCGACCTTTCTGGTTCTGCACGGACCCAACCTGAACCTGCTCGGCACCCGTGAACCGGGCGTCTACGGGGCAGTGACCCTGGAACAGATCAACCTCGATCTGGAACGCCGGGCCCGTGAAGCCGGCCACCATCTGCTCTACCTGCAAAGCAACGCCGAGTACGAATTGATTGATCGCATCCATGCCGCGCGCGGCGAAGGCGTGGACTTTATCCTGATCAATCCCGCCGCTTTTACGCATACAAGCGTTGCATTACGTGACGCGCTGCTGGCGGTGAGCATCCCATTCATCGAAGTGCATTTGTCCAACGTGCACAAACGCGAAGCTTTCCGCCATCACTCCTACTTCTCCGATGTAGCAGTAGGTGTGATCTGCGGCCTTGGCGCCAGCGGTTACCGACTGGCCCTGGAGGCCGCCCTGGAACACATTGAACAACCGGCCAAGCGCCCCTGACCGACCCTTGGGAGTTGATGATTCATGGATATCCGTAAAGTTAAGAAACTGATCGAGCTGCTGGAAGAGTCCGGTATCGACGAACTGGAAATCAAGGAAGGCGAAGAATCCGTACGGATCAGCCGCCACAGCAAGACCCCGGCCCAACAGTTCTACGCACCGCAAATGCAAGCACCGGCTCCAGCCGCTGCACCTGCTGCGCCAGCCGCCGCCGCTCCTGCTGCGCCAGCTGCACCTGTGTTGAACGGTTTCGTGGTCAAGTCGCCAATGGTCGGTACGTTCTACCGCACCCCGGCACCGACCTCGCCAGCCTTCGTTGAAGTTGGCCAGAGCGTGAAAGTGGGCGACACCATCTGCATCGTCGAAGCGATGAAGATGATGAACCACATCACCGCTGAAAAAGCCGGCGTGATCGAATCCATCCTGGTAGAAAACGGTCAGCCGGTTGAGTACGACCAGCCGCTGTTCACCATCGTTTGAACCGCGGAGCGCCTTCGATGTTGAAACCTGCGAAGAAACTGCAAAAAGTCCTGATCGCCAACCGCGGCGAGATCGCGCTGCGGATCCTGCGCGCCTGTAAGGAAGAGGGCATCAAGACCGTCGCTGTTTACTCGACGGCCGATACCGAATTGATGCACGTGAAACTGGCGGACGAAAGCATCTGCATCGGCCCGCCACTGGCCACGAACTCGTACCTGAAAGTGTCCAACATCATCGCGGCCGCTGAAGTGACCGGCGCTGATGGCATCCACCCAGGCTACGGCTTCCTCGCGGAAAACGCCGACTTCGCCGAACAGGTGGAAAAATCCGGCTTCGCCTTCATCGGCCCGAAAGCCGAGACCATTCGCCTGATGGGTGACAAGGTGTCGGCCAAGGACGCGATGATCGCGGCCGGCGTGCCAACCGTTCCAGGTTCCGACGGCCCGCTGCCGGAAGACGAGGAAACCGCTCTGCGCATTGGTCGTGAAGTCGGTTACCCGGTGATCATCAAGGCCGCCGGTGGCGGTGGTGGTCGCGGCATGCGCGTTGTGCACAAGGAAGAAGACCTGATCGAAGCGGCCAAGCAGACTCGCTCCGAAGCGGGCGCCTGGTTCGGCAACCCGATGGTCTACCTGGAAAAGTACCTGACCAACCCACGTCACGTGGAAGTGCAAGTACTGTCCGACGGCCAGGGCCACGCCATCCACCTGGGCGACCGCGATTGCTCGCTGCAACGTCGTCACCAGAAGGTACTGGAAGAAGCGCCGGCACCGGGCCTGGACGAAAAAGCGCGCGAAGAAGTCCTGGCTCGCTGCGTCAAGGCGTGCATCGACATCAATTACCGTGGCGCCGGTACCTTTGAGTTCCTCTACGAGAACGGTCGTTTCTACTTCATCGAGATGAACACTCGTGTGCAGGTAGAGCACCCGGTTTCGGAGATGGTCACCGGTATCGATATCGTCAAGGAGATGCTGAGCATCGCCGCTGGCAACCCGTTGTCCTTCACCCAGGACGACGTGAAGATGCACGGCCACTCCCTGGAGTGCCGCATCAACGCCGAAGACCCGAAAACCTTTATCCCAAGCCCTGGCCTGGTCAAGCATTTCCACGCGCCCGGCGGCAACGGCGTACGTGTGGATTCGCACCTGTACAGCGGCTACAAGGTTCCGTCCAACTACGACTCGCTGATCGGCAAGCTGATCACCTGGGGCGCGACCCGCGACGAGGCCATGGCCCGTATGCGCAACGCCCTGGACGAAATCGTGGTAGACGGCATCAAGACCAACATCCCGCTGCACCGGGACCTGGTCCGCGATGAAGGCTTCTGCGAAGGTGGTGTGAACATTCACTACCTGGAACACAAGCTGGCTAACCAGTAAGTGTCCTGAAACGACAAAGCCGCCTCCGGGCGGTTTTGTTGTTTGTGGGCCCCGGATTTTGCTGAATGGATGCATTCCCCTGTGGGAGCTGGCTTGCCTGCGATAGCATCGACTCGGTTTGACTGATAAACCGAGGTGCCTGCATCGCGGGCAAGTCGAGGCGTCGAACCGCCGGCTCCCACACAACGCCGCTCCCACATTTGTTATGTGTACACCCCTCCCGCCGCTCGCGTAAACTTGCGCGCTTTCGCGACCCACCCGTCGCACATTCAATTTTTCAAAGGTGCCCGCCATGCCTTGGCTGCAAGTCCGTCTCGCCATCAGCCCAGAACAAGCCGAAACCTACGAAGACGCGTTCCTCGAAGTGGGCGCGGTGTCGGTGACCTTCATGGACGCCGAAGACCAGCCGATCTTCGAACCCGAACTCAACACCACCCCGCTGTGGTCCCACACCCACTTGCTGGCCCTGTTCGAAGACGGCACCGATGCCGCCGCCGTCCTGGCCCATATGGAACTGCTCACCGGCAGCCCGCTGCCGGAGCATCACAGTGAAGTCATCGAAGATCAGGACTGGGAACGCAGCTGGATGGACAACTTCCAGCCGATGCGTTTCGGCCAGCGCCTCTGGATCGTGCCGAGCTGGCACGCTGCCCCAGAACCTACCGCCGTGAACCTGCTGCTGGACCCGGGCCTGGCGTTCGGTACCGGCACCCACCCCACCACCGCGCTGTGCCTGGAATGGCTTGACGGCCAGGACCTGACCGACAGCAACGTGCTGGACTTCGGTTGCGGCTCGGGGATCCTCGCGATTGCCGCCCTGTTGCTGGGCGCCAAGGAAGCCGTCGGTACCGATATCGACGTGCAGGCCCTGGAAGCCTCCCGCGACAACGCCGGTCGCAACAACATTCCTGAAGGCAAATTTCCGCTCTATCTGCCGCAAGACCTGCCGCAGGTGCAGGCCGACGTGCTGGTGGCGAACATCCTCGCCGGGCCGCTGGTTTCCCTGGCGCCGCAGCTGTCGAGCCTAGTCAAGCCAGGTGGCCGCCTGGCCCTGTCGGGCATCCTCGCCGAGCAAGGTGAAGACGTGGCCGCCGCCTACGCCAAGGATTTCGACCTGGACCCGATCGCCAACCGTGATGGCTGGGTACGCATCAGCGGGCGTCGGCGCTAGAATGAGCGCTTGCCTGAACCGGATGGCCGCATGACCGACAGTTTCGTCACCCAGTGCCCACATTGCCAAGCGCGCTTTCGCGTCAACCACGCTCAACTGAGCGTGGCCCGCGGCGTGGTGCGCTGCGGCTCGTGCCTGCAAGTGTTCAACGCGGTGCGCCAGCTGCTGGAGCAGCGCGCCAGCGCCACGGCGGCGGAACCCGAGCTGCCGAGCAGCGCTGAACCGGCCCCCGAGGCGCCCCGCGCCATCAGCCAGAAGCAGTGGACCGCCGAAGAGCTGGACCTCGACAACCTGGACCTCGACCAGGAACTGGCCAAGCTCGAACGCCGCGAGATTCAGCACACGCAACCGTTGGGCGCAGAACGTCGCCAACCGGGCACAGACCGTCGCCAAAAAGACGAACCCCTCAGCGCCAGCCGCGACACCGTCAAGGCCGAGGAAGAAAAGTGGGCCGCCAGCCTGTTCAGCGAACCGCCGGCAGAACGCCTGCCGGCCGCCGAAGATGACACCGAACCGACGAACGCACCTGCGACCAAGCAGCGCACCGAACCGTCCATGTCGTTCCACACCGACGACCTGGATGACGAGCCGCCACTGCGCTCGACGCCGGATGAAGACGACATCGACCCGCCGTTCACGCCGCTGACCCATGCCGCAGAAGAATCGGAACCCGAAGAGCGCCCGGCCCCGCGCCGCAAGCGCCCGCGCGCTTCCACCAGCGTGCACGACGAAGTACTCCAGGACCTGGAAGACGACCCGCTGCACCTCTACGCGCAAAAACGCCCGCAGGGCTGGGGCCGCCGCCTGATCTGGATCCTGCTGGTGTTGATCGCCGCCGCAGGCCTCGCCGGCCAGTACATCGCCTATCAATTCGACGACTTGGCCCGCCAGGACGCCTATCGCCCGTGGTTCCAGCAACTGTGCCCGACCCTCGGCTGCACCGTGCCATCACGGGTCGACATCGCTCATATCAAGAGCAGCAACCTGGTGGTGCGCAGCCACCCGGAGTTCGCCGGCGCGCTGGTGGTCGATGCCATCATCTATAACCGCGCCACCTTCTCCCAGCCCTTCCCGCTGCTGGAGCTGCGCTTTGCCGACCTCAACGGCAGCCTGATTGCCAGTCGTCGCTTCAAGCCTGCCGAATATCTGAGCGGCGAGTTGGCCGGGGTCAGCGAAATGCCCTCGCAAACACCGATCCACATCTCCCTGGACATTCTTGATCCAGGCAACAAAGCCGTGAATTACAGCCTGAGCTTTCACTCGCCCGAGTGAATCGGCCGGCACACAAAGCCTTGGCGGCGGTTTGTTGACTTTTCGCCGTGCGACCAAACCGGCGGCGATAAAGAAATAACTGTTCAGATTTTATCCAATTCAGCCTTTATCCAGTCATCGAGAGCGGGTATCATGCCAACCCTTTTTCGAACTCTAATGATCCGACCCCACAACAGGGAAGTCCTATGTCGGCGGTACGCATCGGCCCATACACATTGCACAACGGCTTGATTCTCGCCCCGATGGCGGGCGTCACCGACCAGCCCTTTCGTCAGCTGTGCAAGCGTTTGGGCGCAGGTCTTGTAGTCTCGGAAATGGTCACCAGCGACATGAGCTTGTGGAACACCCGCAAATCGCGGATGCGCATGATCCACGAAGGTGATCCCGAGCCGCGCTCGGTACAGATCGCCGGTGGTGATGCACAGATGCTGGCGGATGCGGCCCGGGCCAACGTGGAGTTGGGTGCGCAGATCATCGACATCAACATGGGCTGCCCGGCCAAGAAGGTCTGCAACAAGGCCGCCGGTTCCGCGCTATTGAAAGATGAGCAGTTGGTTGCCGAGATCCTGCAGGCCGTTGTCGCCGCAGTGGATGTGCCGGTGACCCTGAAGATCCGTACCGGCTGGGACCGGGACAACAAGAACGGCCTGACGGTGGCGAAGATCGCCGAACAGGCAGGAATTACAGCGCTGGCGGTGCATGGCCGCACCCGCGCCGACCTTTACACCGGTGAAGCCGAGTACGACACCATCGCTGCGATCAAGCAGGCGGTGTCGATGCCGGTGTTTGCCAATGGCGACATCGACTCAGCCGAGAAGGCCCGGCGCGTGCTGCACGCCACCGGTGCCGATGGCTTGTTGATTGGCCGGGCTGCCCAGGGGCGGCCGTGGATTTTCCGTGAGATCGAGCATTTTCTGCGTACCGGCGAAGTCTTGCCGGCACCGGAGTTGATCGAGGTGGAACGTATTCTGCTAGAGCATCTGGCCGCCCTGCACGCCTTCTACGGAGACGTGATGGGAGTACGCATTGCTCGCAAGCATGTCGGCTGGTATCTCGCAACCCTGCCGGGCGCCAGGGAGTTTCGCGCCCACTTCAATCGTTTGGATGATACGGAAGCACAGTGCGCCAACGTTCGTGAGTTCTTCAGCGAGCGTTACAAGAGCCTGGGGACAGGGGACGGAGAGGGGGTGGCCGCATGACGATGATGACCGAGACTTTAGTGAGTGGAACAACACCCGTGAGCGACAACGTCAATTTGAAACAGCACCTGAACACGCCAAGCGAAGAAGGCCAGACCCTTCGCGGGAGTGTCGAGAAGGCGCTGCACAATTATTTCGCCCACCTTGAGGGCGCTTCCGTCACGGACGTGTACAACCTGGTGCTCTCCGAAGTCGAGGCGCCCTTGCTCGAAAGCGTGATGAACTACGTCAAGGGCAACCAGACCAAAGCCAGTGAGCTGCTGGGCCTCAACCGTGGCACCTTGCGCAAAAAGCTCAAACAGTACGATTTGTTGTAAGCATTCAATCAAACCAGAAAGGCGCCCGCGTAAAAAACGGTCGCCTTTTTTGCTGACTCCTTTGCTTTTGATGGAAATTGAAATGACCGACCAGACTACCCGCCTGCCGATCCGCCGCGCCTTGATCAGCGTTTCCGACAAGACCGGCATCCTCGAATTTGCCCGGGAGCTGGAAGCCCTGGGCGTGGAAATCCTCTCCACGGGCGGGACATTCAAACTGCTGCAGGACAACGGCGTGGCCGCAGTAGAAGTGGCGGACTACACCGGTTTCGCAGAAATGATGGACGGTCGGGTCAAGACCCTGCACCCGAAAATCCACGGCGGCATCCTCGGCCGTCGCGGCACCGACGACGCGATCATGGCCGAGCACGGCATCAAGCCGATCGACCTGGTGGCCGTTAACCTCTACCCGTTCGAAGCCACCATCAACAAGCCAGGCTGCGACCTGCCGACCGCTATCGAAAACATCGATATCGGCGGCCCGACCATGGTGCGCTCGGCAGCCAAGAACCACAAAGACGTGGCCATCGTGGTCAACGCCAGCGACTACGCCAATGTGCTGGAAAGCCTGAAAGCCGGCGGCCTGACCTACGCCCAGCGTTTCGACCTGATGCTCAAGGCGTTCGAACACACTGCCGCCTACGACGGCATGATCGCCAACTACATGGGCACCGTTAACCAGGCCACTGAAACCCTGTCGACCGAAGGCCGCAGCCAATTCCCGCGCACCTTCAACAGCCAGTTCATCAAGGCCCAGGAAATGCGCTACGGCGAGAACCCGCACCAGAGCGCGGCGTTCTACGTTGAAGCCAAGCCGGCCGAAGTGGGCATCGCCACCGCGACCCAACTGCAAGGCAAGGAACTGTCCTACAACAACGTGGCCGACACCGACGCCGCGCTGGAATGTGTGAAGAGCTTCGTCAAGCCGGCCTGTGTGATCGTCAAGCACGCCAACCCGTGCGGCGTGGCCGTGAGCCCGGACGCAGAAGGCGGTATCCGCCAGGCGTACGAACTGGCCTACGCCACCGACACCGAATCCGCGTTCGGCGGCATCATCGCCTTCAACCGTGAGCTGGATGCCGAGACCGCCAAGGCGATCGTCGAGCGTCAGTTCGTGGAAGTGATCATCGCTCCAAGCGTCAGTGAAGAAGCCCGCGCCATCGTTGCCGCCAAAGCCAACGTGCGCCTGCTGGCCTGCGGCGAGTGGTCGGCTGACCGCGCTGCGGCCTGGGACTACAAGCGCGTCAACGGTGGCCTGCTGGTGCAAAGCCGCGACATTGGCATGATCGGCAGCGAAGACCTGAAAGTCGTGACCAAGCGCGCACCGACCGAGCAAGAGATCAACGACCTGATCTTCGCCTGGAAAGTGGCCAAGTACGTTAAATCCAACGCCATCGTCTACGCCAAGAACCGCCAGACCATCGGTGTCGGCGCGGGCCAGATGAGCCGCGTGAACTCGGCGCGTATCGCTGCGATCAAGGCTGAACACGCTGGTTTGCAGGTAGTCGGTTCGGTGATGGCTTCCGATGCGTTCTTCCCGTTCCGCGATGGTTTGGACAATGCCGCGAAAGCCGGTGTTACCGCCGTGATCCAACCAGGTGGTTCGATGCGTGATGCCGAGGTGATTGCTGCTGCTGATGAAGCCGGCATCGCCATGGTCTTCACCGGCATGCGCCACTTCCGCCACTGATTAGTTAGATCCCAAGCGGGCACTCGCTTATGTGGGAGCTGGCTTGCCTGCGATAGCATCACCTCGGTGTACCTGATGCACCGAGGCGCCAGCATCGCAGGCAAGCCAGCTCCCACAGAAAGCAAGGTGACTACAGTCAGTAGCCCACAGTGCCCCCAAGAATTCAGCGTCATCCGAGGTTTTTGAAATGAATGTTTTGATCATTGGCAGCGGTGGCCGTGAACACGCCCTGGCCTGGAAAGTAGCCCAGGACCCACGCGTCCAGAAGGTTTTCGTCGCACCCGGCAACGCCGGCACCGCCATTGAAGCCAAGTGCGAAAACGTCGCTATCGACGTGCTGGCCCTTGAGCAACTGGCGGACTTTGCTGAAAAGAATGTGTCCCTGACCATCGTCGGCCCGGAAGTGCCACTGGTTGCCGGCGTCGTGGACCTGTTCCGCAGCCGCGGCCTGGACTGCTTCGGCCCTACCGCTGGCGCTGCCCAGCTGGAAGGCTCCAAGGCGTTCACCAAGGATTTCCTCGCGCGTCACAAGATCCCGACCGCCGACTACCAGAACTTCACCGAGATCGAGCCAGCCCTGGCTTACCTGCGTGAAAAAGGTGCGCCGATCGTGATCAAGGCCGATGGCCTGGCCGCCGGTAAGGGCGTGATCGTCGCCATGACCCTGCAAGAAGCCGAAGACGCCGTGCGCGACATGCTCGCCGGCAATGCCTTTGGTGAAGCCGGTTCGCGCGTGGTGATCGAGGAATTCCTCGACGGCGAAGAAGCCAGCTTTATCGTGATGGTCGACGGCAAGAACGTCTTGCCGATGGCCACCAGCCAAGACCACAAACGCGTCGGCGACGGCGACAGCGGCCCGAACACCGGCGGCATGGGTGCGTACTCCCCGGCTCCAGTGGTCACCGCTGAGGTGCACAAGCGCGTCATGGACCTGGTGATCTGGCCAACCGTGCGTGGCATGGCCGACGAAGGCAACGTGTACACCGGTTTCCTCTACGCGGGCCTGATGATCGACAAAGCCGGTAACCCGAAGGTCATCGAGTTCAACTGCCGCTTCGGCGACCCGGAAACCCAACCAGTGATGCTGCGCCTGCAGTCGAGCCTGGTGTTGCTGGTGGAAGCCGCCCTGGCCCAGGCCCTGGACAAGGTTGAAGCACAGTGGGATCCACGTCCGAGCGTCGGCATTGTGCTGGCCGCCGGCGGTTACCCGGCCGACTACGCCAAGGGCGATGTGATTGAAGGCCTGGACGCAGCTGCTACGCTGGAAGGCAAGGTGTTCCATGCGGGCACCGCGCTCAAGGATGGCAAGGTTGTGACCGCAGGTGGCCGCGTACTGTGCGCCACCGCGATGGGTGCCAGTGTGGACGCCGCGCAACAGCAGGCGTACAAGCTGGCCGCGAAGATCGACTGGAAAGGCTGTTTCTACCGCACCGACATCGGCTATCGCGCGATTGCCCGTGAACGTGGCGAGAACAACTAATCAGTCGTAGCTATCCGTTCGGTTAGGCAAGGGCCCCTGGCCCTTGCCGTACACATGTCGCCCCGCGCATAGTTAACCCGTGCATCAACCTACGAAGGGATTTCGCCGTGCGCTGGCTCAGGATCGCCATAGGTTTCACAGTCAGTCTGCTGACACTGCTCTGCTTGTTCCCGGCCCAGGCTGCGGCGCAAGGCAGTGGTTGGGCGGTATTGCTTGATGAACAGGCCGATCTGCAACTGAGCGACATCCGCTCCCCCCGCTACACCAATCAATTCAGCCCCATCGAACTCGACCGGATCACCGCTGCGCAGCCGGACGGTGCGTTGTGGGTACGCTTCAAGCTGCAACCCGGCAAGCACGAACAAGTGCTGCGGGTGTTTGCCCCGGACCTGTCCCACCTGAGCCTCTACGTCCTGGACGGCGACACCCTGGTGGAACAACAGAGCACCGGCACGCGCCAGCCCCAGGCCGAGCGCCCGCTGCCCAGTAGCGATTTCATGCTGCCGATGCCCCAGAGCCAGAAACCCCTTGAGGTCTACCTGCGCCTGGTCTCCGAGCACGAACTGCGCCCCTACATCACCCTGGAACCTGCCGTCCTCGCCGCCGCCAACCAGACCCAGACGCTGATCTACGGCCTGTTGTTCGGCTGCCTGCTGATGCTGATCCTGCATAACCTCACGCGCTTCGCTTACCACCGCTCACGCAGCAGCTTGTGGCTGGCGGCGTGCGAAGTGCTGTTGATGCTGAGCCTGGCGCTGCTGCTCAACGTGGTCGGGCCGTGGCTGCCGAACTGGCATGCGATCCAGACCCCGGGCGCCTACCTCGCCCTGTTGCTGACGGCACCGTGCGGGCTGATGTTTGCCTATCGCTTCTTCATGCCGCTGGGCCCGCACCCGCTGAACAAGCTGCTGATGGCCGACATCCTGTTTATCGTGCTGTGCGGCCTGTTGCTGTTGTTCGTCAACACCCTGCCGCTGAACATCATCACCTATGCCCTGGTGGCCCTGGCCGGGCTGAGCATGCTGTTTGTCTCGGCGTACCACTGGCAGAAAGGCTACCGCCCGGCGCGCCTGTTCGTCGCAGCGATGGTGGTATTCAACACCGGTACGCTGATTATCCTCCCCGCCCTGCTCGGCCTCACGCTGCTGGCGCCGCAAGGCTTGATCGTCACCCTGCTCGCCTTTATCTGCCTCAGCGGCCTGCTGATGAGCCTGGCCCTTGGTGAACGCCAGCGCGCCATCGTCGAGACCCGCTTCAGCCTCAGCCGCGACCTCGCCGCCAGCAACGCCGAAATCGCCGCCAAGGCCGAGTTCCTGGCGAAGATCAGCCACGAAATCCGCACCCCCATGAACGGCGTGCTGGGCATGACCGAGTTGCTGCTGGGCACGCCGCTGTCGGTGAAACAGCGCGACTACGTGCAAACCATCCACAGCGCCGGCAACGAACTGCTCACGCTGATCAACGAGATCCTTGATATCTCCAAGCTCGAATCCGGGCAGATCGAACTGGACGACGTGCAGTTCGACCTCAACGCCTTGATCGAAGACTGCCTGAGCATCTTCCGCGCCAAGGCCGAGCAGCAGAACGTCGAGCTGATCAGCTTTATCCAGCCCCAGGTGCCGCGCGTCATCAGCGGCGACCCGACCCGCCTGCGCCAGGCGCTGTTGAGCCTGCTGGAAAACGCCCTGCAAAAGACCGATGAAGGCGAAGTGCTGATCGTCGTCGCCCTGGACGAGCGCAGCACCAAGCCGCGCCTGCGCATTGCCGTACAAGACAGCGGCCTGCCAATGGAAGCCGCCGAGCGTGACGCCCTGCTGCACAGCGAACTGCACAGCAAGAACTTCCTCTCGGCCACCCGCTTGAGCGGCCACCTCGGTTTGGTCATCGCCCGCCAACTGATCCTGTTGATGAACGGCGAGTTCGGCATCAAGAGCGGCAGCCACCAGGGCAGCACGCTGTGGCTGACCTTGCCGCTGGACCCGGAACGCCTGGAACACCCGACCTCCGACCTCGACGGCCCGCTCAAGGACGCACGCGTGCTGGTGGTGGACGACAACGACACCTGCCGCAAAGTGCTGGTGCAGCAATGCACCGCCTGGGGCCTGAACGTCAGCGCCGTGCCTTCCGGCAAAGAAGCCCTGGCACTGCTGCGCACCAAGGCGCACTTGCGTGATTACTTCGACGTGGTGCTGCTGGACCAGAACATGCCCGGCATGACCGGCATGCAGTTGGCGGCGAAGATCAAGGAAGACCCAAGCCTGAACCACGACATCCTGCTGATCATGCTCACCGGCATCAGCAATGCGCCGAGCAAGATCATCGCGCGCAACAGCGGGATCAAGCGCATCCTCGCCAAGCCAGTGGCGGGCTACACCCTCAAGACCACCCTGGCCGACGAGCTGACCCAACGCAGCAAGGGCAACACTCAACCACGCACGGTGCCCAGCGCGCCGGCCGCGGTCACCGTCCCCGCCGACTTCCGCATCCTGGTGGCCGAAGACAACAGCATCTCCACCAAGGTGATCCGTGGCATGCTCGGCAAGCTCAACCTCAACCCGGACACCGCCAGCAATGGCGAAGAAGCGTTGGAAGCGATGAAAGCCCAGCGCTATGACCTGGTGTTGATGGACTGCGAAATGCCGATCCTCGACGGGTTCTCGGCGACCCAGCAACTGCGCGCGTGGGAAGTCAGCCACCAGCGCATTCGCACGCCGGTGGTGGCGCTCACTGCGCATATCCTCTCGGAACACAAGGAACGCGCGCGCCAGGCCGGCATGGACGGGCATATGGCCAAGCCGGTGGAGTTGTCGCAGTTGCGTGAGCTGGTGGAGTACTGGGTGGCGCAGCGCCAACAGCGCCCGGAACACGCCCCTTCCTGAACTGAAATGCAAATCCCCTGTGGGAGCTGGCTTGCCTGCGATAGCGGTACATCAGACACAGACCGGTTGCCTGACCCACCGCTATCGCAGGCAAGCCAGCTCCCACATTTGACCCGTTTCGCCTGATAGACTGCCCACACTTCTCCCGCCGCGAGCCGCCCCCCATGCTCCACGTGTTATTCAGCGTCTACCTGAAAATGCTGGTGCTCTACAGCCCGTTCTTCGTGCTGTCCTGCTTTATCAGCCTCACCCGTGGCTACTCCAACAAAGAACGGCGGCGCCTGGCCTGGAAAGTCGCCTTGGCGACCCTGGTATCGAGCGTGTTGCTCTACCTGTTCGGCCGGGTGATTTTCAGTGTGTTCGGCATCACCGTGGATGCGTTCCGTATCGGCGCTGGCAGTGTGTTGTTCATCTCCGCCCTGGGCATGGCCCAGGGCAAGTCGGCGGTGCAGAGCGACAACGTGCAGCAGGACGTGACCATCGTACCGCTGACCATCCCCCTCACCGTCGGCCCCGGTACCATCGGTGCGCTGCTGGTGATGGGCGTTAGCCAGCCGCACTGGGACGACAAGCTCACCGCCATCCTCAGCATCGCCCTGGCCAGCCTCACGGTGGGCGTGGTGTTGTACCTGTCCAACCGTATCGAGCGAATCCTCGGTGACCAGGGCTTGCAAATTGTCAGTCGATTGATGGGCTTGTTCGTGTGCGCCCTCGCCGCGCAAATCATCTTTACCGGGGTGCGCGGTTACCTGGTGCCTTAGATCCGGTATTTGGCGATCGCCAACTGCACCTTGTCACCCGCGCTCTCGCGCATCAGCTGGATGGTTTTTTCGTTGACCACCGAGGTATTCAACACCAGGCAGGTCTGCCCGCTGAAGGCCTCGGAGGACGAACTGTCCCACTCAAGAAACGGCACGCCGACCTGCTTGCTCACACCACGGGTGCTGTAGGTCACCAGCACCATCGTCACTTCGCCATCGGTCTGCGCGCACGATGCGAGGCCGAAGTCGCCCCCCTCCTGCACCGTGCTGTTGCGCTTGAACAGCTCAAAGGACGCCGGTGTCTGCTTCATGGCCTCCAGCGCATCCGCCGCCAGCTTCGGCAACGCCGCCAATAGCGGCGAGGCCAATGACGTCGAAGCCAGCATCGCGGCAATCATGTTCAGCGCCGCCAATTGCACCGTCAGGCCCCTGCCGGAACGGGCCACCCGCTCAAAGCTGCTGCGCAGCGGCAGCCAGCCCAGGCTGATCATCACCTTTATAAATTCGTCGTACCACGCCTCGGTCCCTCGGTGGACCTTCAACACATCGCTGACGTAACTGCTCGCCAGCAAGTAGCTCTTGCGAATGTATTCCCGATTCAACGCCGACATGCCTTCGACAAACGAGATCACGCCGTTGTTGACCACCGCCGCATTACTGTCGTCCGCCGTGTCCACCGGTATTGCGCTATTCACTCCCGGCGAGCCTGGCAGCTTGTAGGCGGCAATCAACTTGCGCCGTTTTGCACTGATGATCCTTTTGTGATGTCGCTCCATTTTCAGTTCTCCACAAGCACCCCACATGGGGCTTGCCCTCACACTAGTCCAGTGGCCGCCAGGCTTTCCACGCCACAAACATACCTTGGCGTCACCCACCAAAACCCAGCCCCCAGCAATCGCGCGGGGTACCTGTGGGCCTTCCGGATTTCATCGCGCAAAAAAGAAAAAGCCCCGGACAACCGCAGGTAAATCCCTGGGTCATTCGGAGCTTTCCGGCAGCCGCAGGGCTGTTTTCAGGAGGCCGGTTTCTCGCCGTACCAACGCGGCGTGTACACCCATTCACCACCACCGGCGCGCGGGAACACACAGGTAGTGGATGAGCCGATCAACACCATGGTGCGCATGTCCACTTGCTCGGGCGTCAGTTGCCCAAGGGTGGTGACGCGCAAGGTCTGGCCCGGGCGCCCGATATCCCGGCCCAGCACCACCGGCGTTTCAGGCGTGCGATGCAGCGCGACGATTTCCAGGGCGCGCCCCAACTGCCACGGGCGCGAGCGCGAAATCGGGTTGTAGAACGCCAGCGCCAGGTCGGCCTGGGACGCGAGGTCGAGGCGCTTTTCGATGATCGCCCAGGGCTTGAGGTTGTCCGACAGCGACATCACACAGAAGTCATGCCCCAACGGCGCGCCTGCCTGGGCAGCGGTGGCGAGGGAAGCGGAGACGCCCGGCAGGATTTGCAGGTCGACCTGATGCCACGCCGGATCACTGGACTCATGCAACGCCTCGATCACCGCCGACGCCATGGCGAACACACCCGGATCGCCGGACGACACCACCACCACCGAACGGCCTTGAGCGGCCAGCTCGAATGCGTGGCGCGCGCGCTGCATTTCTTCGCGGTTGTCGGTGCAGTGCTGCACCTGGTCGTCACGGAACGGCCCGGCCATGCGCACGTAGGTTTCGTAGCCGAGCACGTCGGTGCAGCGTGCCAGTTCGGCCTTCACCGCTGGCACCATCAGCTCGGCAGCACCGGGGCCCAGGCCGATTACGGCGAGACGGCCACGCACACGCCCTACCTGGGACAAATCCAGCGGCTGCTCGGCAACATTGACCACAACATCGGCGTCCTGGCTCACGCTGGTGAAGCGCAACGGCACACCCAGCTCCAGCGCCGCTTCATGCAACGAGGCTTCGGCCATCTGCGTATCGCTGGCCAACAGGCACGCCAGGGATTGCACAGCGATGCCCGCGTCATGCAACGCCGCGCGCGTACGTTCGGCCAACTGCGCGCCCGGCTTGCAGGTCACGCTGACGTTCTTCGGATAGATCAGCAATTCATTGGCGGCCGGCACACGCGCGGCACTGCCCACATGAATTGCCAGATGCGCCTGCTGATCCTGGGGCAAGTCGGCCTGGTCCAGCCACGGCGCCGCGCCTTCGATGCGCACGCTGGCGCCGGCCAGCAGGTCCGAGACGAAGCGCTTGCCCAGCTCCAGGTCGGCCAGTTCATAACCGCTTGGCGGGTTGAGCAGGCAGGTGCCAAAACGCAGCTCGCCGCTGGTGGTGATCGCAGCCGCCACGTTCAAGGCAGCGGCAATCTCCCGCGCCATCACGTTCACACCGCCCAGGCCACCGAGCAGCGGCACCACGGCGCTGCCATCTTCGGCCACCGCGAGCACGGCAGGCTCTTCGCCTTTTTCCAGCAGCAGCGGCGCGAGGGTGCGGATCACGATACCAGCAGCGCACAGCGCAATCAGCGGCGTGCCCTGCTGATACAGCTGACGCAGGGTCGCGCCAAATTCGCTGTAGGTCTGGTCCGCGCCTTCAACCCGTGCGGCCAAGCCGTGGATCAACGCGCCCGGGTAAACCTGCTGGATCTTGCGCGCAGTGGCCAGGCTGCCCTGGCCCAAAATGACAATCGCCGGGCTCATCAACCTTGCCACCGTTCACCGGGCACGATGATCAGCGAGAAGTACGGCGACGACGACGGGTCCACCTGATCCAGCGGCACGATCTTCTGATTGGCCATGGTGGCGCGCTCCACATACAACGCGCGCCCGGCCAGGCCGAGCTCTTCCAGCACCTGGCGCACTTTCGGGAAGTTGCGGCCCAGTTTCATGATCACCGCCGCATCGGCGTCCGCCAAACGGCGCTTGAGATCGTCGTGGGGCAACACGCCCGAGAGCACCGACAGGCTCTGGTTGCGATACACCAACGGCGCGCCGAGCACCGAGGCGCCGCCGAGCATCGAGCACACGCCGGGGATGACTTGTGCTTCATAACGCTCGGCGAGGCGGTCGTGCAGGTACATGTAGGAGCCGTAGAAGAACGGGTCACCTTCGCAGATCACTGCCACATCGCGGCCGGCGTCCAGGTGCGCGGCCACGTCCACACTGGCCGCGTCGTAGAAGTCGCTGATCACTTGCTCGTACGACATCGGTGCCGGCAAGGCTTCGGTGGTCACCGGGTACACCAGCGGCATCAGCGTTTGCTGTGGCACCAGATGGTCCTCGATGATGCCGAAGGCGTTGCCCTTCTTGCCCTTGGCCACGAAGTACGCCACCACCGGCGACTCACGCAACAGGCGCAAGGCCTTGAGGGTGATCAGTTCCGGGTCGCCGGGGCCGACGCCCAGCCCAATCAAACGTCCGCGCGCCTGCATTATTCGACCTCCGTGGCCAGGGCATTCACCGCTGCGGCGGCCATCGCACTGCCGCCCAGGCGGCCCTGCATGATCACGAACGGCACGCCACGGCTGTCAGCGGCGAGCATCGCCTTGGATTCGGCGGCGCCGACAAAGCCCACCGGGAAACCGAGGATCAATGCCGGTTTCGGCGCACCGGCATCAAGCATTTCCAGCAGATAGAACAACGCGGTCGGCGCGTTGCCGATCACCACTACGCTGCCTTCCAGGTGCGGGCGCCACAGCTCCAGGGCGGCGGCGGAACGGGTGTTGCCCAGCTCCCGCGCCAGCTCCGGCACGCTGTCGTCACGCAGGGTGCAGATCACCTCGTTGTTGGCCGGCAGGCGCGCGCGGGTCACGCCTTCGGAGACCATCCGCGCATCGCACAGAATCGGCGCGCCAGCGGCCAGCGCATCGCGCCCGGCCTTGCCCGCGCCTTCGGAGAATTGCAGGCCGTCGATGGCATCGACCATGCCGCAGGCGTGAATCACCCGCACCGCGAGTTTTTCCAGGTCGGCCGGGATGCGCTCCAACTTGGCTTCCGCGCGAATAATGGCGAAGGAGTTGCGATAGATCTCCTGACCGTCGCGGATGTAATCAATCATCGGTGTTGCTCCGTGGGCGGGCGCGCAGCAAGGCGCCCGTCGCTTCAATAGAAAGGGCGTGCGCGTGCAGCCGGCCAAAACCAGGCTGGGCTGCATCGCGAAAATAGAGGTCGTAGTGGCCGGGGCTCACGGCCAGCAAGGTCACCGGCGCAGTGTGCGCGGCGGCACAAGAGCGCGGGCAGCCGGACAGGTGCACGTCATGCGCCACTTGCAGGGCGGCCAGTTGCACCGCATCAGCCTTGGTGTCGGCCAGGGCCTTGGCGCAGCCGCTGGAGCCGGTGCAGGCGGTCATGCGCGCCAGGGGCTGGTCGATGGAACACAGAAAGCCGAGCTGCATCAGGCGTTCGGTCACGGCGTGGGGCTTTTCCACGTAGGGCAGCAGCACGCCTTGCCAAGGGGTGAAGCGCAACGTGCCGTCGCCGTAGTCGCTGGCCAGTTGCGCGGCGCCCTTGAGCATCGTCGCGTCCAGGCGACCCAGAGGTGCGACGGCGGCGACGTAAAACTGATTTTTTTGCACCTGTGGATAAGTGCCGAGGTGCAGCAAAGCACCACTGGGCAGGCGTTTGAAGCCGTCGGCCGGGAGCAGCGGCAAGCTGATGCGGCTCAGCACGTTATCCACAGCCAGATGACGCATACGGGTTTGCGCTGGGGTGGCGAGGTCGAGAAACGCCTCCAGCACGGCCACCACCAAAGCATGGCCTTGCTCCAGCGGCACGGCGGCCAGCGGCGCATCCAGCCCCGGGCAACCGGCCAGGCCGAACGCGAGCAGCGTCTGGCCATTGCGCACGAACGCCGACAACCACAGGTCATGGTGATGTTCGAGCATCGCCAGGTCCTCACCGCCATCCAGTTGCACGGCGAACTTGGCCGATAGCTCATGGAAACGCGGGTGGCTTTGCAGGGTATTGAGGATCTGTGCGGCCAGCGGGCGCGTGTCGAAGAGCATCTGCGGGTCGATGCCGGCGCTGGGGCTGAGCATCAGGTTGCGCACATCGTCGCCTGCGGCGTTGTTGGGGCCCAGATCGGCCGCCAGCAGCAGGGCGATCAACGCGCCCTCTTCGCTGCCGATCCCGCGAATCTGCAAGTTGGCGCGGTTGGTCGCCTCGATCACCCCGCCCGCGTAGGCCTGGGCGGCGTCTGCCACCGCATGGGCTTGCGCTGCGGTGATGGAACCGCCGGCCAGTTTGATCCGGCAAATGCCGCCGTCCAACGCCTGGACGATACGCAGCAACCCCGGACAAGCCGAGGGGCGCAAGGTATTCACAGCGGGCGTTGGTTTCACGGGGCTACCGGTCGATGGGTAAAGGCGCGGTATTATGCCTGCTTTGTCCGGCGGCATGAAAAGCCTGCCCGTCGGATGTCGCTCAAGGAATCTTTATGTCGCCCTGGCTGACGGTTGTAGGCATCGGTGAAGACGGCTTCAAGGGCCTGGGCCGCAATGCCCGGCACGCCCTGTTGCGCGCCACGCGGATTATAGGTGCTCAGCGCCAGTTGGACCTGTTGCCGGTGTGTATTCGTGGCGCGCGCGAGTTGTGGCCGAGCCCGTTTTCCCTGGAACCGGTGCTGGCGCGGCGCGGTGAGCCTGTGTGCGTGCTGGCCAGCGGCGATCCGATGTTCTACGGCGTGGGCGCGAGCCTGGCGCGGCAGGTGACGGCGGATGAGCTGCTGATCTTGCCGGCGCCGTCGTCGGTGTCGTTGGCGGCGGCGCGGTTGGGCTGGCCGTTGCAGGACGTGGTGACGCTGTCCGTGGTGGCGCGGCCGTTGGCGGCGTTGAATGCCCATCTGGCCAGTGGCGTGCGGTTGTTGGTGTTGAGCAATGACGGGGGCAGTCCGGCGTTGATTGCCGCGTTGTTGGCCGCGTCCGGGTTTGGGCCGAGCCGCATTTCTGTGTTTGAGCACTTGGGCGGCGTGGATGAGCGGCGTCTCGACGGGCGGGCTGTGGATTGGCAACACGCTTCAATCGCCGATTTGAACTTGGTCGCCATCGACTGCGTGGCTGATCCGCAGGCTCAGCGCCTGTCACGTCTGGCCGGCTTGCCGGATTCAGCCTTCAAACACGACGGCCAACTGACCAAACGCGATGTACGCGCCATGACCCTGGCCCGCCTCGCGCCGATGCCCGGGGAATTGCTCTGGGATGTGGGCGCGGGCAGCGGTTCCATCGGGATTGAGTGGATGCGTGCGCACCCGAGTTGCCGCGCGCTGGCGATTGAAGCTGATACCGGCCGCCAAGGCCTGATCGAGCACAACCGTGATGCCCTCGGCGTACCAGGTCTGCAACTGATTCGCGGCAAGGCGCCCGAGGCGTTGAGTGGCCTGGAAGCCCCGGACGCCATCTTCATCGGCGGTGGCGTGACCCGCGACGGCGTGCTCGACACCTGCTGGCAACACCTGCGGCCAGGCGGGCGCTTGGTCGCCAACGCCGTGACCCTGCAAAGTGAAATGACCTTGATGGACTGGCGTGCGCGGCATGGCGGCGAACTGACGCGCATCCACGTGGCCCAGGCGCAGCCGCTGGGGGACTTTGATACATGGCGGCAGGCGTTGCCGATTACCTTGCTGGAAGTGGTCAAGCCGCTATGAAGCGCATTCTGCTGCTGGGCGGCGTGACGGAAGCGCTGGCGATTGCTCGCACATTGGGCCCGGAACATATCTACAGCCTGGCCGGCGTTGGGCGCGTGCCGACCGATCTGACCTGCCAAGTGCGGGTCGGCGGTTATGGCGGCGCTGAGGGCTTGGCGCAGTTTGTCCGGGATGAGGGCATCAGCCTGATTCTCGACGCGACCCATCCGTATGCGGCGCAGATCAGTCGCAATGCGGCCGAGGCCGCGCAGTTGAGCGGCGTGCCCTGCTGGGCCTTGCGCCGCCCGGCGTGGCAGCCGCAGGCGGGGGATGATTGGCGGGAGGTCAGTGATTGGGCTTCGTTGATTGAAGCGTTGAAACCCTTCAAACGACCGCTGTTCACCCTGGGACGGGAGCCGTTGCAGCACCTTGATGAGATCCCGCCGGAGCAGTTCTGGACGTTGCGTGCACTGGATGTTTATCCGGGGAATGAACGCTGCGAAGTGATCGGCGCGCGCGGGCCGTTTCTGATCGAGGATGAGCGGGTGTTGTTTGAGCGGCGTGGGATTGATGTGCTGATCAGCAAGAACAGCGGAAGCACGGCAACGGAGCCGAAGCTGGAAGTGGCAAGGGAGTTTGGGGTGCCGGTGCTGGTGTTGAAGCGGCCGGTGTTAGCGGCGGTGGATCGAGAATTCACCACCGTGCCTGCGCTACTACAGGCAATCACCACTCTCTAAACACCAAAAATCCCCTGTGGGAGCGGGCTTGCTCGCGAAGGCTGTGTATCAGTCACCCCATGTATTGGCTGACACTCCGCTTTCGCGAGCAAGCCCGCTCCCACATTAGCACCGCATTGCCCTTGATATCAGCAACCTATCAGTTCCCGTCTATCCTCAACCACTGGCACTGCGACACCAAACCACACCACCCCTTTTTACTTATCCCCTACGATCAGGCTAAATACCCACCTGATCGTTTAACCCTACGGATTGTCCGCCATGGCCCGTCAACGCTTTGCAATTGTGTGGATCGCCTGCTTTGCAGTGCTGTTCAACGCCTTTGCCATGCCGCTGGCCAGCGCGATGCAGCAATCCCAGGACCCGGTGCAGCAATTGTTGTGGGGCAGTTTCTGCTCGTCCAATGGTGCGACGCTCAAGACCATCGCACTGGGCCAGCTGGAGATTCCGGCACCGCAGCAGGACGATCATTCCACCATGCAGCATTGCTGGTGTTGCTCGGGCTCGGCGCCATTGGTGGCGTTGCCGGGGCATGTGCCGCAGTTGTACCTCACGCAATTCAACACCGCTCAAAGCTTGCCGCCGCCCCGGCTGCAAAGCCCGACACCGCGCCAGCAATGGCCGAGCCTTAATCCGCGCGCCTCTCCAACGGCCTGATGTCTTCGCAAGTGAACTGCGTTTAGAACCGTTCTGGAGAACTGCCATGCTCAAATCTTCCCTGCTTCTGGCCGCGTTGTTGCTGCCGGTGTTCAGTGCTGCCAATGCCGATGACTACAAGGCCGGCGACTTGCTGGTCAGCGACCCCTGGTCCCAGGAGTTGCCGCCGAATGCGCCAACGGTCGCGGCGTATTTTGTGATCCACAACACCGGCGCCAGCCCGGACCGCCTGCTTAGCGTCGAGACGCCCGTGGCCGACAAGGCCGAGCTGCATGAACACGTCATGCAGGGCGACCTGATGAAGATGCAACAGGTGCCCAGCGTCGCCGTGCCCGCAAAAGGCGAGCTGACCTTCGCGCCGATGGCCTACCACGTCATGCTGCTGGGCCTCAAAGACCGCAGCCTGTTGGCCGACGGCAAGCAATTCCCACTGACCCTCACCTTCGAAAAAGCCGGCAAGGTCGAAGTGGAAGTGTCGGTGCAAAAAGTGCCGCCGATGGCCGCCCACGAGCATAAACACGCCCACTAGGCCAATACTCGATGGGCGCCCCTCGCGCCAGGTTGTCGCCACACGCTCGCGTAACGCGCGGCAGTTGGATCAGCCTGTTCGCCATGCTGATGATCTTTATCGGTCCGCTGATTTCCCAAGCGATGCCGATGGATCATCACGCCGGTATGTCGATGAGCATGTCCATGGACATGCCGATGGACCACGGCGATGCCCATCACAAAAAAGCCCCTGACGAACACCACGCCCTCTGGGCCAAGTGCGGCTATTGCGACCTGCTCTACAGTTGCCCCGCCCTGCCCGGCGGCGTTTCCACGCTCACCCTCGGCGCCCCACCGCCGGCCACCGCCCTCACCCCCGCCACGCGCCTGGGCCATGCCCGGCAGAGCATCTTCCCCGGCGCCCGCAGCCGTGCGCCGCCCATCGTCTCGTAAGCACTTCACAGCGTTACTTCACCCCGGCCGACTTTAGACAGACAGCCGCAGGCTGCTGGCCGTGTTGTTTACGATTGATTGATGGAATTTGTCATGTCCAGGTTTACTGCTGACTCCCGTTTGGGATGTACCCCCGTGTTCGCCGTTCTGTGCGGCGCACTCTTGGTGCCACTGGCTCACGCCGATGAAAACGAACTGAGCCCCACCGTCATCACCGCGATTGCCCCCAGCTCACCGCTGACCGTGATCACCAACCCCAAGGACCCGCGCCAACCGGTGCCCGCCAGCGATGGCGGCGACTACCTCAAGACCATTCCCGGCTTTGCCCTGGTACGCAATGGCGGCACCAACGGCGACCCGGTGCTGCGCGGCATGTTCGGCTCGCGCCTGAACATCCTCACCAATGGCAGCATGATGCTCGGCGCCTGCCCCGGCCGAATGGACGCGCCCACCTCGTACATTTCCCCGGAAACCTACGACAAGCTCACCGTGATCAAAGGCCCGCAAACCGTGCTCTGGGGCCCGGGCGCCTCCGCCGGCACGATCCTGTTCGAACGTGAGCCGGAGCAGTTCGGCGAACTCGGCACACGCCTCAACGCCAGCGTGCTGGCCGGTTCCAACGGGCGCTTCGACAAGGTCATCGACGCCGCTACCGGTGGTCCGCTGGGCTATGTGCGGGTGATCGGCAACCAGGCCCACGCCGATGACTACAAGGACGGCAACAACGACACCGTCGCCTCGCGCTATGACAAGTGGAACGGTGACGTGGCCGTCGGCTTCACCCCCGACGCCGACACCCTGCTGGAACTCACCGCCGGCCGTGGCGATGGCGAAGCGCGCTACGCCGGACGCGGCATGGACGGCTCGCAGTTCCTGCGCGAAAGCCTCGGGCTGCGCTTCGAAAAATCCAACATCGGCGAGGTGCTGAACAAGGTCGAGGCCCAGGTCTACTACAACTACGCCGACCATGTGATGGACAACTACACACTGCGCACGCCCTCGGGCACCGGCATGATGGCCGGGCCGATGGCGTCCAACGTCGACCGCCGCACCCTCGGCGCACGCATCAAGGCCACCTGGCGCTGGGCCGATGTGCAGTTGATCAGCGGCCTGGATGCGCAGACCAACGAACACCGCCAGCGCAGCAGCATGGGCATCGACACCTACAAGGACCTGCCCCGGGTCAAGGACGCCAACTTCCACAACTACGGGGTGTTCGGCGAACTCACCTGGTACGCCGCCGACCGCGAGCGCCTGATCACCGGCGCGCGCCTGGATCGTGCGTCCGCCAAAGACTTCCGGCAAACCACCGGCTCCGGAATGATGAAGCGTCCCAACCCGACGGCCGACAACACCCGTGCCGACACTCTGCCTTCGGGCTTCGTGCGTTATGAACACGACCTCGCCGACAGCCCCACCACGCTCTACGCGGGCCTAGGCCATTCGGAACGCTTCCCGGACTACTGGGAACTGTTTTCGCCGAACACCGGCGCCGCCGGCTCGGTGAATGCCTTCGACGGCGTGAAACCGGAAAAGACCACCCAACTCGACTTCGGCGCGCAATATAAAAGCGCCGACCTCGAAGCCTGGGCCTCGGGCTACATCGGCCGCGTGCAGGACTTCATCCTGTTCGACTACAAGCCCGGGATGATGGGTACCACCTCCCAGGCGCGCAACGTCGACGCGCGCATCATGGGCGGCGAACTGGGCGCGGCGTACAAGCTCACGCGCCACTGGAAAACCGACGCCACCCTCGCCTACGCCTGGGGCAAGAACAGCAGCGACGGCAAGGCCCTGCCACAAATGCCGCCGCTGGACGCGCGCCTGGGCCTCACCTACAGCGAAGACGACTGGAGCGCTGGCGCCTTGTGGCGGGTGGTCGCGGCACAAAACCGCATCGATCAGAACAAGGGCAACGTGGTCGGTAAGGACTACGACAAGAGCGGCGGCTTTGGCGTGTTCTCGCTGAACGCGGCGTACCGCATCAACAAAAACTTCAAGGTCAGCACCGGTGTGGACAACCTGTTCGGCAAGGCCTATGCCGAGCATTTGAACCTGGCCGGCAACGCCGGGTTCGGCTACCCGGCCAATGACCCGCAGGCCATCAAGGAGCCTGGCCGCACCCTGTGGACTAAAATCGACATGAGCTTTTAACGCATTGTAGGAGCGAGCTTGTTGTGGCGAGGGAGCTTGCTCCCGCTGGAGTGCGAAGCGCTCCCAAGCTTTTTGGGGCTGCTGCGCAGCCCAGCGGGAGCAAGCTCCCTCGCCACAACAGCCGGCTCCTACAGGTTTGGCGTTCACAACCCAAAAAAATCACAAGCCTTGCGGAAAAAGCCTGATGAACACTCAAAAAATCTCCTTCTACAACCTGGCCTGGCGCTGGCACTTCTACGCCGGCCTCTTCGTCGCCCCCTTCATGGTGCTGCTGGCCCTGACCGGCATCATCTACCTGTTCAAACCCCAACTCGACCCACTGATGTACGGCCACCTGCTCACCGTCCCGGCCGCCGAACACGCGCTGACCGCCGACGAGCAGCTGCAACGCGCCAAGGCCGCCTACCCCGAGGCCGCCATCAGCAAATACCTGCCGCCCGCGACCACCACCAGCAGCGCGCAGTTCGTGCTGCACGACAAGGGCCGCGAACTCACGGTATTCATCGACCCCTATCGCGGCAGCGTCCTCGGCGAACAAGACGCGAAATACAACCTGCAAGCCATCGCCCGCGCCCTGCACGGTGAGCTGATGATCGGCACCGTCGGCGATCGCCTGGTGGAACTCGCTGCCGGTTGGGGCGTGATGCTGGTGGTGTCCGGCGTGTACCTGTGGTGGCCGCGCGGCAAGTCGTCGGCCGGTGTGTTGTGGCCGCGCTTCAGCAGTCGCGGCCGCGTGCTCTGGCGCGACCTGCACGCCGTCACCGGCTTCTGGGGTGCGGCGCTGTTGCTGGTGATGCTGCTCAGCGGCATGACCTGGACCGGCTTCTGGGGCAAGCAATACGCCGACCTGTGGAATAAATTCCCGGCAGCGATGTGGAACGACGTGCCGCAGTCCGACCAGCAAGCCCGCGTGCTCAACACCGCGAGCCAGCAGACCGTGCCCTGGGCCATGGAAAACACGCCGATGCCGATGTCTGGCGACCACGCCGAACACATGAACCACGGCGCCATGCATTCAGCGCCCGCCGCACCAACGTTGCGTCTGCAACAGGTGGTGGACCTGGCCAACGCACGCAAAGTCGAGCCCGGCTACAGCATCACCTTCCCCACCACCGCCGAAGGCGTGTTCACCGTCGCGGTGTTCGCCGACGACCCGCGCAACGACGCCACCCTGCACGTGGACCAGTACACCGGCAAGGTCCTCGCCGATGTGCGCTGGCAGCACTACAACACCGTCGCCCGCGCCACCGAAACCGGGGTGATGCTGCACGAAGGCAAGATGTTCGGCTGGGTCAACCAACTGATCGTGTTGCTGATCTGCCTGATGATCCTGCTCAGCGCCGTCAGCGGCGTGGTGATCTGGTGGAAGCGCAAACCCCAGGGCAAGCTCGGGGTGCCGCCGCTGCGCCACGACCTGCCGAAGTGGAAAACCGCGATGGTGATCATGCTCGGGCTGGCGATCGTTTTCCCGTTGGTGGGCGCGTCGTTGATCGCCGTGTGGGCGTTGGATCGCCTGGTGCTGTCACGGTTTTTCAACCGACATGAATCTGCCTCAGGTTCGACATGAAACCCGTGAGATGCCCGCCATAGAGCACTTCTGTAGCCTTGCGCGACGTTTTGCCGCGCAGCGAATAAGTGTTAACTTATAACACTTACTGCGTTATCGTTGCTCGCCGCGCCCTGCGGCGAGCACCCTGCCAAGAAGACTGATCAACCGATGAACAAGTACCTCGCGTCCGGCCTGTGCCTGCTCGCCCTGCACACCAACGCCCAGGCCCTGACCCTGCCCGCCAGCCCCGTCACCGCACCGGCTGTGGACGATGCACACATCGACCTGAAGACCCCGACCACCGCCGGTTCGCGCCTGAACCTCACGGCCCTGCAAACCCCCGGCAGCGTTGAAAGCCAGACCGGCGCGCAGATCCGCGAACGGGGCGATGCCAGCGTGCAGGACGCGATTTCCCGCGCCACCGGCATCAGCCGCACCGGCACACCGGGGGACGGCGGCACCTCGTTGTCGGCCCGTGGTTTTACCGGCCAGGGTTCGGTGATGCAGCTCTATGACGGAAACCGCATGTACATGGGCATGGGCACCTCGACCTTCCCCGTGGACACTTGGTCGGTGGAGCGCGTGGACGTGCTGCGCGGCCCGGCCTCGGTGCTGTACGGCGAAGGCGCCACCGGCGCGGTGATCAACACCGTGCCGAAAAAGCCCTTCGAAGGCGAGATCGAAAACCACATCCGCCTCGGCTACGGCTCCTATGACCGCCAGCAACAGGCCCTCGACAGCGGCGGTTCGCTGACCGATACCCTGAGCTATCGCCTCAACCTCAACCGCCTGCGCAGCAACGGTTTCATCGACCATGGCGACTCCAGCAGCGACTTCATCAGCGGCGCCCTGCGCTGGCAGGCGGCGGACAACCTCAGCTTCACCCTCGCCAGCGACTACGGCGACCAGCGCCCGCAAAACTACTTCGGCACGCCGCTGATCAACGGCCAGCTGCACAAAGGCCTGCGCGAGAAAAACTACAACGTCCGCGACGACATCCAACACTACAACGACCAGTGGACGCGCCTGACCAGCGAGTGGCAGATCAGTGACAACCTCAGCGCCAGCAACGAGCTGTTCTACCTGAAAAACCAGCGCCGCTGGCAGAACGCCGAGAACTACAACTTCACCGACGGCCAACTCACCCGCAGCGGCAACTACGGCATCAAGCACAACCAGGAACAGGTCGGCGACCGCCAGACCTTCACCTTCAAGCACACCCTGTTCGGCCTCGACAGCCAGACCGTGACCGGCGTGGAATACAACCGCATCCGCTTCCGCCTGGCCAGCAACTCGCCGTTCACCGACAGCTTTGCCGATGGCCAACCCATCGACATCAACCACCCGGCACCCGGCGAGTTTGCAAGCAGCAGCGCGTTCCAGCCGCTGTTCGCCACCACCACCAAAACCGTCGCCGGCTTCGCCGAAAACCGTCTGCAACTCACCGATCAACTGGCGCTGGTCACCGGTATCCGCCGCGATTACGCCCACGTCGACCGCGATAACCTGCGCACCGGCGAACAGTCCGACAAGACCCTCACCGGCAATAACTGGAAAGCCGGCCTGGTCTACGCGATCAGCCCGGACACCTCGATCTACGGCCAGTACGCCACCAGCACCGACGGCGTCGGTGGCCTGATTTCCCTGAGCCCGAGCCAGCAACAGTTCGACCTGTCCACGGCCAAGCAAACCGAGATCGGCATCAAGCAAGCCTTCTGGGACCAGCGTGGCGAGTGGACCCTGGCCGCTTACCACATCGTCAAAAAGAAATTGCTCACCGACGTACCGGGCGACCCGGACCTCAAGCAGCAAGTCGGCCAGCAATCCTCCCGTGGCCTGGAAGCCAGCCTCGACCTGCAACTGCCCCACGCCTGGGCCTTGCAAGCCAACGCAGCGCTGGTGCATGCGCAATACGACGACTTCAAGCAGGACGTCAACGGCGTGCAAGTCTCCCGCGACGGCAACCGCCCGGTGGACGTGCCGCGCCGCACCGCCAACCTGTGGCTGAGCAAGGCCGTGACCGACGACATCCGTGCCGGTGCCGGCGTGCGTTATGTGGATGCGCGGTATGCCGATATGGCCAACCAGAACGAGCTGCCGAGCTACACCGTGGTCGATGCGTCGGTGTCGTGGAAAGCCATGCGCAATACCACGCTGGGGCTGCAATTGAATAACCTGTTTGATCGCACTTATGCGGTCAGCCAATACAATGACGGGCAGCAGTGGATCCTCGGTGAACCGCGCTCCTTCTTCGTCACGGCGGACTACACCTTCTAACCGAACACACCACAGAGCCCCATGTGGGAGCTGGCTTGTGTGGGAGCTGGCTTGCCTGCGATGCAGACACCTCGGTGTAACAGCTGCACCTCTGTGATGCTATCGCAGGCAAGCCAGCTCCCACAGTTTTGATCTGCGTTGGACTTGAGAGACTTGATGACATCGCTAACCCTAACCGACCTCAACTGGTCCCCAACCAGCCACTGCCATCACCAGTTCCACCTGCGTGACGCCAGCCTGCAGGTCGGTGCGGGGGAGTTCGTCGGCCTGATCGGCCCCAACGGCAGCGGCAAGACCAGCCTGTTGCGCTGCGCCTATCGCTTCACCCAGCCGGCGCGCGGCGACGTTTCGCTCGACCACCAGAACGTGTGGAAACAAAGCGCCAAATGGTGCGCGCAACGCATCGCCGTGGTGCTCCAGGAATTCCCCGACGCTTTCGGCCTGCGGGTGGATGAAGTGGTCGCCATGGGCCGCACGCCCCACAAAGGCTTGTTCGATGGCGACACGCTGCACGACCAGCAACTGGTGCAAACCGCCCTCGAATCGGTGGGCATGCAGGGCTTCGAAGACCACGCCTTTGCCACCCTTTCCGGCGGGGAAAAACAACGGGTGATCCTCGCCCGAGCCCTGGCCCAGCAACCGCAATTGCTGATCCTCGACGAGCCCACCAACCACCTCGACCCGCGCTATCAGCTGGAGCTGCTGCGGTTGGTCAAGCGCCTGAATATCGGCACTCTGGCGAGCATCCACGACCTGAACCTGGCCGCCGCTTTCTGTGATCGCCTGTACGTGATCCACCACGGGTGCATCGTCGCCAGCGGCACGCCTCACGAAGTACTGACCGCCGAACTGCTGCGCGAGGTGTTTGGCGTCGAGGCCTTGATCGACCGCCATCCCTTGTCTGACTACCCCCGAATCACCTGGATAACCCAACCATGATCCTGCGCTCCCTGCTGGCTGTAGCCCTGTTGTCCGGTGCCTCTGAAGCATTCGCCGAGGCCACCCATTACCCGGTCACCGTCAAAAGCTGCAACCGCGACGTGACCTTCCAGGAAGCGCCCCAGCACGCCGTCAGCCACGACATCAACATGACCCAGATGATGCTCGCCCTCGGCCTCAAGCCGCGCATGGCCGGCTACAGCGGTGTGACCGGCTGGAAGTCCGTCACGCCAGAAATGGCCAGCACTCTCGACGGCTTGCCGGAACTGGCCAGCAAGTACCCGTCGGTAGAAACCCTGCTCAATGCCAACGTGGATTTCTTCTTCGCCGGCTGGGACTACGGCATGCGCGTGGGCGGTGACCTCACGCCCGCCACCCTGCAACCCTTGGGCATCAACGTGTACGAGCTGACCGAGTCCTGCGCGTTCGTCATGAAGCGCCCGGCCGCCACCCTGGACGACACCTATAACGACCTGCGCAACCTGGGCAAGATCTTCGACGTACAAGACCGCGCCAACACGCTGATCGCGCAGATGCAGGCGCAGGTCGCCGAGGTGCAGAAAGACCTGCCCGCCGACCAGCCCCGCGTGTTCCTCTACGACAGCGGCGAAGACCGCGCCATGACCTCCGGCCGCCTGGGCATGCCCCAGGCGCTGATCGCGGCGGCCGGCGGGCGCAATATCCTCGACGACATCGAGGCCAGCTGGACCCGCGTCAACTGGGAGACAGTGGTGGAGCGCAACCCGCAGGTGATCGTAATCGTTGACTACAGTGAGATCACCGCCGAGCAGAAACAGGCGTTCCTGCTGAACAACCCGGCGCTGCAAGCGGTGGACGCGATCAAGAACCAGCGCTTTATCGTGATTCCTTATGTGCAAGCCACGCCGGGCATCGATAACGTGCTGGCTGTCGAGACACTGGCCAAGGGGTTCCACGGCGAATGATCAACCGTCGCTATGCCTTGTTGCTCGTCGCCCTGGCTGCGCTGTTGCTGGCCTCTTGTGTGATCTCGCTGGGCTTTGGCCCGGCGCGGGTGCCGGTGGACGTGGTGTGGCGGATCATGCTGTACAAGGCCTTTGGCATCGGCGAGGTGAGTTGGCCGGCGGGGCAGGAACATATCGTCTGGCTGATCCGCGTGCCGCGCATGTTGCTGGGCGCATTGGTCGGCGCGGGGTTGGCCTTGATCGGCGCGGTGTTGCAGGCGGTCACGCGCAACCCGCTGGCTGATCCACACCTGCTGGGCGTCACATCCGGCGCCACTCTGGGCGCGGTGATCGTGGTGCTGCATGTGGGTGAAATAATCGGCTTGCTGACCTTGCCCATCGCCGCGTTTATCGGCGCATTGGCGAGCATGCTGGTGGTGCTGGCGGTGGCCAGCCGCAATGGCCGCCTGGAGAGCGATCGCTTGCTGCTGTGCGGTGTGGCGGTGTCGTTTGTGATGATGGCGGTGGCCAACCTGTTGCTGTTCATGGGCGACCATCGCGCTGCCTCGGCGGTAATGTTCTGGATGCTCGGCGGCCTGGGCCTGGCGCGCTGGGAGCTTCTGGCGATTCCCGCCGTTACGGTGCTACTGGGGCTAGGGGTATTGCTGGGCATGGCGCGCCCGCTCAACGCCTTGATGGCCGGTGAGCAGACTGCCGTGACCCTCGGCCTAAACGCACGCACGGTGCGCTTGAAGGTGTTTCTGGTGGCCTCGCTGATGACCGGTGTGCTGGTGTCGATCAGCGGCTCCATCGGCTTTGTCGGCCTGATGATCCCGCACATCGCGCGGCGCCTGGTGGGCGCCGAGCACCGGCGCTTACTGCCGGTGTGCGGGCTGCTGGGCAGCTTGTTCCTGGTATGGGTGGACGTGGCTGCACGCACCCTGATCGCCCCCGAAGACTTGCCGATTGGCGTGGCCACGGCAGCCATCGGTGGGCTGTTCTTTATCGGCTTGATGCGCAAGCGCTCATAGCTCGTCCCTGGCCGGGTAGGCCGGCGCCACCTCCCAGGTGGAATGTTCCTCCCCCGCCTCCAGGGTCCATTCCACCTTCAATACGCCGCTGCGGGTCCAGTAATCGTCCGGGTCCAACACCTGCACCACGCCATCGCTGGCCAGGCGCGATAGCCATTGCGTCGGCCGATAGTCCGTGGGGCCCAAGAGCCCGCCGGTGAACAAATCTTCTTCACGCTCAGTGTAGCGAGGCAGGTATTTGAGCAAGCCGCCCTGGCGTGTCGACAGATAACAGAACGCACCGCGCACGCCGTTTTTGAACAGCAGGTTGCGATAGAACCCGAGGGTGTCGCGCGCCACGAAGTGTTCCGCCAGCCTCTGGTCCTGCGTAGTGTCGTCCGGGTTGCCGGGCATGCGCTGGAATAACAGGTGCGCCGCCACCAGCTTGAAACCGGACGGATACGCCGGTGCCGGTGAAGACGGCTCGAACAGACCGCCTTTAACCTTGAACAGCCGTCGCGCCAACGGTGAGTCGATCCCTGTATCCCGCAACGGCTCAAGCGCAACGAAGGAGGTAGACGCGGTATTGACCAGCACCAACCCGAGGTAATGCGCCTCACGTGCGAGACGTCGCTGGGCATGGCGGGCAGCGTCATCCGGGTGGGAAAACAGCGGCCCGAATGCCAGGGCCTTGTCGGGTTGCGCCGCACTGCGCCGGGGCTCCCAGCCCGATTCGATGCGGCCCTTGATGCTCCACATTTCACTGGTAGCCAGCACCGTCAATTCATGGGCCTGGGCCATTTCACGGATATAGCCCAGTGGCTTCAGGCTGCCATTTTTTAGACGCGGCAATGCGTTATCAAGGGAGGCCAAGGGTGACTGCAACCGTACCTGAAGCCAGGCCCCGTCCACGCAGCCGACAAACACCGGCAGGTAGTCGGAAGGTTTGGCGCCTCTGAGTCCCCAGGCACGGGTGAGGTCCGCAGGCGAAACGAAACAGCGATACAGCGGGTCGCTCCGCAAAATTTCGGCCTGCGCCGGCGGGCACAGGTACAGCCCTTGCACCTCCAGGCCTGGCGGTGCAACGCCCCCTACCAGCAGCCGATCCAGGTTCAGGGCAAGGGCGCCAGCCGGCTGGGGCGCAGTGGCCACATACTGCTCGGCATTGCGCGACTTGAGCACCACGCCGTAGCTCAACAGGCGACGCTGGCCGCTCTGGCGGTGCAGGTCGCGCAAGGCGTCGGCCAGTTGCACGAACACCGGGCCGAGGGGCGCGTCCACCGACAGCGCGGGGACGTCATCGAGCACGGCAGCGGCCTGCCATTGTTCGACTCGGGCCGCCTGCCCCCACAGGGTGCTGCCCTTGACCACGCGCAACACCAACGCCCGCGCCACACGGCTGACGTATTCACTGGGCGCCAGCACACCGTCGCGCAGGGACTGTTCCAACTCGTTGAGCTTGGGGTTCGCCGTACCACGCACCCGCAACTTCGCCGCCAGCGAGCGCTCCAGCGCGCCGCCGTTGCTGGCCACGCTGAGCAGCGCGCCATCGTCACAAAACAGGTACTCAAGGCCGGTGGAAAAACGCAGCGCGCTGGGCGAGTCATCGAGCATGGCGCCGAGAAAGTCCGTGGCAAACATGTTCTGGTACACCGCTCGTTCGCCCTCGCTCAGGGCGAAGGGCAACTGCCCCAGGCGCCGCGAGTGGTAGCGCGCCACCGCCGTGCTGCCGCCGAGGAATTGGGAATGCACCACCAGGTCATCGCGACGGATCCAGCCTGGCGCGAAGTTCTCGACGTAGACCGCCACCGGATCCGTGGCCGTGAACAGACCGTCGGTGCGCCGCAAAATCAACCCACCGTAGACCCGGTCACGGCGATTGCCCAGACGAACCTGAGCATGGCGAGCAGCATCATCGGCGGTAGCGAAACACGGGCCCAACGCATGCCGATTGGCCTGGGCGAAGGCGAACCATTGCGGCCCGACGCGACCGGCCACGTCCCAGCAAGTGCTGGTGTTGATCACCGTCAGCGGCCCGCCCAGCGCCACCTGGCGCACGTAGCCACGGGCCGTCAGGGTCTGGCCGAGCCTGGCCTGCAAGGCGTCCGGGTCCATTTTCCCTGACTCATCCTGAAGCACCCCAAGCGGGTCGTAGCCGGGATCGAACATCAATAGCCCACCGTCGAGGGTCGACAGATACAGCGCCAGCGTGTGGGGCGCGCGCGCACGTCGCCGCCCCTGTTGATCGTAGAGGGCCGCATACAGATCGTGCGCACCGATAAAATGCCGCGCCACCCAGGCCGCTTGCCCACGCAGGTCTTTGGGCAAGCCACTGGCGCTGTAGTAGACGGCATGGGTCGTAAAGCCTTCGGTCAGCACCGGGGCGCCGAATTCGGCGGCGAATATCAGGCGGTCCAGCACCGCGCCCGGCACCACTTGGGTGGCGACATAGACTTCGCTGGCTTTGTGTTTGAGCACCACCCCCAAACCTTGGGGCGCCTGTGCATAGGCATGGCGCCAACGCGCGCAGGCATCGACCACCGCTTGCCGGGCGCTGGCGAAGATCGGCCCCAGCTCGGGCTGTGGCGGCACATGGTCGGCGGTGATCACGTAGGGTGGCGACCAGTCGCTCTGCACCCTGGCGGGGCTGCCCCACAGCCGGTTGCCCACCACAACCCGCACCACACCGGCCAACACCATGGCGCGCACCACGTCGCTGGGCACCAGGCTGTGATCCTGCAATTGGCGCTGCAACTGGCTGCCGCCGCGTTCCGGGGCGCTCAGGTCGAACAGCTCGCGGCTCAACGCCGGGGCGTAGGGTTCGAAGGCGACCAGGCTGTCGGCCGAACCCGACAAATACGCCGCCGGCACCTTGGGTGCCAGTGTGAGGACCTGGTGGATATCACTGTCCAAAAACATCTGCGCAGCCACCTCGGCCTCCGCATCCCCCGGCATTACCGGGCTGTGGGCGCGCGAGCTGTAAATCCCGTGCAGGCTGTAACCGGCCGGTATCACCAGCGGCACACCGCCGCGGTCCACCGGGCCGACGCGGCTCATATCAAAACGGGGGCCGGGGTTTTCCTGGGGTTCAGTGGCAAAAAAATGCTGCTGCGGGCCCTTGAGGATCAAGCCGATGTACTCACGCTCGCGCCGACTGCCAATACGCTCGTGGGCATAGCGCGCCGCATCATCGGCCAGCACAAACGCCTGGCTCAACACCGCCATTGGATGACGCGAATACGGTTGCCAGTGCCCATCGATACGCCCGACCACGTCCCACAACGGGCTGGTCCTGACCACCGACAGATCACCGGCGGCGGCCAACTGCTGAATGTAGGTGCGCACCGCCATCCGCCCCTCGTCCAATGCCGCCTGCTGGCCGTTGTCGATGCCTCCCCTGGACGATCTCGGGGGGTTGTAGAAGCGCGACTCCGCGCCCGAGTTGGAAAATTGATAGCGCAACAACGCGCCGTCGACGGTACTCACGTACAGCGCCAGCCCCGGCAGATCCAGTACCCGTTGCAGGTTGATCGCGTGGGCCAACACCTTGGGCAGAATAAAGCGCTCATACAGCCAGGGCTCGCTCACGGCCTGCGGTGCCACAGCGTCGATCGCCAGCCAGTAGAAACCGGCAAACCGGTAGTCCGGCGGCAGGTAAAAAGTGCCGTCACCGGCGGAGCGAAACACCAGATGCGGGTCGAACACCGGCTCCGTCACCGTCACCGGCTCAGTCGCCACATACCGTGGGTGATGGGCATGTTTGAGCACAAAACCCAGTTGCCGGGCCGTTGGCGTGCGCAGCAGCCATTGCTGGGCAACGGCCATGGCACTGGCTGCATCCGCGCAGACCGGGCTGAAGGAGGGGTCGGTGTTGGCAGGCTCGGGCACCGGCACAAAGGCTTTCCAGGCGGATGACACTTCACCGCGCAAACCCGCCCACACAGGCGACGTGATCACCACCGCCAGGGTGCCGCGCTCAAGCAAGGCGTGCACATAACGCTCCACCGGCTCAGTCTCGGGCGGCAGCGACAGTCGCGCCCTGGGTTGGTCGTCGTGCACCACAAAACGCAGCAACGAGCCCTGCGGGCCGATGGTAAATACCCCCGGCACCAGGCCGGAACAGGCCGCCACCACCCTGCCCACAGGAAGGCTCTGGATCAGCGCGATACGCTGGGGCGTCCAGCTGGGGCGCAAGCGTTGCAGCAACGCGGGGTCGTCGGAGTCGCAAAAGTAATAGGTCAGGTATCGATAGCCCTCGGGCATCAGACGATCCCCGGCGCTCTCCATGGTCAGCTCGCCTTCGAAGAGAAAGTCCTCCAATTGGCCTTCCAGTGGCCGCGTCGCGCGGTAGTGGCCCTCGGGGTCGATGAGGATATAGCCACCGGTAAAACGATTTTTGCGCCGGTCGATTTGCGCCAAGGCGTGACGGGCGGCGTCGTCCGGCAGCAGAAACGGCAGGCTCAGGTGTTGCAGCAGTTCATGGGCAGTATGGGTTGGCATGGCGATGTCCTTCACGTGATTACAGTTCATCCCTGATGGGAAGTTGGGTGGATGTATCGGGCAGTTTCAGATCGGCGCTTGCAAAGGCAGGGCTTTGCGTGCCCGGGCGGGCGGGTTGTTCATCCATGTGGGCAGCGCTGAACCTGTGCTCATCTTGAAAGCGCGGTTTCCTCTTGGAGCGCTACATAGGTAAAACCGGCACCACAACGGCACACGGGCGTGCACGCGCACCACCTGCGGGCGCCACATTGGTGCGCGCCGGCGCCCGCGCCCGCCTTGACCGGCCCATGCTTGCAAGGCTTTTCCCACTTAGGCACAGCCCTTGCTATCTCCTGCTGGTATCAGCCATCCAAAAAAAATCGGTCACGGAGATCGCACCATGAAGCGTCGCAGCTTGATCAAGGCTTTCACTCTTTCGGCATCCATTGCCGCCATGGGCATGACCTGGACAATCCAGGCCGCCGAGACCATCAAGGTCGGCATCCTGCATTCGCTGTCAGGGACCATGGCCATCTCCGAGACATCGCTTAAAGACATGGCGCTGATGACCATCGACGAGATCAACGCCAAGGGTGGGGTAAACGGCAAGATGCTCGAACCGGTGGTGGTGGACCCGGCGTCGAACTGGCCGCTGTTCGCCGAAAAAGGCCGGCAGCTGCTGACCCAGGACAAGGTCGCCGTGGTGTTCGGCTGCTGGACCTCGGTGTCGCGCAAATCGGTGTTGCCGGTGTTCGAAGAACTCAACGGCCTGCTGTTCTACCCGGTGCAATACGAAGGCGAAGAAATGTCGCCGAACGTGTTCTACACCGGCGCGGCGCCGAACCAGCAAGCCATCCCGGCCGTGGAATACCTGATGAGCGAAGAAGGCGGCAGCGCCAAGCGCTTCTTCCTGCTGGGCACCGACTACGTGTACCCGCGCACCACCAACAAGATCCTGCGCTCGTTCCTGCACTCCAAAGGCGTGGCGGATAAAGACATCGAAGAGGTCTACACCCCGTTTGGCCACGCCGATTACCAGACCATCGTCGCCAACATCAAAAAATTCTCCGCCGGCGGCAAGACTGCGGTGATCTCCACCGTCAACGGCGACTCCAACGTGCCGTTCTACAAAGAGCTGGCCAACCAGGGCCTGAAAGCCACCGACGTACCGGTGGTGGCCTTCTCCGTGGGCGAAGAAGAACTGCGCGGCATCGACACCAAGCCGCTGGTGGGCAACCTCGCCGCGTGGAACTACTTCCAGTCGGTGGAGAACCCGGTGAACAAGAAATTCGTCGCCGACTGGAAAGCCTACGCGAAGAAACACAACCTGCCGGGCGCCGACAAAGCCGTGACCAACGACCCGATGGAAGCCACCTACGTGGGCATCCACATGTGGGCGCAGGCGGCGGAGAAAGCCAAGTCCACCGACGTCGACAAAGTGCGTGAAGCGCTGGGCGGGCAGACGTTTGCCGCGCCATCGGGCTTCACCCTGACCATGGACAAGACCAACCACCACCTGCACAAGCCGGTGATGATCGGCGAGATCCAGGCCGATGGGCAGTTCTCGGTGGTGTGGCAGACCAATGAGCCGATCCGTGCGCAGCCGTGGAGCCCGTATATCCCGGGGAATGACAAGAAGCCGGATTACGCCGTCAAGAGCAACTGATCCGAGGGGTGTCGGCACGTGAGGCCGACACAATCCCTGTGGGAGCTGGCTTGCCTGCGATAGCGGTGCATCAGGCACACCGAGTCGCCGCCATCGCAGGCAAGCCAGCTCCCACATTAGTTTGAGCAAGGCCCAAGACTATGCCCACTGCCCTGTACCGCTTCATCCTCGCCGCCCTGCTGTTGCTGCCGCTGGCCGCACACGCCAGCGACGCCGAAGACTTCCTCGCCGCCAACCCGGCCCAACAAGCCAAGCTCCTCCAGGACTGGGCCGCCCAGCCCGACCCGGCACGCATCGAGTTGGTGGACGCCCTGCAACAAGGCCAGCTCACGCTCAACGGTGAAACCAAGACCGTACGCCTGAACAACCGCCTACGCGGCCTGATCGACAACGTCCGCGCCAGCCAGCAATTGCTCGCCGCCGACCCAAAGGTGCGCTTGGCTGCGGCACAGACCCTGCAAAAAACCGCGCAACCCGCGCAGCTGAAATTCCTCGACCAGCAAGTCGCCAGCGAAACCAACGAGGACGTACACACCGCCCTCAGCCTGGCCCTGGCCAACCTGCAACTGGTGGACACCGACCCGGTCGTGCGCCTCGCGGCCGTGCGTTTGCTCGGCAACACCGGCGACCCGCTGGCCCGCACGCGCCTGGAAGCCTTGCTCGCCCCCGGCGTGGAAACCGATGCCGCCGTGCACACCGCCGCCGAAACCAGCCTGGCCCAGGTCAAGCGCAAGTTGATGTTCGGCGAGATCCTCGGCCAAGCGTTCAGCGGCATGTCCCTGGGTTCGATCCTGCTGCTCGCGGCCCTGGGTTTGGCGATCACCTTCGGCCTGCTCGGCGTGATCAATATGGCCCACGGCGAGATGCTGATGCTCGGTGCCTACTCCACCTATGTGGTGCAGATGTTGATGCAGCGCTACGTGCCCCAGGCCATCGAGTTCTACCCGCTGATCGCGCTGCCAGTGGCGTTTTTTGTCACGGCCGCCATCGGTATGGCGCTGGAGCGCACGGTGATTCGTCACCTGTATGGCCGGCCACTGGAAACCCTGCTCGCCACGTGGGGCATCAGCCTGATGCTGATCCAGCTGGTGCGCCTGGTGTTTGGTGCGCAGAACGTCGAAGTGTCCAACCCCGCGTGGCTGTCCGGCGGCATTCAAGTGCTGCCCAACCTGGTGCTGCCGTACAACCGCATCGTGATCATCGCGTTTGCGCTGTGCGTGGTGGTGCTGACCTGGCTGCTGCTGAACAAGACGCGCCTGGGCCTCAACGTGCGCGCCGTGACCCAGAACCGCAACATGGCGGCCTGCTGCGGCGTGCCGACCGGGCGGGTGGACATGCTCGCGTTTGGCCTCGGTTCCGGTATCGCCGGTTTGGGCGGCGTCGCGCTGAGCCAGATCGGCAACGTCGGCCCGGACCTGGGCCAGAGCTACATCATCGATTCCTTCCTCGTCGTGGTGCTCGGCGGTGTTGGCCAACTGGCCGGTAGCGTCATGGCCGCCTTCGGCCTGGGTATCGCCAACAAGATTCTCGAACCGCAGATCGGCGCCGTGCTCGGCAAGATCCTGATCCTCGCGCTGATCATTCTGTTTATCCAGAAACGCCCGCAAGGACTCTTCGCACTGAAAGGACGGGTGATCGACTGATGAACCAGCCATTGATGCTCACGGCCACGCAAAAGGCCGGCCCCAAAGTGACAATCGCCGTGGGTGGGGTGATCCTGATCCTGCTGCTGGCGCTGCCGTTGCTGTCGCTGCTGCCCGCCGACAGCGCCTTTCATGTCTCGGCCTACACCCTGACGCTGGTGGGCAAGATCCTCTGCTACGCCATCGTCGCCCTCGCCCTGGATCTGGTGTGGGGCTATGCGGGGATGTTGTCCCTCGGCCACGGTTTGTTCTTCGCCCTCGGCGGCTATGCGATGGGTATGTACCTGATGCGCCAGGCGTCCGGCGATGAGCTGCCGGCGTTCATGACCTTTTTGTCGTGGACCGAACTGCCGTGGTATTGGGTCGGCACCGAACACTTCCTCTGGGCCATGTGCCTGGTGGTATTGGCGCCGGGGTTGCTGGCGCTGGTGTTCGGTTTCTTCGCCTTCCGCTCGCGGATCAAGGGCGTGTATTTCTCGATCATGACCCAGGCCCTGACCTTTGCCGGGATGCTGTTGTTCTTCAGGAACGAGACCGGTTTTGGCGGCAATAACGGCTTCACCAATTTCCGCAGCATCCTCGGTTTTGGCATTACCGAACCGGGCACGCGGGCGGTGCTTTTTGTCGCGACGGTGCTGTTGCTGGTGGCGAGCCTGTACATCGGCTGGCGCCTGGCGCAAAGCAAGTTCGGCCGGGTACTGACGGCGCTGCGCGATGCCGAGAACCGCCTGATGTTCTGCGGCTACGACCCGCGCGGTTTCAAGCTGTTCGTGTGGGTATTGAGTGCGGTGCTGTGCGGTTTGGCCGGGGCGTTGTATGTGCCGCAGGTGGGCATCATCAACCCCAGCGAGATGTCGCCGACCAACTCCATCGAAGCCGCCGTGTGGGTGGCCCTGGGCGGGCGCGGCACGTTGATCGGCCCGCTGCTCGGCGCCGGCGTGGTCAATGGCATGAAGAGCTGGTTCACCGTGGCCTTCCCGGAATACTGGCTGTTCTTCCTTGGGGCGCTGTTCATCATCGTCACCCTGTACCTGCCCAAGGGCGTGATCGGGCTGCTGAAGAAATGAGGAACGTCATGCTTGAACCTATTTTCGACGCCGGCAGCGGCCGTGATGCCATCGGCCTTGGCCAAGCGGCAGGCAAGGGCCTGAATACGCGCCACGGCACCATCCTGACCCTGGAAGACATCAGCGTCAGCTTTGATGGTTTCAAGGCGCTCAACGACCTGAACCTGTACATCGGCGTGGGCGAGTTGCGCTGCATCATCGGCCCCAACGGCGCGGGCAAGACCACGCTGATGGACGTGATCACCGGCAAGACCCGGCCCAGCCACGGCACCGCCTGGTTTGGCGAAAACCTCGACCTCACCGGCATGAGCGAAGTACAGATCGCCCAGGCCGGCATCGGCCGCAAGTTCCAGAAACCCACGGTGTTCGAAGCCCTCAGCGTGTTCGAAAACCTCGAACTGGCGCAGAAGACCGACAAATCCGTGTGGGCCAGCCTGCGCGCGCGCCTGAGCGGTGAGCAGAAGGACCGTATCGACGAAGTCCTCGACACCATCCGCCTGACCGCCTCGGTGCAGCGCCCCGCAGGGCTGTTGTCCCACGGGCAAAAGCAGTTCCTCGAAATCGGCATGTTGCTGATGCAGGACCCGCAACTGTTGCTGCTGGACGAACCGGTGGCGGGCATGACCGACGCCGAAACCGAATTCACCGCCGAGCTGTTCAAGCGCCTGGCGGGCAAGCACTCGTTGATGGTGGTGGAGCACGACATGGGCTTTGTCGGCGCGATTGCCGACCACGTCACCGTGTTGCATCAGGGCAGCGTGCTGGCCGAAGGGTCGTTGGAGCAGGTGCAGGAAAACGAGCGGGTGATCGAGGTTTACCTCGGCCGCTAACCCAGACACGGACTGCTTTATGTGGGAGCTGGCTTGCCTGCGATAGCGGTGCATCAGGTACACCGCCATCGCAGGCAAGCCAGCTCCCACATTTGAACCGGTTCCCACAGGGGGATCGAGGAGGTTTTGAAGATGTTGCAAGTCGACAAGCTGCACCAGTACTACGGCGGTAGCCACATCCTGCGCGGGCTGTCCTTTGACGTGAAGGTCGGCGAAGTCACCTGCCTGCTCGGCCGTAACGGTGTGGGCAAGACCACCTTGCTCAAGTGCCTGATGGGCCTGCTGCCCGCCAAAGAAGGCGCGGTGAACTGGGAAGGCAAAGCCATCACCGGCTTCAAGCCCCACCAGCGGGTGTACGCCGGCATCGCCTACGTGCCCCAGGGCCGCGAGATTTTTGGCCGGCTGACGGTGGAAGAAAACCTGCTGATGGGCCTGGCGCGCTTCCCCGGCTCCGAGGCCAAGGAAGTCCCGGCGTTTATCTACGAGCTGTTCCCGGTGCTGCTGCAAATGAAACACCGGCGTGGCGGTGACTTGTCCGGCGGCCAGCAGCAACAGTTGGCGATTGGCCGCGCACTGGCGAGCCGACCACGCCTGCTGATCCTCGATGAGCCCACCGAAGGCATCCAACCCTCGGTGATCAAGGAGATCGGCGCGGTGATCAAAAAACTCGCCGCCCGTGGCGACATGGCGATCCTGCTGGTGGAGCAGTTCTACGACTTCGCCGCCGAACTGGCCGACCAGTACCTGGTGATGTCCCGGGGTGAAATCGTCGCCCAGGGCCGTGGTGAAAACATGGAAAGCGAGGGTGTGCGTGGCCTCGTTACGATCTAATCTGTAGCGTCCTAACGATAAGCACAACGACATGAACCTGCCCTCTGCCCTGTTCACCCCCAGCTGGCACGCCGAGCTGAACCTCGGCTACGCGCGTTTCGGCGACACCACGCGCCCGGTGATGCGCCGCCACCTCGGCCCGCTGCGGGTGCAAAAGCACCTGTACGCCGAAGGCCCCGAGGTGTGCCAGCACATCATCGTGCACCCGCCCGGCGGGATTGCCGGCGGTGATCGCCTGGACATCAGCGCCCACGTCGGCGCGGGTGCCTGGGCGCAGTTGACCAGCCCCGGCGCGGCCAAGTGGTACCGCGCCAGCGGCCCGGCGTTCCAGCAGCTCGACCTTACGGTTGAGGCCGGTGCCACGCTGGAATGGCTGCCCCAGGAAACCATCGTGTTCAGCGCGGCCCAGGCCGAACTCACTACGCGCATCGAGCTGCAAGGCGATGCGCGCTTGTTCTACTGGGACGTGGTCGCCCTCGGCCGCCCCGCCAGTGGCGAGCGGTTTGACCTGGGCCACTTTCAATCCCACCTGGATATCCGCCGCGACGGCCAGTTGCTCTGGCATGAGCGCCAGCGCATTGTTGGCGCCGATGGCTTGCTCGACTCGCCCATCGGGCTGGATGGGCAGCCGGTGTTTGCGACGTTGTTGCTGACGGGCGAGATTGACCCCGAGTTACTCGAACAATGCCGTGCCCTGCCCCATGCGGTGCGTGGCGACTTGAGCCAATTGCCGGGCCTGTTGGTTGCCCGCTGCCTGGCCAGTGAAGCGCTGTTGGCGCGGGCATGGCTGATTGATTTATGGAAATTGCTGCGCCCTGCCGTACTGGGCCGGGAAGCCGTCTCACCGAGAATCTGGAGCACATGAAGATCAAAACTGTGGGAGCTGGCTTGCCTGCGATAGCGGTGGGTCAGCAACAAATGCACTGCCTGAAGTACCGCTATCGCAGGCAAGCCAGCTCCCACATTTGATCTCTGTTGTTTATAAGAATGCTGTAAATGAGAGACCTTGAACCATGGACCTGACCCCACGGGAAAAAGACAAACTGCTGATTTTCACCGCCGGCCTCGTCGCCGAGCGCCGCCTCGCGCGCGGGGTGAAGCTCAACTACCCGGAAACCATCGCCTACATCTCCGCCGCGCTGATGGAAGGCGCCCGCGATGGCCGCACCGTGGCCGACCTGATGCACTTCGGCACCACCCTGCTCAGCCGTGAACAAGTGATGGAAGGCATCCCGGAAATGATCCCGGACATCCAGGTGGAAGCCACCTTCCCCGACGGCACCAAGCTCGTCACCGTCCACCAGCCGATTGCCTGAGAAGCCGCCATGATTCGTGATGCACTTGAAAGCGACCTGCCGGCGATCCGCGACATCTACAACGATGCGGTGCTGAATACGACGGCGATCTGGAACGAACAACCGGTGGACCTGGCCAACCGCCTGGCCTGGTTCAACGCGCGCCAGGCGCAGCGGTATCCGATCCTGGTGTCGGTTGAAGACGGTGAAGTCACCGGCTACGCCTCGTTCGGCGACTGGCGGCCCTTCGAAGGCTTCCGCTACAGCGTCGAGCACTCGGTGTACGTGCGCAACGACCAGCGCGGCAAGGGCCTTGGCCCGTTGCTGATGCAAGCGCTGATCGAACGCGCGCGCAGCGCCGGCAAACACGTGATGGTCGCCGCCATCGAGAGCGGCAACCACGCCTCGATCCGCCTGCATGAACGCCTGGGTTTCATCACCACCGGGCAGATGCCGCAGGTGGGCATCAAATTCGGCCGTTGGCTGGACCTGACCTTCATGCAACTGGCCTTGAACCCGGGCGCCGAGCCGCCCAAGGAGTGACGCCGATGAACGCCGCGCAACTGCGTCGAGTCAATACTGAAAGTTTCGCCCACTACCGCCTGGGCTTGATCGAACTGTTGCTGGACGCGGTCAGGCACGGCGCGTCCGTCGGCTTCATGGCCGACTTCGACGAGGCCCAGGCCCGCACGTATTTAAGCAGCGTGCAGGCTGCCATCGAAGACACCAGCTTGCTGCTGTGGGTGGTGGTGCGCGATGAGCAAGTGATTGCCAGCGTGCAATTGTCGCTGTGCCAGAAAGCCAATGGCCTCAACCGCGCCGAGGTGCAAAAGCTGCTGGTACACAGCAGCGCCCGCCGCCACGGCCTCGGCCAGCAATTGATGAACACCCTGGAGCTCGCCGCACGCCAACACAAGCGCGGCCTGCTGTACCTGGACACCGAAGCCGGCTCACCGGCCGAAGCCTTCTACCAGTCGCTGCGCTACACCAAGATCGGTGAGTTGCCCGACTACTGCCAAAGCCCGGACGGGCGCTACAGCCCGACCGCCATCTACTTCAAGACCCTGGGGCAACCTGCATGATTCCTGGTGAATATCAGATCCAGCCTGGCGAGATCGAACTCAATGTGGGTCGCCGCACGATCAGCCTGAGCGTGGCCAACAGTGGCGACCGGCCGATCCAGGTGGGTTCGCATTATCATTTTTTCGAGACCAATGACGCGCTGACCTTCGACCGCGCAGCGAGCCGCGGCATGCGCTTGAATATTCCGGCGGGGACGGCGGTGCGGTTTGAACCGGGGCAGAGTCGGGAGGTGGAGTTGGTGGATTTGAGTGGGGGCAGGCGGGTGTTTGGGTTTGCCGGGCGGATCATGGGTGACCTTTAGGGCCTCATCGCAGGCAAGCCAGCTCCCACAGGTGAACGCATTCCAAAGTGACAACTCGGTCAACTGTGGGAGCTGGCTTGCCTGCGATAGCTATTTCACATTCAACACAACTATTTCAGGGCACGAACATGAAAATCAGCCGCCAAGCCTACGCCGACATGTACGGCCCCACCGTCGGTGACAAGGTCCGCCTGGCCGACACCGAGCTGTTTGTCGAAGTGGAAAAAGACTTCACCGTCTACGGTGAAGAAGTGAAATTCGGCGGCGGCAAAGTCATCCGCGACGGCCAGGGCCAAAGCCAGTTGCTTGCCCACGAAGTGGTCGACACCCTGATCACCAACGCATTGATCATCGACCACTGGGGCATCGTCAAGGCCGACGTCGGCTTGAAGAACGGGCGCATCCATGCGATCGGCAAAGCCGGCAACCCGGACATCCAGCCCGGCGTGACCATGGCCATCGGCGCCAGCACCGAAGTGATTGCCGGCGAAGGCATGATCCTCACCGCTGGCGGCATCGACAGCCACGTGCATTTCATCTGCCCGCAGCAGATCGAAGAAGCGCTGACCAGTGGCGTCACCACCATGATCGGCGGCGGCACGGGACCTGCCACCGGCACCAATGCGACCACTTGCACCTCCGGGCCGTGGCACTTGGCGCGCATGCTCCAGGCCAGCGATTCGTTCCCGATGAACATCGGTTTTACCGGCAAGGGCAACGCCAGTTTGCCGGAGCCGTTGATCGAGCAGGTCAAGGCCGGCGCCATCGGCTTGAAGCTGCATGAAGACTGGGGCACGACGCCGGCGAGCATCGACAACTGCCTGAGCGTGGCCGATGAATACGACGTGCAGGTTGCGATCCACAGCGACACCCTCAACGAGTCGGGTTTTGTCGAGACCACCCTGGCCGCGCTCAAGGGCCGCACCATCCACACCTACCACACCGAAGGTGCCGGTGGCGGCCACGCGCCGGACATCATCAAGGCCTGCGGCTTCGCCAACGTGCTGCCCAGCTCCACCAACCCGACGCGGCCGTTCACGCGCAACACCATCGACGAACACCTCGACATGTTGATGGTCTGCCATCACCTCGACCCGAGCATTGCCGAAGACGTGGCCTTCGCCGAAAGCCGCATCCGCCGCGAGACCATCGCCGCCGAAGACATCCTGCACGACCTCGGTGCATTCTCGATGATCAGCTCCGACAGCCAGGCCATGGGCCGTGTCGGCGAGGTAATCACACGCACCTGGCAGACCGCCGACAAGATGAAAAAACAACGCGGCCCACTGCCCGGCGATGGCCCGGGCAACGACAACTTCCGCGCCAAGCGCTACATCGCCAAGTACACCATCAACCCGGCGATCACCCACGGCGTCAGCCATATCGTCGGTTCCATTGAGGTGGGCAAGTGGGCCGACCTGGTGCTGTGGCGCCCGGCGTTTTTCGGCATCAAGCCGACCCTGATCCTCAAGGGCGGCGCGATTGCCTCAAGCCTGATGGGCGACGCCAACGCCTCGATCCCTACGCCGCAACCGGTGCACTACCGCCCGATGTTCGCCAGTTTCGGCAGCTCGCTGCACGCCACCAGCCTGACCTTTATCAGCCAGGCCGCCCAAGACGCCGGCTTGCCCGAAGCCCTGGGGTTGAAGAAGCAAATCGCGGTGGTCAAGGGTTGCCGCGAGGTGCAGAAAACCGACCTGATCCACAACGATTACCTGCCGGATATCGAAGTGGACCCACAGACCTACCAGGTCAAGGCCGACGGTGTACTGCTGTGGTGTGAACCAGCCGAGGTGCTGCCCATGGCCCAGCGCTATTTTCTGTTTTAAGCCAGCACCCCTGGTGTCCACGGCGCCAGGGGATTGGTCGGAAACCGGCTCAACATGTGCCCCGTGAGCATCATCAGCACCCCATTGCGTGCCTGGCTCAAGTCCGCCATTTCCAGGTCGTATTGGGCGTCCGTCATCACCTGGCCTTCACGCAGGTCCTCCACCGATTTGCCCAACACCAGGCCATTGCTGCGGATGGCGGCGCTCGCTGCCGCTTAGGCTGGCGAGCCAGTCGACCTCATGGGTAGGCGCGCCCTTGATGGCGTCGCAGGTAGTGGCCGACGCCTGGGACAGCCAGGCGGGCACTTTTTGCTTGATCACCTCGTAGGCCGCGGTTTGCGGTTCTAGGCCGGGTATATCGACGGGCATGGTGACGACTCTTTGATTCGAAAGAGTCTCCAGCAGACCATGCCCGACAGCCTCCGCTGCGGTAGGTAGTTAGCCCGCCCGGCCCGTGGAAGGGCCCGGCTGGTTCGGGTCATGGGCGGCCGGGTTCAACGCGGCGTCCGCCCGCCGCGAGAGTGCCATCAGCGTCTGTGTTTCATCGGCCAGCAGTTGCACGTTGAGTGTCTCCAGGCCCGTGACGTAGCCCACGTCATTGACGCTGGCAAACGCGTCCTCCAGCGCGTCGCGCTTTTGCGCGTTACGCTGCTCCAGCGCGGCGATGTCCTCGGGGTAGCGCTCCTTGAGGTAGGCCACCCAATAGTCGCGGCTGATCAGGTTTTCGTGGAACGTGTCGGTGTGTTCCAGGGCCTTGATGTCTCGCGCGTGGGCTTCCATGGGCGCGCCGCTGATGGGCGTGGCGTAGCGCGTTTTTTCCGGCACACCTTGCAGTTCCAGGCGTTGGCGCAGACCGATCAGGTATTTCAGGCGCACTTCGGCGGCGTCGGAGTTGGGGCGGATATGCCTGGCCGCCAGTTGCTCGACCTGCTCCAGGCGAAACAGGTTGCGCGACAACCCCAGCAGCGCCAGCCCCTTGCGGGTAAGGTCGGTAGGGTCAAGGCCATTCAAGGTGTCGAATTCCAATACCTTGATCTCCAGGGCACTGAACGTCAGGATCCGCCCGTCATTGCAGGTGCCATGGGTGTTGGACATGGCAAACAGGGTTTCACGCAATTGGGCATTGCCGTTCGCCGCTTCCATCACACGCCAGACCCGTGCGGTGAGTGACGCGCGGGCCAGGTCGAAGTCCTTGGTCTGGGGCAGCAGCGACAGCAGGTTGAAGAACGCGGCATTGTCCGGCTCGCGCGCCAGTTGGTCCCACAGCGTGCCCAGCCGTACCTGCTCATCGGCGGGCAGGTTATGCAGCCAGATTTCACGGTCGGCGGCAGTGACAGGCGCCGGCCCCAGGATTTCATCCGGCAACACCGGAAACTCGTCGGTCTCATCCAGCTCGCTTTCGGTATCACTGGAGGTGGGATGCTCCAGCGCGCTGATTTGCTGCTGCACATCGGCACTGCTCATGCCCAGGGCAGTGTCGCTGCCTACGCGCCGGGCGTAGGCCTGCAAGCGGCGCAGGTCTTCGAGGTCAAAATTGAAGTTATCGGACAGGTCGGTGCCAGCCATCAACGCGTCGTGCTCGCCCTCAAGCGCGCGGGGCGGAATCGCTTCGAGCTGGTTGCTGCTCAGGTCAAGAGTACGCAACTGCGTGGCCCGCAGCACGCCGTCGGGCCAATGGGTCAGCTCATTGTTGCTCAGGTTCAGGGACTCCAGGCCAGCCAGGGTGTCGAGGCTGAAGGTTTCCAGCCCGCAGTAACTGACATCCAGCCAGCGCAGGTTTTCGATTTGCTCCAGCATGGGATAGAGCTGTTCGGGATCGCTGATGGCAACCCCCGACAGGTCCAGCCACTCCAGAAAGGCCATGTCTTTCAGGGCCGGCGGCAGTGACACCAGAGAATTACCGCTGAGGGTGAGGGTTTCGACCTCGGGGAAGGCCCGCAGGAAAGCATCGGACCCGGGCCCGGTGAGCTGCACACCGTTGAGGTTCAGGCGCTCGACATGCTGCAAGGTGACGGGCAACGCCGGCAGCTCGCCAAGTGTCAGGCCATGAAAATTGAGCTCGGCGGCCGCATCCCCCACCGGCCTGGACTGACTCGCGCGCCAGCAGTCGAGGATGCGTTGTGCGGCCACTCGCCGGGTGCCGGCAGTCACCTTCAGAGTGCGACTTGGCGAGAACTCACGGGTGAACAGCCAACTGTTCAGACACCGGGTCAACCCGGCCTCGACCGCATCGGTGGCAGGCATTGGCAACAATTGCCGGGCAATGGCGCTGCCACTCTCGCGGGGCGGGAAAACCTCGCGCATCGGCTGTTGTTCGAAGCGGCTCAAGGTGGCGTCTTCCAGCCCCAGTCTGTGCTCGATGCGCTGTCGCGCCGCAGCCAGTTCGGCCCGGGCCTTGGGGGTCAGGGGCAGGCCGGACAATTGGCTGTCGAGCAGCAGACGGTCTACGGCCAGCGCCGTGGCCGGCAGTTGGGTGATCCGGGTATCGCGCAGGTCCAGCCAGGTGAGCTGCGGCAGGTTCTCGGCGCCGGTGGGCCATTGACTCAAGTGGCTGGCGCGCAGGTTGAGGGCTTTCAATTGATTCAGCCCGCTCACATCCAGCGTCTGCAACGGGTTGTTGCCCAGGTTCAGGTGCTCCAGCGCCGGCCACTCGCCCGGCGCCACCGCCAGTTCGGTCAGGCTGGCGCCAGAGACATCCAGGCTGCGCAACCCGCCGAAGCCGCGTAGAAAGCGGCTCAGTTGCGCCGACGGTACTTTGGCGTCCGGCATTTGCAGCGTGGTTACCGCGTCAAATAGGCCGGCGGGCAAGTGGGGCATGTCGCTGACGACCAGGCCCAGCACCTTCAACGTGACGGGTTCGGGTCGCCCGAAGCGTTGCAACAAACCGTCGTTCCAGGCCTCCCGCAGGCTATTGGCGAGCCCCGAGCGGGCAAACAGTTCCAGGTCGCGGGCATCCTGCGTAAACCAGCTGTCGAGGCTGCGGGACAACTCGGCATATTCGCGGCTCAGGGTCTCTATGGCGTCGAACTGTGCCTGCGCGCTGGTCCAGCGCTCGAAGAACAAGGTCTTGAGTGGCCCGCTCAACGGTGTGTTGAAGCCGATTCGGCGGCCAAGGCCCTCATCCAGCAGCCCGCGACAGTACTCGCGCACCATCTCGTCCTGGTCCATCAAGTGCTCCGGACGACTGCGCACAAATTCATAGGCGGCCTTGAACCGCTCGCGATTGAAGCGTGCCCAGTTCATCGACAGCTTGGCCCACTGGCTCTCCTGGCCAGGTGCATACAGCTGATCCGGCAGTTGATCGATGGACGATGACTTCAGGTCCAGGCGCTGCAATTGCGGCAGTTCGAGTGCGCCCAACGGGAACTGTTTTTGCCCACCTCCCGACAGACTCAGGCTGCGCAGGCGCCTCAACCGGCTGACATCCAGCGGCTGGTGTGAACTGAGGGTTGAGTGCAGGTCCAACTGTTCCAGGTCGGTCAGGCCTTGCAGCCGGTTCAGTTCCTCGGTCAACAGCTCGGTACTGGAGAAGATCTTGAGCCGCCGCAACTCCCCCATGCCCTCCAGGGCCTGGGGCACGCTGAACGGTGGCGTATCGGCGCCCACCAATGTCAGCTCCTGCACATTGGGAAAGTAGCCCAGCAGCTGATCGATATGCCCATCGATCATGCCCCGCCCACTGACACTCAAGGTACGCACATGGGAAAAGTCTGCACTCAAGGTAGGTAAGGGCAAATCGCCGACCAGTTGCAACTCGGCGTGCCCGGGAAGCTCGGCCAGAGGGGCGTTGCGCCAGCAGGTCTTGAGCGCTCGCACAATGCCTGGGCGCACGTCCATTTGCGGGTAGCGGCGGATAAACAAGTCAGTGGACTCGGTGAGCATCCAGGTGTTGAGGGTCGACTCCAACTGCCGCCATTCGCTCAGGCGATTGTTGAGCAGAGTGAAGATCTGCGCATCGCTCTTGTTGGCGAGCATGTGCCTGAGGATAAAACCGTTGGCCTGGTCGTCGGTCATCTGCGGGTACACATCCTGCACACGACTGACCAATGACGGCGACGTGCCCTGGCCTCGGCCGCTGGCCGGATAGCCCAGCCCCTGGGAGCCGATGCGCTGGGGCGGCTTGAAGGCCTGGCGCAGCGCCGGCTGTTGCTCGATCAGGCGCGCCGATTCCAACCGGTGCGCGGTGGCGTAGTCGATGATGGCGCGGCGCAGGTCGAGGCCCTGGCCTACATGGGGCAGGCCAAGGGCCTGACGCGCCTCGTCAGGCATGGCATGCATCAACGAGGCGTAGAAATTATCGCCATCGCGCCCCAGGCTGTTAAGGGCCTCGCCACGCTCGTCGAACGCCTGGTATTGCGGCCCGCGTTTGACCAGGTACTTGCGCTGGGTGGCCGTCTCGCTGCCGATGCCGTCGAGCAGCGCGCCACGGATACTGCCCTCGCGCACCTCCAGGCGCAGTTGATCCGACCAGCCCGGCAGCTTGCTCAAGGTGTGCAGGGCCAGACGCTTGCTGTCAGCCGAGATGAGGTTTTGCATGTGCAGGCCGGTGTAGGCGCGCCCTAGTCGGCCCTGACTGACCTGCCAGCGGGCATGTTCCTGCATGGCCAGGGGCACGCGGCCGGTGGCGCGCAGCCGAGCGATTTGCTCGGCATCGGCGTCGGCCAGCACACGCTGCGCGGCGTGCTCGCTCAGGCCGGGGTATAGACGTTGCAGTTTGGCGACAAGGGGGGCGGGCAACTCGGTGCCTTTATAGAGACTGTCGAACAGCTCCGGCTGGCGGCTGCGGGCGAAATCGGCCAATTGTTTGCGTAGCTCCAGAGGCCGATTCTCAGGCACCCGCGCAGGCTCGCCACCGAGCATGCCGACGATTTCCGACTCATCGAGCGCCGCCAGGATGCGCGCGGGCAACTGGCTGCCGAGCACGTCGGCGCGGCTGATGCGAATCGGCGCTTTGCGTTCGACCCCGTGATACAGGCGCTCGGTGCCGTAGCGCTGGGCGAGACGGGTGAAGTCCGGCCCGTCGAAGACGTCCAGCACCCGGCCCACGGGCCAGCGCGGCATGTCGGTGAGCAACGGCAGGACGTACAGGTAACGACCGTCCACGGCCTTGCCGGTGCTGACTTGCTCGATGACCTGCGCAACGTCCCGGTCGGCCGTGAACAGGCGCAATGTGTCGGCCAATGCCGCTGGAAGCGACGCATCATCCAGGTACATCTGGCGCAAGGCACCGTCGGACGTGGCGCTGATATCGGCGATTTTCAACAATTGCTCATCGTCGAACCCGTCCGTGAGCGGGCCGAGGCGGCGCATCAGGGTCAGCCGGTCCCAGGTCTGGGGCCGCTCCAGGCTGTGGCGCCAGGCCCCGACGCCGTTGTCCTTCAAGACCGGCTGGTAGGCATTCGGGTCCGTGGGGTGGCTAATCCGCCAGCGGCCGAGAGCTGCGTCGTAGGTCTTTTCATAAAACCCGTCGCCCTGGCGGATATAGGTTTTGCCGGCATGCAGGTATTGGCCCCGGGCATTGGCGGCGATGTCGGCCGGCAGGATGTCGGGGCTGGCATAACCCTTGAGGTCTGGCTTGCCCAAGCGCACCTGCCCATTGGGCAAGGTCACTGGGTCGAGGGCCTCGATCAGCGGCTCTGGCCTGGCCGCCGCAAAGCTGGAAACGGCTTTGCCGACCCCCGCCATCACTGCCAGGGTCGCCAGGTTCTGGGCAACGTCCACCAAATGCGCCTTGGCGGCGCGGCGGTCGCCTTCGGCCCACTCCAGGCTGCCTTCGAAGGTTTCGTACAACAACTGGCCAGCCATCACCGTCATCATCACTTCGCCCAGTACGGGCACGAACATTGACACGGTGTTGAGCACCATCAGGCCGACATTGAGCAAGGCGGCGATCTTGGCCGAACGCACACGGGCGTCGACATCTGCCGTGGGCACCGCGTGGGCGGCGGCATCGGCGAGCGCTTTGTCGCGGTGACGGGTGTAGAGGTGGTCCCAGAGGTCGGGGTTTTCTTCCCACAGCCCACGACCTTTGATCAGGATGGCACCGGGATGGAGGAAGGGATCCGGGTTGGGCAGCCTGGCCCGGGGCGCTACCGGGGGCAGCTCTTTGATGCCGGTGAGCGCGGCGAATGGATTGATGCCTTTGTTCAGCGTATTGAGCAACGGCGCATAAGGCGCCAAGGTTGCGCCGAAATTGGCGGCTGGGGCTTCTTCGGTGAGCCCGGCGAAATAGTCGGGACGGTCGGCATAGGCCACGAACTGGCTGAAAAACTGCTGGTAGGCGGTGGGCGTGTCGTCGCCAGGGTCGGGCTGGTCGCGGGCGCTGAAACGTTGTTTGAACATCGCAGCGAACTGCGCCCAGTTATAGCGCTTCAGGGGATGAAACGGATCGTTGGGGATGTAGAGAATCACCTCGTCGCCATAACGATATTTCTTCACGATCACGAAGGCCACGCAGCCGGTCATGCGCTTTTTCATCAGGCCCAGATCGCGGAACCACACCTGCCTATCGCCCATCCAGGGGTGACGCTCACCGTTGACCACCGCCAGGATCATCGCGTGGTCCGCCGGTTCAATGTCCTGGCTGAGCAAGGCCACCTCGGCCGCAGCTGCCAGGTCGGCTTTGCGCGCGCTGATGAATTGATGCCGCAGCGCCTGCTCTGCCACCGGGTCCGCGGGCTTGAGGTAGCCCTTGAGGTAACGCTGATACTGCGCGCCGATATCCAGTGAACGGCACAGGCGGGTGAACTGCACCACCGTCAACGGGGTAGTGACCGGCTCGATGTTGTCGCCAGCCGCCGTGAGGGTGAAGAAGCCGGACGTTCGATCAAAGAAGTCGGCCGCGCATTCGCCCTCTTCGAAATTGTGCAACGCAGCCTGCAACAATGGGATGCGCAGCACTTCGAAGCTACCCGCGCGGATGTCGAAGAGTCCGACTTCCAGGGGTTTTCTCAGGACCAGCAGGGTTTTATGCACATCCAGGGCGACCTTGAACTGCTCGCTCAAGGCCTTGACCAGCAAGGGCTCGGCAAAGGCATCGATGTCTTGCACCGCGGCCATGGCGCTGTCGAGAGCCGTTTGCGCGGTGAAGCTGGCGAGAGTCTTGTCGTGCAAGGTCTGGCGCTGGGCGGGGGTAGCGTTGCGGTACCAGTCCGGCACCGGCGCCGCCGCCTGCTTGAGCTGGGCGCGCCGTGACGGCGTGGCATCGGTCAGCCAGGCGGGGCTGGCTTGTTCAAGGTAGTGGCGGTGAATGCTGAGGGTTGCCGCAGGGGGTGCGGCAGGAAGATCGGCCATGGTGTCGCTCCTGTAAAAGGGAGCATCAGCACACCATGGCCGACCCAGACAGCCGCGCTAGATAGTTAGCGCCGGGCCGTTATTTTCAGAAGTGTTCCCGTGGGTTGAACGCGGCCTTCTTCGCCAGTTCCTGCCACAGGGCGATGGTTTCGTCGTCGGCCTGCTTGGGCATCACGGCCTTGAGCTGGATGTACAGGAAACCGCGTTCGCCGACCTTGTTCAACAAACCATGGCCCTTGGCGCGCATGCGTTGGCCGTTCTGGCTGCCGGCCGGCACCTTGAGGTTGATCTTGCCGGTCAGCGTCGGCACGGCCACTTCGGCGCCCAGCGCCAATTCCCACGGCGCCAGCGGCAGGGTGATCACCAGGTTCTCGCCTTCGACTTCGAACTTCGAGTGGGGCGCAAATTTGATGATCAGGTACAGGTCGCCATTGGCCCCGCCGCCAATCCCCGGTGCGCCCTGGCCTTTGAGGCGGATGCGCTCGCCGTCGGCCACGCCGGCGGGGATCTTCACGTTCAGGCTCTTGGTCGTATTGCTGACGTGACGACCCGAGGCGTCGTACTGCGGCACCTGGAAGCTGATCTGCTTGGACTCGGTGGACAGCGTCTCTTCAAGGGACACGGTCAACTGCATCTCCACGTCCTGGCCCTTGCGTCCGGTCGGACGGCGCTGGCCGCCACCGAAGGCATCGCCACGGGAGCCGAAGATCGAGCTGAAGAAGTCCGAGAAGTCGCCCTGGTCCTGGCCGCCGCCAAAGCCGCCACGGCTCTGCCAGCCCGGTGGCCCCTGGAACGGTTGGCCATGCTGGCCGTATTTGCGCAGCTCGTCGTATTCGGCGCGTTTGTCGGCGCTTTTGAGCGCCTCGTAGGCTTCGGACGCGTCCTTGAACTTGGCTTCGGCGTCTTTTTCCTTGCTCACGTCCGGGTGATATTTACGCGCGAGCTTGCGGTACGCGGCCTTGATTTCCTTGTCGTCCGCGCTCGGCTCGACACCCAGAATCTTGTAGTAGTCTTTGAAATCCATCGGCGGTTCACCATCCTTAATCGAGATCGCACAGCCCGGGGCACAACGTGCGGTGGTTTGCACCTGTTGAGTCTTGTGGCCTGGGGGTGCGTCAAAGTGTTATCGGCGCTTGCCGTATGCAGCAGATGTGGGGGCGAATCGCCAGGTTTCAAGCAAGATTTAACAGATGGTCGGCCTACGCATCCGGCTTCGACTGACATACACTGCGCGGCCGTTTTTCAACCGGAACCTGATTGTCATGGAAAACTCATCCCCAGCCCGTGCCTGCGGCATCGACTTTGGCACGTCCAACTCCACCGTCGGCTGGATCCGCCCCGGCGAGGAGACGCTTATTGCGCTGGAGGACGACAAGATCACGCTGCCGTCGGTGGTGTTCTTCAACTTCGAAGAGCGTCGCCCCGTGTACGGCCGCCTGGCGCTGCACGAGTACCTGGAAAACTACGAAGGCCGCCTGATGCGCTCGCTCAAGAGCCTGCTGGGTTCCAAGCTGATCAAGCACGACACCAGCGTACTCGGTACGGCGATGCCGTTCACCGACCTGCTGGCGCTGTTTATCGGCCAGCTCAAGAGCCGCGCCGAAGCCAACGCCGGCCGTGAGTTCGAAGAAGTGGTGCTGGGCCGCCCGGTGTTTTTCGTCGATGACGACCCGATGGCCGACCAGGAAGCCGAGAACACCCTGGTGGACGTGGCGCGCAAGATCGGCTTCAAGGACATCTCATTCCAGTACGAGCCGATTGCGGCTGCGTTCGACTACGAGTCCACCATCCAGAAGGAAGAGCTGGTACTGATCGTCGATATCGGCGGTGGTACGTCCGACTTCTCCCTGGTGCGCCTGTCGCCGGACCGCCGTCACAACGACAACCGCCAGAGCGACATCCTCGCCACCGGCGGCGTGCACATCGGCGGTACCGACTTCGACAAGCAGCTCTCGCTGAACGGCATGATGCCGCTGTTCGGCTACGGCAGCCGCATGAAAAGCGGCGCCTACATGCCCACCAGCCACCACATGAACCTGGCGACCTGGCACACGATCAACTCGGTGTACTCGCAAAAGTCCCAGCTGGCATTGGGCAGCATGCGCTACGACATCGAAGACACCGGCGGCATCGACCGCCTGTTCAAGTTGATCGAACAGCGTGCCGGGCACTGGTTGGCGATGGAAGTGGAAGAAACCAAGATCCAGCTGACCCACGAAGACAACCGCCATGTGGCGCTGGACCGCATCGAAGCAGGCCTGAGCGTGGACCTGAGCCGGGCGTTGTTCGAGTCGTCCATCGACGCCTTGCTGGAGCGTGTGCGTGGCAGCGTGACGCAGTTGCTCAACGACGCTTCGGTGAGCGTGGCGCAGGTGGACACGGTGTTCTTTACTGGCGGTTCCAGCGGCATTCCGGCACTGCGCCACAGCATCTCGGCGATGTTGCCGAATGCGCGGCATGTGGAAGTGAATATCTTTGGCAGTATCGGCAGTGGTCTGGCGATTGAGGCCAGTAAGCGGTACGGCTACTGAGTTTCACCTGAAAGACTGCGGCGCCCCTATCGCGGGCAAGCCCGGCTCCCACATTTGACCGTGTTCACAAATCAAAATATGTAAACACAGTCAATGTGGGAGCGGGCTTGCCCGCGATGGCGTCAGCCCAGGCAACACAAGCCTTAAACCATCCCCCCAAGCTTCAACTCACTCTTGAGATACGCATAATAAATCGGCCCCGCCACCACACCGGGCAGGCCGAACGCCGCCTCAAACACCAGCATCGCCAGCAACAACTCCCACGACTTGGCACTGATCTGCCCGCCGACGATCCGCGCATTGAGGAAGTACTCGATCTTGTGGATCACGATCAAATAGCCCAACGCCGCCACCGCCACCCAGATCGACAGCGACAACGCGACGATGGTGATCAGTGTGTTGGACATCAGGTTGCCGATCACCGGCAGCAGGCCCAGCAGGAAGGTCAGGACGATCAGGGTCTTGGTCAGCGGCAGGTGAATCCCGCACAACGGCAGCACCACGGCGAGGAACACGGCGGTGAAGGCGGTGTTGAGCGCGGCGATCTTGATCTGGGCGAAGACGATGTTGCGAAAGGCCTGGACCAGCAGGTGCAGGCGGTCGAACAACGCGGCGGCCAGGGGTTTGCGCTTGGTCAGGTCGGGCACGCGTTGCAGGGCGATGATTGCGCCGAGCACCATGCCGATCAGCAAGGTGACGAACATGTGGGCGGCGTCTTTGCCCACCAGCTGCAGTTCGCTCAGGTGCTTGCTCATCCAGTCGCCGATGGCCACGCGGAACTCGGCGGCGCTGGCGGGCAGGTAGGCGTCGATAAACGGCGGCAACTGGCCGCGTGCGCGATCGACCACGCCCATGAATTTGTCGAGGGAAGCCCCGGGGTTTTCCGCTTCGTGGAGCAGGAAGCTGATGGCGCCGGCAAAGATCAGGGTCAGCACACTGACAATCAACGTGCCCAATAAAGCCACCGCCAGCCAGCGTGCGCGCCGGCCTTCGATCAGCCGTTGCAGTTGCGGGGTGAGCATGTTGACCAGTTCAAACACCAACAGGCCGGCCAATAGGCTGGGCAGCAATTTGAGCGGCAGTACCAGCAGCAGTCCGCCGAAAATGATGATGTAGCTGGCCAGCAACAACACATGACGCTGAGAAAACGTTGGCATACAGCCTCAAAACAAACGGCGTTAAAGGATGGGCAGTCTGCCAGCCTTGAGGGAATCAAGCGAGTGGGTAGGTTGTGAATGCGATCAAGTGTGTGTGGCTTGTGTGGGAGCTGGCTTGCCTGCGATGCAGGCACCTCGGTCTATCAGTGAGACCGAGGTGATGCTATCGCAGGCAAGCCAGCTCCCACATTTGATCTTCATTGGCTATGAGATCGCGATCAGCCTTTGAGGCAAGTGCTCATAAAGGTCTTGCGCGCATCGCCGGCCAGCGCCTTGGTCTTCGCCGTCGCGTTGCAGTCTTTCATCTTCTGCTGCTGCGGCGTCAGGGTCTTGGCGTCATTGGCCGCCGGGGCCGACAGGCAGGTTTTCATGAACGCCTTGCGGTCGTCGCCCTTGAGGGTCTTGGTGGTGGCTTCGGCGTTGCAGGTGGTCATCTTGTTTTGCTGGGCGGTGGCGGCAAAGCCTTGGGAACACAGCAGCAGGCCCATCATCAACAACGGAATTCGCAGCATCTTCATGGAGTTTTCTCCCTGTTACTGTGCCGAGGGGCACAGCCTACCCAGCAGTGTAGTCAAAGCCTGTTACATCTTCACCGACTTCGGATATTCGTCCGCCGGTACTGCTCCGGGGTGCATCCAGCGTGGCGTTGGAACATCGCGATGAAGGCCGAAGCGGTGCTGTAGCCCAGGTCGAACGCCACATGTTGCACGCTGTGTTCGCTGTCGAGCGCTTCGATGGCCGCCAGGTAACGCAGGCGCTGGCGCCATTCACCAAAGCTCATGCCGAGCTCGCGCACAAACTGGCGCGCCAGGGTGCGTTCGCTCACGTGGATTTGCGCCGCCCAATGGGCCAGTGGCCGATTGTCGCCGGGATCGGCCTGCATGCCTTCCAGCACGCCGAGCAGGCCGGGGTGGCGGGCGTAAGGCAGGAAGCACTCGTGGATCGGTGCCTGCTGGAGCTGGTCCACCAGTACCTGGGCCAGGCGGATATCGGCTTCGCTTTCGGGGATGTTCACGTCACGCTGGGCGAAGTCGCTGAGGATCGCCTTGAGGATGTCGCTGATTGCCAGGGTGCACGGCTGCTGCGGCAGTTGCGTGCACAGCTGCGGGGCCAGGCCCACCGAGTGGTAGACGATGGCCTCGGCGTTGTAGGAGCTGTGCTCGGTGTGCGGCGGCACCCACACCGCGTACTGCGGCGGCGACATAAAGCGGTTGCCGGCCACTTCCATGCGCATCACGCCGCTGGCGGAGTAATCCAGCGAACCCCAGCCATGCTGGTGCGGGGTGCACTCGGTGTCGGGGGCAAAATCGGAATAGCGGAAGTAAACCGGGCTTGGCAGGCTGCCAAAATCCGCGAGGCGTACGGTATGTCTGGCCATGTTGTCTGGATACAGAGGTTGTTTGTCTGGATCGCAGTATAGGCTTCGATCCAGACAAGGGATAATCCCGGCTCATCAACACACCTGGTTTCTTTCGATGCAATACGCGTATCCCCTGCTGGCCATTTTCATCTGGGCCGGCAACACGGTGGTCAACAAGCTGGCCGTGGGCACGATCTTCCCGGCGGAGATCGGCTTTTACCGCTGGCTGCTGGCGGCGCTGCTGTTTACGCCGTTCATGCTCAAGCCAGTGATCGCCAACTGGGCGCTGATCCGCCCGAACCTGGGCAAAATTGTCGTCCTTGGCGTGCTGGGCATGGCGGTGTACCAGAGCCTGGCGTACTACGCCGCGTCGCTGACCACGGCGACCAACATGGGCATCATCCTGTCGCTGATGCCGTTGATGGCGCTGACGGCGGCGATCATCAGCCTCGGCCAGCGCCTGACCTACGGCGCCCTCACCGGTGCGGTGCTGTCATTCGCAGGCGTGGTCGTGGTGGTGTCGTCCGGCAGCCTCGGCGCGTTGCTGCAACATGGGGTCAACCTGGGCGACGCGATGATGCTTGTGGCCACCCTGGCTTATGCGGTCTACAGCACCCTGCTGAAAAAATGGCAACTGCGCCTGCCGCCGTTGGTGTTGCTGTATTTGCAGGTGCTGGTGGCGGTGGTGGTGTTGTTTCCGCTGTTTCTGTTCTCGCAAAAAGCCGGCCTGGGCTGGGCGAATATTCCGCTGGTGATGTATGCGTGCCTGCTGGCTTCGATGCTGGCGCCGTTGGCGTGGATGCATTCGGTGAAGACCTTGGGGCCGAGCCGGACTACGCTGTTTTTCAATTTGCTGCCGTTGATTACGGCGCTGATTGCGGCGGTGGTGTTGAAGGAGGAGTTGGCGATGTATCACTTGGTGGGTGGATTGCTGACGTTGGGTGGGGTGATTTTGTCGGAGCGTTGGACCACGCCGGTCAGGACCGCCTAGACGCAGTTCAAAATGTGGGAGCGAGTCGGCCGGCTACACGCCTGCGGCCTTCAGTCTTTGGGCATGCTCGGTAAACAACCGAATCGGCTCCGCGCCCTTCCCCACCAGCCCCATGGATTGGTTGACGATATCGAAGTGATCCAGGGGAAAGTCATCCCCAATCACCATCCCCAGGTGTGAGCTGTAACGCCCGACCATGCCATCACACTGGCCCTTCTCCCGCACAAAGCTGCGGGCGAACAGGCGACAGCTGCGGTTCGTGCCGTCGAACAGGTTGCGGCCACGGTCGGTGATGCCCGGCTGCAAGGTGCCGGACCACGAGTAATAACGCACGCCGTTGACCTCCTCGGCCCCCTGCCCGCCCCAAGTGTCGGGCAAGCCTTGGGGATACTGGCGATTGAACAGCGCCACCCCGGCACTAGTCAGCGAATGGTGGGACGCCTGCAAGTCCGCCTTGAAGCGCGGCCCGCGATAGCCGGTTTCCAGTACGCCCATCACCCACGCGACCACATGGAACAGCGCGCTCATCAGCCGCCCCTTCACGCCGTCAATCGGGTAATGGAGATGAATATGGTCCGCCAACTCCGAACCATGATTCGGCCCGGCCACCGAAGTCACCGACGCCACCCACTCCGGGCGCTTGGCCGCCGCATAACGCGCAGTCAGCGAACCCTGGCTGTGGCCGATCAGGTTGACCTTGTCGGCACCGGTTTCCTCGCGGATCTGCGCGATCTGCGCCAGCAACTGCTCGCCGCGCACCTCGCTGGAATCCAGCGGTGCAACCTGCACGGCAAACACCTGCGCGCCACCCGCCCGCAGCGCCGGGACGATGCCGTACCAGTAGGAGAAAAACCCCAAACGCACAAAACCGAGCATGCCGGGTACCAACACCAGGGGGTAACGCGTGGCTAACGACTGCGGCATGGGGCGAACGTCCTTGATCAGGAAAGGATGACGAGAGGTTAGCCCAGCCCCACGACGAGGTTATGACATAAATCCAATAAAACTTTTTGCGCCGCCCGGGACTCACAACTTTGAGCGATTACGCCGACAGAGCGTGGCGCAAAACCGGATTAGCCCCAGGAGATCAAGATGACTGAAGTTCAACTGACCGACGTTGCCACCCTGCGCAGCCGCGCCCGCAAAAACGTCGAAAACGGCGCGGTGACCGAAGGCTATGACGCCGACCGCGAAGAAATCATCCGCTTGCTCAACGAGTCGCTGGCCACTGAACTGGTTTGCGTGTTGCGCTACAAGCGTCACTACTTCATGGCCAGCGGCCTCAAGGCGGCAGTCGCCGCTGATGAGTTCCTGGAGCACGCCACCCAAGAGGCCGAGCACGCCGACAAACTCGCCGAGCGGATTGTGCAATTGGGCGGTGAGCCGGAGTTCAACCCCGACCTGCTGTCGAAGAACTCCCACGCGCAGTACGTGGCCGGCAAGAACTTGAAGGAAATGGTCTACGAAGACTTGGTAGCCGAGCGGATTGCGGTGGACAGTTATCGCGAGATCATTCAGTACATCGGCGATAAAGACCCGACCACACGCCGGATCTTCGAAGACATCCTGGCCCAGGAAGAAGAACACGCCGACGACATGGCCGATATTCTGCAGGGCCTCTAACCAGCAACACACAGCAATGTGGGAGCTGGCTTGCCTGCTCCCACATTTTCGATCGTTCCCACCTGTCAGTGTTGACAGTAGATTCCCCATCGCAAAAGGGCTAATCAGTAACCCCATCATTCGCCAACAATACCGCTGGCCGAACGAATGTGGGGTAACCGCTCATGAAGAGTATCCGGTTCGTTGCAACGGCCCTGGCAACACTGCTGATCAGCCACGGCGTCCAGGCCTTGGATGCAAACGAAGAAATCACCCCTAGCAGCGCGGGGTTCACATACTTGGTTTACGCCAAGACCTGGCAGCCAAGTTTCTGCAAGCTGAGACCTGAAGTGGCAGGCTGCGATAAGCCGCCGCAACAGTTTCTCACCCACGGCATATGGCCCTACAACGACAGCGTGGGGCAGAAAACCAATCGCCACCCCGCCTTTTGCAACACCGCCCCCAGCTGCCAATCAACCACGGCCTGCGATATCAGCGACGCAAAGCTAGACCAGATTGCCAACACCCCCGCCATTGCTCAGCTAGTCACTGTAGCCCCGCAAGGGATGTTCAGACATGAATGGAAAAAACACGGAACCTGCTCAGGCAAAACAGAAAGTGACTATTTCAATGACATCGTCAGGCTGCGCAAAGTCGGGCTATACATCGAGCCAATGTTCGACAAATGGATAGGCAGCAGCGTAACCCTCGCCCAGATGAAGAACGCATTTCCCACCCATGCCTCCTTCCGTTGTTTCGTGCTGGACGGCAAGCAGTACTTGCATGAAGTGTTCTACTCAATCAACCCGGACGGAACGCCTTATAAAAAGGATCCGTCCCTCCAGATTGGCATCCCTTGCACGCCCGGCGATATTTTCATTCCCAGTGGAGCCTAGCCCTTAACCGTTTTCGGGGCTTTGCCTTCCTTCATCTGCTGTAACAACGGCGCGCACTGGTTCGGCACATCGCCGCTCGGCGCGATCAACGCCAGCAAGCCCGCTGCCGGGCCAACGATCACACCCAGCGCCACCATCCCGGCGCCACGCAGCATCAGCGGTACCGCTTTCACGCCGGCGTTAGGCTTGATGAACGGGCCATTGACGTACAACGGTGAACGCAGGGAGAACAGGCGAAAGCCTTTCGATTCCGGGGTGATGGTCAGGTCCAACTGCTCGGTGGCCATGTTCGCGGTGCCATCGATGTAGATGATGGCGTTCTCGGTATCGAACACAAACAAGCGCGTCGTGGCCAGGCCGGTCTTGATGCCGAAGTCGGCAGCCGCGCAGTTGATCTTCACTTCCTTGTCGCCAAACAGGCGGCCCACCACGTAGTTGCCGACGTTGAGCCCGGCGATTTCCATCAGGCCACGGCTGATGGCGCCGTCGTTGATCAGCATCTTCAGGTCACCGTTGGAACTGCCCAGCAGCGCCGCCACGGAGTTGCCGCGCCCGGCAATGTCGGCATCGCCGTTGAGTTCGCCGAAACTGGTTTTCATCGGTTCAAAGGTGGGGAACAGCTGCTTGAGCTTGAAGTTGCGCGCGGTGAGTTTGGCGCGGCCTTCCATCGGCGTGATACGGCCGTTCAGGCGGATCTGCGCGTCGAGCTTGCCGCCGGCCACGCCGAAGCGCAGGGGTTCGAGGCTCAGTTGGCCGTCGTTGAGCACCAGATGGGTATAGAGATCGGTGAAGGGCAGTTCGGCACTGTGCACGATACGTTTTCCGGTGAATTCCACGTCGGCGTCCATGTCGCGCCAGCGTTCGGTGCGGAACTCTTCCACCGGCAGCACCTTGGTCGCCGGCTGTTTGCTTTCACCGCCACGGGCCTTTTGCTTGGCGTTGGAGTCGGCGCCGATCAAGGGCGCGAGGTCGGTCATCAGCAGTTGGTTGGACACCAGCGCGCCGCTGAGCTTGGGCCGTGGCTGGCTGGCGACATAGGCGAGGTTGCCGTGGATATCGCTGTTGCCGATCTTGCCGTTGAAGTTTTCATAGGTGAATGACGCGCCGCTGGCTTCGTGCAGCTTGGCGATCAGGTGGCCGTCGGTGGAATAGGCCGGCGAGTCCGGCAGGGTCACGCCGGTCAGCGGGTACAGGTTGCCGAGACTTGAGCCTGCGAGTTTCAGGCGCAGGTCGAGGGCGCCGAGGTTGAGCGGGTCGGTCAGGGTGCCGGCGAGGGCGATGCTGGTATCGGCGATCTTGACCTGGGCTTGCAGCGGGAACGGCTTGGCTGCGTCCTGCAGGGCGAGCAGGCCACCGATCTTGCCGCTGCCGTCGAGTTTCTGCCCGTGGTACTGGCCTTTAACCTTGAGGGCGAACGCATAGTCTTGCGGCGCCGCGCCTTTTTCCAGGGCTTTCTTGGCATCCGCATCGCCGACGATTTCGCCGAACGGGATCGGCTTGCCCAGGGGGTCGATGATCACGTCGAGCTGGGTCTTGAGGGTTTGGTCGTCGAGGGTCACATGGCCTTTGTCGAAGCCGATGGCACCGATGTCGACCACCCAGTTGGACGGTTCGGCGTTCGGGTCCTTGGGGTCGAATGTGAAGGTCCAGTTGGCGCGACCGTCGGCGAGGCGTTGCAATTCGGCGCTTGGCTCAGTCAGGTCGATACGCGGGATCACCACGCGCTGCACCAGCAAGGCCAGGGGCGAGATGCGCAGCTCGACCTTCTTCAGGGTGACCATCTGCGGTTTTTTCGACCAGTCGGGGTTGCCCAGGCTCAGGTCCTCGGCGATCACATGGGGCCACGGCACCCAGGCGCGCCAGCCGCCTTCATCGGGCTCCCGCGCCCACGCCACCGCCAGGTTGCCGTTGATGGCAAACGGGCGATGCAGTTCTTCGGAGACCTTGGCATTGATCTGCGGCTTGATGCGGTTCCAGTCGAAGAACGCCAGCAGCAACACCACCACGGCGATTAATAGAACGAAGCTGGCACAGCTCCAAGCGACGATTTTGCGCGTGCGCGTCATTGCACAGGACTCCTGAATACGACTACAGCTGAACTACAGCTCATAAGGGTACGACTGGCAAACCGCCCGGGGGTTTAACCCGGCCACTGATTTAGTCGCAAAAAGCCATTTTCCTGATCAAGCAGACAGAATCAATCATCAATGGCGCACCATTGTTACCCACCTTCGTGTCGAAAATACCCACCCCGGTGCAAAACCGCGGGCTTGAGAGGTGCGAGTTAGAGCCTCTGCCGGGAACAATCAATTCTGTTGATTATTACCATTGTATTTATGAACTTTTATATCGACTTATCGAGAGTAGCATTAGCCCTGTACCCACTTTATCGCCCTCCCAAGGAGCAACCCATCATGAAACGCCAAGTACTCGCTACCGTCCTGTTGTCCGTCCTGGCTTCCAGCGCTTTTGCCTTGCCAGCCGCCGAACAAGCGACCCCACAGAACAAAGCCCAAGCCGTGCAGTCCAGCCAAACCCTGGCGCGCAGCGGTTCGCAAGAAGAAGAAAACCGTGACTACGCCAAAGGCGCTGTCGCTGAAAACGGCCGCAACCGCCTGGAAGAGAAAGGCCTGGTTGAAGGTGGCGCCGAGCAAGCCAGCAAACGTGCCTACACCGAAGGTGTTGCTGAAGGTGGCCGTGATCGCCTGGAACAGAAAGGCCTGGTCGAAGGCGGCTCCGAGCAAGCCAACAAGCGCGCTTACACTGAAGGTGTTGCTGAAGGCGGCGCTGATCGCCTGAAAGAACTGCACGAAGCCCAGAGCTAAGCCTGTGGTGGCCCACAAAAAAGCCCGATCCGCCGATCGGGCTTTTGCTTTGCTGTAGACCGCGTCACGCATCACCCCGCGCAAGTTCGACGCCGATGAAGCTGTTTTGCTAGAGTGCGTCGCTGAACTTGCCGACAAAGCCCCCGCCCATGCTGCCCCGCGCCGAACAGAAGCAACAGACCCGCCTCGCCCTGATGGACGCAGCCCGCCATCTGATGGAGTGTGGCCGTGGGTTTGGCAGCCTGAGCCTGCGCGAAGTGGCCAAGACGGCCGGCATTGTGCCCACCGGTTTCTATCGCCACTTTGCCGACATGGACCAGCTTGGGCTCGTGCTGGTCAGCGAGGTCGGCCAGACCTTCCGCGCCACCATTCGCCTGGTGCGCCACAACGAATTCGTGATGGGCGGCATTATCGACGCGTCCGTGCGCATCTTTCTCGATGTGGTGTCGGCCAACCGTTCGCAATTCCTGTTCCTCGCCCGCGAACAATACGGTGGTTGCCTGGCCGTACGCCAAGCCATCGGCGCCTTGCGCGAAGACATCACCCGCGACCTAGCGGCCGACCTCACGCTGATGCCCAAGCTGCAACACCTGGACGGCGAAGGCCTGCATGTGATGGCCGACCTGATCGTCAAAAGTGTGTTCGCCACCCTGCCCGACATCATCGACCCACCCGCCCAGGCCCTGCCGGCCCACCTCACGCCCCAGGCGAAAATCACCCAGCAATTGCGCTTTATCTTTATCGGCTTGAAGCACTGGCAAGGCCTGGGCAGTACCGAATAAGACGATCAACCCGCCGAGTGGAAACGCTTGGCCGTCGTGTAGTTTTTATTCCAGTAGTTGTTGCTCAGCGAGTCGATACGGATGCTCTTGCCCGTGCGTGGCGAGTGGATGAATTTGCCCTCACCGATATAAAGGCCCACATGGCTGACCTGCCCGCGCCCGTTGGCTTTGAAAAACACCGCATCGCCCGGCTTGAGTGCATTGCGCGGGATGGTCGCAGCCGTCGAACGGTGCATCGCCGCCGTGGTGCGCGGGATCTGGATATTCGCTTCGGTCTTGAACAGATAGACCAGGAAACTGCTGCAATCGAAGCCTTGCTGCACCGAGGTGCCGCCCCACTTGTAGGGCGTGCCCAGCAGTTCATGGGCACGGTCAACCACGTTGTTGATAGTGACCGGAGCGAAGGTCGGGCGCGGTTGTAGATTGGCCGAAGCCGTTGAAATGACGAATGACAGGCTGACAATGACTAAGCAAAAAAATGACTTGAACATGATGAGCGTCGCAGTGAATTAAACACGGCGCGAATCCTAAAGAGTCAACACGAAGCACCATGAACGGATAATCCCCAGGCTACGTAGGACAAATCCCAAAACGCTCAAGACAAGTGCACAGACACATGACGAGCACCGTTTTGGCGCGCCGCTAGAAATTTCCTACGCCCTATTTAGTGGCGCCACAGCGCCTACTTACAGGCGATTCCCACTCGCCGCCAAGATTGGCAAGGCCCTTGCTCTAGCACTTGCATCGCTCATTGCTGGAAGCCTTCTGATGCTGGTGATCCACCGCCGAATCGCCCCCCAAGCCCTCTGGGCTGCCGAGTTGCTGCTGAACTTCGAAGCCCGCAGCAAAAGCCGCCTGCGCTGTTTCAGTGCCGACGGTGAAGACGTCGGCCTGTTCTTGGAGCGTGGCCAGCCACCGCTGCACGATGGCGAATTCCTACAGGCTGAAGACGGACGTGTCGTACGCGTCTGCGCCCGCCCTGAACAGCTGCTGCACGTCACCTGCCCCAGCGCCTTTGAACTGACCCGCGCGGCCTATCACTTGGGCAATCGCCACGTCGCACTGCAAGTCGGGGATGGCTGGCTGCGCCTGCTCGATGACTACGTGCTCAAGGCCATGCTCGATCAACTGGGCGCCACCACCGAAACCCTTGAAGCACCATTCCAGCCGGAACACGGCGCCTATGGCGGTGGCCATCACCATTCGCGCCATGGCGACGAAGCTTTCAACTACCCGCCCAAGCTGCACCAGTTCGGCGTGCGTCTATGAACCCAGCCTGGGCGCTGTTGCGTCTGGCCAGTCCGCAATTGCCGATTGGCGGCTACAGCTATTCCCAAGGCCTGGAAATGGCCGTGGAGAACGGCCGCGTCAGTGATGCGGCCAGCGCCCGCCGCTGGATCAGCGATCAGTTGCTGCTCAACCTCGCGCGTTTTGAAGCACCGCTGCTGCTCGCCCATTGCCACGCCGCTGCGCAACAGGATTGGGCGCAGCTGGCCAAGTTGTGTGAAGAGCACCGCGCCAGCCGTGAAACCCGCGAGCTGTATCAGGAAAGCCGGCAGATGGGCTACTCCCTGCAACAGTTGCTCAATGGCTTGCCTGAATTGGACGACGCCGCGCGCGGTTTTCTTGAACAACGCGGCGAACCCCACCTCGCCCTGGGCTGGGCCCTGGCCGCCCGCGCCTGGAGCATCAGCCCCGCCGACGCCCTCGCCGCCTGGCTGTGGAGCTGGCTGGAAAACCAACTGGCCGTGTTGATGAAAACCCTGCCCCTGGGCCAGCAAGCCGCCCAGCACCTGACCAGCGAACTGCTGCCACTGCTGCAACAAGCCCAGCAGGACGCCGCACGCATCGACCCCAACCATTTCGGCAGCGCCGCGTTCGGCCTGTCCCTGGCGTGCATGGCCCACGAGCGCCAGTACAGCCGCCTGTTCCGTTCCTAGGAGAACCACCCCATGAATACACAACCTTTGCGCGTCGGCATCGGTGGCCCAGTGGGCTCCGGCAAGACCGCCCTGACCCTGGCCCTGTGCCTCGCCCTGCGCGACCGCTACAACCTGGCCGTGGTCACCAACGACATCTATACCCGCGAAGACGCCGACTTTCTGGTGCGCAACCAGGCCCTCGCGCCCGAGCGCATCATCGGCGTGGAAACCGGCGGCTGCCCGCACACGGCGATCCGCGAAGACGCGTCGATCAACCTTGAAGCGGTCGACCAACTCAACCGCCGCTTCCCCGGCCTGGACCTGATCCTGGTGGAGTCCGGTGGCGACAACCTCTCGGCGACCTTCAGCCCGGAGTTGTCGGACCTGACCATCTATGTGATCGATGTGTCCGCCGGCGACAAACTGCCGCGCAAGGGCGGGCCAGGCATTTGCAAGTCCGACCTGCTGGTGATCAACAAGATCGACCTGGCGCCGCTGGTCGGCGCTTCGCTGGAGCTGATGAACAGCGATACCACGCGCATGCGCAACGGCAAGCCCTTTGTGTTCAGCAACCAGAAAACCGGGGTTGGCCTGGAAGAAATCGTCGCCTTTATCGAACGCCAAGGCCTGCTGACCGCCGCCTGATCAACCCATAAGGAACCTGTCCATGAGCCTCAAGAAACTCTTCACCGCCGCCGCGCTGCTACTGGCCCCGGCCCTCGCGTTCGCCCACCCGGGCCATGGCGATAACGGCTTGATCGCCGGGATCAGCCACCCGTTGGGCGGCATCGACCATTTGCTGGCGATGGTGGCGGTCGGCCTGTGGGCCGCACAACAGAAAGGCACGGCCCGCTGGGCGCTGCCGTGTACGTTTGTCGGCACCATGCTGATCGGCGGCGTGCTGGGCTTTGAAGGGATGCAGTTGCCGGCGATGGAAAGCGGGATAGCCGCGTCGGTGCTGGCCCTGGGCCTGGCGGTGGCGCTGGCGGTGCGGCCGCCGCTGTTTGTGGCGGTCGGTGCGACGGCGTTGTTCGCGTTGTTCCATGGTGTGGCCCATGGTTTGGAGCTGCCGGACATGTCCAGCCCGTGGGCGTATGCGGCTGGTTTTGTCGGGGCGACTGCTGTGTTGCACGCGGCCGGGTATGCGGTGGTGCGTTTCCTGCCAGCTGCAGCGGCGCCGTTGGTGCGGATTGCCGGGGCGGCTTCGGCGGCGACTGGGGTTTGGTTGCTCGCGGGCTAATTCGCGGCGTCTGTCAGGGCCTCATCGCAGGCAAGCCAGCTCCCACATTTTGATCTGCGAACCCAATCAAATGTGGGAGCTGGCTTGCCTGCGATAGCGGTCCCACAGACACCACAGAACCCAAGCCTGCTACCATGCGCGCCTACACCCCTGCCGTGACGACGCCAGCCAATGCCCACCGCTCCAAGCTCCACCCTGAACGCCGTGCTCACGCACTTCCACACCCTGATCGTGCCGCTCTGGCAGGGCCCTGGCTGGAATGCCGAGCTGGCGTTGCCCTATGAGGCGCTGGACGCCAACCATCAGCCATTGCCGCCGCAACGCTACCGCGCCATGGCCTGTGCCCGGCAGTTGTACCTGTTCGCCAGCCTGATCGGCGAACCTGGCGCGGCGTTTGCCGAAGAACGCGCAGCAGCGCTGTTCCGCTCCCTGCAACGGCACTTCCACGATGCCGAGCACGGCGGCTGGTTCTACAGCATCGACCCGGCCGGCCAGCCGCTGGACAAGCGCAAAGACCTCTACACCCACGCCTTCATCATCTTCGCCTGCGCCCACTACTGGGCCAAGGTGCGCGAGCCGTTGGTGGAGTCGGTGCTCAATGCCGCCCTGGCAGTGGTCGCCGAACGCTTTACCACAGGCGACGGCCTGTTCGAAGCCGTGCTGGAGCGCAACTGGTCGTCCCTCAAGTCCGGCCCGCTGCAAAACCCGTTGATGCACCTGGCCGAAGGCTTCCTGGCCACCCTCGCCGTGCGTGAAGACGCCGGTGTACAAGCGGCACTGCTGGGCTTGGCGACGGCCATGCAGCAGCGTTTTATCGACCGCCAGCACGGCGTAATGATGGAGAAACCGCTGGGCGCTGTGGATAACTGGTTTGAGCCGGGGCACCAGTTCGAGTGGTTCTTTTTGCTGGAATCTTCCGACGTCCTACGCGGCACGCCGTTGCATGCCTCGCTGACGCGGGCTTTTGCCTACGCCGAGCAAATGGGTGTGGATAAGTCGAGCGGTGCGGTCAGCGGCATGTTGGCGCTGGATGGCAGCGTGCGCGATGGCACCCAGCGTATCTGGGCGCAGGCGGAATACCTGCGGGCGCTGACCTTGCGGCCGGGCAGCGAGGCGGTGTTGCAGCGCCAGTTGCTGGCGCTGCAACAGCACTTTTTGCATGGCAAAGGCTGGAATGAATGCCTGGATGCCCAGGGTGTGGTGAGTCGGTGGGATATGCCTTCTACTACGCCTTATCATTTGGCGACTTGCTATCAGGGGTTGATCCAGCATTTGGGCTGACTTTCAGGGCCCTATCGCAGGCAAGCCAGCTCCCACATTTGAATGTATTCACAAATCAAACTGTGGGAGCTGGCTTGCCTGCGATAGCCTCAACTCGGTCTAACCGCCGATCACGCAATCCACTTGCGATCCCCCGTAAAACTGATGGTCAACCACCGCGCCGCATCCGCTTTGCCCAGCCCTGTGGATATCTCTTCACGCAGTCCATCCAGGGTCGCGACGTTATCCACCGGGTAATCCGCCGGCAACACCACATGAATCTCGATAAACCGCGCCCGCCCGTGCTTTTGCACGTAGGACACGTAGTCGTCGAAACCGTGTTTGGCCTGGGCCGCGTCCATCACTTCACGCACCTTGTCGTCCAACTGGTCCGGGGCAATCCCCAGCACCTCGCGCAACGCCGGGCGCAGGATCTTGAACGCCGGCGCCAGCATGCTCAGGGCCAGCAGGATCAGGATCAATGGGTCGACATACACCGCCCACTCGCCATAGCCCTGGGACTTGAGCAACAGCGCGGCGAGGAAGCTGATCAGCAAGCCGATCGATAGCATCGCGTCCACCAGCCAGCTGATGTTGTCGAACTGGATCAGCGAGGACTTGAGCGTGCGATTGCGATAACGCACGTAGAAGAAGTAGGCAAATTCGACGACGGTAAACACCGCCGCATAAATAATCACCAGCCCCAACTCGATCTCGCGCCCGCCATTGATAATGCCGAACACGCCGTTGAGGAACGCATAGATGGCGATCAGCAGCAGGAAGCTGCCTTCGATCAACAGCACCATCGGCTCCAGGTGCCAGTAGCCGAACTGGAAGCGCTCGTTGCTTTTCTTGGCAATCAGCTTGGCCGTGATCAGCATCAACACCTTGATGGCGGTGGCGATCAGCGAGAAAAAGCCGTCGAACAGAATGGATTGGGCGCCGGATATCACACCCGTGACAATCCCGGCGATCGCGACTGCGAACATCAGGATAGTCGATTGTTTGAGCAGTGCCTGCTCACCTCGGTTACTCACATTTCCTCCTGTCAAAACCTTGAAACCGCTGGGTGCGGTGGGGTTTTCAGGAGGGGAGTGTACCTTATGGCCTGTTTTGACCGATTGTGGCGAGGGAGCTTGCTCCCGCTGGGCTGCGCAGCGACCCCAAAATCTTAGGGCCGCTTCGCGCCCCAGCGGGAGCAAGCTCCCTCGCCACAGGAGCGATCTCTCTTAAGCTTTAGCGCCACGCTCAATCGCAAACCCAGCCCAGGTCTGGCTCACCGGCATCAGTTCCAGACGGTTGATGTTCACATGCGCCGGTGTGTTCATGACCCAGAAGATCGTGTCGGCAATGTCCTGCGGCTGGATCGGCTCGGCACCGGCATAGGTGGCGTCATAACGCGCCTGGTCGCCGCCAAAGCGCACCAGCGAGAACTCGCTCTCACACAGGCCCGGTTCGATGTTGGTCACCCGTACGCCGGTGCCTTGCAGGTCGCAACGCAGGTTCAGCGAGAACTGCTTCACGAACGCCTTGGAACCGCCATACACATGACTGCCCGGATACGGATAGTTGCCGGCAATGGAACCCAGGTTGATGATCCCGGCGCCACGGCCGTGGGCGATCAGGCGCGGCAACAGCAGGCTGGTGGTGGTCAACAGGCCCTTGATGTTGGTATCGACCATGGTTTCCCAATCGTCGAGGCTGCACTTGGGCGCAGGGTCGGTGCCCACGGCCAGGCCCGCGTTGTTGATCAGCCCGCGCAGCTTCGCGAACGATGGCGGCAGGTTGGCGATTGCGTCTTCCATGCCCTTGCGGTCACGCACGTCCACCACCAGGCCGTGCACTTCGGTCTGCTTGGAAAGCTCTTCGACCAGCGCATTCAAGCGCTCGGCACGACGACCGGTGAGCACCAGTTTCCAGCCGGCTTCGGCAAAACGACGGGCGCAGGCTTCGCCGAAACCTGAGGTTGCGCCAGTAATAAATAGCGTGTTGGACATGGTGTTCTCCTTGCGGGCATCGGGAAAAAATCAGCCAGCAGAATGCCCGTACGACGCGGTTGCGGCAACCGCTATGCGCAGAACTCCATGTGCAACTGATCAGTTTTTAACCACATCTCGCAAAGCCTTACAGAACGTGGCTTGCAGCCATGTGCGCGCAGGTTATCCACAACTGCGCCCACAGTCTTTGGGGGCAAGTGCAAAATACCTCAGGCCGCTGTATGCGGGGCTTGCAGGCGATTTTAGAAAGTTTTTTGCTTGACCTTGGCAGGGCCGTATGTAGGCCCATCGACAGGGAGAAAATCGCAACGATGGCTCCAGGCCAGTCATTCCGGCCTCTGCGGAGGTCTTTCCAGAGTTTAGTCACAGACTTATCCACAGGCTGAGTGGACATAAATCGGTCATATACCTGTGTCTTTAAACAGGTTGACAAAGCCCTTGGTCGGTCGCGAAAAAACCCCTGATCAAAAAACGATCAGTGCGCTGTAAGCCCCGTGTTTAAAGGCTTTCAGCAGAGTACTACCACGTTACCCACAGCCGGTTCCACAGTGGATGGGGACAAGTCAAAACTGTGACAAAACAGGGATTTGCGGCGGCTATATGTCGCGCTTTGGAGGGTGGCTGGATTTGTTTTCCACAATTTGGTATCGGCGCTGTGGACACTACAAATACAAATGTGGGAGCTGCTCTTTGTGGGAGCTGGCTCCCACATAAAGCCAGCTCCCACAGGGGGTTTGCGTCAAGCTTTAGGTCAGTGCCCGCCAAGGTAGGCGTTGCGCACTTCCTCGTTGACCAGCAACTCTTTACCCGTGCCGGTGAGGCGAATCTCGCCGTTGACCATCACATACGCCCGATCCGACAAGCGCAGCGCATGGTTGGCGTTCTGCTCCACCAGGAAGATGGTCATCCCGGTAGCCGCCAATTCGCGCAAGGTCGAAAAGATCTGCTTCACCACAATCGGCGCCAGGCCCAGGCTCGGTTCGTCCAGCAGCAACAGCTTGGGCCGGCTCATCAGTGCGCGGGCGATGGCGAGCATTTGCTGCTCGCCACCGGACATGGTCATGGCCCGCTGGTTACGCCGTTCCTTGAGCCGTGGGAACAGCTCGAACATGCGCTGCATGTCCTGGCTGGCGAACTTGTCGCCAATCGGGATGGTGCCCATCAGCAGGTTTTCCTCGACGGTCATGTCGGGGAACACCCGCCGCCCTTCCGGCGACTGCGCGATGCCGTTGGAGGCGATGTAGTGGGACGACTTGTGGGTAATGTCGACGCCGTTGTAAAGAATCTGCCCCGACTCGGCCCGTGGCTGGCCGAAGATCGACATCAGCAGCGTGGATTTGCCCGCGCCGTTGGAGCCGATCAGGCTCACGGTTTCGCCTTCGTTGATGTGCAGCGAGACTTTTTTCAGGGCCTGGATCGGGCCGTAGAACACGTCCAGGTCCTTCATTTCGAGGATAGGTGCACTCATACCAGCTCCTCTTCGTCAGCGCCGAGGTAGGCGGCAATCACTTTCGGGTCATTGCGGATCGCGTCCGGGCCGCCTTCGGCGATCACGTTGCCGTGGTCGAGCACCACAATGTGGTCGGAAATACTCATCACCATGCCCATGTCGTGTTCAATCAGCACCACCGTCAGGTCGTGTTCGTCGCGCAACAGGCGAATCATCGCGCTGAGGGCTTCGGTTTCCTGGGGGTTAAGGCCCGCCGCCGGTTCGTCCAGGCAGATGATCTGCGGCCGCGTGCACATGGCCCGGGCGATTTCCAGGCGGCGTTGCTGGCCGTAGGAGAGTTCACCCGCGAGGCGGTTGGCGCAGTCCACCAGGTCCACGACTTCCAGCCAATAGAAGGCGTGGTCCAGAGCGTCGCTTTCGGCCTTGCGGTAGCCCTTGGTGTTGAGAATGCCCGCGAGCATGTTGCGGTTGACCCACATGTGCTGGGCCACCAGCAGGTTTTCCACCACGGACATTTCCTTGAACAGGCGAATGTTCTGGAAGGTCCGGGCCAAACCGGCGCGGTTCACCAAGTGGGTACCGCCGAACATCTTGTAGTACACCCGGCTGAGGAAGCTTTTCGGCGAGACAAAGTCGGTGGGCTGGAAGCGCTCGCCGAGCAGTTGGATCACGTCGGTCTGCTTGCCGCGCACGTTGAGGTTGATCTTGCCCCCGCTGGCTTTGTAAAAGCCGGTGAGGCAGTTGAACACCGTGGTCTTGCCGGCGCCGTTGGGGCCGATCAGGGCGAAGATCGAGTTGCGTTCGACCTTGAGGCTCACGTCGCTCAAGGCCTTGATGCCACCGAAGTGCATCATCAGGTGTTCCACGGAAAGGACGACTTCCTTGCTCATGGCGCTACCCCCTTGCGTGGTGTCACACCGGTACGGCTGATGCGGATCAACCCGCGCGGTCGCCAGATCATCATCACCACCATCAGCACGCCAAACAGCAGCACGCGGTATTCAGAGAAGCTGCGCAGCAGTTCCGGCGCGACGGTCAGCACGAACGCCGCGATCACCACGCCCACCGTCGAGCCCATGCCGCCCAGCACCACAATGGCGAGGATCAGCGCTGACTCAAAGAAGGTGAACGACGACGGGTTGACGAAGCCCTGGTAGCTGGCAAAAAACACCCCGGCCAGGCCGGCGGTGGAGGCACCGATGGTGAACGCCGAGAGTTTGACCAACACGTGGTTCAGGCCCATGGAACGGCAGGCGATTTCATCTTCGCGCAAGGCTTCCCAGGCGCGACCGACCGGCATGCGGGTCAGGCGGTGCTTGATGTACAGCACGGCCAGCACCACCAGGAACAGCACGATGTAGATGAACATGAACTTGATGTTGGGGTTGTAATCGATGCCGAAGAACTCGTGGAACGGAATCCCGCCCTCCTTCGCCTTGCGCCCGAACTCCAGGCCGAGAAAGGTCGGCGATGGCACCGGCATGCCGTTCGGCCCACCGGTAAACGACAACCAGTTGTTCAGCACCAGGCGGATGATTTCACCGAAGCCCAGGGTCACGATGGCCAGGTAGTCACCGTGCATTCGCAACACCGGGAAACCGAGTATGCATCCCGCCAACGCCGCCGCGATGGCCGCCAAGGGCAGCACCGTCCAGAAGCCGAGGCCGAGGTATTGATAACCCAGGGCCAGGCCATAGGCGCCGATGGCGTAGAACGCCACGTAGCCCAGGTCAAGCAAGCCGGCCAGGCCGACCACGATGTTCAGGCCCAGGCCCAGCAGTACGTAGATCAAGCCGAGGATGACCACGGTGAGCAGGTACTTGTTGGCAAAGATCGGGAACACGATGGCGATCACGATCAGTGCCGGGATGATCCAGCGCAGCCGCGACTTGTAGTCCGGCGCCAGCACATGCACGCCGGAGCCGCTGCTCTCGAAGCCTTGCAGGATCTTCAGGCCCTTGGGGGTTTGCAGGAACAGGCTGAGGGCAAAACGGCCGACCATGACGATGGCGACCAGCGTGGCCACGCGGGCCGGTTCCAGGTTGAAGCTGTAGCCGTCGAGGACGACGCCGACGATCGGACCGAACACGACCAGGGAAATAAGCCCGGCGAGAATCGTATCGACCACACTTTTCTTGATATCGATGGGTTTGGCAGCAGACATGTTTACACCTTAGCCACGAGTGGGCGACCCAGCAGGCCCTGGGGACGGAAAATCAGAATCACCACCAGCAGGGAGAAACTGAACACGTCTTTGTAGTCAGAGTTGATCAACCCCGCGAACAGTGACTCGGAGATGCCGAGGATGATCCCGCCGAGCATCGCCCCAGGCAGGGAGCCAATGCCGCCGAGGACCGCCGCGGTAAACGCCTTGATGCCGATGATGAAGCCGGCATAGAAGTCGAAGGTGCCGTAGTTGAGGGTGATGAGCACACCGGCAAGGGCGGCCATGGCGGCACCGATGACAAACACGTAGGAGATCACGCGGTCGGTGTTGATGCCGAGGATGGAGGCCATCTTGCGGTCTTGCTGGGTGGCGCGGCACATGCGGCCGAGCTTGGTGTATTTGATCACGTAGGTCAGCAGGGCCATGCCAGCGAAGGCGGCGACCAGGATGAAGACCTTGGTGTACGTCAGTTGCACGAAGCCGGTGCCGATATCGACACGCCAGGCCCCGGCCAACAGGGTGGGAATGCCTTGCTGCTTGGCGCCCTGGGCGATCTGTGCGTAATTCTGCAGGATCAGCGAGATGCCGATGGCGCTGATCAGCGGCGCGAGTCGGGTGGAATTGCGCAGCGGTTTGTAGGCGACACGCTCGATGACCCAACCGTACACGCCGGTGACGACCACGGTGAAGATCAAGGTGCCGAGAATGAGCAGCGGGAAGGATTCAATGCCGAAGTAGGCAAGCAGGGCCAGGGTGATCGCCGCGAGGTAAGCGGAAATCATATAAACCTCGCCGTGGGCGAAGTTGATCATGCCGATGATGCCATAGACCATTGTGTAGCCGATGGCGATCAGGCCGTAGACCGACCCGAGGGTCAGGCCGTTGACCAGTTGCTGCAGGAAAATACCATCCATAACGCAATCTCACGCGGTGAGCACCTGCACACCTGTGGGTGTGCGGCGCTTCTGGAGGAAAAGACAGATCTCGATCACGACACAGTCCCCCTGTGGGAGCGGGCTTGTGTGGCGAGGGAGCTTGCTCCCGCTGGGCTGCGAAGCAGCCCCAAACTGGGCGATCGAGACACATCAGATGTACCTCGGTGAACGGTTTGGGAGTGCTACGCACTCCAGCGGGAGCAAGCTCCCTCGCCACAACAAGCCCGCACCCACATTGGGTCCGCGGTGTTTGTACTTACTTCTGTTTTTCCAGCTGATGGTATTTACCGTCTTTGTCCCACTGGTAAACCACGTAGTCGGAGATTTTGAGGTCGCCCTTGCCGTCCCATTCCTTCTTGCCCATCACGGTCTGGACAGGGTTGGCTTTCAGCCACTTGGCCGCATCTTCGCCCTTGTTGGACTTGGCGCCGTTGAAGCCAGCCGCCAGGGCCTGGACCGACGCGTAGGCGTACAGGGTGTAGCCTTCCGGCTCGGTGCCGTTTTTGCGGAACTCTTCCACCACGGCCTTGCTGTCTGGCAGCAGGCGCGGGTCGGCGCCGAAGGTCATGTAGACGCCGTCGACGTATTGCGCGCCGCCAGCGGTGGCCACCAGTTCGTCGGTCACGACACCATCGTCGGACATGAACTTGACGTCTTTCAGACCGGCTTCACGGATCTGGCGAACCAGAGGACCGGCTTCCGGGTGCAGGCCGCCGAAGTACACGACGTCAGCGCCCAGGGAACGGATCTTGGTGACCAGGGCGCTGAAGTCTTTCTCGCCGCGGGTCAGGCCTTCTTCCAGTACCGGCTTGACGCCGCGCTTGGTCAACTGGGCTGAGGTGGCGTCGGCCAGGCCTTTGCCGTAGGTGTCCTTGTCGTTGATGACCGCGACTTTCTTGCCCTTGAGCACATCGACGATGTAGTCGCCGGCGACGATGCCTTGCTGGTCGTCACGCCCGCACATGCGGAACATGGCACTCAAGCCGCGCTCGGTGACCTGTGGGTTGGTGGAACCTGGGGTGATCGCGATCACGCCAGCATCACTGTAGACCTCAGAAGCAGGAATCGTGTTGGAGGAACAGAAGTGCCCGACCACACCGGCCACCTTGTCCTGGTCAACCAGACGGTTGGCCACGGCTACTGCCTGCTTTGGCTCGCAGGCATCATCGCCTTTGACCAGCACGATTTTCTCGCCGTTGATGCCCCCAGCCTTGTTGATCTCATCGGCTGCCGCTTGGGCACCCTTCATGTACTGCTCACCGAAAGCAGCGTTGGCACCCGTCATCGGGCCCGCCACGCCAATTTTCACATCAGCTTGAACAAACGTAGAAACACCCAGCGCCGCTGCAACGGCAAGGGCCAGGAAACCTTTCTTGTAAAACGTCTGGGACATGAGTGGTGCTCCGATATTTTTGATTTTTGGCACTACAACTTGCGTTCAAACTTTTCACTGAAAGCCCTGAGCAAAGCGCGTGCCAGTAGGTTTTTATTCTTCAAAAAGACACGGTGTCATTGTTATTGCGGGCGTTTCGGCGCCGTTCGTCAGGACGTGCAACCCTCTAACATCATGAGGTGCAACCTGTGCGCCGAAAAAGTACAACCCTGGCAGGTCACACCTGCAACCAAGCCTATAAACGACAGTTCCTACAGCTGTAACAGCCTGCGTAACGGAACTGCACATTTACAGTGCGTGACTGCTACGACTTGCACCAATACAGATTAGTAGCCTGCTAAGAAAATGCCGGCTTCTGAGCGGTATTTCGCTGATCAGATCACGATCCGCAGACATTGCCCGGCGTGATACAGCGAGAATCCTGCCTCATACAGGCAGCTGCGCAGGCCCACCCCGGCCAACGGCTGCATCGGTGCGAACGGAATCGGCAACGCCTGGGGATTCTGGTGACACAGATAGTCGGCAAACGCCTTGCCGACCACGCTGCCGGTGGTCACGCCGCGCCCGTTATAGCCCGTCACGGCCACCAGGCCCGGCGCGGGTTCGAACAGGCGCATCAGGTGGTCGGGAGTGAAGGCAATGCAGCCAGTCCAGGTGAACTCCCACTGCACCGATTTGAGGTACGGGAAGTAGTGTTGCTGCACCCGATCGGCCCACGCCTTGAGGAACCACGCCGGTTTCTGGTTCCCATTACCGAGGCTGCCGAGCAACAGGCGACCATCGGCATCACGGCGGATGCTGCTCAAGACTTGGCGCGTGTCCCACGAACCCTGGCCGCCGGGCAGGATTTGCTCGGCGGCGGCATCCGTCAGCGGGGCTGACGCGACCTGATAGTAGTAGCCGGGGAAAAAGTTGCGGCGCAGTTCGGTCCATTCGCCTTCGGTGTAGGCGTTGGAGGCGATCACCACTTGGGCGGCCTGCACCGAACCTTGGGCGGTCTGCACCGACCAATCAGAACCCTGGCGCTCCAACTGGGTGACCGGGGAATGGTCGAACAACTGCCCGCCCAGGCCCACGGCGGCATTCGCCAGACCACTGGTGTAGGCCATCGGGTTCAACGTGCCGGCGCGGCGATCGAGCAAGGCGGCGGCGATTTTCCTGGTTCCGGTCGCCTGCTCGCAAGCCTGGCCGGTGAGCAGTTCCACCGGCGCGCCACGGCGCTTCCATTGTTCTTCACGGCTGCGCAAATCCGCCTCGCCACGGGCGTTGTGCGCCATGTGCAAGGTGCCTTCGCGGCGCAATTGGCAATCGATGTGGTATTTGTCGATCAAGCTGAACACCAGGGACGGCGCCGCGCCCAGCATGCGATTAAGCTGGCTGCCGACCTCGGTGCCGAAACCGGCTTCGATGTCATCCGGCGGGATCCACAGACCGGCATTGACCAACCCAACGTTGCGCCCCGAACCACCGTGGCCGGTGCGATGAGCCTCCAGCACGGCGACGCTTTTGCCCTGTTCCAGCAAGTGAATGGCCGCTGACAAGCCGGTGATGCCGGCGCCAATCACGCACACATCCACCTTGACCTCACCCTTGAGCGCGGCGCGATCCGGCCGGCTGGGGGTAAGGTGTTCCCACAAACATGTTTCGCGTAATGCCATTGCCAGACTCCGATGAGACCCAACAAACCACTTTTCCGAACTGCAAACCCAATCAACTGTGGGAGCTGGCTTGCCTGCGATAGCGGTGGTGACTGATACACCGCTATCGCAGGCAAGCCAGCTCCCACATGGACTGCACTCCGACTTTTAGGGATCAGTCGAAAGTGATGCCCTGGGCCAGCGGCAACTCCAGCGAATAGTTCACGGTATTGGTCTGGCGACGCATGTACCCACGCCACGCATCCGAACCCGACTCACGCCCGCCGCCCGTCTCTTTCTCACCGCCAAACGCGCCGCCGATTTCCGCGCCGCTCGGGCCGATATTGACGTTGGCGATGCCACAATCACTGCCCACCGCCGACATGAACTGCTCGGCCTCACGCACATCAGTGGTGAAGATGCACGACGACAAGCCTTGCGGCACGGCGTTGTTCAGGCGTAGGGCTTCGGCGAAGTCGGTGTAACCGACCACATACAGGATCGGCGCAAAGGTCTCGGTGCAGACCACGTCGCTCTGCTCGGGCATTTCCACGATGGCCGGCGAGACGTAGTAGGCATTCGGGAAGGTGTCTTCCAACTGGCGCTTGCCGCCGAACACCCGGCCGCCTTCGCTCAAGGCTTGCTCCAGGGCGTCCTGCATGTTGTCGAAGCCGTGTTTGTCGATCAGCGGGCCGATCAGGTTGCCTTCCAGCGGGTGGCCGATGCGCACCTTGGAATAGGCGGCCTTGAGGCGGGTGACAATTTCTTCCCTGACCGACTCGTGGGCGATCAGGCGGCGCAAGGTGGTGCAGCGCTGGCCGGCGGTGCCGACGGCGCTGAACAGGATGGCGCGCACGGCCATGTCCAGGTCAGCGCTGGGGCCGAGGATCATCGCGTTGTTGCCGCCCAGTTCGAGGATGCTGCGGGCAAACCGCGCGGCGACTTTCGGCGCCACTTCGCGGCCCATGCGCGTACTGCCGGTGGCACTGATCAGGGCGACACGCGGGTCGTCCACCAGCGCGGCACCGGCGTCGCGGCCGCCGATGATGACTTGGCTGAGGTACGGCGGCGCATCGTTGAAGTTCTTCAGCACGCGTTCGAACAGCGCTTGGCAGGCCAGGGCGGTGAGCGGGGTCTTTTCCGACGGCTTCCAGATCACCGCGTTGCCGCACACCAGGGCCAGGGCGGTGTTCCAGGCCCACACGGCGACCGGGAAGTTGAAGGCGCTGATCACGCCGACCACGCCCAGCGGGTGCCAGGTTTCACGCATATGATGGCCGGGGCGCTCGGAGGCGATGGTCAAGCCGTAGAGCTGGCGGGACAGGCCGACGGCGAAGTCGCAGATGTCGATCATTTCCTGCACTTCGCCCAGGCCTTCCTGGGTGATCTTGCCCGCTTCCCACGACACCAGCTCGCCGAGATCGGCCTTGTATTCGCGCAGCACATCGCCAAATTGGCGCACCAGCTCGCCACGACGCGGCGCCGGCACTTTGCGCCAGGCCTCGAATGCATGCTCGGCGCGACTGACCTGCTGCTCCACCTCGGCGGCACCTTCCCAGTGCACGCTGCCGATACGGCTGCCATCAATCGGCGAATGCACAGGGTTTTTACCCGACTGGTACAGCGCCGGGTTTACCCCCAGACGATCAAGCAATGCGGCAACCATGGGTCACTCCTTCAATCTGCAATCAGAAAATTCGCGCCGCGGCCCGCACGGCGATCCAGAGCTTATTTGTAGCTGGCCCAAGACTTGCCAACAAACGACGATTAGGCGAGATATCATTCCGTTTATTCATGCAAAGCATAAAAAGAGGCACACCGTGCTGAACAAAAGACATTTGCCCTCGATCACCGCGCTGCAGTGTTTCGAAGCCGCCACCCGCCACCTGAGCTTTACCCGCGCCGCCGAGGAGCTGAACCTCACCCAGAGCGCGGTGAGCAAGCAAGTGGCGCAGCTGGAAGAGTTGCTGCAACACCTGTTGTTTCGCCGCGTACGTCGGCGCTTGCAGATGACCCCGGCCGGGGATTTGTACTTGGTAGAAGTGAGAAAAATCCTCACACAAGTGGAGATGTCCACCCACTACCTGCGCTCCTACGGCGGCGAGACCGAAGTGCTGCGCGTCTCCACGCCCTACACCTTCGGCGCCCGCTGGCTGGTGCCGCGCCTCAAGGGCTGGCGCTTGCGTCACCCGCACATCCACCTGGACCTGTGCAACGAACAGGAGCCGGATGAGTTGCTGCAAGGCAAGGCCGACATGGCCTTCTACTTCGGCCAGGGTTCGCGCCCCGGCACCGAGAGCCTGAAGCTGTTCAGCGAGGAGCTGGTGCCGGTGTGCGCACCGGAGAGCCTGCCTGCGCAGCCCTTCACTGACCCAACGCAACTGAGCGAACTGGTGCTGCTGCAAAATGCCTCGCGCCCGCAGGGCTGGCATGACTGGTTCGCCAGCCAGGGTTACCAGACCGAGCACAGCTACCACGGGCCGCGGTTCGATACGTTCTATATGTGTATTCGGGCGGCGCAGGTGGGTTGTGGTGTGGCGTTGTTGCCGCGCTTTTTGGTGGAAGAGGAGTTGGCGGACGGCAAGCTGGTGATTCCTTGGCAGCATGCGATGCCGAGCCAGGATGCGTATTACCTGGCGTACCCGGAGCATTCGGCGGAGGTGCCGAAGGTAAGGGAGTTTGTGAAGTGGATGATGGAGCAGGTCTAGATTTTTTGGCCGCACTGGCCCCATCGCAGGCAAGCCAGCTCCCCCAGGTTGGAATGCATTTCAAATGTGGGAGCTGGCTTGCCTGCGATGGGGCCAGTGGCCATTCCAAAAAAATCACTGGCAAAACCCCACAGGTCTATGCGCCACTAGCCCCCTTCCTTAATTGTGCGTAAAGGCCGGCGCCCATCGCCGACCCGTCTGGAGATTCCCGTTATGAGCGAGAGTGTGTTTGCCGATCGCATCGTGCAGAACCTGCTCGACACCGACTTCTACAAGCTGACCATGATGCAGGCGGTGCTGCACAACTACCCGAACGTGGAAGTTGAATGGGAGTTTCGTTGCCGTAACAGTGAAGACCTGCGCCCGTACCTGGCGGAAATCCGCTACCAGATCGAACGCCTCGCCGAGCTGAGCCTCAGCCCGGACCAATTGGGCTTCCTGGAACGCATCAGCTTTATGAAGCCGGACTTTTTGCGCTTCCTCGGGCTGTTCCGCTTCAACCTGCGCTATGTGCAGACCGGTATCGAGAACGGCGAGTTGTTCATCCGCCTGCGCGGGCCGTGGCTGCATGTGATCCTGTTTGAAGTGCCGATGCTGGCGATCGTCAGCGAAGTGCGTAACCGCTACCGCTACCAGACCGTGATTCTGGAGCAGGCCCGCGAGCAGCTGTACCGCAAGTTCGACTGGCTCACCGCCAACGCCAGCAGCGAAGAGCTGTCCGAGCTGCAAGTGGCCGACTTCGGTACACGCCGACGCTTTTCGTACCGGGTACAGGAAGAAGTGGTCAGCGTCCTCAAGCATGACTTCCCAGGGCGCTTCGTCGGCACCAGTAACGTGCACCTGGCCCGCGAGCTGGACATGAAACCCCTGGGCACCATGGCCCACGAGTGGATCATGGCCCACCAGCAACTCGGCCCACGCCTGATCGACAGCCAGATCGCCGCCCTTGATTGCTGGGTCCGCGAATACCGTGGCCTGCTGGGCATCGCCCTGACCGATTGCATCACCACCGATGCGTTCCTCGGCGATTTCGATTTGTACTTTGCCAAGCTGTTCGACGGCCTGCGCCACGACTCCGGCGACCCGGTGCAGTGGGCCGAAAAAGCCATCGCCCACTACCACAAGCTCGGCATCGAGCCGATGAGCAAGACCCTGGTGTTCTCCGACAGCCTGTCGCTGCCCAAGGCCCTGGAAATCTTCCGCGCACTGCGCGGGCGGATCAATGTGAGCTTTGGCATCGGCACCAACCTGACCTGCGATATTCCAGGTGTGGAACCGATGAGCATCGTGCTTAAAATGACCGCCTGCAATGGCCAGCCCGTGGCGAAGATCTCCGATGAAGCGGGCAAGACCCACTGCACCGATCCGAATTTCGTCGCCTATTTGCGTCATGTGTTCAAAGTACCTGCCATCTCTAGCAAGGAGTGAATCATGCAAGCCGTACAGCGTGAGATAGCTGAAAAACTCAAGGTCCAAGCGCCGTTCACCGACCAGGCCGCCCTTGAGGCCGAGGTTGCCCGCCGCGTGGCGTTTATCCAGGATTGCCTGCGCAATTCCGGGCTCAAGACGTTGGTGCTGGGCATCAGCGGCGGTGTCGATTCCCTGACTGCCGGCCTGTTGGCCCAGCGCGCGATGAAAGAACTGCGCGAAAACAGCGGCGATGAGGCCTACCGTTTTATCGCGGTGCGCCTGCCGTACGAAACCCAGTTCGACGAAATAGATGCCACGGCCTCGGTGGACTTTATCGAGCCCGACGAGCGCCATACCGTGAACATCGGCCCCGCGGTGAAAGCCCTGGCCAATGAAGTGGCGGCGTTTGAAGGCAAGGCGGCGGTGTCCCGTGATTTCGTGCTGGGCAACACCAAGGCGCGCATGCGCATGGTGGCGCAGTACACCATCGCCGGCGCGGCCAGCGGTTTGGTGATCGGTACGGACCATGCGGCGGAAGCGGTGATGGGCTTTTTCACCAAGTTCGGCGATGGCGCGTGTGATCTGGCGCCGTTGAGCGGGCTGGTGAAAAACCAGGTACGGGCGATTGCACGGCACTTCGGCGCGCCGGAATCATTGGTGGAGAAAGTGCCGACGGCGGACCTGGAAGACTTGTCGCCGGGCAAGCCGGATGAAGCGTCACATGGCGTGACCTATGCCGAGATCGATGCGTTCCTGCACGGTGAGCCGGTGCGTGAGGAAGCGTTCAGGATTATCTGCGAGACCTACCGTAAGACTGAGCATAAGCGGGTCATGCCGTTCGCGCCGTGAGGTAGATCGCTATCGCGGGCAAGCCCGCTCCCACAGTTTGATATGTGAATACATTCAAGTGTGGGAGCTGGCTTGCCTGCGATGAACGAAAACGCGGTCTTACTTGACGGTCACAGTGCCTTTCATCATCGACACATGGCCCGGGAACGAGCAGAAGAACATGTAGTCGGTGCCGGCAGCCAGTTTCGCCACATCGAAGGTCACCGAATCTTTCTCGCCAGCACCGATGATCTTGGTGTGGGCGATGATGCGTGCGTCGCCTTCTTTCAGGTAGTTCTTGTCGATACCAGCAGCCATGCCGTCGGTGGCAACCGGCTGCATGTCAGCGGCGCTGGTCAGCACCCAGTTGTGGCCCATGACGTTTTTCGGCAGGTTGCCGGAGTGCGTCAGCTCGACGGTGAAGGTCTTGCAGCTCTTGTCGATTTCAATGGCTTTGGTGTTGAAGGACATTTGGTCAGTGGAGTCGACAGTGACCTTGCACTCTGCAGCAAGCAACTGGCCGCTAGCCAGAGTCAGCAGGGAAACAGCAACGAGTTTGGCGAACATGTGAATCTCCAAGGCAGGGTTTAGAAAACGCGGATTGCGGCAAGGGTGCCTCAAGCAGGCAAAAATTCTTATGATCTGAATCAACAGATTGTATACAACTTTAGGCTATCAGACTTATCAACACAATCTAACAGCCAAAGTCGTACGACCTTTCTATGATCGGCTCACCCCCCACTGGAGTCCGCGCCATGCACCTCAACCAACTGATCAACGGCCTGCTGGCCGCTTACGCCTGCGGTAAGTGAGGGCCAAGCGCGCTGCTAAGCTGCTACCATAGCCGCCCAAGGCAGCTGCGCGCCGCCCACCCTCACCTTCGACCCTAGAGGATCGCCCATGGCCAAACCTAATTACTCCTTCGCCAAACGTCAGAGAGACTTGGCCAAGGAGCAGAAGAAAGAGGAAAAACTGCAACGCAAGAAAGCCGCTGCGGATGAAGAAGCGGGTGCACTGAACCCCGAAGCAGAAGGCGACGTGGCAGCTGACGAGACTGAAACACCGAAAGATCCAGCTGAATAATTGATCGTTCCCACGCAGAGCGTGGGAACGTTCCCTACTCTAAAGGCATCACCGTCACCCGCACCTCCGGGTCATGGCTCCCTCCCCCCAGAATCACCCCCCGCAACGGCGACACATCGGAGAAATCCCGGCCCCAGGCCAGGGTGATGTGCTCCAGTGCCGGCTGCACATTGTTGGTCGGATCAAAATCCACCCAGCCCGACACCGGGCAATACACCGAGACCCACGCATGGGACGCATCGGCGCCGATCAGCCGTGGCTGGCCGGGCGGTGGCTGGGTCAGCAGGTAGCCGCTGATGTAACGCGCCGCCAGACCGCGCGAGCGCAGGCAGGCGAGCATCAGGTGGGCGAAGTCCTGGCACACGCCACGACGGCGCTCCAGCACTTCTACCAGCGGCGTGGCGACCTGGGTGGCTTCGGCATCGAAGGTGAATTCGCTGAAGATTTTCTGCATCAGCGCCTGCACGCCGAGCAACAACGGGCGAGCCGGCGGGAAGCAGCTTTCGGAGAACTCGACGAAGTTTTTCTTCAGGTGCACGTAGGGCGATTCAAAGCGATAACGGATCGCCTCGATCAGCTCCACGGACAGCGGCTGGCTGCTGTAGGTCAGGCTGTCACGGGTCTGGTCCCAGGCCGGCGACTGCTGGAAATCCAGCACCGGCCGCGCCAGCACTTCCACGGTCAGCCCGGCGTTCACCAACAGCTCATCATGGGGCCGTTCAAACGCCAACCGCGTGATCGGGTTGCCAAACACATCCAGCTCATCGCGCCGCGACGTCGGCTCGGGGCTGATATCCAGCTGCTGCGCACTGCAACGCTGCCAGGCGCACGGCCGTGGCCACAGGTGCGCCAACTGCTGGGCCAGGGACACCGGGCTGTCGTAGTGGTAATGGGTATCGTGGAAAATCTGGTAGCGCGCACTCATCACAACGACACCGTTTGCTGGCTGACATCATCCACATGGGCAAAATGGCGCAACGCGAGGCGATCCGACACTTGCCCACTCTCATCGGCCACCGCTTGCAGCAGGTCGGCCAGGCCGTCCAAGGCGGCGCGCACACTGGACTCGCCAAACAACGAATTCTCCAGGCAGCCCAGGTCGAAGTGCGCCAGGCGCTCCACCAACGGGCCAAGGCCGGTTTCCCGGGGCACGCCAAAATCATCATTCAAGCGACGCAGGGTGCGGCTCACCAGTTTCAACTGGAACAGCACCGCGTGGGGGTTCTGCTCGTCCAGCAGCAACAGGTCGAGCACCGGGATCAGCTGCGGCACCGCCAGGTAACGCGAGCGATAGGTGATGCTGCTGTTGCCCAGTTCCAGCAACCACTCCAGCCCGGCCTGATCGAACACCGCCACGCCACGCAGGAATGCGGCGAGGCTGCTGCTGAGAAATTGCAGACGCTCGATGCGCCGGCCCATCATCAAGAAGCGCCAGCCTTCGTCGCGGGTCATGTCGTCCAGGGCAAACCCGGACAGCGCCGCGAGCGACATCACCAGACGGTTGAGAAAATCCAGTAGCTCGCCAAAGTCCGGCGCGTCGCTTTCCAGCTCCACGGCTTCGCGTTGCAACTCCACCAGCGCCTGCCAGTTCTCCCGGGACAACTTGCCGCGCACCTGGGACGCCGCCCACTGCAAACGCTGCAAGTTGGCGCGCAGGCTCGACGGCCAGTCGTCACCGAGCATGGCGCCCAGCAGACGCTCAGGTAATTCGCCCTCCTCCGGCAGCAGGCGCAGGCTCTCGCCCAGCTCTACTGCCGCTTGCAAGGCCTGGGGATCGTCGCCGTCCACATAACGCGCCAGCACGATGCGCAGCCAGCGCGCGCTGTCATCACAGCGCTCGCAGTAGCGGCCAAACCAGAACAGGTTTTCCACCACGCGGGACGGCAGATACGGGTCGCGGCGCACCAGGTCATGGGCGCCGATGGTGCGTTGCGCGCGCCACTGCTCGCCGCCGGGCGCGCGTTCGCCAAGCACCCAGGTGTCCTTGCTCGCGCCACCGCGTTGCATCGACACCACTTCGGCGTCGGCTTCGGCGGCCACCCGGGTGAGGCCGCCGGGCAGCACGCGGTAGCCTTCATCGCTGGCCACGGCGTAGACGCGCATGCCGATGGCGCGGTGTTGCAGGTGGTCATCCACGGTGTGCCACACCGGCGCCTGGGACAGCTGCGCCAGTTCCTGGGCGACATAGGCGTAAGGCCGCGCGCGCATGCGTGCAGCCAGGGCCTCGCGTTGCTCATCATCCAGGTCGCGACCGAACACTGGGGTAAAACTCTGCGACGGGAACGCCGGCTTGATCAGCAGCTCGGGCAATTTTTCCAAGGCTTCGGCCAGTACCGGCGCTTCACCGCACCACCAGGTGGCGATGGACGGCAGGATCAATTCTTCGCCAAACAGGAACTCGTTGATCTTCGGCAAAAAGCCGAGCAGCCCCGGCGACTCCAACACGCCGCTGCCCAAGGCATTGGCCACCAGCACATTGCCTTGGCGCACGGCATCGAGCAGGCCGGGCACGCCGAGGGCCGAGTCGGTGCGCAACTCCAGCGGGTCGCAGAAATCATCGTCGAGGCGCCGCATGATCGCGTGCACCCGGCGCAGGCCGCTGAGAGTCTTGAGGAACACCGTGCTGTCGCGCACGGTGAGGTCGCCACCTTCCACCAGCGGGTAGCCGAGCTGACGCGCGAGGTAGAGGTGTTCGAAATAGCTTTCGTTGAAACGCCCCGGCGTGAGCAGCACGATCAGCGGCGGCTGGTCATCGCCCGGCGCCTGGCGGGCCAGGGTTTCTTGCAAGGTGCGGAAGAAGCCGGTGAGGTGCTGCACCTGCAAGTCGCGGTACAGGTCCGGGAAGGCACGGGACACGATGGTGCGGTTTTCCAACGCATAACCGGCGCCGGACGGCGCCTGGGTGCGGTCGGCGGTGACCCACCAGCGACCGTCCGGCGTGCGCGCCAGGTCCACGGCGTACAGGTGCAGAAAGGCCCCGTCCGGCGGCTGGATGCCCTGGCATGGCCACAGGAAATTGTTGTGTCCGAACACCAGTTCGGCGGGCAGCAGACCTTCCTTGATCAAGCGCTGCGGGCCATACAGGTCGGCCAGCACCGCATTGAGCAGGCGCGCGCGTTGGGCGATCCCTGCCGACAGGTGCTGCCACTCTTCGGCGGCCAGTACGTGGGGCAACAGGTCCAACTCCCAAGGGCGATCGGCGCCCTTGGGGTCGGCGTAGACGTTGTAGGTCACGCCGTTTTCCTGGATCTGCCGGGTCAGCAACGCCTGGCGCTGGGCCAACTGCGCGGGGGTGCTGCGTTGCAGGTGGTCGAGCAGGCGCTGCCAATGGGCACGCACCGCGCCACTGTCGTCCAGCAGTTCGTGATAAGTGCCCGCGGTCAGCGGGTAACGGTCGAGCAAGTCGGACATGGAACGCTCGGCAGAGGTAAGGAGGGGTGTCAAAGTCACCACAGTCTAATGTGGGAGCTGGCTTGCCTGCGATAGCAGTGGGTCAGTCACCAGAAATATCGACTGGTACACCGTTATCGCAGGCAAGCCAGCTCCCACATTTTGAACTGTGTTTAGTCATTTTTATGCGGGAAACGCCGTAGATCGAGGGTCATTGGCAACTCATCATTGATCACCAGGGACGGCACTGGAAGCTTCCCAGGGCTATGCCCCAACCGGAAAAACCGCGCCATCCGCCGACTCTCCGCCTCATTGGCATTCACCGGCAAGCTGTCGTAATTGCGCCCGCCCGGATGCGCAACGTGGTACTGGCAACCGCCCAGCGAGCGTTGCATCCAGGTATCCAGCAAGTCGAACACCAACGGCGCATGCACCGGGATGGTCGGTTGCAGGCAGTTGGCCGGTTGCCAGGCGCGGTAACGCACGCCGGCAACAAATTCGCCGACGCGGCCGGTGGCTTGCAGTGGCAGTGGAATGCCGTTGCAGGTCAGCAGGTAGCGTTGCGGCGGCAGGCCGGTCAGCTTGACTTGCAGGCGTTCCAGCGACGAATCCACATAACGCACCGTCCCGCCCACTGCGCCCTCTTCGCCCAGCACGTGCCAGGGTTCGAGGGCCTGTCGCAGTTCCAATTCGATGCCGCTGACGGCGTAGTCGCCGACCTTGGGAAAGCGGAACTCCAGGTGGGCGGCAAACCATTCGGCGCGCAGCGGGTAGCCGGCGGCGTTGAGTTCGACGATCACGTCGGCAAAGTCCTGCTCGATAAAGTGCGGTAGCAGGAAACGGTCGTGCAACTCAGTGCCCCAACGCGCCAGTTTCGGCGGCGCATAGGGCTCACGCCAAAAGCGTGCGACCAGGGCGCGCAGCAGCAGTTGTTGGGTCAGGCTCATGCGCGCATGGGGTGGCATCTCAAACGCCCGTAGCTCCAGCAGGCCCAGGCGACCGGTGGCGCCGTCCGGCGAGTAAAGCTTGTCGATGCAGAATTCGGCGCGGTGGGTGTTGCCCGTCACATCGATCAACAGGTTGCGCAGCAAGCGGTCCACCAACCATGGCGGGCATTCTTCACCCGGCGCGGGCATTTGCGCGAAAGCAATTTCCAGCTCGTACAAGGCGTCGTTGCGCGCTTCATCCACGCGCGGCGCCTGGGACGTCGGGCCGATAAACAGCCCGGAAAACAGGTAAGACAAGGACGGATGGTTATGCCAATAGCTGATCAGGCTGCGCAGCAGATCCGGCCGGCGCAGGAACGGTGAGTCTTTGGGCGTCGCGCCGCCGAGGACAAAATGGTTGCCGCCACCGGTGCCGGTGTGGCGCCCGTCGATCATGAACTTTTCCGTGGTCAGGCGGGTTTGCCGCGCCTCTTCGTAGAGGAATTCGGTGCGCTCCACCAGCTCGTCCCAACTGGCGGACGGCTGCACGTTGACCTCGATCACACCCGGGTCTGGCGTCACGCGGAAGTTGCTCAGACGGGTATCGGCGGGCGGCTCGTAGCCTTCCAGCAACACCGGGCAATGCAACTCTTCGGCGGTGGCCTCGATGGCGGCGACCAGCTCCAGGTAATCCTCGACGCGCTCCAGCGGCGGCATGAACAGGTAGAGGCGCCCTTCCCGCGCTTCGGCGCACAGCGCGGTGCGGGTCAGCCAGTCAGCGGATTTGTCCACCTCTGGCGTACGCTCATCGCTCGGCGCGGGTTCGCCGTGGCTGCTCAACTGGGCGGTGCTGGGCAGCGCCGGTTGATCCTGGTTCGGGTCCGTCGGGTGCACAAACGGATACTCCGCCGCCGTCACCCATGGCTGCGACGCCAATGGCAGGCGATAGCCGAGGGGCGAATCCCCTGGCACCAGGCGGCAGTGGTTATCGCGCAGGTACCAGCGCCCGCTCTGCCAGCGGTCGTTGGCGGCCGTGCGCGCCAGCGGCAGCACTTGGCCGATGACTTTCTCAAGGCCCTGGCTGAATACTTTGCGCAAGCGCTCGCGCTCCAGGTCGTCACTCAGGCGCGGGTCCTGGGCCGTGACGTTTTGCGGCAGCGCGCCTTCGCGCCACAGGTAGTAGAAGTTATCTTCAAAGGCCGGGAAGACAAAGCGGGCCGGCAGTTTCAGGCGCTCGGCGACGCTAGCGAGGAAGCGCCCGGCCATTGCGCCGTCTGCGCCGTAATCCTCTTGCTCGTCGGCAATCAGCGCGCTGTTGTGCCAGATCGGCACGCCATCGCGGCGCCAATAGCAGTTGAGCGACCAACGCGGCAGTTGCTCGCCGGGGTACCACTTGCCCTGGCCAAAGTGCACCAGGCCCTTGGGCGCGTAGTGCTTGCGCATGCGCTGGAACAACTCGGCAGACAGGCGTCGCTTGTCCGGGCCCAGCGCGGCGGTGTTCCACTCGGCGCCGTCGGGGTCGTCGATGGAGACGAAGGTCGGCTCGCCGCCCATGGTCAGGCGCACATCGTCCTTGAGCAGGTCGCCATCGATCTGCCGGCCGAGGGCCTGGATCGCCAGCCATTGCTCTTCGGTGTAGGGCTTGGTGACGCGCGGCGCTTCCCAAATCCGCTCAACCGACATCTCGTGGGTGAATTCGCACTCGCACGGTTCAACCAACCCACTGATCGGCGCCGCAGACGATGGGTCGGGACTACAGGCCAACGGGATATGGCCTTCACCGGCAAACAGGCCGGAGGTGGCATCCAGGCCGATCCAGCCGGCGCCGGACAAATACACTTCGCACCAGGCGTGCAGGTCGGTGAAGTCCACTTCGGTGCCGGACGGGCCGTCGAGGGCTTTGACGTCGGCGGTGAGCTGGATCAGGTAGCCAGACACAAATCGCGCCGCCAACCCCAGGTTGCGCAGGATCTGCACCAGCAACCACGCCGAATCGCGGCAGGAGCCTGAGGCGTTTTCCAGGGTGAATTCCGGCGTTTGCACGCCCGGTTCCATGCGGATCAGGTAGCCGATGTCGGCGGCCAGGCGCTGGTTGAGTCCCACCAGGAAGTCCACGGCAGGCAATGGGGTGCGGTCGATACCGGCCAGGTAAGCGGCGAATTTCGGCGTCAGCGGCAAGGTTTCCAGGTACGGCGCCAGCTCGCGTTGCTCATCGGCGGCGTAGCTGAAAGGGATTCTTTCGGCGTAGGGTTCGAGGAAAAAGTCGAACGGATTGAACACCGCCATCTCGGCGACCAGATCGACTTCGATACGCAGCTCGTCAGTCTTTTCCGGGAACACCAGGCGCGCCAGGTAATTGCCTTGGGGATCCTGCTGCCAATTGATGAAATGCTGCTCGGGCAGCACTTTCAGCGCGTAGGACAAGATCCGCGTGCGGCTATGGGCCGCTGGGCGCAAACGCACGATCTGCGGGCCGAGTTCAACAGCGCGGTCGTAGCGGTAATGCGTAACGTGGTGCAACGCGACATGAATCGACACGGCGGCCTCCTGCGAGCCAGGGCATGGGGTTGACGCGCGCAAGACTTATGCCAGCGCGGCAGTCATTGCGCTTTGTCGTAGGACCCGATGCAGTACAGCACCAAAACGGCGCCAACGTAGGTGCCCTGGTGCAACAGTTGCACATATTTGTGGCGGGCGTGGGGGATTACCTTGGTTTCTTTATTCTGATGATGGCGCGTTCGTGTTTGCGGCGTTTCTTGATGGCCACCCCGATCTGGCGGCGCATATGGCGAAGTTCTACGCACTTGGCACGCATTTCCTGGTGGCGTTTGCTACGTAGTAGTGCCAACCCGATCAGAGGCCACACTACACTTTCTGCAGAAATAAAAGAGGGCGGTGAAAACCGTAAAGCTGGTAAAGCGAACAATAAGCAGGCGATGAAAAGACCATACATGCCCCAGACCCACTTCGGCCTCCCGTAGGCAATCATGACATTGCAGAGGGTAATAAAGAGAGCCAACATTACACAGGCATCCTCAGCAGCAGATTCCGATAAAGCCCAGGGAGCTGCACGCGGGTAGTAGTGCTCCAACAGTGCGACAACTGCCGTCCCCCCCAAAAGGCTCATAAAGATTGCCCCGATAAAGACCGGAAAGTAGCGTAAAAGAAAAGGTTTTCTCGGTATGAGATATCTGGTTCTGAGTAATCTCATTCTGAAATCTCCTCATACAACCCAATCGCTAGGATCCGCATATTCCCCGACCTTACACTGCCAGCAATACCCGTTCCGGCGCCAAGGGCATCGAGCATCTGCATCATGGTCCCATTCCTTACGTCGGCCGACGTGAAGCGTTTGGGTATCTCACCAGCCATCTGCTTGAGCTTAAGCATTCTTCGGGTCATGTCTGGATGGTTGATACTTAACATTTCCTTGGTGAGCCTGACCCGCTCTTGTCGATTCAAACCTTTGAGCACTTGGTGAGTATTTCTCCCTGTTACCTTTTTTAGTGTATTAACCATTCGAATCGTAGACATTGCCGTGTTACCGACACCCAACAATGACGCCGCGTCTAGCCCAAGCGTCATGGCTTGATACCACTCTTCTCGGTCCAGTTCGTCATTCAGTGCAGGGTCTACAGACTCATTTCGCGTCCGTCGAATGCCCATAGCGCACTGGAGCGTACTGGCCGTCGCCCCCACCACGCTAATCGCCGCCGCGACGCCTGTAGCCCCAAAAGTAAATGGGCTCAGCACGGAACCACCTGCGATCAGTAACCAACTAATCAAAGCCGACGTACACGCAAACCCCGCATTAACCGCCTCAAACGTCACATCCGCCTCTAGCGGCTCATTCGCCAACCGCCTTGCAAACTCCACCCGCCCGACATAACTCGGCGCCTCCCGCAAAATCACTTTCTTCGGCGCGACGCTGCAAATCGGCTGAAACTCGCGCAACACAATCACCCGCAACTGCGCATCGAGGTACACCACACTGAACTGGCCTAATGAATTTGGACACATCAATAGGGCGCTATGATGGCGCCCAAACCTGAGGTGTGCAGATGATGCGAAAGTCCTATTCCAGCGAGTTCAAGCTCAATGCCGCAAGCATGGTGCTT
>NZ_JBRFJB010000010.1:0-168258 GCF_053456465.1 Pseudomonas acericola (SeqCode) | reverse complement strand
CTTCAACAACTTCAACCACTTGCGCTTCAGATCTCTCATCAGCGGGAGGCGAATTCTACAGCGTTACACGCTGCTGTCAACACCTCTTTTTCAACTTCCTGATCACTTCGATAAACTGAAGCAACCCGCTGCCGAAACCTACATAACTCATTGTTTGCCAAAGAGTTTTCCGTTTCGACTGCGCCGGAAGTGGGGCGAATTATAGACAGTTACAATTCGCCGTCAACCTCTATTTTCACCTTTCTACGGGCCCCATCCCTGTAGCCCCGCAATTGCTGGCTCAGAACGTGTATTTAAAGCTGGTCATCACGTTACGGGGCGCACCGTAGACGCTCCAACTGTCCGCATAAGCGTAATAGCTGCGATCAAACACGTTGTTCACGTTCAACGTCGCGCTCAGATTACGGCTGATGTCATACCGCGCCATCAAGTTGGTCAACGCGTAGCTGCCCTGCTCGAACGTATGCAAGTCCATTCCGGTCTTGCTCTGCCAGTTCACCCCACCGCCCACGGTCACCTTGTCGAGCACGCCCGGCAGGCGATAGGTAGTGAAGGTCTTGAGGCTGTGACGCGGGCTGGTGGTGACGATGCGCTGATCATCGGCATTGGTACTCACGCTATAGGCGTAACCGGCGGACGCTTGCCAGCCATCACTCAACTCACCGTTGAACTCCAGCTCCACGCCCTTGGTGGTAGTGCCCTGCTCCGCACGGTAGATGTCCGGGTCACCCACAAACACCGGCAAGTTGTCCTGGTCAATCTTGAACAGCGCCAGGCTCGCGTTGAGTCTGTCGTCGTTGAAGCTGCCCTTCACCCCGACTTCATAGCCGGTGCCTTCCTGCGGGTCCAACGCCTTGTAACTCGCATCATGAATGCCGTAGGCCTGCGGGTTGAAGATCTTGGTATAGCTGGCATACAGCGACCAGGTGCTGTTCAAGTCATACACGATACCGGCATACGGCAGGAACACGCCGTTGCGGGTTTCCTTGCTCTCGGTGTTCTGGCTCGGGTCGGCATAGGTCACCACTTCATTGCTGCGTTTCCAGTCAGTTACCCGGCTGCCGAGGATCACCGCCGTATTGTCGGTCACATGCAAACGTGACGTCAGGTACGCCGCATACTGGTTCTCTTCTATATGTGTCTTACCCACAGGCGTGGTGTTCGGAACATGCGCGCCGCTGCCACTCCAATTGAAGATGTTCGGCACAGTACCGTCGTAACCAGTCCAACTGCCAAACCAGCCACCATGGCTTGGCGTGTTTTCGTGGTAGCGCGACATCGTCACGCCAGCGATCAACTCATGCTCACGCCCAAACAGGCTGAACGGCCCAGTCAGATACGCATCAAGGTTGTTCTGACGCGGCGTGCCCGACCAGCGATTGGGATAGAGATAAGCCCCCGACCCCGTATCCTGGTCGATGCTGCCATTCATATAGTTGATCAGCTCATCGAATTGGTTCTGCGTGTGGCTGACTTCAACCTTGCCGCTCCAACCACTATCGAACTGATGCTCGATCGAGCTGAACACATTGGTCTGCTTGCGATCGTTATAGGCCCAATCCGGCGCGCTGTTGGCCGAGCGGCTGAAGGTGGTGCGGTTGCCGTTGCTGTAGAACATCGGGAAACCGGTGCGCAACGGGTCATTCACCTGGTTGTTGATATAGCTGAAGCCCACCGTCAGCATCGTCGCATCGCTCAGGTCGAACTCGGAAATCCCGTACACCATCTGCGAATCGGTGTTGACGCGATCCACCCAGGAGTTCTGCTTCTTATAGTCCACCACCAAGCGCCCGCGGATATTGCCACTGTCCGTCAGCGGCCCGGACACATCGAACCCCGTACCATAACGATCCCAACTACCGGCCTCCCCCGTGATACTGGCCTGCGCCTCGGCCGTCGGGCGCTTGCGGATCAGGTTGATCGTCGCCGACGGCGTGCCCGACCCACTGATCAACCCCGTGGCACCGCGCACCACTTCAACACGGTCGTACATCGCGGTGTTCTGCGTGGTGTTATCCAGGCGCGCCGAGGTCGGCACGCCGTCGATCTCGAAGTTGTTGATCTGGAAACCACGGGACCAGTAAGTATCGTTCTCCGCACCAACGCCGACCCGCAGCACCGTAATCCCCGGCGTGGCCTCCAGCACTTCGGTGAGGTTGGTAAGTCGCTGGTCATCGAGACGCTGGCGGGTGATCACCGTCACCGATTGCGGCGTTTCTTTCTGAGTCAGGTTCAGCCGCGTCGAACTGCTCGACGAATAGGTGGTGTAAAGGCCAGTGCCTTCCGTGGTCGAACCCGGCGCCATGCCGGAAATCGAGATTGCGCTCAGTTGCACAGCGCCGCCCGCGCCCGGCTGCAATTGGTAGCGCCCGTCGCCGGTCGGCACCACCGTCAACTCGCTGCCCGCCAGCAGCACCTGCAACGCCTGGTCCACCGTGTAGCTGCCATGCAGCGCCGGGCCGGTCTTGCCGGCGGTGAGCGCAGCATTGCCCGCCAGATACACACCGCTTTGGGCGGCGAGCTGATTGAGCTGATCGGCCAAGGCGCCAGCGGGCAGGTCGAAGCGCTGGACGGCCTGTTCAGCGGCAGCCGCCAGGGGAGCAAAGCTCAGGCTGGCGGGCACGGCCAAGGCCAAGGCAATCGCCAGGGCCAAAGGTTGGGGGGCGTTACGCAGGAATAAAGGCATAAAACAGTTCCGGTCGAAGGAGGCATCAAGCCGTTGTCCTTCTCTAATTCGAATGAGAACGCAAAACCGGAAGCACAATTGAAAAAATCAGCGCGGCACCACGTTGACCCACCAGGCAAACGGCCGCTCGATGCGCACCGGCAATACCTGCTCAAGCATGGCCAGCGCCTGATCGGTGTCTCGCAACGGGTACGTGCCCATCACCCGAAGGTTGGCGACCTGAGGATCAATCCCCAAATGCCCATGACGATAGCTGGCCAACTCAGCGACAAAGTCCGCCAGGCGCATATCGTTGGCCATCAACACACCTTTCGCCCACGCCTCGCGCCCGGGTTGCGCAGGGTGCAGCGCCGACAGGCTCTGGCGGTCAAAGCCCACGCCCTGCCCCGCTGGCACGATGCGCGTCTGGCCGCTGTCGCCACACGCGGCTTGCACACGGCCTTCATACACATTGAGCTGCGTGCGGCCATCTTGTTCACGCACGCTGAACCGCGTCCCCAAAGGCCGTAGGCGACCTTGCGCGGTCTCCACCACAAACGGACGACTGTCGCTGCCGGTGTTGATCAGGATTTCACCGCTGTAAAGCCTCAACTCGCGCAGCCCGGCACTGAAGTTGACGTCCAGCGCCGTGCCGCTGTTGAGCCAGATACGCGTGCCGTCGGCCAACAACTGTTCGCCCAGCGGCACAACACTGGTGTGGAAGTCGCGGGTCCGGGCGCCCCGTTGCTGCCAACTGCCCCAGCCCAGCAGCGCGCCGCCCATGACAATCGACAGCCCACGCAACACTTGCCGCCGCGAGCGCTGCGAACCGCGCAGGTGTGCCAACGTCTGGTTAGCCCCCGGCACATCCTCCTGCAACGGCGCGAACCGCTGGCTCACCCGCGCGACATAACTCCAGGCCAACGGGTTGACCTCGTTGCGCCCATGCCACTGGCGCCACGCGTCATGCAAATGCCGCGCATCCGGCTCGGCACTCAGGCGCGCAAACCAGTCAGCGGCTTGTTGCAACGCGGCATAGTCCAGGCCACCAGAGCGAGTGCTCACGACAAGGCGCCGTCCAGCTCGGCTTCCAGCACCATGCACTGAAACATGGCCTGCCCGATGTACTTGGTCACCGTGCGCTCGCTCACGCCAATGCGCAGCGCGATCTCGCGGTAACTCAAGCCATCGATCTGCGCCAGGCAGAACGCCTCGGACACCTTCACCGGCAAGCGATCCAGCATCGCCTGCAAATGCACCAGTGCTTCCAGCACCAGCGCCCGGTGTTCTTCCGACGGTGCACAGTGCTCCGGCCGGCTCGCCAACACTTCAAGCCACGCCTGCTCCACCTGCTTGCGGCGGAAAAAATCCACACAGACGTTACGCGACAGCGTGCTCAAGTACGCCCGCGCGTGCCCGTCGCTGCCGAACTCTCGTGGATGGGTCAGCAAACGTACAAACACATCGTGGGCCAATTCAGCGGCGTCACTGACATTGCCGAGTTTTCGCGCCAGCCAGCGTTGAATCCAACCGTGATGGGCCGAATACAAGCTGCCAACGTTGAAGGGTGAGGGCTCGGGAAGCGGGGGCATGGGCAGCCCTACGAATAAGAATTGTTCCCAATGGTAATAAGAAAAGATAACCACCACAACGGGGAAAAGTTACCGACAGCCCGACTCAAGCGTTGTCCCGCTGCGTGCGCCCATCCGGCCCATACAACCGGTCACCGCCCACGCTGTTCAAAAACCCGACAATTTTCTGATTACACGCCATGCGCTGCTTGATCGCCCCACCATTCGCCAGGTTGAGCTGCCGCGCCCGTTGCGCCAACGCCTGCACCTGCCGCCACGCCGCCAGGCAGTCGGCATCTTCGGCTGCCTTGAATGCACCATGGCGGCCGCTGCCATAACCAAGCTTCGATTGCGCGCCGCTGCGGATCGCTTCCAGCTGCTCCAGCTTGAGCAACGCCGCCTGCTTGCTCGCCGTCAGTTCCTGCAAGCGTTCACCCTCGACCTTGGCCTGGGCCAACGCCAACCTTTCCTGCTCCAGCAACTGCACCAACTGCTCAATCGCCTGCTGCTGCAATTGCAGATGTTTGCCCAGGCTCATAGGCACCTGCACCTCATCGGCTCGCGCTCATTCGACGGTTTCACCCACGCTGGCGGCGAGGCCGTCGAAGATCGAATCGGCGCTGACCTGATACGTCCCACCGGCAATCGCCTGGCGCACGGCCGCGACTTTATCCATATCCACATCCGCCGAGCTCTCAACACGAGTTTCGGCACTGCTGCTGGAAACCTGCACGCCATCATCCACGGTCGCTTCCAGCGGCAGCAGTTCGATCCGCTGATTGCCGGCCGCCTGGCTGTCGACGGGCGCCGGGGTGTTGGTCAGGTTCGCACTTATGATTTTCACGTTAGAGGCTTCATCTGCTGTGGGGTTGGGTCAACTATCGGCAATCGCAAAGGCAAACTTTGACCGTTGATCGAAATAACTCAGTAACGCAGCCGCAACGCGTTCTGGCCCACCACTTGGGCGCTGAGCATTTTGCCGTCGCTGCCCATGACCCGCACGGTGCTGCCCAGGCTGCCATTGTCCAGCGCCTTGCCCTCGCGGCTGATGGTGAAACCCGCGCCTTCGGCCTGCAACGTCACCTGCTGGTTGCGCTCCACCAGCCAACGCTCGCGCACACTGTTCTGGGTCAGCACCACATTGCGACTGAGGTTACGGCTGGCCTGGCGTCCGATGATCTGCGCGGTATCGAACAGCACGCCCTTGGGTAACCGCTCCAACGGGCCGCGCTTGGTTTCCAGCATCGGCGCCTTGATCACCTCCCCCGCCGTGATGCGTTGGCGCGCAACTATATAGTTGCCCACCACCCGCACACTGACTTGCAGGTAACCCGCCACCTCACTGCCACAGCGCACGCCCATCGCCACCCGGCCGAACGCGTTTTGCTCGGGATGGACCAGATACGGTCGCGGCTCTGCGCACTCCACGATGCGCGCCGCCGGCTGGCCGAGGTCCATCGCCATCAGTTGCGCATGCGCCGGCAAACGTGGGCTGATCACCGCGCGCACCTTGTCCTCCAGGCCATCCGCCTGGGCCAGGGCGCTGCACAGCAAACACACCAAACCGCCTAATCGCCACGTCATCCGCCCTGCCCTCCGAACTGCCCAGCGCCGAATTCTAGTCGTCCTCCCCTCCGGGCAAGGCCGGAATTAGTCGCCAAATAGCCGCCTGTTTCGGCCTTTGCCCGGGCAGCCTTGGGACTAACCTGCGAGCCGTTCATTTATTTGATGCACAGGTCCGCAACCATGATCGACAAGCTCGACAACGAGCTGCGCTTTCAGCAGGACGCAATGAGTTTGCGGGCTGAGCGCCAGCAGGTATTGGCCAACAACATCGCCAACGCCGACACACCGAACTTCCGCGCGCGGGACTTCGACTTCTCCACCGAACTGGCCAGCTCCCTGCAAAAACAGCACATGGGCAGCGGCATGGCCCTGGCCACCACCTCGGACCGCCACCTGCAAGCCTCGTCCCAAAGCCTGTCCAGCCGCGAGTTGCTCTACCGCGTGCCCGACCAGCCCAGCCTGGACGGCAACACCGTGGACATGGACCGCGAACGCGCGCAGTTCACCGACAACGCCGTGCGCTACCAGGCCAGCCTCACGTTCCTGACCAGCCGCTTGCAGTCGCTCAAGACCGCCATGCAGTCCGAATAACCCAGGGAAAGCACCATGTCGATGTTCAGCATTTTCGATATCGCCGGCTCCGCGCTCAGCGCCCAGTCCCAGCGCATGAACGTAACCGCCAGCAACCTGGCCAACGCCGACACCACCAGCGGCCCGGACAACGCTGCCTACCGCGCGCGCCAAGTGGTCTTCGAATCCCAATACCAGGCCGGCAGCAACATCGGTGGCGTGCGCGTCAGCCAAGTGGTCGAGGACGGCTCGCCGATGCGCCAGGAATACCGCCCCGGCGACCCGCTCGCCGACGAATCCGGCTACGTGACCATGCCCAACGTCGAGCCCGTGGGCGAAATGGTCAACATGATTTCCGCCTCGCGCTCTTACCAGGCCAACGTCGAAGTCATGTCCACCAGCAAGGAAATGATGCTGAAAACTTTGACCTTAGGTGAGGCGTAAACCATGACCAGTACGATTGCCAGCTCGGTTCTGTCGAGCATGAACAGCACCAGCACCACCGCCGACAGCACCACCTCGGCGGCGGATGATTTGCAGGACCAGTTCCTAACCCTGCTCACCACCCAATTGCAAAACCAAGACCCCACCGACCCGATGGACAACAGCGAGATGGTCACCCAGCTCGCGCAGATCAGCACCATCAGCAGCATCGAAAACGTCACCTCGACGCTGGAAGGCATCTCCAGCCAGATCAGCGCCGCCGAAACCCTGCAAGCCTCGGCGCTGGTGGGCAACGGCGTGTTGATCGACGGCAACACCATCCAGGTCGGCGACGGCGTGGCCACCACGTTTGGCGTAACCCTCGACAGTGCCGCCGATGACGTCACCGTCACCATCAAGGACAGCACCGGCACCGTGGTGCGCACGATTGATGAAGGCAGCATGAGTGCCGGCACCCAGGCGCTGTCATGGGATGGCCTGAACGATGACGGCAGCACCGCCGCCGACGGCGCCTACACCTTCGCCATCAGCGCCACCGCCAGCGACGTCGCCGTCACCAGCACGGCGTTGAAATACGCCCTGGTCACCGGCGTCACCACCGACAGCAGCAACCAGGTCGCCCTGGACCTGGGCGGCGTCAACGACAACGTCGCGCTCAGCGACATCAGCCTCGTCCTCTGACTCGCCTACTTATATAAAGGAGAAACACCATGGCTTTTTCCCAAGCGCTCAGTGGCCTGTCAGCGGCGTCCACCGACCTCAACGTGGTCAGCAACAACATTTCCAACTCCCAGACCGTGGGCTTCAAAAGCTCCACCACGCAGTTCGCCGACGTGTATTCCGGCGCGGATGTGGGCCTGGGCACCCAGGTTTCGGGCGTGGTGCAGAACTTCGAATCCGGCAGCCTGACCACCACCGACAACTCCCTGGACCTGGCGATCAACGGCGACGGTTTCTTCACCTTCACCGACGGCACGCAAACCGTGTACTCGCGCAACGGCCAGTTGACCCTGACGGCCGAGGGCTACCTGGAAAACGCCGCCGGCGACCAACTGCTCGGCGTCAACGGCGTGATCCAGATCCCCACCACCGGCCTGCAAGCCAGCGCCAGCACCGAGCTGGATGCCGAGCTGAACCTGGACGCCAGCGAAGACACCATCACCGCCACCTTCGACCAGACCGATTCGTCCACCTACTCCTATTCCACCAGCGCCACGCTCTACGATTCCCTGGGCATCAGCCACACCAGCACCCTGTATTTCAGCAAGACCGCCGACAACACCTGGGAAGTGCACACCGCCATCGACGGCAACCTGCTCACCGAGACCCAGACCGTCGGCTTCAGCTCCAGCGGCCTGATCACCAGCGGCGAAACCGGCACCTACACCTACGACCCGGCCAACGGCGCCGCCGAGCTGTCGATCACCCTCGACCTCACCGGCACCACCCAGTTCGGCAATGACTCGGCGGTGTCCGATATCTCGCAGAACGGCTACACCTCCGGCAGCCTGGTGAGTTTCAGCATCGACGAAACCGGCACCGTGGTCGCCACCTACTCCAACGACCAGACCAAGAACATCGACCAGATCCAGCTCGCCACCTTCAGCAATGAAAACGGCCTGAAAGCCAATGGCGACAACACCTGGCTGGCCACCTCCTCGTCCGGCCAGGCCTTGCTCGGCGTGGCCGGCAGCGGCTCGTTGGGCTCGATCCTCAGCGGCACCACCGAAGATTCCAACGTCGACCTGACCGCCGAGTTGGTAAACCTGATCATTGCCCAGCGCAACTTCCAGGCCAACGCCAAGTCGGTGACGGCGCAAAGCGAAGTCTTGCAGCAAGCCGTGAACATCGGTTCCTGACCCTATGGACCGCATGCTTTTCACCGCCATGAGCGGCGCCAACCAGGCCCTCGAACAACAAGCCGTGGTCGCCAACAACCTGGCCAACATCGTCACGCCAGGGTTTCGTGCGCAACTGGTGGAGATGCAGTCTTCGCCCGTTACCGGCGAAGGTTTGCCGACCCGCGTTTCGGTGGCGGCCAACGGCATCGGTGTCGATTGGAGCCAAGGCCCGGTGGTGCACACCGACCGCGCACTGGACGTGGCCCTGGGCGAAAACGTCATGCTCGCGGTGCAGGCCGGCGACGGCAGCGAGGCCTATACCCGGCGCGGCGATTTGCAGGTGGACGGCACCGGCGCCATGAGCGTGGGCGGCCGCCCGGTGATCGGCGACGGCGGCCCGGTCACCGTGCCGCTGGGCAGCGAAGTCACCCTCGGCAGCGACGGCACCATCAGCGTGCGTGAACTGGGCATGAGCCCGCGCGGCTTGAGCCCGGTGGGCAAATTGAAGCTGGTCTCGGCCTTGCCCGGCACCTTGCAGCCCGGCACCGACGGCCTGTTCCGCACGGCCAACACACAACCGCTGCCCGCCGACGACACCCTTCGCGTCGCCCCCGGCGCCCTGGAAGGCAGCAACGTCAGCCCCACCAGCGCCATGGTCGCGATGATCGACAACTCGCGCCGCTACGACATGCAGATGAAAGCCATCAGCACCGCCGACGAAAACGCCAAGAGCGCCAACAGCCTGCTGTCCCTGAGCTGAGCGCACCGTTGCACCGACAAGGAACCAAACGATGATCCGCTCACTGTGGACGGCCAAGACCGGCCTCGAAGCCCAACAAGGGCAAATGGACGTGATCGCCAACAACCTGGCGAACGTCAGCACCAACGGCTTCAAGCGCTCGCGCGCGGTGTTCGAAGACCTGGTGTACCAGAACGTGCGCCAGCCCGGCGCGCAGAGCAGCACCGACACGCGCCTGCCGTCCGGCTTGCAGGTCGGCACCGGCGTGCGCGAGGTCGCTACCGAGCGCCTGCACACCCAAGGCAACCTGGAACAGACCAGCAGCTCCAAGGACTTGGCCATCAACGGCCTGGGCTTTTTCCAGGTGGACATGCCCGATGGCAGCACCGGCTACACCCGCGACGGCAGCTTCCAGCTCGACTCCAACGGCGAGATGGTCACCTCCAACGGCTACAAACTCTCGGCCGGCGTGACCATCCCGGCCAACGCCACCGCGATCACCATCAGCACCGACGGCATCGTCTCGGTGACCACGCCGAGTGCGTCCACCTCGACCCAGGTCGGCCAGCTCAACCTGGCGTTGTTCATCAACCCGGCCGGCCTGGAAAGCATCGGCCAGAACCTCTACCTGGAAACCGACGCCTCCGGTTCGCCCACCGAAACCACCCCAGGCCTGAACGGCGGCGGCACCTTGTCCCAGGGTTACGTAGAGACGTCCAACGTCAACGTGGTGGAAGAAATGGTCGGCATGATCCAGACCCAGCGCGCCTACGAAATCAACAGCAAGGCCGTCGAAAGCTCGGACGAGATGCTCCAGCGTCTGACCCAGCTCTGAGCGAGATCCCCACCATGGCTCACAAGTATCTACTCGCCTGCGTACTCGCCCTCGCCGGTTGCGATCAACTGCCGCACAAACCGGTGGTGCCCGAAGAAGACCTGCCGGCACCGGTCTACCCGTTGCGCCAGGCCAACGGTTCGATCTACCAAGGCAGCCTCGGCTCCCAGCCGCTGTTCGAAGACCGCCGCCCGCGCCGGGTCGGCGACACCCTGACCATCCAGCTGGAAGAACAGGTCAGCGCCAGCAAGAACTCTTCATCCAACGCCAGCCGCGCTGGCTCCATGGGCCTGAAGTTCGCCACCACCTCCGCGCGTGCATCCCAGATCGGCTCCTTTGGCATGGACGCCTCCACCACCCATGACTTCATTGGTGCCGGCGGCTCCCAGGCGAACAACTCGTTCACCGGGACCATCTCGGTGACGGTGATGCAAGTGATGCCCAACGGGCACCTGCGGGTGCGCGGCGACAAACAGATCGCGATCAACCAGGGTACCGAGTTCATCCGTTTCTCCGGGCTGGTCAACCCGCGCAGCATCACCGGCGAGAACACTGTGTCCTCGACCCAGGTGTCCCAGGCGCGCATCGAGTACGTGGGCGATGGCTATATCAACGAAGCGCAGCGCATGGGCTGGCTGCATCGCATCCTGCTGAACGTTTCACCATTTTGAGTGACCCTGCCATGTTCCTAAGAGCCGTCAGAATCCTGCTGCTGAGCTGCCCACTGTGGCTCTGCGCAACGGCGCACGCCGAGCAGATCCGCGACATCGCCGACTTCGCCGGCATCCGCCCCAACAGCCTGGTGGGCTACGGCCTGGTGGTGGGCCTGGACGGCAGCGGCGACCAGACCACCCAAAGCCCGTTCACCGAACAGGGCCTGACCAACATGCTCTCGCAACTGGGCGTGACCCTGCCCGCCGGGGCGAACATGCAAATGCGCAACATCGCTGCCGTGATCGTCACCGCCAACCTGCCCGCCCTGTCGCGCCCCGGCCAACAGATCGACGTGGTGGTGTCGTCCATCGGCAACGCGAAAAGCCTGCGCGGCGGCACGTTATTGATGACGCCGATGAAAGGCGCCGACGGCGAAGTCTACGCCGTGGCCCAAGGCAGCCTGCTGGTAGGCGGCGCCGGCGCGTCGGCCAACGGCAGCAGCGTGACGGTCAACCAGTTGGCGGGCGGGCGCATCCCCCGAGGCGCAATCATCGAACGCGCGGTGGCGCTGAACCTCAACAACGAACACGGCCTGCTCGGCCTGTCCCTGCATGAGCCAGACTCCGCCACCGCGCAACGCGTGGTCTACGCGATCAACCTGGACATGCGCCGCACCGTGGCCTCGGCCGTGGACGGCGGGCTGATCGAGATCCAGGGGCCGGTGTCGCCCAACGAACGCACCAACTTCATGGCGCGTATCGAAAGCATCGAAGTGCTGCCGATCCAGGCGCGGCCGAAAGTCATCCTTGATTCGCGCACCGGCTCCATCGTGCTCAACAGCTCGGTGAAGCTGTACCGCGCGGCCGTGGCCCACGGCAACTTGTCGGTGATCATCGACACCACCAACACCGTCAGCCAGCCCGGCGCGTTCAGTGGCGGGCAGACCGCCGTGACGTCCCAGAGCAATATTTCCATCGAATCCCAAGGCGGCTCCCTGCACCTGCTCGAAGGCACGGCCAACTTGATGGACGTGATCAAGGGCCTCAACGCCCTTGGCGCCACGCCACAGGACTTGATGGTCATTCTGCAAGCGCTCAAGGCCGCAGGCTCCCTGCGGGCTGAGCTGGAGATCATCTGATGAAAAGCAGCGATCACTTTGCCCTCGACGTGCAGGGCCTTGATCACCTGCGCAACCGCGCCCACCTGGACCCGCAGGCGGGGCTCAAGGAGGCCAGCAAGCAGTTCGAGGCGGTGTTTATCCAGATGATGCTTAAAAGCATGCGCGCGGCGGTGCCCAAGTCGGAGCTGTCGAGCAACTCGCAAACCGAGATGTACACCGAAATGCTCGACCAGCAATGGGCGCAGAGCCTGTCGGGCAAGGGCATCGGCCTGGCTGAACAGCTCACCCGGCAACTGAGCGGCTACGCCAGCCAACAAAACCCGGAACTGAGCGCCGCCACCACCGCATTTCTCGATCTGCCGACGCGCTCGCCCTTCGAAGCCTGGAAGCGCCGCGAAGTCAGCACCAGCAATAGCGACCAGCCCGAACACGTGCAGGCCTTCATCGCCCGCCTCAGCGGCCCGGCACAAACCGCCGCGCGCAACAGCGGCGTGCCCGCCGAATTGATCCTGGCCCAGGCCGCGCTGGAAACCGACTGGGGCCGACGCACCATCACCACCGCCCAGGGCGCCGACAGCCACAACCTGTTCGGCATCAAGGCCGGCAGCGCCTGGCAAGGCGCGACCACCCAAGTGCTCACCACCGAATACAGCGACGCCGCAGCGCAAAAGCAACTGGAAAGCTTCCGCGTGTACGCGAGCGACGAAGCCGCCTTCAGCGACTACGCCCGCCTGATGCGCAGCCGCCCCGGCTACGCCGCCGTGCGCACGGCCGGCGACGCACCGCAAGCCGCCGTCGCGCTGCAACAGGGCGGTTACGCCACCGATCCGCGTTATGCGCAAAAGCTGATTTCCGTCATGGCCACCATCGGCCCCTTGCACACCACACAAGCGCGCAACGATTTATAGGCCAGGGGTCAATTCACCCCTTCGCCGGGCCGATAGTGCCAAGCATGTAGCCCAGGAGCTTCTCGATGAGCATTATTTCCATTGGCGTCAGCGGCCTGTCCGCCGCGCAGATCGCCCTCAGCACCAGCAGCAGCAACACCACCAACGCCTACACGGCCGGCTACACCTTGCAGGTGGCGAACTTCTCCGAGTCCACCTCGGGCAGCGGCGTGCAAATCTCCAGTGTGGATCGCCAATACAACCAGTTCGTCACCACCCAGCTCAACAGCTCGATCAGCGCCGAAAGCGCGCTGTCCACCTACCAGACCGAAGTGGATCAGATCGACAGCCTGCTCGCCGACGGCGACGCCAGCCTCGACACGCTGATGCAGAGTTTCTTCTCGGCCCTGCAAACCCTGACCTCCGACGCCAGCGACACCGCCGCCCGCGAAGAAGTGATCGGCGCCGCGCAAACCCTGACCTCGCAGTTCACCCAGCTGGGCAGCTACCTCGACGACATGGCCAACGATGTGAACAGCCAGATCGACGACCAGGTCAGCCAGGTCAACGACCTCACCGAACAGATTGCCGGGCTCAACAAAAAGATCAGCCTGAGCGACGCCCTGGGTTCCACCTCCAACGCCCTGCTCGACCAGCGCGACTTGCTGGTCAGCCAACTCAGCGAGTTGGTGGATGTCGATGTCACCACCCAGGACAACGGCAGCTACACCGTGTCCCTGAGCAACGGCCTGGCGCTGGTGTCGGGCAACAGCAGCTTCGACCTGCAAACCGCCGTCTCGGCCAGCGACCCGACACAAACCGTGGTCACCTACGTGGACGCCGCCGGCCACACCACCACACTCGACGACTCGGTGTTTGAAGGCGGCTCCCTCGGCGGCCTGATGGACTTTCGCGACAACAGCCTGAGCGATGCGCAAAACCAGCTGGGCATCCTCGCCGTCAGCCTGACCCAAGCCTTCAACACCTTGCAGGCCTCCGGCATCGACCTCAATGGCGATACCGGCACGGCGCTGTTCTCGGTGGACGACCCGAGCGTCTACGGCAACACCAGCAACACCGGCGACGCGGTCTTGAGCGCCAGCTTCAGCGACGACGTCAGCGCCCTCGCCGCCACCGACTACACCGTCAGCTATTCCGACAGCGACGGATACAGCGTGACCCGCAACGACACCGGCGCCAGCGTCACCTCGGCCTATGACAGCGGCACGCTGACCTTCGCCGGCATGAGCGTGGCCATCAGCGGCACCGCCGACGACGGCGACAGTTTCCTGGTCTTGCCCACGCGCAACGCCGCCAGCAGCTTCACCACCCTGACCAGCGACGGCAGCCTGATCGCGGCGGGCACGTCCACCGGCAGCAGCGACAACAGCAACGCCCTGGCGATGCTCAACCTGCAAACCAGCAGCATCGTCGGCGGCAGCAAGACCCTCAGCCAGACCTATTCGGCACTGGTCAGCGATGTGGGCAGCACCGCGAGTAAAGTCGCCGGGCAACTGGAAACCCAGACCAGCCTCACCGAGCAACTGACCACGCTGCAACAGTCGGAATCGGGGGTCAACCTGGACGAAGAGGCGGCCAACCTGATCGTCTACCAGCAGTATTACCAGGCCTGCGCAAAGGTGGTTGAAGTGGGCACCAGCCTGCTCGACACCATCCTCGACATCAACTAAAGGAGCGCCGCCATGCGCCTGAGCAGTGCGACGATTTACAACCAGAGCCTCAATTCCATGCTGGCCCAGGAAAGTGCCTACCAGACCGCCGCCCAGCAAGTGGCCAGCGGCACGCGGGTGGTCACGCCGTCCGACGACTCACTGGCCGCCGCACAAGCCGTCAACGTGCGCCAGGCGATTGCCGCCAATGAGCAATACGCCGATGCGCGCAGCAGCATCAGCACGTCGTTGTCCCAGGAAGAAAGCACCCTGGACAGCATCAACGATGCCATCACCAGCGCGCGCTCGCTGATCGTGCAGGCCAACAACGGCACCTTGAGCGATGCTGATCGCGAGTCCATCGCCACCTCGCTGCAAGGCGTCTACGACACCCTCGTCACCTTGGCCAATGCCACCGACAGCAACGGCAACTACCTGTTTTCCGGCTACCAGAGCCAAAGCCCGGCGTTCGCGGCGGATGCCGACGGCAACATGGTTTACCAGGGCGACAGCAATGTGGTCACGCAACTGGTCAGCTCCACCCAAAGCATGGCCAGCGGCGACACCGGCGCGACGATTTTCCAATCGGTGAGCAGCTCCGCCGGTTTTATCGCCGAAGCCGGCGACAACAGCGGCAGCGTCACCTTCAGTGGCCCGACCATCACCGACACCACCGCCGCCAACTACGGCACCGGCTTCAGCCTGACCTTCAGCACCGCCGCCGACGGCACCGCGCAATACAGCCTCGACGGCGCCACCCCGGTCGCCTACACCTCGGGCGACACCCTGCAAGTCAACGGCTTGTCCCTGACCCTCAGCGGCACTCCGGTGGACGGCGACAGCATCAGCGTCAGCAAAGCCGCCGACGCCGACCCGGACCTGTTCGCCACCCTGAAAAACCTGATCTCCGTGCTGCAAACCCCGGTGGAAACCGACGCCGACAGAGCCAACCTGAACAACACCCTCTCCACCGCCAGCCGCCAGCTGAGCAATGCCCAGGACACGGTCCTGACGGTACAGACCTCGGTGGGTTCGCGGCTCAATCAACTGGACGTGCTCGACACCATCGGCGACGACCTGGCCTTGAGTTACACCGAACGCTTATCGGGGTTGGTGGATGCGGACTACACCGAATCGGTGACGCAATACACCTCGCTGCAAGTGGCGTTGCAGGCGGCACAGCAGACGTTTGTCAGCATTCAGAAGATGTCCCTGTTCGAATACATCTGACAGGTTGAACTGGGTAAAAACTGTGGGAGCGGGCTTGCCCGCGATAGCGGTGTGTCAGGCGAAAGAGGTGCTGGCTGACCCACCGCTATCGCAGGCAAGCCAGCTCCCACATAAGCCAGTTTCCACAGTTGGATCGCAGTAGCTTCAGGGGCCGGCCATGTTGTCCGTCAGGTACTGCATAAAGTGCAGGGTATTGGTCAGCAACGTCGCCAAAAACGGCCCCAGGTCGCCCATCACCACCATCAGCAGAATCAACCCCACCGATAACGTCAGCGGAAAGCCCACCGAAAACACCGTGAGCTGCGGCGACACGCGGTTGAGGATGCCCATGGCCAAGCTGATGATCAGCAACGTGCCCACCATCGGCAGCGCCAATAACAAGCCGGTCAGGTAGATCGTGCTGCCGTACCGCGCAATCAACTGCCAGGCATTCGGGTCGAAACGCAGGTTGCCAATCGGCAAGGTCTTGAACGTGCCGGCCAGCAACTCCAACACCATCAAGTGCCCGTCGAGCGCGAGGAACATCAGCACGGTGATCATTCCCAAATACCGCGACAGCACCAGGCTGTTGGTGCTGGTGTCAGCCGAGAAAAACGTGGCAAACGCCAAGCCCATCTGCATGCCGCAGATGTCGCCGGTCATTTCCACCACCGCCAGGGTCACGCGCATGACCATGCCCAGCGCCATGCCGATCAGCACTTGTTCCACGATCACGCCGAGGCCCGGCCAGGAGAACAGCGCGACCTGGGGCAACGGCGGCAGGTTCGGCGCGAGCAGGAACGCCAGCAGCATCGCCAGCCCGACCTTGACCTGGCTCGACACGTTCTTGTGCCCCAGGATCGGGTCGCTCATCAGGTACGCCAGCACTCGGCAGAACGGCCAGAAAAAACTGGTCAGCCACAGTTGCAGCTGCGCCGAGCTGACTTCGATCACCGCGCGTCAGCCGATCAGCGTGGGCAGGCTGGTGAACAGCGCACGGGTGTAGTCCACCAGCATTTCCATGATCAACGGCCCGGCGATCACCAGCACCACGCACACGCCGATGATCTTGGGGATAAACGACAGGGTGGATTCGTTGATCTGCGTGGCGGCCTGGAACAGGCTCACCAGCAGGCCGATAAACAGGGTCACGAACAACACGGGCGCGGCCACGATCATGCTCATGCGCATGCCTTTGTAAGCCAGGTCCATCACCATTTCCGGGGTCATCGGCAACGCCTCATCAGGTGTAAAAACTCTGCGCCAGTGAGCCCAGCAGCAATTGCCAGCCATCCACCAGCACAAACAGCATCAGCTTGAACGGCAGCGAGATCGTGGCCGGCGGCACCATCATCATGCCCAGCGCCATCAGCACGCTCGCCACCACCAGGTCGATGATCAGGAACGGGATAAAGATGGTGAAACCAGCCTGGAACGCGGTTTTCAGTTCGCTGGTGACAAACGACGGCAGCAGCACGCGCATGGGCACGTCGTCGGGACCTTGCAGGTCGTCGATCTGCGCCAGCCGCGCGAACAGTGCCAGATCGCCCTGGCGGGTCTGGGTCAGCATGAATTTGCGAAACGGCTGGCTGCCGTCCTTGAGGAATTGTTCCACCGAGATTTCATCGTGGGAGAACGGCAACCAGGCCTTTTCGTAGGCTTGATCAAGGGTCGGCGACATCACGAAAAACGTCAGGAACAACGCCAACCCCAACAGCACCTGGTTCGGCGGCGCCGAGGTGGTGCCGATGGCTGTACGCAGCAGGCCGAGCACAATGATGATGCGGGTGAAGCCGGTCATCATCAGCAGGATCGCCGGCAAGAACGCCATGGCGCTGAGCAGCAACAAGGTTTGCAGGCTCAGCGACCATTGCTGGCCACCCGCTTGCCCAGTGAAGGCGCTGAGGCCCTCCAGGCCGGTCATGAAGCACGCCCTTTGCCGGTCAACGCATTCGCCAAACGCTCGGCAAAACCGCCCGCGACCACCGCTTCAGGCTCCACTTCCGGCGCGTCCATCTGCGCCAGCGCGGTGACCTGCTGCGCCGTCACGCCCAGCACCAACCATTGCCCACGCACTTCCACAATCACCACTTTTTCGCGCTGGCCGAGGCCGGTGCTGCTGACCACGCGCAGTTGCTTGCCGGGCACCAACGCCCGCGTGCTCATGCGCCGGGCGAGCCAGCCAAACACCAGCACGCAGCCCAGCACCACGGCCAGGGCCAGGGCGGTTTTACCCAGCAGCGCCAGGTTCATCACGCTGTCCGTGGGCACGCCGAGCGGCGGGCTTGCGCTGTTCATCGGTTGAGCTTTTGCACGCGTTCGGACGGCGTGATGATTTCGGTGATACGGATCCCGTACTTGTCATCCACCACCACCACTTCGCCCTGGGCGATCAGGTAGCTGTTGATCAGGATGTCCATCGGCTCGCCCGCCAGGCCATCCAGTGCCAGCACCGAGCCTTGGGCCAGTTCCAGCAACTGCTTGATGGTGATGCGCGTGCGGCCCAGCTCCACGCTGAGCTTGACTGGAATATCCATGATCATTTCCAGCTCACGCGCAGCGGCAGTGGGCTGCGCCGGCGCCAGCGGCTTGAACACGCTGGAACCAACGCTTGGCGCCGGGCTTTCCAGCGCCGCATCGGCCGCCTCTTGTTCGGCCAGGGCAATCGCCCACGGGTCGTCCGCGCCTTCGGCGATGGTTTGTTCGGCCAGGGCGTCGGCCCATTCATCCGGCTCTTGGGGCTCGGTAACAGTTGGATCAGTCATGCTCGGAGTCCTTGGCTGTGGGGACGTGGCCCTTCACGAATCGGCTGGAGGAGGAGGAAGAAAGGCTCAGGGAATGATCGACCAGATCCTTCACCAACAAGGCGCGCAGGCCGTTCTGGCTGCCGTATTCACAGGTCATGACCGGTACGCCATCGACCCGCGCGCTGATGATGTCGGGCAGTTCGATGGGCAGCACGTCGCCGACTTTCAGCGCCATGACTTGGCCGACGCGCGCGTCCATTTCGACAAAGTCGGCGATCAGTTCAATCTCCGACTGCGCGATTTCGCCGGCCATGCGTTTGTTCCAATGGCGCTCTTCCTCGGGATTGGTGTCCGTCAGCGGGCCGTTGAGCAGCTGGCGCATCGGCTCGATCATCAGGTACGGAATCACGATATTGAAATCGCTGGAGAGGTTGCCGACCTCCAGGTGGAAAGTGGCATTCACCACGATTTCATTCGGCGAGCTGGTGATGTTGGCGAACTTGGCCTGCATCTCCGAACGCAGGTATTCGATTTCCAGGGGGTACACCGACTTCCACGCGCCCTTGTAGGCGTCCACCGACAGCCCCAGCAAACGCTGGATGATGCGCTGTTCGGTGCGGGTGAATTCGCGGCCTTCGGACTTGGTCACAAAGCGCCCGTCGCCGCCGAACAGGTTGTCCACCACCATGAACACCACCGCCGGCGGGAACACCACCAACGCGGTGCCGCGCAACGGTTTCATCGCCAGCAGGTTGATGTTGGTGGGCATCGGCATGTGCATCGAGAATTCGCTGTAGCTCTGGTAGCGCACGCTTTTGACGGTGATGTCGATGCTGCGCCGGATCAGGTTGAACAGGCTCATGCGGAAATAACGGGCGAAGCGCTCGTTGATGATGTCCAGCGCGTGCAAGCGCTCGTGGATCACCCGGTGCTGGGTCGCCGGGTCATACGGGCGGACCCGCGCGGCGTCGAGGGTGCCGGCTTCTTCGTGGGCGGCGTCGGTTTCGTCGCTGCCGCGCAGCAGCATGTCGATCTCGTCCTGGGAGAGCAAATCGTCGATGGCCATGGGTTACTGCACGATAAAGTCGGTGTACAGCACGCGCAGCAACGCGGGGGCGGGTTGCTGCGGCGCCAGCGGTTGCTTGAGGGCGTCGAGGATGCGCGCGGCCAGTGCGGCCTTGCCTTGGGGGGTGATCAACTGCGTACTGTTCTGGCCGCTGACCAGGGTCAGCAACTGGCTGCGCAGTTGCGGCATGTAGTCGGTCAGTTGGGCTTGGGTCGCGTCGTCGGCGACTTCCAGGGCGAACCCCACATACAGCAGGCTCGGTTCATCGCGCTCGTTGGACAGGTTCACCGTCATCGGCGCCACCGTGACCAAGCGTGGCGCCTGGGGTTTGCTCGCCACCGGCGCGGCCTTGGCGACGTCCACCTGGCTCAGGTAGAGGTAAGTACCACCGGCACTCGCGGCGACGACGGCCAGCGCCAGCAACACAATCAAGAGCCAGGGGGTTTTGCGGGTGGCGGTCATTGGCGGGAACCATGCAATGAAGGGAAACGATCAGGCAGGGCGCCAGTATGACCAGCGCCCTGCCCCGCCCATGGCGCGATAAGACACGGGTAACGGCGGTATCTCGCTGTTTTGATTTGGGATTCACACGTACAGGTCAATCGCCGAGCGAGCCAGCTGGACCTGTTGCACCACCACCGGCTCGCTCACTGGCGAGGTGTCGCTGCGGCTGAACGTTGACGCCTGCGGATCACGCTGCGCACTGCCGCGCGAGGACTGATCGCTGACCGACGCCTGCCCCAGCGCAATGCCCTGGCTCGCCAGCACCTCGCGCAATTGCGGCAACGCCTGCTCCACCGCCGCACGCACCGAGGCGTGCGCCACCTGGAACTGCGCCTGGGTGCCGCCGTCGTTCAGTTCGAGGCTGATGGACAGCGGGCCAAGGTCGGCGGGGTGCAAGTGCAGGTCGACTTGCCTGTCGCCACGGCTGACCATATCGACCATCTGCTGGCCGAGATCGGCGGCCCAGTCGGTGCTGCCGACGGCGGCGGCGACGACCAATTCGTTGTCGGCGACAGGGACGGCGACCTGGCTGGCCGGTGCCGGCGCCAGGCTGAACACGCTAGGCGAATCCTGGTTGTCGGGTTGGCTGTCATCGGCTTGCGGGCGTACCTGCGGCACCGCCTCCGCCACGGTGGCGACCAACGCGGGCATGGCGTCCGGCAGGTCCAGCGGTTCTGGCGTGTCGGGCTCATCCTCCGCCGCGACCGGCAGGCTCGGGGCCTGGGTTGGCGCGCGGCTGATCACAGGCTCGGGCGCGGACGGTGCGACGTTGACCGGTATCGGCAGGCTGACCGCAATCGGCGGCGCGACGATCACTGCCGAAGCGTCCAGTTGCCCGGCGCTTTCGATCAGGGCCATGCGCTGGCGGATATCGTCGAGGGTGCTGTCAGCCGCGGTCGTTGGCTTTGTCACTTCGGCTTCAGCCACCGGTTCATCCGGCAACACGGTCGGCAGCTCAACCTCGGGCTCTTCCACGGGCAGTGCTTGCACGACGACCGGCGCAACGGGCGCAACGAGCGCAGGGGCGACGGCCACAGGCAGCGGGACCGGAACCGGCGTCTGCACCACCGGCAACGCTTGCGGCACCGGCGCAACCACCTGGCTCAACACCGCCGAAAACGAATCCGCCAGCGCCACCGGCGCCTCGGCGACAACACTGTCCGCCACCGGCGCGGGCGCAGCAGTCGGCACTAACGTCGCGAGAATATCCATGCTGTTCCTTAAAGGCCGCTATCGATGGAAGAAGGAAACGCCGCAACCCGGCGCCGCAACTGGCTGGCCATTTCATCGGTGTGCCGCTGCTCCACACGCCCGGCAGTCACCTGCTCCTGCTGGGCCCGCCGCGCCAGCAGCGCTTCAATCGAGCTGACCTTGCGCCACTGCGCCATCCATGTGAGTTGGTGGTGGGCGACCTGCTTGCGATGCCGCTCCAGGCTCTTTTGCGCGCGCTCCACCGCCTCTTCCAGCGACTGCAAAAAGCCCCGGTAATTGGTCAACGCCGACGGGCTCATGCCGTCGCTGGCCAATTCCACTTGCAGGTTCTGGCGGTATTCCTGCTGGTACTGGTCGAGGGTGCGCAACTGGTTGATCACCTGCTGCTCGGCAGTGCGGCTCTGCGCCAGGGCGCGGGCCGCGACGTCGCGGGCCTTGGCGGCCATTTCGATCAGCAGGTGCAGCGATTGATTTGCCATCGATGATTACTCGAAAAAGTCAGTTGCCGGGGAACAACAAACTGAGGCCGTGCAGGGTCTCGTCGACGCTGGCACGGTCATCAATGCGTTGTTGCAGAAAGCGCTCGATATGCGGGTACAACCCCACGGCGCGGTCGAGTTGCACATCGTGGCCCTGGGCGTAGGCGCCGACGCTGATCAGGTCGCGGTTGCGCTGGTAACGCGAGAGCATCTGCTTGAGCTGGTTGGCCTTGCGCTGCTGGGCGTCGCTGGCGATGGCGGTCATGGCGCGGCTGATGGACGCTTCGATATCGATGGCCGGGTAATGCCCACTTTCGGCCAATTGGCGCGACAGCACGATATGCCCGTCGAGGATCGCCCGCGCCGAGTCGGCAATCGGGTCCTGCTGGTCATCGCCTTCGCTGAGCACCGTATAAAACGCGGTGATCGAACCGCCACCGGGCGGGCCGTTGCCGGTGCGTTCCACCAGCTTGGGCAATTTGGCGAACACCGACGGTGGATAACCTTTGGTGGCCGGCGGCTCGCCCACGGCCAGGGCGATTTCACGCTGGGCCATGGCGTAGCGGGTCAGCGAATCCATGATCAGCAGTACGTCTTTGCCCTGCTCGCGAAAATCCTCGGCGACCCGCGTCGCATACAGCGCGCCTTGCAGGCGTTGCAGCGGCGATGTGTCAGCGGGAGCCGCCACCACCACCGAACGACGCAAGCCCTCTTCACCGAGGATATTGTCGATAAAGTCCTGTACCTCGCGGCCCCGCTCGCCAATCAAACCGACCACGATCACATCGGCCTGGGTGTAGCGCGCCATCATGCCCAGCAGCACCGACTTGCCGACGCCGGAACCGGCAAACAAGCCCAGGCGCTGGCCACGGCCGACGCACAGCAAGGCATTGATCGCGCGAATGCCGACATCGATCTGCCGATCAATCGGCGCCCGCTTGAGCGGGTTCAGCGGCTGGGTATGCAAGCCAGCATGATGGGCGCCGAGCAACGGCCCGCGCCCGTCCAACGGCTGGCCGCCGCTGTCGAGCACGCGCCCGAGCAAGGCCATGCCCAATGGGAAACTGCGATTGCCACCGCCTTCGTCCGCCGCAAACACCCGTGCGCCGGGTTGCAGGCCGTGTATTTCCGCAAGCGGCATCAGGTACAGCGTGTCACCGGCAAACCCCACCACCTCGGCCTCGGCGAACACGCCTTCCAGCTCGATGCGACACGCCCCACCCAACGGCAGGCGCAGGCCCACCGCTTCCAGCACCATGCCGGTGGCGCGGGTGATGCGCCCGCTGCGCAGGTGCGGCGCGACCTGCAAGGCTTGGCCGTGCAGCGTATCGAGCACACCGCTCCAGCGCGCGAGGTGAGGATTCATGGCAACTCATCCAACACGCGCTCGACGTTGCGAGTGAGCAGCGCCAGGCGCGACGGCCGCGACGCATCCAGTTCTCCCCCTGCGCTGACCACCCGGCAACCGCCCGCCTGCATCGCCGCGTCGGCGTGCAACACCCAACCCGCCGCGTCGATCTGTTCGCCGAGGCTGTCCTGCACGCGCTGCAAATCTTCAGGGTTGAGCCACAGCTTGGGCTTGCCGGTGAGTTCCAGGTCGCTGTCGAGCAGGCGTTTGACCAACACCAGCACCTGTTCCGGCTGCGCGCAGAGGGCTTCGCCGGCCAATTGTTGCGCGGCGTCCAGGGCGATGCGCACCAGTTGCCGGGCGATCTGTGCGTCCATGGCTTTCAGCGCTTGATCAAAATTGCGGCACAGCTCCAGCAACGGTTGCAGGGTAACGACAACCTGCTGCTGCAACTCCACGGCAGCCGCCTGGCGACCTTCGTCCAGGCCCTGTGCATAACCTTGCTCCAAACCTTGGGCATGCCCGACCTGCTGGGCCTCGGCGATGGTTTTTTCGCGCAGCACCTGCATCTCCAGCTTGTGCTGGAAGGCTTGCTTGCGCAGGCGTTCGCGATGGCTGCTGTGGGGGTCGTCGCTGGCCGCCGCCGGGCTGCCCAGCGGGTCCATCTGCCAGGGTTGCCAACGGTCAGACATAAGTGTCGTTGCCGCGTGCGGTCACGATGTCGCCGCTGTCGGACAAGCGCCGCACTACGGCAAGAATGGCCTTCTGTTCGGATTCGATCTGCGACATGCGGATCGGCCCGCGCGCTTCCATGTCCTCGCGGAACAACTGCCCGGCACGCTGGGACATGTTGTGCAGGAAGCGTTCGAGCAGCGCCGGCGGCGAGCCCTTGAGGGCGATGGCCAGGGAGTTCTGATCGACCTGTTGCAACAGGGTCTGGATGCCACGGTCGTCCACGTCGATAAGGTTTTCGAACAGGAACATCTCGTCGAGGATCTTCTGCGCCAGGTCGTCGCTGTGTTCGCGCACAGTGCCGATGGCCAGTTCTTCGTGGGCCGAGCTCATCAGGTTGAGGATCTCCGCCGCCGTGCGCACGCCGCCCATTTTGCTGCGCTTGAGGCTTTGGCCATCGAGCATCACGCCGAGCACTTCGGTGAGTTCCTGCAACGCCACCGGCTGCACGCCGCTGAACGTGGCGATGCGCAGGATGATGTCGTTGCGCAGGCGGTCCGGCAGCAATTGCAAGATGTCCGAGGCCTGGTGACGCTCCAGGTGCACGAGGATAGTGGCGATGATCTGCGGGTGTTCGTCGCGGATCATCTCGGCCACCATCGAGGCTTCCATCAGGTTGAGCTTGTCGATGCCCGAACCGGTGTTGGTGCTTTCGAGGATGTCGTCGATCAGGCTGGCGGCACGTTCACTGCCCAGGGCCTTGGTCAGCACCGCGCGGATATGGTCGCTGGTCTGGATATTGATGGCGGCGTACTGGTCGGTCTCGTCCATGAATTCTTCGAGCACCTGGCGCATTTCTTCATGGGACACCTGGCTCAGGCGCGCCATTTCCATGCTGATGGCCTCGACGTCTTCGCTGGGCAAAAACTTGAACACTTCTGCCGCGCTGTCCGCATCCAGGGACAGTAAGAGGATGGCGCTGCGCCGCGAACCGCTGATCTTGCTAGTCATTTTTCTTCATCCATCCGCGCACGATCATGGCCACCAGTCGCGGGTCTTCGGCCGCGATCTGTTGCAGGCTCTGCATGTTCTGTTCGTACACCGCCGACTTGCGCGGCAAGGTATGTGGCGCGCTTTCCTGGCCGGCGACCACCAGGCTGGTGCCCGTGCTGGACGGCACCAAGGCCGTGCCCGGTTCGGCGTTGCTCGCCAACAGCGCCTGGGTGTGCGCCGCGTTGCGTCGCTGCATCGGGCGCAACACGATCCACCACAGGGCCAGCGCGGCAAACGCGACGGCGAGGTAGCGCAAGCCGGTGCTCAGCAGGTTGTAGGCCTCGGGGGTTTTCCACCACGGCTGTTCGTCGACGCTGGTGTCGGCCTCGACGAACGGGCTGTTGATCACTTGCAGCGCATCGCCACGGCTTTCGGTAAAGCCCATGGCCTGGCGCACCAGGTTGTTGATGCTGTCGAGTTCGTCCTTGCTCAGCGCTTCGCTGGTCGGCTTGCCGTCCTTGAGCACCGTGCGGTAGTTGACCACCACCGCCGTGGTCAGGCGCTGGAGCGTGCCCAGGCTGGATTTGACGTGCTCGACGTTGCGGTCCACCTCGTAATTGATCATGCGTTCGCTTTGGCTGGCGCTCTTCGCGGTTTTCGCCTCCGGCGCCGCAGCCGTGCCGCCGGCCGGGGTCGGCGCGTTGGCCTTGGTCGGCGCCGGCGTGTTGGGCGGTGAGTTGGTCAGCGCGCCGGGCACGCCACGGCCGGCATCGTCGCCGTCCTGCACATGCTCGGAGGTTTGCTTGCTACGCACGGCGGCGGCGTTGCTGTCCTGGTTCGGCGCGTAGCGTTCGGCAGTGCTTTCGCGGCTGGAAAAATCCACCTGGGCGACCACTTGGGCATGCACGTTCTGGCTGCCCAGCAGCGGCGTGAGGATGTCTTCGATGCGGCGCTGGTAGGAGCGCTCGATCTCATGCACATAGTCGAGTTGCGAGCCGTCGACGCCACTGTTGTCACCGTGGGTCTGGGACAGCAGGCGGCCGTTCTGGTCGACCACGGTGACTGCATCGACACTCAGCTCCGGCACGCTGGAGGTGACCAGATGCACAATCGCGCTGGTCTGGCTCGGCCCGACTTCGCGGCCGGGTTGCAGGGTCAGCACCACCGAGGCACGGGCGGCTTCGCGGTCGCGCACAAACACCGATTGCTTGGCCATCACCAGGTGCACCCGCGCCTTGGCCACAGGTCCCAGGGACTCGATGGTGCGCGCCAGCTCGCCTTCGAGGCCACGCTGGTAATTGAGGTGTTCGGCGAACTGGCTGACGCCGAAGGCTTGCTTGTCGAGCAATTCAAAGCCGACGCTGCCGCCCTTGGGCAAGCCTTGCTCGGCCAGTTGCAGGCGCAGCGCGCCCATCTTGTCGCTGGGCACCAGGATGGTGTTGCCGCCTTCGCTGAGGCGATAGGGCACGGCGCGCTTGTCCAGTTCGCTGATGATTTGCCCGCCGTCGGCTTCACTGAGGCCAGAAAACAGCACGCGGTATTCCGGCTGGCGCGCCCACAACAGCAAGGCGACCACCACCGCGATCACCGCTGCGGCGGCCATCAACAATGGCACCAGCGGTTGGCGGCGCATCAGCGTGGTCAACGCATCCAGGGGTTTGACAGGGACCGGGGTCGCCAGGTTTTTTTGCGCGCCTTTGGCCAGGACTGCGGTACTCACGAAGGTAGGGCCTGTGCGAAAGACATTGCAGCGTCCGGTAACAGTAGTAGGCGGCCATTCTGGCGAAAACGGCCAAAGCCAAAGGCCGGAAAAGCCACTGCTTTTGCGGTCAATTGGGCGAATGTGCCCGGGGCCAGGCTTGTTAACCTGCTGGCCAGATCGCCTGTGGAGCCAGCGCCATGAACCCGTCCGCCCTTACCAACGCCCTGCAACAACTGTCGCTGCTGGCCGAACAGGCCGAAGGCGCGAGCGCGCAACGCAGCGCGCCCGCCGGTGGGTTTGCCGGCGAATTGCAGTCGTCGCTGCAGCGCATCAACCAGTTGCAGCAGACCGCCACCCGCCAGTCCAACGCGTTCCAGGCCGGCAGCGAATCGGTGTCGCTGAGTGATGTGATGGCCGATTCGCAGAAAGCCAGCGTCGCGTTCCAGATGGGCGTACAGGTGCGCAACCGCCTGCTTACCGCTTACAAGGACGTGATGGCGATGCAGGTCTGAAAAAAATCGGCGCGCCCCTAAAGACGGGCCCGCGATTGGCCGATGTTGCGTTCAAACGCACCCCAGGACAGGCACACACATGGCAACCACGACCTCCACCACCTCGTCGACTGCAACCATTACCTCTCTCGGGGTCGGCTCCGGCCTTGACCTGGACAGCATCCTGACCAGCCTGGAAGAGTCCAAGGAAGCCAGCCTGCTGACGCCCATCACCAACCAGGAAACCTCGGTCAAAGCCGAGATTTCCGCCTACGGCACCCTGACCAGCGCCCTGACCAAACTGCAAACGGCGGCCGAAGCCCTGGCCGACTCCAGCCTGTACACCGCGCTGACCACCAGCCTGTCCGGCAGCGGCGTCACCGCCGCGACCACCAGCGACGCCGTCGCCGGCACGTACAAGTTGGAAGTGACTCAGTTGGCCCAGGCGCAAAGCCTCACCACCGATGGCGTTGCGAGCAAGACCACGGCCCTGGGCACCGGCACCCTGACCCTGCAAGTGGGCACGGCCGACGCGGTGTCGATCACCTTGAGTAGCAGCAACAACACCCTGGAAGGCATTCGCACGGCGATCAACGCGTCCGGCGCCGGCGTGACCGCGTCCATCGTCAACGACGGCACCGGCACGCCGTACCGCCTGGTCTTGACCTCCGACAGCACCGGCACCGAGTCGGCCATGACCGTGACCTACAGCGGCGACGACAGCAGCGATACCGCCTCCAGCCTGTTCGGCTACGACGGCAGCACGGGCAACATGACCCAGACCGTCGAAGCCCTGGACGCCGAGCTGACCATCAACGGCATCTCGGTCACCAGCCAAAGCAACACCGTCGAAGACGCGTTGCAAGGCGTCACGCTGAACCTGTCCGCCGTTGGCAGCTCGCAGACCCTGACGATTTCCCAGGACACCGACGCGATCTACGACGCCATCGAATCGTTCGTCAGTGCCTATAACAGCTACGTGTCCACCGTCGACACCCTCACCTCCTACGACGCCGATGCCGACACGGCGGGCGAATTGCTCGGCGACTCGACCACGCGGCGCATCAGCACCAAGCTCAGCAGCGACCTGTACAGCGCGGTGGGTAGCGGCACCTTCAGCTATTTGTCGCAGTTGGGCATTTCCCTGGAAGTCGACGGTACCTTGCTGATCGACGAAGACACCCTGACCAGCGCGATCACCGACAACATCGATGGCGTCTCCGAGTTCTTTGTCGGCACCGATGGCAAATCCGGCTTCATCGGCCAGATGACCACCGACCTCGACACGTACCTGGACGAAGACAACGGCCTGATCGTCGCGCGCACCGACAGCCTGGCGACCAAGCTGGAACAACTGGAAGACCGCTACGACGAAAAACAGGCGCTGATCGATTCCGAAATGGCGCGCTGGACCGAGCAGTTCACCCAACTCGACACCCTGATCGCGTCGCTCAGCTCGACTGCGGACTACCTCACCACCCAGTTCGACGCCCTGAACAGCGACAGCTGATGACCCACCCGGAGCACACGAGATGAACGCCTATCGAGACGCGAATGCCTACGCCAAGGTGGGCGTGGAAAGCGGCATTTTGGCGGCCTCACCCCACCAGCACATCGTGATGCTGTTCGACAGTTACCAGGCCACGCTGCGCATCGCGCGCCTGCATTTGCAGGCCGGCAATATCGCCCCCAAGGGCCAGGCCATCACCAAGGCGATCAACCTGGTGAGCCAGGGTTTGCGTGGCTCGCTGAACCTGGAACAAGGTGGCGAGATTGCCGCACAGCTGGACCAACTCTACGACTACGTGGTTCGCCTGCTGCTGCGCGCGAACTTGAACAATGACGATGCCGCGCTGAACACGGCCGCCGAGTTGCTGGAGAATGTCGCCGCAGCCTGGCGGGCGATTGGCACGCAGACCGAGGAAGCGCAGTAGACATGATGCAATCACAACTGATCGCGGCCTACGAGCAATTGCTCGAACAATCGCAGCGTTTGCTGGAGTGCGCCAAACACGCCGACTGGGACGGTATCTTCGCGTTAAAGTCCCAGGGATTGATTGACGCCGCTTACTTGCGCCGCGCGCAAGACCAAGTTGATCTTGATGCCAGCGGCCAGCAGTACAAACTTGAACTACTCAGCCAGATCCTCGCGCTCGAAGAGCAAGTTAACGGGTTCTTGCATGCGCGACAAAATGACCTCGGCGAGTTGATGCAAATCAATCGGCGCAAGAGCAATCTAAACAACGCCTACGGTGCATCCTCCAATCAAGTGATACCAATAAGCCATTATTTGTATCGAAAGAAATAACAAACACCTACACGCTGCATCTACGGGCGACACATAAGTGTGAAAATATCTTTGAGGTAGGCTAAAACACTGAAAACAGACAAGAAATATCATTCCTCAGTCTGTTATCGTACGGCGTACTTAATACTTTAGAAAAAATTAAAAAAACGGTATTCACGGCCAGCTAGCGGATGGTCGGGAGCATGAATAACCGAATAACGCTACACCCAGGCACTCGTTGTACAACTCAAAACGCCTGACTTTAGTACTTGTCGATTTGCAGCACTGTCTGCCAGAGGTCATGCCATTAGGCGTGCCGAACTGTAGTACCCAACGGGAGGGGTAGAAAGTTGCCAAATACCAACACTGAGCTTGAAGACATCCAGGACCTGAACCTGTCCTATTTATTACTTGCCCAAAACCTATTGCGCAAAGATCGCGAGATCGCGATTTTCCGCCTGAAACTCAGCGACCCCATGGCTGACCTGCTGACCAAACTCAGCAGCAAGCAAATGACCCAACTGGCGCGGGTCAACCAGTTGATCTGTCGCCCGGTGTTTGAAGAAACCGAGCGCTTGTCCAAGGTGCTGGGCAACGCCCGCGAACTGGGCATGGTCGAGATCCACTCCGCGCTGCTGATGGCGTCCGCCGAGCGCAGCGGCGATTTGCGCATCGGGGAAGGCTGACCCATGTCAGACAAAAGCCTGGTCACCGAAATGCAGCAAGTGCAACTGGCCATCGAACTGATTGAGCTAGGCGCACGGCTGCAGGTGCTGGAAACGGAGACCACGCTCAGCCGAGGCCGCCTGATCCGACTCTACAAGGAAGTACGAGGCGCCTCTCCCCCCAAGGGCATGCTGCCCTTCTCCACCGATTGGTTCGTGACGTGGCTGCCGAATATTCATTCGTCACTGTTCTACGGCATTTACCGCAGCCTCATGGAAATTGGCGGGCATCGCATCGATGCCTTCGTCAAAGCCTATCGCCTGTACCTTGAACAGGTCGGCGACCAGGAAGGCGAGCTGGTGCTGGGCCTGACCCGGGCCTGGACCCTCGTGCGATTCTTTGAAAGCGACATGCTGGAATTGATCCGTTGCTCGTGTTGCTCCGGTGAGTTTGTGGCGCACTCCCATGCGCCGGCGCAGCACTATGTGTGCGGCATCTGCCAGCCGCCGTCGCGGGCGGGCAAGACTTTGAAGCGCAGGGATATTGATGCGCAGCTGCTGGCGAATCTGCCGCCGATGCGCAAGGCCTGAGACCACCGCTGTTTTAAATGTGGGAGCTGGCTTGCCTGCGATGGCGGTGGGTCAGCCACCCAAATGCCAGCTGATACACCGCTATCGCAGGCAAGCCAGCTCCCACATTGGATTTTTGGTGTTCTTTGGATCGAAGAACCTCTCAATTCACCCATCCCCGTTGCCGATATTCAGCCAGTCACCCATTGCTTGAATATAAGGAAACGACCACGTGCTCATCGTATCCGGGCTTATCGCTGTACTGCTGTCGGTGTTCGGTGGCTTCGTCCTGTCCGGTGGCAGCCTCGGCCCGCTGTATCAGCCGATGGAACTGCTGATGATCGGCGGTGCCGGCGTCGGGGCGTTTATTGCGGCCAACAATGGCAAGGCGATCCGCGCCACGTTCGGCGCCATCGCGCGCTTCAAACGCAGCACCCGCTATGACAAACGCTTGTACCTGGAACTGATGGCGATGATGTACGGCCTGCTCAGCAAGGCGCGCCGCGAGGGCATGCTGTCCCTGGAGCGGGACATTGAAGACCCGGCGCAAAGCGCGGTGTTTGCGCCCTACCCGCGACTGGTCAGTGACCCGTTGATCATCCTGTTCCTCACCGACTACCTGCGCCTGCTGGTGAGCAGCGCGATGCAGGCCCACGAACTTGATGAGTTGATGCTGCACGAGATCGAGGCGTTCGAACACGAGTCCAGCCTGCCCTCGGATGCACTCTATAAAGTCAGCGACGCCCTGCCGGCGTTTGGCATCGTTGCGGCGGTGATGGGCGTGGTCAAGGCGTTGAGTTCAGTCAATGTCGGCCCGGACTTGATGGGCCAGATGATCGCCCACGCGCTGGTCGGCACCTTTCTCGGCATTTACCTGGCTTACGGCTTGGTCGCGCCCTTGGCCTGCCGCATCGAGCGCCAGGCCGCCGAGTCGGTGAAGATGCTGCAATGCATCCGCGTGACGCTGTTGGCTAGCGTGCAAGGCATGCCGCCGCAACTGGCCGTGGAATTCGGCCGCAAGGCGCTGCACAGCAGCGAACGCCCCGGCGCCCTGGAACTGGAAACCTACGTGCGCAGCGGCGGCGGCGCATGAGCGAGCGCCCGATCATCATCCGCCGCAAAAAAGCCGCGAAACACGGCCACCACGGCGGCGCCTGGAAAATCGCCTTCGCCGACTTCATGACCGCGCTGATGGCGCTGTTCCTGGTGCTGTGGGTGCTGTCCAACGCGAGCAAAAACGACAAGGAAGCCATCGCTGAATACTTCAGTACGCCGTTGCTGGTGGCGATCAGCAAAGGCGAGCGCAACGCCAACAGCGCCAGCGCGATCCCCGGCGGCGGCCCCGACCCGCGCAGTGTCGAAGGGGAAAAGCTGCGCCACACGCCGCGCTTGTCCGGCGAGGAGCGCCGCCATTTGGAATCCCTCAAGCACCGTCTAGACGCCGCCGTCGACCGCGACCCGCAACTGCGCGAACTCAAGCAACAGATCGCGATTGAACTGAGCCCCGAAGGCCTGCGCGTGCAACTGCTGGATACCGACAAACGCCCGATGTTCGAACTGGGCAGCGCCAACGTCGCGCCGTACCTGCGCAAACTGCTCAAGACCTTTGCCCCGGTGCTCAACGAACTGCCCAACCGCATCCAGATCAGCGGCCATACCGACAGCCACCCTTACCCCGGCGGCGATGCGGGCTACAACAACTGGGACTTGTCCGCCGACCGTGCCAAGGCTTCGCGCCAGGAACTGGTGGCGGGTGGGCTGGATTCCGACAAGCTGCTGCGGGTGTCGGGCATGGCTGATCGCATTCCGTTCAAGGGTGCCGGGCCTTTCGACGCGGCTAATCGGCGGATTGAAATCATCGTGCTGGATCGTCGGGTTGCGGAGCGGATCTTGTCCCAGGATGAGTTCGGCACGGAGCCCTCCTCCCCCTGAAGAACAGGTACAACCCTGTGGCGAGGGAGCTTGCTCCCGCTGGAGTGCGAAGCGCTCCCAAGATTTTGGGGCCGCTACGCAGCCCAGCGGGAGCAAGCTCCCTCGCCACAACAAGCGCGCTCGCCACAGAATAGTGGGGGATTGTGCACGGTATTCGCCTAATCACCCGCCCCCGCGCCCGCACACAATGGCGCCATGGCCGAGACCAGCAAAGAAGACAAGACCGAAGCGGCGTCACCGCGCCGCATCGAAAAGGCCCGCGAAGAAGGGCAAGTCCCGCGTTCCCGCGAAATGAACACCTTTGTCATGCTGCTGGCCGGCATCGGCGGGCTGTGGCTGATGGGTGGGCACCTGTATGACAGCCTCGGCCAGGTGATGGAACAGGCGCTGCTGTTTGATCGCGCGCAACTGTTCGACACCGCGCGCATGCTCACGGTGCTCTGGCAACTGAGCCAGAACACCTTGCTGGCGCTGGCGCCGTTTTTTGCCTTGATGACCTTTGCCGCCCTCGCTGCACCGGCCTTGCTCGGCGGCCTGGTGATTACCCTGGCGGCGGTGCGCCCGCAGTTCTCGCGGGTCAACCCGATCAGCGGGTTGGCGCGCTTGTTTTCGGTGCAGGTGCTGGTGGAGTTGGCCAAGGCCGTCGCCAAGGCCACGCTGATCGGCACCGTCGCGTACTGCTTCCTCAACAGCCATCTCGACCAATTGCTGACCTTGCCCAACATGCCCGCGCCCAAAGCCCTGGCCACGGTGATGAGCCTGACCGCCAGCGCCTGCGCGATGTGCGTGGCGGCGCTGATTATCGTGGTGGGCATGGACGCGCCGTACCAGCTGTGGACCTACGCCAAGAACCTGCGCATGTCCAAGGAAGAGCAACGCCAGGAACACAAGAACGCCGACGGCGACCCGCATATCAAGGCCAAGATCCGCCAGGTGCAGCAGGCCCGCGCGCGGCGGCGGATGATGAGCAAGGTGCCCAAGGCCGACGTGATCGTCACCAACCCCAGCCACTTCGCGGTGGCGCTGTCCTACCAGAAAGACAAGAACGGCGCGCCACGCGTGGTGGCCAAGGGCGCGGATGACGTGGCCCTGCGCATCCGCGAGATCGCCGCCGAGCATCACCTGCCGATGCTGGAAGCGCCGCCACTGGCGCGGGCCTTGTATTTCCACGTCGATCTGGACCGTGAGATTCCCATCGAGCTGTACACCGTAGTCGCCGAAGTCGTCGCCTGGGCGATCCGCCTCAAGCGCGTCAGCGAACACGGTGGCGACCTGCCGCCGACCCCGGCGAACCTGAGCGTACCGCCGGGCATGGACCAGCGCGGCCCGCGCAACCCGACACCTGAGGATGAACCGAACGCATGAAAGGCATCACCGAATTTTTCGGCCCCGACTCCTGGCTGGCCACCACCGACCTGAAAGTCATGACCGGCCCGGTGCTGATCGTACTGATCCTGTCGATGATGATCCTGCCGCTGCCCACCTTCATCCTCGACCTGTTGTTCACCTTCAACATCGCCCTGGCGATCATGGTGCTGATGGTCAGCATGCTCACCGAGAAGCCGCTGGATTTCTCGGCGTTTCCCTCGGTGCTGCTGTTCACCACACTGCTGCGGCTGTCGCTGAACGTGGCGTCGACGCGGGTGATTTTGATGGAAGGCCACACCGGCCCCGACGCGGCCGGCAAGGTGATCGAGGCGTTCGGCGAGTTCCTCGTGGGCGGCAACTTTGCCGTGGGCCTGGCGCTGTTTTTGATCCTGGTGACCATCAACTTCATGGTGATTACCAAGGGCGCCGGGCGTATCGCCGAAGTCGGTGCGCGCTTCACGTTGGACTCGATGCCCGGCAAACAAATGGCGATCGACGCCGACCTCAACGCCGGTTTGATCGGCGAACCGCAAGCCCGTCAACGGCGCAAGGAAGTCGCCCAGGAAGCCGACTTCTTCGGCTCCATGGACGGCGCCAGCAAGTTCGTGCGCGGTGACGCCGTGGCCGGCCTGGTGATCATGGGCGTGTGCATCATCGGCGGCCTGGCCATCGGCATCCTGCAACACGGCATGGCGTTTGCCGATGCGGCGCACACCTACACCATGCTGACCATCGGCGATGGCCTGGTGGCGCAGATCCCCGGCCTGGTGATTTCGATTGCGGCGGGTGTGACCGTGTCGCGGGTCAACACCGAGCAGGATGTGGGCCAGCAGATGATGGGCCAGCTGTTCAGCCGCCCCAAGGTGTTGATGATGACCGCCGGCGTCATGGGCTTGCTCGGCCTGGTGCCGGGCATGCCGAACCTGGTGTTCCTGATGTTGACCGGGCTGCTGGGCGGCTTGGGCTGGTGGTTTTCCAAACAAGAAGCGCTGGCGCCGGAAGGCTCGCCCACGCAGACGTTGCTGCCCAAATCCGCGTCCCAAGGCAGCGAAGCCTCGTGGGATGACGTGCAGTTGGTCGACACCCTGAGCCTGCGCGTCGGCCACCGCCTGATCCAACTGGTGGACGCCCGCCAGCAAGGCGAACTGATCACGCGCATCAAGAGCCTGCGCAAGAAGTTCGCCCAGGACGTGGGCTTTCTGCCGCCCGTGGTGCATGTGCGCGACAAGCTGGAACTGGCCGCCAACACCTACATCATCAGCCTCAAGGGCGTGGAAATCGGCCGTGGCGAAGTGTTCCCCGGCAAGTGGCTGGCGATCAACCCGGGCAAGGTCACCCACACATTGGAAGGCACGGCGGCGGTGGACCCGGCGTTTGGCCTGCCGGCGATCTGGATCGACGCCAACCTGCGCGAGCACGGGCAGATCTACGGCTACACCGTGGTCGATGCGAGCACCGTGACCGCCACCCACCTCAACCACCTGCTGCACCAGCACGCCAAGGACATGCTCGGCCGTGGCGAAGTGCAGAAGCTGCTGGACAAGCTCGGGCCCGACAGCAAGGGCCTGATCGACGAAGTGGTGCCCAAGCTGGTGACGCTGACGGTGCTGCAACGGGTGCTGCAAAACCTGCTGGAAGAGAACGTGTCGATCCGCGACATGCGCACCATCCTCGACGCCCTCGCCGAACACGGCGGCGTGCTGCAACCGCCAGACGTGCAGGAACTGACCGCCGTGGTGCGCATCGCCCTCGGCCGCTCCATCGTCAACCAGCTGTTTGGCAACCAGGCCGAGCTGAAAGTCATCGGCCTGGATTTCAACCTGGAGCAGGTGCTGATGCAGGCCGTGGGCAACGGCGGCGCGCTGGAACCGAGCCTGGCCGACAACCTGATGCAACAGACCAGCCTGACCCTCAAACGCCAGGAAAACAGCAGCGAACCACCGGTGCTGGTAGTGCCCAACAAATTGCGCCCGGTGCTGTCGCGCTTCCTGCGCCGGCGCTTGCGCCAACTGACGGTGATCGCCCTCAGCGAAATCCCCGACGACCGCACCCTGCGCATGACCCACGTGATCGGAGGCAAGCCTAAGTGAGTGCGCAACGTTTTATCGGCGCCAACAGCCGCGAGGCGATGAACCAGGTGCGCGCAGCCTTGGGGGAAGACGCGTTGATCTTGTCCAGCCGCATGACTGACGCGGGCGTGGAGATCATGGCCCAGGGCGAAGAAACCGCGAGCGCGCCGCCGTTGCTGGAATGGCTGCTGGAAGCGGGCTTCAGTGGCGGTTTCAGCGAAGACTTGCTGGGCCGCACGCCCGCGCACTTGCCCGATGCCACGCCGGCACGGCTCAAGGCCTGGCTGGTGCAACGCCTGCACAGTCAATTGAACCTGTTGGGCGACGAAGCCGAGCTGTTCAAGGCGCCCACGGTGATTGCCCTGGTCGGGCCTACCGGCGTGGGCAAGACCACCACTACGGCGAAGTTGGCGGCGCGGTATGTGATGCGCCATGGTCCAGGCGACGTGGCGCTGGTGACCACCGACAGTTTTCGGGTCGGCGCCCATGAGCAGCTGAATATCTATGCGCAATTGCTCGGCGTCGAACTGCACACGCTGGCGCCGCAGGCTGCGCTCGATCCGCTGCTGGGCCGCTTGGCCGGCAAGCGCCTGGTGATCATCGACACCGTGGGCATGAGCCAGCGCGATCAACGCTTGCTCGCGCACATCCAGCAACTGCGCGGCGTGCGCCTGATGCTGGTGCTCAATGCCGCCAGCCACGGCGACACCCTGGATGAAGTGGTGCACACCTACCGTGCTGCCGCGCAGGCGGCCGGGTGCCGGCTGGACGATTGCATCATCAGCAAGTGCGACGAGGCAGCGCGCCTGGGGCCAGTGCTGGAGACCGTGATGCGCCACCGTTTGCGCCTGAATTATTTATCGACAGGCCAACAGGTGCCGGAAGATTTGCAACTGCCCGGTGCGTCGGCGTTCTTGCAGCAGGCGCTGGATATTTCCCGGCCATCGCGGTTTGCCGCGTCCCCCGCCACCGCCCCCCGCCCGCACCTCGACGCCCTGGCGCGCAGCCTGTTGGGGCAACGCAAGGCGCTGCTGGCCTTGCGCGACAGCCTGATCACGCACGTCGAGGGCTTTGCCTTGCTGGCGCAGGTCTGGCCGTTGATGGCGCAGCCGCTGGCGTGTTGGGAGAGTTTTCTCGGTGAGCCCGCAGCGCCGTCGAGCGCGGCGTGGATCTCGTCGGGCAAGGCGAGCCAGCGGGCGGTGTTTGAAGCGCAGCGACATCCCCTGGGCACGCTCGCCAAACGCAGCGAATGCTTCGGCATCCGCACATTGCGCTACCGCAACCGCCAAGCGCGGGTGACCTTGAGCCATCTGCCGGTGGCCTTTAAAGGCACCGCTGTCCGCGCCTGGTTTGCCACCTTGCAAGACAGTCACAGCGGCCAACATCTGAGCCAGCGTTATTGGCTGGTCGAGGAACAGCACGATCTGAATGAACAGGCCGCCGAACTGCTGCACCAACTGAAACAGGACGAACTGGCCGACCTGACCGCACGCGGTTCCACGCGGCTGCTCGACCTGCACCCACACCTGCACGCCGAACCCCGCCACTACCTGGCCGCCGGCTTCGCCGCCAGCGCCCTGCGGCTGGTCCAGGCCCCGGATGACTGGGCGTTCCAGGCGCGTGCGCAACTGCTCGGCTTATTGCCGAAAAAGCCCCGTGGGCAGGCGCGGGAAATCCTTGAAGGGTTGCTGCACCTGGCCGCCGTCATGGACAGCTTCGAGCATGCATGACCAGGCCGCCGGGTTGCGCCAGTGGGCCCAGCTCAATCAGCGCACGTTGCTGCTGTTCGGTGCGGCGCCCGAAGCGCTGCTGGCGCAGCAGGCGTTGGCGCGTTGGCATCGGCAAGGCCAGCGCTGGGTCGGTGACCCGACGCGCTGGCGGGTGCGGGCTGTGGATAAGTATCACCCAGACTTGGCGCAGTCGCGTTGGGGGATTTGGGTGGGCAGCGACTTGGGCGCGTTTGAGCGGGCGTTCAACACCTTGAGTTTGTTGCATGACTACGGCGGGCCGGGGCAGGTGTTGGCGTTGCATGCGGGGTTACCCCAGGAGGGCTTGCTCAGCAACTTGCGCGAAGCCGCGCAGCGGTATCTCGCCGTGCGCCTACTACTGATCAATGAAACCTAACTGTGGGAGCTGGCTTGTGTGGGAGCTCCCACATTGGAATTGCGTTAAGCGGGGAATATGTGGCCTGCCGCCTACCTGTTCTGCGCTTAGCCCCCCCGCCCCAGCAGTAATAATCCCGTGGATTTTCTGTCTTTCGCAGGCGCACACGATGTATACGGCACAGGGCAAGATAAACCAGCAGGAAGTGCTCCAGCAGTACCTGCCCATGGTCCGGCGCCAGGCGCTTGGGCTGAAGACCCGGTTGCCGTCCAATATTGAACTGGACGACTTGATCCAGGCCGGCAGCATCGGCTTGCTCGATGCCATGACGCGTTATGACTTGAACGTCGGCGCGACCTTCGCCACCTTCGCCTCCCAGCGCATTCGCGGGGCGATGATCGACGAGTTGCGCACCCGCGACTGGGTGCCCCGCAGCGTGCGGCGCAATGCACGGGCGGTGGAAGAAGCGATGCACCGCGTCGAACAGAACCTCGGCCGCCCGGCCAAGGAGCGCGAAGTGGCCTCGGCCATGGGCCTGACGCTGGCCGAATACCAGAAGGTGCTCGACGACACCAACGGCAGCCAGATGCTGCCCTTCGACGATATCGATGAAGAACACAGCGAAGGCTCCAGCTCACGCCTGCAAACACCGTTTGCCGAACTGCTCAACGAGCGCAACCGCGCCGACCTGACCCGCGCCATCGACGCCCTGCCCGCGCGGGAACGACTGCTGCTTGCGCTGTGTCATCACGAGAAGCTCAACTTGCGTGAGATTGGGGTGGTGCTGGAGGTGAGTGAGTCGCGGGTGTGTCAGTTGCATGCTCAGGCGATTGCGCGGTTGCATGTGAGCATGAAGGGCTAGGGCCTCCACACTTTTAAGATCACCAGAGATCAAAATGTGGGAGCAGGCAAGCCAGCTCCCACATTTGGATTGCATTTCAAATCAGGCTTCGGCGTAGGCCACTTCGTTGAAGCTCGCCACCAACCAGGTCAACTCTTCACGCGGCAAATGGGTCAGCGGCTGCAAATCAAACCGCGCCATGCGCCCGACAAACTCGCTGGGTTTCACCAAACGTTCAACCACATGGTAGTGCGGCCGATCCAGGTAATCGTCGAACAGCACGATCATCGGTTGGGTCGCCCGCAGGTACGCCGTGACAAAACAGGCGATGCGAAAACGCCCGTCGATAAGGATCACATCTGGCTGTTCAAAGAACGGCTCATCCCAGACCTTCAAAGGGTAGGTGTGGAATTTCTTCCAGTGCCGGGCGTTTTTCGGGCGTGCCCATTTGCCGGTTTCGCCCACGTTCACCGGGTAGATCAATGGCCGTGAGGGCAGCGTGGCGTTGGCGATCCAGGTTTGCATGTCTGCGGCCCAATGGGCGTCGTTTTCCACCGAGATCACGGTTTTGTCCGGCAGGTTCGCCGCCAGCAGGGTCGAGCCGCCGCTGCCGTATTCGAGGATCACCGAGGCTTGGGTGTAGAGGGTTTTGACGTACGCGGCGACGTCTGCCGGGAACGTGACCTGGGGTTCCTGCATGGGCTCGCGGGGCAATTCCAGCGGCTGCGGGTTCTGGCAGTGTTTGAGGTACTGGGTGGCCAGATCGTCGTCGATGGCCTTGAGCAGTTCACCCGCCACATCGTGGGCGGCGTAGACCGTGTGCAACAGGAACGCCAGCTTCAAACGCTGGTTATCCGACAGCGCGGCCAGGCGCGTCGCATCCGGCAGAAACAGCGCGTCGGCGCACACCAGGTGGGAGGTCTGCGGTTGATGCTGCAAGTTGTTCAAGCGGTAAAAACTGAAGCCGCGCCGGGCCAGGCAGCGGCTGATCAAGCCCACATCGGCCTGCTGGTCATGGGTCGGCGCGAAGTTGACCCGGGCCTGCACCAGCAACGTCTCGGCGAGGCTGCGCTGGCCGTGCTCGATCACGGCGAGGCTGTCGTTGAGGTTGTCGAGCAAGAGCCAATCCACCGCAGGCAGGCCGTTGATCGCGTCCAGCTTGAGGGTCGGCAGCGCCAGTTTGGCCAGTACGTTTGCAGTCGCCAGCGGTGCCAGCGTGGCGCTCATGCTCGGATCGAGACAGGCATACAGCGTGGCCGGCTGACCACTGCCCAACGCAGCGTGAGGGTAGTAGTGCAACTCACCGAGCTGGGCCAGTTGCCGCGCATTGCTGATGCGGCTGGCGGGGTCGAAGGCGACGGTGGAAAACGCCGCCATTTTTTGCAGAGCCACGAACTGCGCCGACGCGATCAACATACCGCCGTGATCGAGGGTCACGACTTTGCCCTGGAAGGTGAAGCGGAAACCTGCATCCTCTGGCGGCGCGGCCGGGTGGTGCAGTTCGACGGCAGCGTCGTCGCCGTCGAAACGGGCCTGCCCTTGCGCGTCCAAGGTCAACGCGGCTCGCGGTGTGTTCTCGCAATAGCGCTGCCAGATGGCGCGCATGGCCGTGTCGAAGTGGTTGGCGAAGCGCTGGCTGTCGCACACCGGCGAGCCCATCAGCACCTCGCGCAGATGGCTGCGGATACGGGTGAGGCTGTCGAGGTCGCTGGCCAGTTCGATCACACGTTGCTGATAGTGCTCCCAACTGTGCACCACCAATTCCGGCAACCCGGCGTTGATCAGGTGCGTGGCCGAGTGGCGCCCGGCGAACGTCGGGCCGGGGAACGTCACCACCGGCACGCCCATCAGCAAGGCTTCGCAGGTAGTGAGGCCGCCGGAATACGGCCAGGGATCGAGGGCGATGTCGATGCGGTTATAGGTGTCGAGCAGGCTTTTGTGACCCACCGGGCCCTCGATCAGCACACGCTCTTCGGCAATGCCCTGGGCCGCCATAAAGCCGTGCACATGGCCGCGCAACTCGCGGTTGCCGAACGCGCCGCCCTTGAGCAACAGGCGTGAGCCCGGCGTGGCGCGCATCACCTCGGCCCAGCGCGCCAGCAACTGGTCGTTGATCTTGGTCGGGTTGTTGAAGCAGCCGTAGGTGATGTAACCGTTGGCCAGCGCGGGCAAGGGTTTTATGTCGGGCGTGTAGGGCGGCGGGTCGTAGCAGATATAGTCGTCGGGCAGGCGGATGAGTTTTTCGGTGTAGTAGGCGTCTTCGCCAACCGGGGATTCGATGCGGTCGGTGAGCAGGTAGTCGATGGCGTCCAGGCCGGTGGTGTTGATCAGGCCGCCGACCCACTTCACCAGCAACGGCGCCGGCTGCAAGGCCATGGCGCCCATGCGGTTGCCGGCGTTGTGGCCGCACAGGTCGATCAGGATATCGATACGATCCTCGCGGATACGCTGGGCCAGGGCCCCGTCGTCCATGTGCTTGATCGCCAGCCACTGCTGCACCCTGGCCTGGATGCGCCGGGTCAGGTGGTCGCAGACCTGGCTGGTGCTGTAGGCGAACAATTCGTAGCGGTGGCGCGGCAGCTTTTCCAGCACGCCGACGATCATATTGCCCACCGGGTGCTGGCGCAGGCCATCGGACACCAGGCCGATGCGCAGGCGGCGGTTGGCGGTCTTGTCCGTCTCGGGGCGTGGCGGCACGACTTTGGGGCCGAAGCGCGATTGCCATTCCTTGCACACGGCGAAGATGTAATCGCGGCTGCGCTCGGGGTCGTAGTGCAATGACGTCAGGCGATTGGAATACGGCAGCACGTCCTTGCGCTTGGCCAGGGCCACGGCCTTTTGGTAGTAGGTGTCGGCCTTACCCAATTGGCCGATGTCCTTGTACAGGTTGGCCGCGTTGTTCCAATGGCTGTAGTCGCCGGGTTCGCGTTCGATCAGTTTTTCGAACACCGCGATGGCCTCACCGTGGCGCTCCAGGCGGTTGAGGATCAAGCCTTGTCGCGACAGCATGCGGCAATCCTGCGGCGCCAGTTCCAGCGCCTGTTGCACATGCGCCAGCGCCAGGGCGAACTGGCCCTTCTCGAAGTACAGCGTGGCCAGCCGGTGATGGCCGATGGCGAAATCCGGGTCTATCGCCAACGCTTTCAGCACCAGCTCCAAGGCGCGATCGGCCTGGCCGAGCTTTTGTGCGGTCTTGGCCACCAGCTCCAGGGCCTCGGGCTCGTCTGGCAGCAGGCGCAAGGCTTGCTCGAAACTGGCCAGGGCTTGCTCGGGGGCGCTGTGCAATTGTTGGTTGCCGAGGTCTTTCCACCCTTGTGGGGTCTTGGGGCGCTGGGGTTTGGGCATGAACGGGCATTCGCCTTGTGGATAAATAGTCTGGGGCAAATGCTAGCGCGACAAGCCCGTCACCAAAGCCCGGATAAGCCTGCCTTGGCGGGGGGATTAGTGGGGATTGCGTTCAAAGATCAGACTGCGCAATACGCCAGTGAAAGCAAAACTCCTTCGTTTGAAAACACTTTCCCTAGACGAGGAAAGAATTTGTTGTTTAACGGCAACGATGCCTTGGTGTTTCTATGCAACTAGATATTACATCCACGTGTATAGCGCAGTAGCTTTATAAATCAAAGGTGGAGCAACACGTAGGAAAAGCCACCCAGAACTATCCGACAAATTATAGGAAGCACACACGAAACTTGAACTAAAAATAAAAAAATTGAAATTGACAATCACAACAGCCTCTCATTACGTTTGAAGCGCATCGCAAACCTGCGAAGGCATTAACTCAGATCATCAGTGGAGCTCTATATGAAACGAGTAATTATAGAACCGACGCTTAACAACCAATCAAACGATGCGTACCAGACCCCTCACTTCTCAATAAAGACGGTGACGGTAGCCCGCTACACATTCACTCCAAACCATCGTGATAGCGGTGTCCATACTGAGACCCCTAATCATCGAAAGTTAGCGCTTAAGCACTGACACGCAGCCTGGGCTCAGGCCCAGGCTACCACTTAAAAAACACCTAACTATAGGATGGTCGGGCGGCTATGTGTACGGCGAAAAAGAAATGGCTCTCGAACGACATATTTTTTGTGCTCAAAGAAGGCGCAGCTTATTTGTGGGACTATAGAAATCACGCTCAATACCAAATAAGCGTCAGCGAATTTGAGCGGCTAGTGAACTTTTCCGCAGGCGACGTTGTAAAAGACACCATCGACGACATATCCATAGATACATGTGGAATCTTACTTGAAGAAAAACCGACTGATGAATGGGGTTGGGACGAACTATCGAAAATATTCCACATTGGGACATCCCACCCAAACCCACCCACACCAGACAAACCAGAGCTGTACATTGAATATGCTAAAAGCTACTTAGATTTTTGCGAATCCATTCACAAAAGCGAACCAACTATTTCTTTGATAAAAGGCGGAACAAAAACATTTCTGCCACCTCCAAATATTTCAATCATTCAAAAATCTAGCCTTTGGGAGACCCTCTTGGCTCGTCACACCTGCAGAGACTTCTTCGATACGCCAGTATCGATTCTATCGCTCGCGACTATACTGTATGGAACTTTAGCAGATAAAAAAGAGACCGAATATGATGCACCGATTGGAGCCCAAAAATTCGGTTTCAGAAGAACGTCGCCTTCAGCCGGAGGCTTACAGGCTACAGAGGGTTATGTCTGGGTACGAAATGTCGAGGATCTGGCGCCAGGCATTTATCATTACATAAGTGAGCAACATGTTCTCGAAAAAGTACGCGAACTTCCGCCCGAAGTAATTTCCACTTACTTGTGCGGCCAGCACTGGGCAAATAATTTAGCATTTGCAATTTTCTTCACCTCTCGTTTTGACAAACTTTGGTGGAAATACCCCCACTCTCGTGCCTATCGGTCAATGCTGCTAGATGTCGGGCATCTGTCACAAACCGCTAATTTATTGATCACGGCTCTAGGTTTACATCCTTGGCTGACCGGATACTTCCATGACAAAGAGATAAATGAACTACTAGAGGTAAACCTTCCCTCGGAGCACGTTATTTTTCTGGTGGGCGCTGGACATAGAACGGGCAGTTCATACACCAAAGAAGTTAGAGAGCTCCTAGAGGGAACTTGACAGGAAAACTAAACATGACCAACTCGAAAAATAATGACATTGTAATTCTTGGAGTGAAAGATGGACATGACGGGGCGATAGCGCTAATCATTGGAGACCACCTGGAGTTCTCGATAGAAGCGGAAAAAGATAACGGCCTTCGATTTTCAAGTGTAACACCCGATACACTGCTGAAAGCTTTGCACATGATCAGTAAACCTGTAACTATAGTCGCTCAGGGAGGGTGGAGTAGAGGAATGAGCCCAGACTCAGAAAGAGATGCCATTGGTGCTGGCTATTCCGGTTTAAAAAAGATCATTTTTCAAAATCGTTCCATATTTGGTCACGACGTTGCATATTTTTCATCTTCCCATGAACGCTCGCACCTTTTATGTGGATATGGCCTTTCACCATTTCCACAGGGGCAGCCTTGCTACGCATTACTCTGGGAGGGTTATTTCGGAGCATTTTATCGAATCGATGAAAACGTCAACATCACTCACTTAGGCTGCGTAATTGAAAACCCTGGGGACAGATTTGCTTTTTTATACGCGCTCGCTGACCCAACCTTTAATAATTTTGGAGCGGGGCAAATTCGCTTAAGTGATGCAGGCAAGCTCATGGCATTGGCCGCTTATGGAGAAAACAGTAATATTGATGAGGAGGCCAGAAATTTAATAGCAACACTAATCGATAAAAATTTGGACTTCAGAACGATTCACAAGCGCGAATTCCGCAACAGTATCTATTACAATATTGGCCTTGACGACCCTCGACTCGCATCACTTGCCTATCACTACTCAAATGCAATTTTCGATCTATTCCATGAGTTCGCACGGAAAATAGTTTTTGATCATGCGCCTCTATTGATCGTCGGCGGGTGCGGACTAAATTGCGACTGGAACTCAAAATGGAAAGAAACAGAGCTATTTTCTGACGTCTTTATACCACCGTGCACGAACGACAGTGGGTCTGCAATTGGAACGGCAATTGATGCATTATTGCATACTAAGGGACTGGCTAAAATCAAGTGGTCACCCTATGCCGGCGAGCCATCACGCACTGACACAAATCGTACAGGCGCCTTCATTAGCGAGCCCTATAATGAGCAACGTGTCGCGCGACTGCTTCATGATGGTTGTATATTAGGCTGGGTGCAAGGCAGATATGAAATGGGCCCTAGAGCCTTGGGAAATCGCTCGATCTTAGCAGCGCCTTATCCTAGGGAAAACCTCAACAGATTGAATAGCATTAAGAAGCGCGAAGGATTTCGGCCTATCGCGCCGATATGCCTAGAAGAATGTATGGGCGACTACTTTTACCCGTCCACCCCATCACCCTTTATGCTGGAATTTCGCAAAGTCGTGTCAAGCAGAATACCGGCTGTAACGCATATCAATAACTCTGCGCGCCCTCAATCAGTCAACAAATTCCAAAATCTTAGACTACATCAGCTACTCAGTGCCTATCGCGACATATCAGGGGTCGGAGTGCTTTGTAATACATCTCTAAACTTTAATGGTCGCGGCTTTATAAATAGCCTGAGTGACCTATATCGTTTTGCCAGCAATCACGGGCTTGACGGATTCGTCTTTGAAGACACACTTTTTCTAAATTCAGATCGACAAAATGAACACGTCAAGTAAGCTTATTTGCGTGCAAGCGTTATCCAGCCTCTCACTATGGCTTGATGTTTTTTTGATCTTCACCGTACCTGTATATCTATGGCATGCCTCTCCTTCAGAGATAGCGATCCTGGCTTTTTGCCTCGGCGCCCCGATGTTATTTCTCGGACCTATCGTAGGAACACTAATAGATCGACACGACGTAAGGAAAACACTGACGTTTGGCGCCTTGCTGCGCGCTACGTCTACAGTGGCACTCGCCGTCTCTCCTGACCTCCAATCCTTTTTGCTCTTTGTGGTGTTGAAAGGCGTATCAAACTTAATTTACTTCCCTTCGATAGCCATTACGGTTCGCCAGTTGATCGTAGCCGAGGAGCGTAAATCTTTTTTTAGCCACGCCAGCCTCTTTGATCAATCTTCCAAACTGTTTGCCCCATTAGTTGCTGGCGCGCTAACGGCGATGCTGTCACCCCAAAATGTCTTTTTTATATCAGCCGTTGCTGTGTTTTTAACACTCCCCCTTCTACGATCTATTTGTTTAGCCATCCAAACGCAAACCGACGACTCACGGACAACAATCCTTGCGCTATACCGTGACATCGCAAGAGGGTTTTCAATATTTAATGCATTACCCTTTCAACTGCGCATAGGTTTCTTGTATTCCTTACTGACCTCGTTAGCCTTAGGCGTTTACGACCCGCATGTGGCATCTTTTCTAGCCTTTGAAGGCTTACCTCCCGTTGCTTTTTCAGTCGTCATCTCCGCCACTGCGGGTGGCGCAATAGGTGCTGCACTGTTAATAAAATTTAAACTGGGCGACATCGACGAAGTTCGCCTTCGACTTTATGCACTCGCTACTTTCTCCATAGCCTTAAGTATGACTGCCACCTTGGTATTTTTCCAAATCCCTGGAAGATCCTCACTCTACCCAGCTGTATGGTTTGTTAATGGGTTCGGCTATGAAATGCTCATCATATCTTCAAATATAATCCTTCAACAATTATGCCCCCCTGGCAATATCGGAAGAGTCTCTACCTCCTTTAGAAGCATTCAAATTTTATGCATCATCGCTGGCCCCTCCTTAGGAACATTACTAATAGCCGCAAGCGGCCGCCCCGCGCCTTTTATTGTGGCTGCATGCATGGCTTTTTTTACGGCATTAATGTCAATTGCGATCTACTTTCACATAGACAGAAGGCAGACAAAGCCCCTTTAAGCTAGTGCAACCAAAGAGCAGCGCTCAGAATCAATTAATTACCTAGCGAACCAACCTGCATTCAATGCCACCTAATCAAATTCCAGCCACAAAAAAAGGGGCTCAGCGTGCGCTGGCCCCTTCTCTACCTGCAGGTACTTATTGCAGCAGCGACAGCATCTGTTGCGGCATCGAGTTGGCCTGGGCCAATACCGACGTACCGGCTTGTTGCAGGATCTGCGCGCTGGTCATGGCCGACACTTCGGTGGCGTAGTCCACGTCCTGGATGCCCGAACGCGCGGACGTCAGGTTGGTGGTGGTGGTGGAAATGTTGGTGATCGCCGAGTCGAAGCGGTTTTGCACCGCACCCAGGTCCGAACGCATGGAGTCCACGGTGTTCAGGGCGTTGTCGAGGGTGGTCAGGGTGTTGGTGGACTTCTTGCTCACCGCGTTGTCGGTGTCGATGCTGATGCTCGCCGAGGTGGTGGTGCCGTCGGTGGTCAGGGTCACTTCGGCCGCGTAGGTCTTGCCGCCGACGGTCAGGAAGTAGTCGCCATCGGCGTCGGTGGACAGAGTGCCGCCGGTCACGGTGGTGCCGGACTTGTCGACATAGCTGGTGTTGGTCGAAGTGATCGCGGTGCCCGCGGAGTCCGACAGGGTGCTGGCGGTCAGGGTGGTGTCGTAGCCGTTCACGTTGAAGCTGCTCAGGCCGAGGGTGTCGGCGTTGATTTCGCTGAGCTTGATGTCGATGGTTTCGCCATCGTTGGCGCCGACCTGGATGGTGATGGTCTGGTCTTTGGACAGCACGTCCACGCCGTTGAATGCGGTTTGCGAGGAGATACGGTCGATCTCGTCGAGGCGCTGGGTGATCTCGTCCTGGATCGATTGCAGGTCGGACTGGGAGTTGGTGCCGTTGGCCGCTTGTACCGACAGCTCACGGATGCGCTGCAAGTTGTCGTTCACCTGGTCCAGCGCGCCTTCGGTGGTCTGCGCCAGGGAGATGCCGTCGCTGGCGTTGCTGCTGGCCTGGGACAGGCCGGTGATCTGCGAGGTCATGCGGTTGGCAATCGCCTGGCCGGCGGCGTCGTCGGAAGCGCTGTTGATTTTCAGGCCCGACGACAGGCGCTCGATCGAGGTGCTCAGGCTGCTCTCGGAGGAGTTCAGGTTTTGCTGGGCGATCATGGACGTGATGTTGGTATTGATGACTGACATGGTGCAGTTCCTTTCGTGGGTGAGCCGCTTGGGACAGAGTTCGGGCCCGGCGCCGAGGACATTCCACGCCGTTGCCGTACAGACAAAGCGAACATCGGCGAACCGATTAGCCGTCTTTAGGCAGCCGTTGAAAAAATTTGCGCAGCCCCCCGATTTCGCCAGTGAAAGTGCCTGTATTAGCTGATTTGAATCCGCACCCCGCGCGTTATAACTCCCGCCTTGGCCCACAACTGGAGTGCTGCATGAACCCCTCAACCCTGATCGGCCTGCTCGCCAGCCTGCTACTGCTGGCCGTGCTGCTGGTGTTCAGCGCGCAACAACCCGGCTTGTTTGTCGACCTGCCGGCGCTGGGCATTGTGGTGGTCGGCACCTTTGCCGCGACCTTCATCAGCTACCCGTTGCGCGAAGTGCTGCGCATCTTCAGCCTGATCAAGACCGTGGTGCGGCATGAGCGCGAGTACACCCAGGAAGACATTGACGAGTTGGTGAGCCTTTCGCGGCTGTGGATCGACGGCGACCTGCGTGCCGTGGAAGACGTGCTCGACGGCGTGAAAAATCCCTTCCTGCGTTCCGGCGTGCAGTTGGTCATCGACAAAACCCCGCTGGACGACATCCTCGACCTACTGCAATGGCGCATCGCCCGCCTGCGCGCCAAGGAACATGCCGAGGCGCAGCTGTTTCGCGTGATGGCCAGCTACGCCCCCGCGTTCGGCATGCTCGGCACGCTGGTGGGGTTGGTGAACCTGATGTTCGTGCTCGGCGACGGCGACATGGTGACCATCGGCCGGCAAATGGCGGTGGGCCTGATGACCACGCTGTACGGCGTATTGCTCGCCAACCTGCTGTGCAAACCGGTGGCGGTGAAGCTGGAACGCCGCACCGAACAGCGCGTGGTGGTGATGAACATGGTGCTGCAAGGCGTGGCGATGATGGCCAACAAACGCAGCCCGGGGTTGATGCGCGAGACGCTCAAATCCTTTGTGGCGCATTACCAGAATGAACTGCGAGATGAGCCTTTGCGGGTGCCGCTGCGGCTCAGTTGGAAACCGCGCACGTGAGGCCGGTGACGCGTATCCAGGCCGCAGCGATTGCCAGCGGCATGCCGCCGGTGGAAGACGCGGCGGGTGAGACGTGGATGATGACGTACCTGGACATGATGACGTTACTGCTGGTGGTGACCATGGCGATGCTAGCGTTGGCGGGCAAGGGGCATGAGCGTACGCGGCACAGTGCCGAGGTCAGTGGGCCGCCGGTGTTTTCCTTTAAGCGATTGGCCTCGGTGGAGGTGCCGGGAGCGTTGTTGTTGGTGCCTGTCGTGGCGCCTGAACCTGAGCCGGTTGCCGCGCCTGAGCCGGTTGTGGTCGTTGAACCTGAACCCGCGAAACCGACGACACAAGATCTGCTCAACGAACTGCCGCTGGATCAATTGGGCAACGACATCGAAGTGGTCACCAATGAAAGCAGCGTGAGTTTTCGCATCAGCAGCGAAATCCTATTCCCCTCCGGCCAATCCGACCTCAACCTCGGCGGCCTCGCCGTGTTGCACAAGCTCATCCCGGTGCTCGACAGCGTCCCGCATAAACTCATCGTCGCCGGCCACACCGACACCCAAGACATCCGCAGCGCCCGTTTCCCCTCCAACTGGGAACTCTCCAGCGCCCGCGCCGGCAGCGTGGTGCGCTACCTGCAAGCCAACGGCATCCAGCCCGGACGCCTCGCCGCCATCGGCTATGCCGACACCCGGCCGCTGGCGGATAACGCGACGGCTGAAGGCCGCGCGCGTAACCGTCGGGTGGAATTGATCCTGGAGCGGTGACGGCCGGGGTTGTTTTTTGCGCTGAAGAACAGTGATCATCGCCCTCCCCCGACTGTTGAGGAACCGAGACCATGGAATTGACGCTGGAAGCTGTGGCGCTTTTTGCACTTAAGCTGGTGCATGAGGTGGACGGTGGCAGCCCGGTTTTGCGTGATGATCCGGTGATGGGCGGGTATGACCGGGAGGTGTTTGGGTTGTTGGTGCGGCAGGGGGATTTGATTGGTGTTTTGGGGAAGGTGGATGAGTGTGTGGGGCAGGCGTTGGAGGCGGTGGGTGGGGCTGAGTCGGTGTTGGGGCGGGAGTTGCAGAGGCTGGCGGCTGATGTACAAAACGTCCATCAGCTCGATGAACTACCTGTGCCGCTAACGACCCTCAAGGATTACCTTAAAGACATCCAGTGAATCACTTATCAGCATACCGGCCAGGTACACCATCAACACCGCAACGCCTGCGTCCAGCCAACGCCACACCACGGGTGTGCGAAACAGGTGGGTCAACCGCTGACACCCCAACGCCAAGAGTACGAACCACAGCAGCGACGCGGTCATGGCCCCGGTCGCGAAGAGTGCTTGTTGGTTCAAGGGTTTTGCTGCGCCGATGGAGCCGATCAGCACGACGGTATCGAGCCAGGCGTAGGGATTAGCGAAACCCAAAACAACTGCCGTCCGCAACAGTCCTCGTTGCGATTGACCGTCTTGGGTATCCGGCATGGATTGGTCACGCAGGCAGGCCAACAGCCGCCGGGCGCCGAACCAAAGCAGGTAGGCCGCGCCGGAGATTAGCAACAGTGCGACCAGCGTTGGTCGACTTTCCAGCAGCGTCCCCAGACCAGCGATGCCCAGGGCAATCAGCAGAATATCGGCAACTACACAGATCGCGACCACTCCCCAGATAGGCCCGCGGCCGACACCTTGGCGAATGACCAAGGTGTCTTTGGGACCGGGGGCGGCGAACAGGCCGAGGCCCAGCACCAGGCCTTCGGTGAAGTAAGGTGTCATGGTGACTCTTCAAGGCAGATGTAAAGGAATGCAACACACGCCGTATTCGCAACGCTGTGGGAAACAACGAAACTGGCAGCGGTTTGCAGTCTGCACGGCCGGCTAACCGTGGCGGCATGCAGGCTGTCCTTTTTGACGAACAAAGATGGTCCATGAACATCACCCTCAGGGCGCTGATCGCCCGACGCAGCCGAGAGCTGGGCAAATCCATGACAACGTTAGCGAAAGAGTCGGGGATCTCTCGAACCTACCTCTACGGCCTGGCCGGTGGCGCCTCCCAAGACCCGTCGGTACGCACCCTGATCAAACTCGCAAAGGCACTCCAGGTTTCGCCACTGCTGCTGTTCCGCTACTTCGCCGACCTGGCAGGCGCGTCCGTTGATATCCATTCAATGGCAACCACCAACCGCGCCATCGGCCTGCATGACCCTAGCGACGTCGTTGTGTTCAACGCCGACGTCACCACCCCCGACCAAACCGTGGTGCTACCCGGCGAGACGTTCCAAAAAACCTGGGAAATTCAAAACCTCGGCAGCCGCCCCTGGCGCGGTCGCCGGCTGGTGCGGGTAGACAGCGAGTACGTCATAGCGCGCCGCACCGATGCTGGAGCCCCACTGGAAGTGGTGATGGACAGTCACCTACGCAGCCTCACCCACGAAATCCCCGTTGCGGACACCCTACCCGGCCAGCCGGTGCACCTCTCGGTGACCTTCGCCGCGCCCAAGGAAACCTGCACCGTCACGTCCATCTGGCGCATAGAAGATGAACACGGCCAGCCCTGTTATGGGCCCGCGTTTATCCTGCATGTCATCGTCAACGTCATGGCGCGCTGAGCGCTGCCCCACTAAAAGGATTGCCCTGTGATCGACTTCAATAACAAAGGCTTCTTCAAACTCAAACAAAACAACGAATACGCGGAACGCGTATCGGCCTTGCTGCTGGACGGCGAAACAGTAGTCGACGCTTACAAATCCATGCGCGACGGCGTGGTCTTCACTAACAAACGCATCATCGCCGTGAACGTGCAGGGGATTACCGGCAGCAAGAAGGACTTCACGTCGCTGCCGTACAAAAATATCGTCGCCTACTCGGTGGAAACGTCCGGGACGTTTGACCTGGATTCGGAGTTGGAGATTTACTTTTCATCGTTGGGAAAAGTGAAGTTTGAATTCACCGGCAAGACTTCGGTTGTGGAAATTTCCCGGTTGATTTCCAAACATCTGCTGGCCTGATCAGCGGGCAAAAAAAGACCTTGGCGCCCCAAGGTCTTTTTTACTGCCTACACAGTTAAACGGCCGTACCGCATCAAAATGTGGGAGCGGGCTTGCCCGCGAAGACGCCCGCCCCCACACCCTCAAACCACAGCCTTACACAACAACCCCATCCTCCCCGGCAACCCCATTCGGCAACATCCCATTCGCCAAATCATCCACCACCGCTTTCGCCATCTCCCCCAAATAATGCGCAGCCCAGGCATAGCGGTCGGCGCTGTTGTCCATCGCAGCATCCAGCGCCAGCAGCTTGGAACAGTGCAACAGCTCGGAGGCATGCTCCAGGGCTTCGCGGATGGGGACGCCAGAGTTGATACGGAACAGGTGGCGATGGTTGGGCGGTGTGCCGCAGGTGGAGAAGGTGATGATGTCCTGAAAGCTCCATCATGGACGCGTCGTATCTGCCGTATAAAAAGCGCACTTCGCCAAAGATGGCAAAACGCCACAACTAACGCTTGCCTACGATGTAGATAAAAGGAGAGGATGGGGTTCGCGGAACCTCATGAAAAGACTTAGACACACTCGAAAACCACACACAACAAAAAATACAAAACCTACCCCTTCCAAAGCAACAAACCGGCCTTCTTCAAAAAAGACAATAAAACCTATGAAACTAGACAAACTCACAGCACTTTATACAGAACTCCTAAAAGAATTTGCCAGTCATAACATAAAGTGCACCCTCCATTATAAAAATGAAAATCAATGGTTCGAACTGCATGGCATATCGATTAACACGTCAACAATTCAAAGCTTAGACAAATCCATAAAAGAACCAATCGCACAATACTCAACCAACAGCCTGACCGCAAGATACTATCTAAAAACATATGACGCGACAGTATCGCTAGCCTTCACAAAATCCCCACGAAAGGACACAAGGGCGCGTTACAGAGCCCTGATAGAGAAAACACAAGAAAGCTCGTCCAATGCATATAGGGTTTCCCACCACGCTCTGACACACCTGCTCGCAAAAGAAGCGTTTCGAGAAAAACTAGAGGCCTCAATTAACCTAGTCGACAAACAAGCCTCCCCCGACATTGAAACACAGGAAAGCGAGCATTCCGAAACGCTCGCAGTAATGGCGCTCGACATAGACTATTTCAAGCAAGTTAATGACACTTGGGGTCACCTATATGGGGATCAAGTTCTCAAAGCTTTCGGGAAACGTTTGGAGGACTGTGCTTCCGCAATAGAAAAATCTCCATTCCACCCGCTGGTATACCTAGGCCACCCGTCAGGTGAAGAATTCTTAGTTTTAATAACGGCAAGCGCGCCGCGAGAGCAGTTTTTCGCATGGGCAAATCAACTCAGATCTAGCATTTGTGACGTAATACTACCAAGCGATGATGAGTGGTGTTGGCTGTGCAAAAGCGACAATTTATCCGCATTAACGCCCCCCCCTCCCTCTGACAGAGGCATTTCCACTAGTATCGGGTTAGCTTTTCACACAGGCATGAACAAATCCGAATCTGGCTCAGATCAATCAGCAGGTTTACTCGACCTGGCGGATACAGCACTTTATAGAGCAAAAGCCGCTGGAAGAAATCAAGTAATACTTTATGATGAGATTCTATCTTCCTGCGGAAGAGTACTGGAGCAAGATACGAAAACAGGTGTAGTTGCATTAGATATTGGGTCTAATGTAGGCGTCCTGATAGGACAAGAATTCAAAGTCTACCATCCGACCTTCTCAGGAAAGACCAAATTTTCGGTCAACGATGGACGGACAACGAGAACACTAGGAATATATCCTCGTGTTGAGAGCTGTAGGATTGTAGTATTTAATTCCCAGCCTGAAATTTCATTTGCCTTTATAGACACGGCAGATAACTCAATAATTGAGTTGGCGGCCGGTTCGCATCTTGAGGCAATTCCGGCCGGAAGTATCGGGCATTTATTATCCAACTCTTCCAGATACTTCACGTCACCGTCCGATGGAATTCGGAGTGGTGATATAAAGCCTCTCCAAGAGTTTATAGCCTCATCTCAGGATACTCTCCCTTTCGCGATCGTTATACGATTCACAAAGGAAGCAGAATACTTAAAAAACTACGGCACCGCAGCCCTAAATAAAGCTCTAGCGAAACTATACAGCAGTGCCAAAACCGCACTTATAAACATAAATTTAATCGCAGTTCTAGACAGCGGCTCAATATGCTTAGTTGGTCCAAACGACAACTACAACGAAAACAACTTAAATTTGCTAATGAACGAAATCTCAGCAGAATTTCCTTCTCTTGAAGCTATTGCCGGCATATGCTGCAACGAGGACCTCTCTGCGCTAACAGACAAAGGGCACTTCAGTATAGACTCAAAAAGCATAATTGAGCTCGCAAGATTTTCTGCGTCTGGACTTATAAGCACCCCAAACACACACCTATACCACTTCGCTGTAGATACCCCTACAAAAACATTGCAAGCACTTCGAAAAACCCATTCCTTCGACATCGCTTATACAGACTTCAAACGACTAATAGATCTTGGCATCAACTCTTCATCCATATATAATCTAGGCGGGTTGACCGCAACCAATCTCGGACTAACATCGGAAGCGCTGAATCACTTTCAAGCTGCGTACACAAAAACCCCAAAAACCACCATATACAAAACCAACTTCGGCACCTCCGCCCTGAAACTTGGAGAGATAGAGTTAGGACTCAAGACACTAAACACCCTCAGCGCAATAGAAATAGAAAACACATACAAAAAACATCCCTATGGCTTTTTCGCATACGCTGCATTGCTAGCAAAAGCAAAGTTATCCGGATCAGTTTTTTTTGATGAGGCACGATTCAACTCCATTGCAGAGAGAGCATTGGCATTATCAGAAGTCTCACAGCACTTACCAAGTTCAAAGCAATCAATTATTAGCGCCTTGGAAACCTAAAACCTTATCCTTTTGATCGTTCCCACGCTCTGCGTGGTAATGCCGCAGGTGACGCTCTGCGTCACGCCTTCAAGAACGGACGCAGAGCGTCCAGGGATGCATTCCCACGCAGAGCGTGGGAACGATCAATCAGCCAGCACTTGTATCGACTGACACGCCGCCTTCGCGGGCAAGCCCGCTCCCACAGGTCAGAATTCCAGGCGGGCGCTCAAGCCGCCGTGTTCGAGGTTGCGCAACGCCAACCGACTCCCAATCTTGCCAACAATCATCTCCACAATCGCCAACCCCAGCCCCGCACCGTTGGCATTCCCCCGGCTATAAAACCGCTCAAACAATCGCCCCAACTCCGCTTCATCAATCCCCGGCCCCTGGTCTTCCACGCTCAAGCAGTTGGCACCAATCACCACCTTCACTTCGCTGCCAGCCGGCGAAAAATTCAACGCATTGGTCACCAGATTCTGCAACGCAATCGCCAGCGCAACTGGCTCAGTCTCCACCCACACCTCCTCCTCACCTTCCAGCACCAGCTCCACGCCTTTCTCCATGGCCAGCGGCGCCAGCTCGGCCAACTCTTCGCGCACCAGCTCGGTCAGTTGCACGCGGCTGCGCACCGGGTTGTTCAGTTGCGGTTCGATGCGGGCCATGGTCAGCAGTTGGCTGCCGATGCGGGTGGCTCGGTCGACGCCGTTGACTAAAAACTCCAGGGCTTCACGGCGTTGCTCCGGGGTCTCGGCGCTTTGTGCGTTTTGTGCGTGGATGCGCAGGATCGCCAACGGTGTGCGCAGTTCGTGGGCGGCGTCGGCGATGAAGCGGCGTTCGCGCTCCAAGAGGTCATCCACTTGCACGAGCAGCCGGTTCAGCGCGGTTTGCATGGGTTCCAGGTCGCTGGGCAGTGGCGCCAAGTGCAGCGGTTGCAAGGTGTCGGTATTGCGCCCGCGAATCGATAGGGCCATGGCGCGCAGCGGTTTGAAGCCCCAACCGATGACCAGCCAGATCAACACCGCCAGCAGCGGCACGCCGATCAACGTGGGCCAGAGGGTGTGGCGCATGATGCGCTGGATCACGTCCTGGCGAATGTCGTCGCGCTCGCCCACCCAAATCAATAACCCTTGCTGCGGGTCGGCGAGGAGGAAGGCGCACCAGTCGTTGCCGTTGTCCAGCAGGTCATGGGAGCCGAGGGTCGCGGGCGGTGCGGCCAGCACCGGTGCTTCGGCGGAGCGCACCAGCAGTTGGCCATCGCTGCTCCAGATCTGGAAGGTCAGGCGGGTTTCATAGGGATGGGCCACGCCCTCTTCCCCCACGCGGCTCATGGCCTGGTCAAAGGCCTCATGCAACCTGTTCCAGTCGGCTTCGCCAGGGTCGCGCTGACGCAATACGCCTTGCAGCAGGCGCGCGCTTTGGGCGAGTTGGGCGTCATAGACTTCTTCGATTTCGTGGTGGCTGTCGCGTAGCACCAGCCAGCTGATAAGCGCGTCGCCGAGCAGGATCAGGACCAATACGGGTATGAGGATGCGCGCGCGAACCGAGCTCATGGTTTAAGCACCAGCACGTAGCCGACACCGCGCACGGTGCGGATCAGCTCTGTGGATAACTTCTTGCGCAGGTTATGGATCAGCACTTCGAGGGTGTTGCTCTCGACCCGGTCCTGCCAGCCGTACAGCGCACGGGACAAGCGTTCGCGAGTCACCACCTTGCCGGGGCGCACCATCAGTTGGTGCAGCAGCTGGTATTCCATGGGAGTGACGATGATGTCCCCGGATTGATAACGCACTTGCTGGGTGGCCGGGTCGAGGCTGATGCCGGCGTGTTCCAGCAGCGGCTGCGCGCGGCCCTGGCTGCGGCGCAACAGGGCGCGCACGCGGGCCTTGAGTTCTTCGACGTCGAAGGGTTTGACCAGGTAGTCGTCGGCGCCGGCGTCGAGGCCGGCGATGCGTTCGGCGGTGCCATCGCGGGCGGTGAGGATCAGCACCGGTAGGTCGTGCTGCTCGGCGCGCAGTTGCTGCAACAGGTCGAGGCCGTCGAGGCGTGGCAGGCCGAGGTCGAGCAGGAGCAGGTCGAAGGACTCCGTGCGCAGCGCATGCAGGGCCGCCACGCCATCTTGCAGCCAATCGAGGGTGTAGCCTTCGGCGCCCAAGGCCACGCGAATCCCCTGGCCGAGGGCACGGTCATCTTCGACAAGGAGTAGGCGCATTACTGATTCTCTGTAGGAAACGGCGAAATCATGCCGGGTTTCAGCGGAGTGCCCCAGGCAAAGATGTTACGGCGCGTTGCCAACTAAGGTTGCACTAAGGTTGGTTTAGCACTGTGAAATCTCCCACATCTGCTGAGAGCTTTTCCATGCGCAAAATTCTCCTGTTGTCCCTCGTCCTCGCCAGCCCCCTGGCCCTCGCCGGCCCGCAGTGCACCACCGCCGAACGCTCGCAATGGCAAGACGAAAAAGCCTTCCAGGACAAGCTCAAGGCCGACGGCTACACGATCAGCAAGTTCAAGGTCACCGACGGCAACTGCTACGAGATCTACGGCTTCGACAAAGACAAGCGCAAGGTCGACATCTACCACGACCCGGTCACCGGCAAGGCCGTGAAGACTGAGATCAAAGGTTGATGCCAGGCGAATCCCTGCGCCTGTGGGACCCGTTGGTGCGGCTGTTTCATCTGTCGATCGCCGGGGTCTTTGTCGCCAATTACTTCTTTAACGAAGCGGGCGATGACTGGCATGTCTGGCTGGGCTACTACGCCATGGGCTGGCTGCTGGTGCGTTTGGTGTGGGGATTCGTCGGGCCGCGTAGCGCACGTTGGGCGGACTTTTGGCCTACACCCAAACGGCTGAATGCCCACCTGCGTTCGCTGCTCAGTCGCCGGCCGCTGCATCGCCTGGGCCATTCGCCGATGGGTGCGCTGGTGATGCTGCTGATGTTGCTCGCATTGCTCACCCTCGGCGTCAGCGGCTTTTTGATGCAGGAAGTCGATGCCCTGTGGGGCGCCGACTGGCCGCAACAAATCCACGAGACCGCCGCCAATGCGCTGCTGGGCCTGGTGGGTATCCATGTGCTGGCGGCGCTGTTTGAAAGTGTCCAGGTGCGCGACAACCTGCCGTTATCCATGCTCACTGGTCGCAGGAAGCGCCTGCCGGATGAACGTGGGCAGTAATCCTTTTATCCACAGGTCTCCTATGCGCTCCGTCCTATTGATTTGCGGTCTGCTGGCGGTGTTTTTCGCCGCCTGGCAAAGCCATCCGCCCCATGTGCTGGCGCCGTTTGCCCAGGCCAGCCCGAATACCGCGAAAGTCGCAGCGGCCCCGCAGTACACCAGCCGCTTTGTGTCGACACAGTTGACCGACTTTGTGCACTCATCCTCCGTCACCGCCCTGCCCGGCGGTGACCTGATGGCGGTGTGGTTTGCCGGCTCCCGCGAAGGCGCCGCCGATGTGCAGGTGCGCACCGCGCGCTTCGATGCCCACAGCGGTGAATGGGGTGCCGAGCAGGTACTGGCCACGCGGGAAAGCACCCGCGACGGCACCAAGCGCTACATCCGCAAACTCGGCAACCCGGTGATCGCCCTCGCGCCGGACAAACGCCTGTGGATGTTTTATGTGTCGGTGTCGGTGGGTGGCTGGGCCGCCAGCGCAATCAATGTGATGGTCTCGGATGACCTCGGCGCCAGTTGGTCGGCGCCGAGGCAACTGGTGACGTCGCCGTTTTTCAATATCAGCACCCTGGTGCGCGCCGCGCCGGTGTTCCACGCCGACGGCTCGATCGGTTTGCCGGTGTATCACGAGTTCATGGGCAAGTTTGCCGAGTACCTGTACTTGAGCGCCGATGGTGCGGTGATCGACAAATTCCGCATCAGCCGCGGCAAGCATTCGTTGCAACCGACCATCGTGCCGCTGGACGGCCAACGCGCCGTGGCGATGTTGCGGTACGCCGGCGACACCCATCACCGCGTGCTGGCCAGCCGCACCACCGACGCCGGGCAAACCTGGAGCGAGCCGTACCCGCTGGAGCCGGCCAACCCCAACTCGTCGTTGGCGGCGGTGGGCACTGAAGACGATGGTTTGCTGGTGGCCCTCAACGACCTGCAAGACGGCCGCTTCAAGCTCAGCCTCTACGGCACCGACGCCCAGCTCAGCCAGTGGCGCACCGTGGTGCAACTGGACCAATCGCCAGACCCGCTGGGCGCGCCGTTCTCCCCCGAGGCCTACAAAGAGATCATCGGCGAAGGCTTCCGCGCCTCCAGCGGCGCGAAACGTTTGCCGCTGGAACAGCGCTTCCTGAGCAACCTGGATTACCGCGTGTGCAAACCCCGTGGCTGCGATTTCGAGTACGAGTACCCGTATTTCAGCCGCAGCCCGGACGGTACTTACCACTTGGTCTATTCGTGGAATAACACCTTTATCAAACATGTCAGCTTCAACGAAGCCTGGCTGGCGGAGCGTCTGTGATGGTTTCTCTGTGGCAGGCCCATTTGAGTTTTGTGTTGCTGGGGTTTGTGGCGCTGTGCGCGCTGCGCGTCACCCAGCCGTGGCGGCCGTGGTTGTTGCCGGTGTTGGTGGCGCTGAGTTTTATCCCGGTCAATGAGTTGCCGTTGGCGGCGTATGTGCGCAGTTTTACGGATGATCTGGCGATCAGCACGCTGGTGTTGCTGGGGTGGGTTGCATTGAGCCGATTGGGCTTGGTGCAGCCGCTTGCTCGCCCGCACCGGGTGCAAATGTTGCTGCTGTTCTGTGTGCTGGGCCTGGTGTTGTACCCGGCGACGATGGGGCTGACGTATGTCGATCCGTATCGTTGGGGGTTCAATCCCCGGCCGATGATTGTGCTGGTGGCGGCCTTGGCACTGCTGATGTTGGCCCTGCGCAATACGCTGGCGGTTTGGATGTTGGTGGTGGGGACGCTGGCGTTTGCGCTGCGGCTGAAGGCGTCGGAGAACTATTGGGATTATCTGGTCGATCCGCTGCTGGCGGTCTACTGCGTCATCGCTGGATTAATGCAATTCAAACTGTGGGAGCGGGCTTGCCCGCGATAGCGGTGTATCAGTCGCCGTTGTTTCAACTGAACCACCGCTATCGCGGGCAAGCCCGCTCCCACATGGGTTCTGCGGCGTTTTGAAGAATGAGGAAGATGATGAGTGCGTTGCAATCACGCCGCCTGCGCTACGGCGTAGGCGCGATCGGCTTGGTGTTTGTGTTGCTGGCGGCGTTGCGGCTGGTGTTCGTGCTGGGCTTTTCCGGCCTGCCGCTAAACACGCCGCACCTGCTGGAAACCCTCGGCATCGGCCTGCGTTTCGACCTGCGCCTGGCGCTGTTGCTCCTGCTGCCGCTGGCCGTGCTGGCCTGGCTGCCGCGCTGGAACCTCATCACCCTGCCCGCCCTGCGCTGGCTGGCGCGCGGTTATCTGGTGGTGGCCTTGGCCGTGGTCGGCCTGGTCTACATCATCGACTTCGGCCACTACGCCTACCTCGGCGTGCGCATCAACGCGACCGTATTGCGCTACCTGCAAGACGCACAGATTTCTCAGCAGATGGTGTGGGAAACCTACCCAGTGCTGTGGATAACGGCCTGTTGGCTAACAGCCGTGTCGCTGTGGGTGTGGGCACTGGTGTGCCTGGAGCGCTTGACCCTGGATCGTCCGGCCCGCCCCATGCGCAAATGGGCGCTGGTGCCCATCTGTATGATCGGCGTTGTCGGCGTGCTGCTGGCCCTGCTCGGCCGCGTCGCCAACCTCAACCTGGAAAACCCGGTGCCCCTGCGCTGGAGCGATGCGTTCTTTTCCGGCAACAGCCAATTGGCCGCCGTGGGCCTGAACCCGGTGTTGTTTTTGTACGACACCGTCAAGGTCGGCCAATCGCAATTCGATGAACACAAGGTGCGCGAGCACTACCCGCAAATCGCCCACTACCTGGGAATTGCTCAGCCCGACTCAGAGCAACTTGATTTCACCCGCGAACAAGCCGTGCAGCCCTATCGCCTGGCTGGCGAACGCCCGCCCAACGTGATTTTCGTGATGCTCGAATCCCTCGGCACCAGTGCCGTCGGCGCCTACGGCAACCCGCTGAACCCCACGCCAAACCTGGACAAACTGGCCACGCAAAGCTGGTTCTTCAAACACTTCTACGTGCCCGTCACCGGCACCGCCAAGACCGTGTGGGCCAGCATCAGCGGCGTACCGGACGTGACCCGCCAGGAGACCGCCACGCGCAACCCGCTGATCACCCGCCAACACACGCTGATCAACGCGTTCGCGGGTTACCAGAAGTTCTACATGATCGGCGGCAATGCCGGCTGGGCGAACATCAACGCGCTGATCCGCCAGAGCATCGACGGTGTGCAACTCTATGAAGAAAGCCACTGGCGCTCGCCACGGGTGGACGTGTGGGGCATTTCCGACCTGGACCTGTTCAAGGAAGGCGACCAATTGCTGCGCGCCGTGCCCGAGGACCAGCCGTTCTTCGCCTACCTGCAAACCTCCGGCAACCACCGGCCGTTCACCATCCCCCAGCACAATGATGGGTTTCAGATGGCCGACGTGACCCTGGAACAAGTCCAGGCCGCCGGTTCACGCAGCGTCGAGCAGTACAACGCGGTGCGCCTGCTGGACTACAACATCGGCCGTCTGATGGAGATCGCCAAGGCCGGCGGCTGGTACGACAACAGCATCTTTGTGTTCTTCGGCGACCACAACACGCGCATCAGCCAGATCCCGCACATGGCGCCGGCCTTCGAACAGCTGGGTTTGGAGAGTAATAACGTGCCGCTGCTGATCCACGCCCCCGGCCTGGCGCCACGGGTGATCGAGGAAGCGGTGGGCCTGGCTGATCTGCTGCCCACCGTGGCCGGCATGGCGGGCATGCCGTTTCGCAATGGCGCGCTGGGCCGCGACATCCAGCAGCCCGCGCCCGAAGGCGAACGCGTGGTGCCGCTGGTCCTGCGCGAAGGTACTTTCCCCATCATCGGCGGCGTGACCCAGCACTTCCTGTTGCAAATGCAACACGACGGCAGCTCGCCGACCCTGCATGACCTGGCCTCGCCAACCCCGCGCGAGGACGTGGCCGCGCAGCATCCGCAAGAGTTTCAGCGCTTGCAGGGGCTGACCCGGGGACTGCATGAAAGTGCGCGGTTGATGTTGTTCAGGAATGTGCGCGAGTGATTACTTGGGCTGGAAGGTTTCGAGGTAGGCCAGGAGGTTGTCGATCTTTTCCTGGTCGCTGATACCCCAGAAGATCATCCGCGTGCCGCTCACCACCTTTTTCGGTGCTTCTATATAGGCGGCGAGTTTGTCGCGGGTCCAGACCACGCCGGAGTTTTTCATCGCGTCGGAGTATTGATAGTCGGTGGTGGTGCCGGCAGGTCGGCCGATGATGCCATTCAGCTCCGGGCCAAACCCGCCCCGCGCGCCTTCGCCCACGCTGTGGCAGCCGCCGCAAGTCTTGGTGAAGAGTTTGCCGCCGGCCTCGGCATCGCCGGCCGCAAAAGCGGGGCTGGCGCTGAGGATCAGGGCAAGGGTGATCAAGGTGTACTTCATGCAGGGCTCCCCATCAGGTGTCGCGGGCGATTATGCCTGTTTGTCAGGAACGCATGCCCATCCAGATCACGGCTTCGGTCCACGCCGTGACCATCGGCGTCAGCCCACGGAACCAGGGGTCGTGCGCATTAATCTGTGCGGCCGAGTGGTCGTGGTGGTGTTGTTCTTCCTCGACAATCGAGGCAATCGCCGCCACGGCCTGTGGGTCGATGTCGCGCAGTGTGTGCAGTTGATGCGCCAGGTGGCGCAGCACCACGCTTTCCACGGCAACGGTGGTGGCAATAATGGCCTTGCGCCCACACAGCCCGGTGATCAAGCCCAGCACCCCGCCGCCCAGGCCACACAGCCAGTAACTGCGGCAGCGCCGGTAACCACGGCGTTGCAACTCGGCCCTGAACACCTCGCGGTGGCGGCGTTCGTGGCTGAGGAATTCCTGGAGTTCCGCCACCATGCTGGGGACAAACAACCGGGCCATGAACAACTGGCCGCTGTAGATGCAGATCGCGCCATGTTCGCCGGCGTGGTCGACTTTGATCATGCGGTTGCCGATATCCGGGTCGGTCACGGTTGACTGCCTTGTGCGGGGGCTTGAGGTGGGCGGAGTATCCAGCAAGCCCATTCTTATGACCACCCATCGCTTCAAACACATCCAATCGAACCTATGCCGGCGTGTTCTACTCCACCCCTATGAACCCTGATGGTGGAGTAAGGATCATGGCTCAGCCATCGATTTTAGTGCTGGAAGACGACGAGATCATTCGTTCGTTAATGGTGGATGTGCTGGAGGAATTCGGGGCGCTGGTGACGTCGTTTCCTTCGGCGGATGAAGGGATGATTTACCTGGAACGCGGCGATGAGCCGGTGGACCTGATTGTCAGTGATATCCAGATGCCGGGGTTGCTCAACGGCTATGACTTGAGCCGGGTGGTGGCGCATCGCTGGCCGGGGGTGCCGGTGTTGCTGACATCCGGCAATACCAAGTTGGCGGCGCAACTGGGCAGCTCCGTGCGGTTCCTGCCCAAGCCATGGAGTGCCGAGCATTTGCTTGAGCAGGTGCAAACGGCTTTGACACCGCAGGGGCCGTCCATGCATTGATAGCTTCACGACATCACTGAAACCGAACTTCGCGACACGCTCTACGGTCATTAATGAGGCATGGAGCGACTTTTCTGATCCGCTGGTCAGCCTTTTCGCCTTGTGCGCACAGTTGACGGCATTGAGGTGTGTAGAATCGTCGCCCATTTCCACGCGTCATTCATGGCCGAAAGGCCCACAGTTCGAGCTTATTGAATGCATTCACAGGCCCATGACGTTGGTGCGCCCACCTTGCTGGAAGCGTTGCGCACAGGCACTGCCCTGCTGCACGTCGCGCTGGAGAAACGTCTGCCGTTTTTCTCTGAACGCCTGGATGCAGACTGGTACGGGCGTCTGCTGCGAGCGTACTACGGCTTTTATGGGCCAATGGAAGCAGCTCTGTATGACATTGGCTTGATCCCCGAGGGATTCGACCCAGTGCTACGCGTGAAAACGCCGACACTGCTGAATGACCTACGCGCCTTGGGCATGGGTGACACGGCCATCTGCGCCCTGCCCCGCTGCGCCGCACTCCCGACATTGGAAACCCCCGAAGCATGCCTCGGCGCCCTGTATGTGCTGGAAGGCGCGACCCTGGGCGGCCAAGTCTTGCGCCGGGAAATGGCCCAGCGCCTGGACCTGGACGCCAACAACGGCGGCGCGTTTCTCAATGTATACGGCGCAGAGACCGGTCGGCGCTGGAAGGATTTCCTCGATTACCTGGGCCGCCAGCCGCTGGATGCTTGTGCAAAACAGCGCGCGGCAGAGGCAGCCCGTTCAACATTCAGCTGTTTTGAGCAATGGCTCGACAGCCAGGAGGTACTGCTATGAAACCCGAAGATTTTGAAGAGCTGCTTGCCAACTGTGCCGACGAGCCCATTCGCTTTCCGGGGGCGATCCAGCCCCATGGCGTGTTGCTGACCTTGTCGGAACCAGGCCTGGAAATCATCCAGGTGAGCGCCAACGTCGGCACCTTGTTCGGCCACGCGCCCGAGGCGCTGCTGGGCCAACCGCTGCACACGCTGATGGGCAGCGAGCAAGCCCAGGCTGTTGCAGCCATGGCCGAAAACAACACGTTTTTTGATGCACCACCGCTGCACGTCACCTTCAACGGCGCGCAATTCGAAGGCTTGCTGCATCGCCATCAAAACGTGCTGGTGCTGGAGTTCGAACCGCTGCTCAAGGATTTCCGTCCACGGGCGTTGAACGGTCGCACCAGTGACCTGGGCAAGATGCTGCAACGTTTGCAGGCGGCGAAAACCCTGCAAGCGCTGTACGAAATCAGCGTGAATGAAATCCAGGCCATGACCGGTTACGACCGCGTGCTGATCTACCGCTTCGAAGACGAAGGCCACGGCCAGGTGATCGCCGAAGCGTCGGCGCCATCCATGGAGCTTTTCAACGGGCTGTTCTTCCCGGCGTCCGACATCCCCGAGCAGGCCCGCGAGCTGTATCGCACCAACTGGCTGCGCATCATCCCCAATGCGGCGTACGAGCCTGTGCCGCTGCTGCCCAAGCTGCGACCGGACACGGGACAGCCACTGGACTTGAGCTTCGCCACCCTGCGCAGCGTGTCGCCGATTCACTGCCAGTACATGCAGAACATGGGCGTGCTGTCGTCCATGAGCATCTCGCTGATGAAGGGCGACAAGCTCTGGGGCTTGATCAGTTGCGGCAATCGCCAGCCCCTGTTGGTGCCCAACGACCTGCGTACCGCCTGCCAGACCATTGGCCAGGTGCTGTCGTTACAGATCAGCGCCATGGAAGCCCTGGACCTGAGCCGCCAGCGCGAGGAAAAAGTCGAGGCCCTGGCGCTGCTGGATCAAGCGATGAAAGCGTCCGAACAGAACGTGTTCGACGGCCTGGCCCAACAAGGCCAGTTGCTGATGGACCTGACCTTGTCCGGCGGCGTGGCGATCATCGAAGACAAGCAACTGCACCGCTACGGCAACTGCCCGGAGCCGGCGCAGATCCGCGCCTTGCACAAGTGGCTGCAACAGAGCGGCGAGCCGGTGTTTTCCAGCCATAACCTGGCCTCGGTGTACCCGCCGGCGGCCGAGTTCCAGCAGGTTGCCAGTGGCGTCTTGGCCATGAGCCTGCCCAAGCCTGTGGATAACGGGGTGCTGTGGTTCCGCCCGGAAGTGAAAGAGAACATCAATTGGAGCGGTGACCCAAAAAAACCACTGGATCTGGAAAACTCCGACGCCGGCCTGCGCCTTCGCCCACGCACCTCGTTTGAAATCTGGAAGGTGGAAATGGCCGGCATCTCTACCAAGTGGAGCCATGGCGACCGCTTTGCCGCCAACGACCTGCGCCGTTCCGCCCTGGAAAACGACTTGGCGCGCCAAGTGCTGCGCGAGCAACAGGCCGTGCGTGCGCGGGATGAGCTGGTCGCGGTGGTTTCCCACGACCTGCGCAACCCGATGACCGTCATCTCCATGCTCTGCGGCATGATGCAAAAGGCGTTCAGCTCGGATGGCCCACATACCTCGCGGCGGATTTCCTCGGCCATCGACACCATGCAACAGGCCGCCGGGCGCATGAATGTGTTGCTGGAAGATTTGCTCGACACTTCGAAGATCGAGGCCGGTCGCTATGTGGTCAAGCCGGTGGCGCTGGATGTCAGCCAGATCTTTGAAGAGGCCTATTCCCTGCTGGCGCCCCTGGCGATGGAAAAAGGCATCGACCTGTCGTTCAACGCCGAGCCTGGCCTGCAGATTAATGCCGACCCGGAGCGCCTGTTCCAGGTGCTGTCCAACCTGATTGGCAATGCCATCAAGTTCACGCCGCGCCAGGGCAATATCGGCATCAGCGCCATGAGCAACGGCGAAGAAATCGTGTTTTCGGTGCGCGACTCCGGTGAGGGTATTGCGCCGGAGCAACTGCCACACGTGTTTGATCGCTATTGGACGCAGACCGAAAACAATCCCACCGGCAGTGGCCTGGGGCTGTATATCACCCAGGGGATCATCCAGGCCCATGGCGGCAAGATTGTTGCTGAAAGTGAGGTGGGGCGTGGCAGTGAGTTCCGCTTTACGGTGCCCAAGGTGACTGGGGACTCCCATACCTGATGGCGTTACGTTTTGAGGTGAGGCGTTTATAGGCTAGCCGCCTCAGGCTCTGTAGGTTCGGCGGGCGTCGCGGTGGGTGCAAACCCGTCACGACGTCCCCTTACATTCAGAGGAATACGCAATGGAATATTTTTGGGTCCCTATCGCAACCTTCGTGAACAACATGCAGCAGCCCAACAGCAAACCAGCGCCAAACGCGTCCACACGGCCGCCGCAGCTCACTCAAAGCGCTACCATCGATTTCAGCGGCGCAAACACCCAGAAAAAGCGCACCATCGACAGCTTGGGCGGTGGAAGGATCATCTGACAACTGCCTGAAAAGGAGGCTGCGGCAAGCGGCCCCCTGCCTATTACCTCGACAAAATACTGACATCCGCTGGGTTAACCTGCGTGTTTATCTTGCACAGGGTCTTCATGCTTATGTTTCAACCGGCCGTTCTTGCGGGCCCACTCCTGCGCCGACTCGAACCCCAACGCCTGGTGTTATGGCTGGTAGGCAGTCGCCAACTGTCGCTGACCCTCCGGCTGCAGGTAACCGGGCAGCCTCTGGAGATCGCGCTGGGCCCCGGCCAATGCCAAGTCGTGCCGGTAGGACGCGATGCCTTTATCCACCTGATCGACGTGCGGCTTGACGAAGCGCTACCCCAGGACGTGGTCATCGGCTACGACCTGCTGGTCGATGGCTGCGGCATCGCCGAGTGGGCACCACACTTGCTGTACGCCGGGACCCCGAACTTCATTCTCCACAGCCGCATCCACCAGTTGGTGCATGGCTCTTGCCGTAAACCACACCACCGTGCCGACGAAGGCTTGCTGTGCGTAGACCGCCTGCTGGCCAGCGCCCACACCCCGGCCGAACGCCCTGCCCTGTTGATGATGAGCGGCGACCAAATCTACGCCGACGATGTCGCCGGGCCGATGCTGCGGGCGATCCATGCACTGATCGAGCGGCTGGGCCTGTTCGATGAATCCCTCGACGGTGCCGTGGTAGAGGACAGCTCCAGCCTCTACGGGCATCGCGCCAGCTACTACCATCGCGCCGACCTGCTGCCCGCACTGGACAGCAACGAGACCCTGCGCGAGCGTTTTTTTGGCGGCGTAAAGAAGCCGATCTTCACCAGCAGCACCGCCGACAATCACTTGGTGACCTTCGCCGAAGTCATCGCCATGTACTTGCTGGTGTGGTCGCCCACGCCCTGGACGCTGATTACCCCTGAACCGCCGCAACTGAACGCCGAAGAACAGCAGCGTTATGCCCACGAACAGGTGCAGATCGAGCGGTTCCGCGATGGGCTACCGGGCGTCGCACGGGTATTTGCCCACCTGTCTACCCTGATGATCTTCGACGACCACGACATCACCGACGACTGGAACCTCAGCGCCCAGTGGGAAGAAACCGCCTACGGCCACCCGTTCTCCAAGCGCATCATCGGTAACGCGCTGCTGGCCTATCTCCTGTGCCAGGGCTGGGGCAACCAACCGGACGTCTTCGACGAGCTGCTGGACCAGGTCCAAGCACTCACCGCCGAGGCCCAGGGCAATCACCTCGACGCACGCACGCAGGATGAATTGCTCGAAACCCTGCTGAAATTCCAGCACTGGCACTACGTATTGCCGACCACGCCCGCCCTGGTAGTGCTCGATACCCGCACCCGCCGCTGGCGCAGCGAGTTCAACCTCACGCAACCCTCCGGCCTGCTGGACTGGGAAGCCTTGAGCGAACTGCAACAGGAGCTGCTAGACCATCCGAGCGCCATCATCGTCTCGCCCGCACCGATCTTTGGCGTGAAGCTGATCGAGACCATACAAAAGGTGTTCAGTTGGTGCGGCTACCCACTGCTGGTGGACGCCGAAAACTGGATGGCCCACCGCGGCGCGGCCCAGGTGATCCTCAATATTTTCCGCCACTCTCGCACGCCGGGTAACTACGTGATCCTCTCCGGGGACGTGCATTACTCGTTCGTCTACGAGGTGCTGATCCGCCACCGCAACGCCGGCCCGAAGATCTGGCAAATCACCAGCAGCGGCATCAAGAACGAATTCCCGCCACGTTTGCTGGAATGGTTCGACCGCCTCAACCGCTGGCTCTATTCACCGCGCTCGCCGCTGAACTGGTTCACGCGCCGACGCACCATGCAGGTGGTACCGCATATCCCGGAGCACGCCGAAGCGGGTGAACGGTTGTGGAACTCGGCGGGGATTGGCCAGGTGTTTTTCAACGAACAGGGCCAGCCTGAGGCAATCTACCAGCACAACGCGGATGGCAAGCCTCGGACGAGGATGGTGGCGCCGCAGTAATAGCCCATCGCCACACCGACTAAAGCACCTCCTCCACCCTATTCAAACCCCGCAAGCCGCGATGTACAGTAGCCCCAGCCACGGAGTATCGGCGTCAACCATGACTGGCCTTGGGAGCCAGCCCACGCAGGAAGCGCAAATGGACGATACATCCAGCAGCAAACCGATGAAGAATGACTTTTCCGACCTGAACGCCGACATGCTGCACGCCGTCATGGAGTTGGTCAGCGACGGGATCTGGGACTGGAACGCCAACACCGGTTTTGTCTACCGCAGCCCCGGCTGGTACGAAATGCTCGGCTACCCCCGCCACTCCCTGGAAAACAGCGTGTTCACCTGGGAGAACGTGATCCATCCCGAGGATTACCCCCAGGTGATGACGGTGTTTGATAACTACATCCACCAACACGCCCCGCACTACCAAGCCGAGTACCGCTGCCGAAAAGCAGACGGCACTTACCTGTGGATCGAAGACCGTGGCTACATCGTTACGCGCAACCCCGACGGTTCGGTCGCGCGCATGGTCGGTGCCCACCGCGATATCCATACGCGCAAATGCTCCATCGAGCAGTTGGAACGGCGCAATCAATCCCTTGAAGCCCTAGTGGCCGAGCGCACCCGCGAGTTGTCACGGGTCAACCAACAGCTGCAGCTGCAACTGGACGAAAATCGCTCCCTGGCCGAGCGCGACACACTCACTTGCGTGGCCAACCGCTACCGTCTGGAAAAAGTGCTGTTGGAGGAATGCGATCGCGCCGAGCGTTTCCGCCTGCCGCTGGCACTGGTGGCCATGGATATCGATGATTTCAAGCCGATCAACGACCGATATGGCCACGCCGTGGGCGATCAGACGCTGGTGCAGGTGGTTGAAACCCTGGAGGCCTGCCTACGCCCGGCAGACCTGCTGGCGCGCTGGGGCGGTGATGAATTCATGGTGGTGCTGCCACAAGGCGACCTGGAGACGGCAAGGGCACTGGCCGAGCGCATTCGCGCAAAAATTGCGCAGATGCCCACCCTGGGCAGCTTCAAAGTGAGCCTGAGCCTGGGCGTGGTGCAACGTCACCCCGGCGAGTCTCCGGCGGAGCTGATGGCGCGGGCCGATCAGGCTTTGTACCGGTCCAAGGCGGCGGGCAAGGATGTGGTTTCGGAGTAGATGCATTTCTGTTGGCCATTAGACCGCCATCGCGGGCAAGCCCGCTCCCACAGGGGATTGCATTCCAAATGTGGGAGCGGGCTTGCCCGCGATGGCGTCAGTATTGACGCCCGAATACTTACCTGACCGGCGGCGCGTACTGGATGCCGCCGTTATTCCACAGTGCGTTAAGACCGCGCTTGATCTTCAGCACACTGCCCTGGCCGATGTTGCGCTCGAATACTTCGCCGTAGTTGCCCACCTGCTTGACGATCTGCACCACCCAATCCTTGCGCAGCTTGAGGTCCTTGCCGTACTCGCCGTCGGCGCCGAGCAAGCGCGCGACGTCCGGGTTCTTGGTGGTCTTCGCCTGTTCTTCGACGTTTTGCGAGGTGATGCCCATTTCTTCGGCATTGAGCATGGCAAACAGGGTCCACTTGACGATGCTGAACCACTCGTCATCGCCCTTGCGCACCAGCGGGCCCAGGGGTTCCTTGGAGATAATCTCCGGCAACACCACAAACTCGTCCGGGTGGGCCATCTTGATGCGTTGGGCGTACAGGCCCGACTGGTCGGTGGTCAACACGTCGCAACGTCCGGCTTCGAGGCCCTTGGCGCTTTCATCGGCGGTGTCGAAGGTGATCGGCGTGTACTTCATGCCGTGGGTGCGGAAGTAGTCGGCGACGTTGAGCTCGGTGGTGGTGCCGGCCTGGATGCACACGGTGGCGCCATCCAACTGCTTGGCCCCGGTCACCCCCAGTTTGTTGTTCACCAGAAAGCCGATGCCGTCGTAGTAGGTCACACCGGTGAACACCAGGCCCATGCCCGCGTCGCGGGAGCTGGTCCAGGTGGTGTTGCGCGAGATCAGGTCGATTTCGCCGGACTGCAACGCCGTGAAACGCTCCTTGGCGGTCAACTGGCTGAACTTCACCTTCGACGCATCGCCGAACACCGCCGCCGCGACCGCATGGCACACGTCCACATCGATGCCGGTCATCTTGCCCGTGCTGTCTGGCACGCCGAAGCCCGGCAGACCATCGCTGACGCCACACTGGATAAAGCCTTTTTTCTGGATCGCATCCAGGGTCACGCCCGCCTGGGCGCTCGCCGCCCAAGCGCAGGTGATGGCGACCAAGGTGTTCTTGAGGTAGTTCATGCGCTGCTCTCCCTGTCGATTCTTATTCGTCGGGCAGTATCAACCCCCTGAGCGCATTGCCACAAACGACCTTTCGGCAACAACTCGTTCCGAATTGGAATGACCCGGCGACTTTATTTCGTTTGCGGCAAGGCACGGCGCGCAGCTTAGATAAAAAGACGCCCGCCACCGCCGAGTCGAGGATTCATGAGCCGCGCAACCATCAGTCAGTCGATTTCCATCGTCCACCCCATCACCCTCAGCCACGGCAAGAACGCCGAGGTCTGGGACAGCACGGGCAAGCGCTATATCGATTTTGTCGGTGGCATTGGCGTGCTCAACCTCGGCCATTGCCACCCCGGCGTGGTGGACGCGATTCGTGAGCAAGCGACGAAGTTGACCCACTACGCCTTCAACGCGGTGCCCCACGCGCCTTATATCGAGCTGATGGAACGCCTCACCGCGTTTATTCCGGTGGACTACCCGGTCAGCGGCATGCTCACCAACAGCGGCGCGGAAGCCGCGGAAAACGCCTTGAAGATCGTGCGCGGCGCCACCGGCCGCACGGCAGTGATCGCGTTTGACGGCGCCTTTCACGGCCGCACCCTGGCCACCCTGAACCTCAATGGCAAGGTGGCGCCCTACAAGCAAAAGGTCGGCGTACTACCCGGCCCTGTGTATCACCTGCCCTACCCCAGTGCCGATAACGACGTGACCTGCGCCGAAGCCCTAAAGGCCATGGACCGCCTGTTCAGTGTGGAAATCGACGTCAACGACGTGGCCTGTTTCATCATCGAACCGGTGCAGGGCGAAGGCGGTTTCCTTGCCCTGGACAGGGAGTTCGCCCAAGCCCTGCGGCGCTTTTGCGATGAGAAAAACATCCTGCTGATTGCCGATGAAATCCAATCGGGCTTTGGCCGTACCGGCCAGCGCTTTGCCTTTTCGCGCCTGGGCATCGAGCCGGACCTGATCCTGCTCGGCAAAAGCATCGCCGGTGGCGTGCCGTTGGGTGCGGTGGTCGGGCGCCAGGCGTTGCTCGACAACCTGCCCAAGGGCGGGCTGGGCGGCACCTACTCCGGCAACCCCATCGCCTGCGCGGCGGCCTTGGCCACCCTGGACGCGATGAGCGATGCCCACCTGAAAACCTGGGGCGCACAGCAGGAAGAAACCATCGTCAGCCGCTATGCACGCTGGCGGGCACAAGGCCTGTCACCCTACTTGGGCCGCCTGACCGGTGTCGGCGCCATGCGCGGCATAGAGTTGGCCCACGCTGACGGCACACCCGCCCCACAGCAACTGGCCCAATTGCTGGGCCTGACGCGGGATGCCGGCTTGCTGCTGATGCCCAGCGGCAAGTCGCGGCATATCATCCGTTTGCTGGCACCGTTGACCATTGAGCCCGCGGTGCTGGAGGAAGGCCTGGATATCCTTGAGGCGTGCCTGCGGCAATTGACCTAGTAGCGGGCATCGACGGGCTTGCCGCCGTTGGGCCAGTCTTTGACCTTGTCCGGGAAGTCCGGGCGCGGTTGCCCCGAGAAGTAGGCCGCCACGTCCACCGCGTCCTGGTCGGACAAGCCGCCCTGGCCCAGCGGGAATTTCTCATGGAAGCCAATCGGCATATTGCGTTTAACGAACGCCGCCGCCGTATACGTGCGGGCCATGCCGGCGCCGATGTTGAACGATTGCTCGCCCCACAGCGGCGGATAGATCAGCTCACCGTCGGCCCGCGCCAGGCCCTGGCCGTTGTCGCCATGGCACACCGCGCATTGCTTGGCGTACACCGCCTGGCCATTGACCAAGTCCGGCTTGATCGCCGGATCGACCTTGCCCACGCCGCGCCCGGCGACTTTGTCTTCGGGGCGGGTGTTGTTTTTCATCCAGTCGAAGTAGGCAACCATCGCTTGCATATCCGCCGATTGCGGCGCCAGTGGCTTGCCATTCATCGAGCGACGGAAACAGCCGTTAATGCGCTCTTCCAGGGTCACGACCTTGCCGGCACGCGGCGCGTAGCTGGGGAAGAAAGCCGACACGCCGACAAACGGCGAACCGTCCGCCACGGTGCCGGCGTTGAGATGGCAACTGGTGCAATTGAGCGCATTGCCGACGTTTTCCGGCAGCAGCGCCTTGGTTTGCAAGTGCAGGCGCATGCCGCGCACCACTTGGTCGGCGTTGGGCGCGGCGAGCAGATCGGCCAGGCGCGGGGTTTCGAACGCCGATGAATCGGTGGTGGCCGGGTTGAGTTGGTCGCGCAGTTTTTTCACCTGGGCGGCGCTGATGGGCGTGCCCTCGTTGCCCCAGCGCGTGCGCACAAAGCTGAGGATCTCGGCGATTTCCTGATCCGCCAGGCGGGCGAAGCCGGGCATGGTGTAGACCCGTGGATGGGCGGCCGTTTGCGCGGTTTCCCAACCGGTGAGGGTGATATGCAGCAGGGACGTAGGGTTGCTGGAAGCAATGCTCGGGTTGCCCGCCAGCGGCGGGAACAGGCCTTTGACACCGGCGCCGTCGCTGCGATGGCAGTCGCTGCAGAACTGCATGTAACCCAGGCCACCACGGCTGGTGAACAGATCCGCCGGCGGCGCAGCAGGTGCGTGGGCCACGGACGGCATCGGCAGATCGTCTTTGCCCGGCGGCAGGGATTTCAGGTAGCGGGCGATAGCCGTGAGGTCGTCGTCGCTGAAGTGCTGGGTGCTGTGGTGAATCACATCGGCCATGTTGCCCGCGACCGTGGCAAAGCGGTTTTGCCCGGTCTTGAGCAATTGCACGGTGTCTTCCACGGTCCACAGGTTGCGCAGGCTCAGGGCACGCCAGTGTTCAACGGTTTCGCCGGCCAGGTAATGCTGGCCGCTGCTGCCTTCATCGCTCAGGGCTTTTTCCTGGAAGGCGATGCCGCGCGGCGTGTGGCAGGAACCGCAATGGCCCAGGCCCTGGACCAGGTACGCGCCACGGTTGAGCGACTCATCCCGCGTCGGGTCAGGTGCGAACGGTCGTTTATCGACAAAGGCGAAATTCCACAGCGCCAGGCCCCAGCGCTGGTTGAACGGGAAACCCATGTCCGCTTCGAGGTTGGCCTGCTGCACCGGCTCGACGCCTTGCATCAGGTAGGCGTACAGGGCACGCATATCCTCCTCGCTCATCTTCGCGTAGGACGGATACGGCATCGCCGGGTAAAGGTTCATACCGCTCGGCGTGACGCCTTCGCGCATGACCCGGTCGAATTGCTCGAAAGTGTAGTTGCCGATGCCGGTTTCACGGTCGGGCGTGATGTTGCTGGAAAAGATCGTGCCCATCGGCGTACTCAGTTCCAGCCCGCCGGCCATCACCTGGCCTTGCTTGGCGGTGTGGCAGGCGATGCAGTCGCCCAGTTGTGCGACGTACTTGCCGTGTTCGATCAGCGGGGTGTCGGCGGGGTTGGCGTGCAGGGGAAGCGCCAGACACAGCGTCGCCCCCAGCATGGCCAGGCGTGCAAGAGAAAGCGCCATCGTGTTAGTCCTTTAATCACCTGGCGTGGGGTGGTCCCCTCGGCGCAGGTCAGTGGTCGTTTTTATAGATTCATCAGGCCTGGCTGTTGTAGCGGATTTACCGGCGGGGGGTTTTGATGTGGGTCAGGGGCAAAACAATGGACAAGAGGACGAGGGCTCAACGACTATCCAGCGCTTACCTCTCTCGCACGGAAGCGCACCATGCTCGACATCCTCCAAGGCACGCCCCTCTGGGTTTACGCGGTTTACCTGTGGATTTGCTACTACGGCATCAAGGCCTGCCTGGGCGGGCGCGAGAATCGGCGCTCGCTGCTGATCCTGCCGGTGGTGTTGGTAGTGTGGTCGCTGATGTCGCTGGCGCCTTCACTGCTGTCGAGCAGCGCCTGGGCCGGCGGCGCCGTGGGCGGCAGCCTGGTGGGGATGCTGCTGTTCAACGCCAATGGCGCCCGCCTCGACGCCAATGGCGAAACCCTGGTGCTGGCGGGCACCTGGAAGACCCTGCTGATCTCGCAGCTGTTCTTCGCGGTGAAGTATTACTTCGGCTACCAACAGGCGGTGCATCCGTTGTTGCTGAGCACACCAGGCATGCTGGCGACCATCGGCGCGGTCTCGGGATTTACCGTAGGTCTGTTTTGCGGGCGGGCCATCAAGCTGCAGCGGGCGCTTGCCGCCTTGCGCCGCGATGAGGGCAATGTGCTGCCTTGACCTGATCCCCCCACGCCTTGAAAATGCGCGACGCTTTTTTGTCTCCCGTTTACTGAAGTAGTGAAATTTCAATGTCTGATTCCCACCACGAAGAATCCGTAGTCGCCTTGCAATCCAAAGCTGAATACGAAAACGCCATCAATCTTTCACAGCATGTGCCCGCCGCCAAGATCATCAGCGAGATGGTGCTGGACGCGTTTCACACCTCCAAGGAAAGCGACCAGATCCGCGAACTGCGCGTGGCCATCCGCCAGGCCCACGATGCCTTTGACGATGACAAAGCCTACGACCTGATGGGCCAGCTCAAGCAACTCAAGGACGCCGAAGCCGCCGACAGCATTGCCCTGGAAGACCTCAGCAGCAAGTTCTCCATCAGCCGCATCCTGTCCAGCTTCAAGGACGACCCCGAGTTCCAGGAGCTGGTCTACCGCCTGGCGTTGAAAGTGCTGAACCAGAGCCACCAGGCCATCAGCAACCCGAGCGCCGGCAAGAGCAAGGCCTCCCGTCCAAAGAAAGAAGCCGAAGTGTTTGTGATCAGCAAGGACGGCATCAGCGTCACCCTGCCATTGCGTACACCGCGCTCGAAGCTGAACGTTGATCGCGAGGCGTTCGAATTCCTCGGTTTCAGCTTTGTCGGTGAAGGCGATGAAGCCGAGCTGGAAGTGGAAAGCTTTGTGGACAACACCGGCGCCGAGCAGCCACTGAGCCGCAAGACGGTGATTGCTGCGCTGCAGCAGCAGAGTGCGTTTGAGGGTTACAGCATCGCGCAGCAATAACGCTTAGCCCGCAACACTGCCGAACCCAATGTGGGAGCTGGCGCTTGTGTGGGAGCTGGCTTGCCTGCTCCCACACAAGCCCGCTCCCACATCTGTTTTTGTAGCGGATTACACAGCCCGCACATCCTGCGCCTCAAACGCCTGCCGAAACCGCTGCATATCCTGCTTGTTCCCCACTGTCACCCGCACCCACTGCGGCCAGTTTTTCCACACCCGCCCGACCATCACGCCCTGCTCCGCCAAGCGCTCGATGACCTGTTCGGCCGGCTGCTTCACGTCGATCATGAAGCAGTTGCTCTGGGACACGGTGCAGGTAAAACCACGCCCCTTCAGCCAGGCCACGGTCTCGTCGCGCAGTTGCGCATTGAGCGCCTTGCGCTGGGGCAGCAGCTTGACGTCTTCCAGGCTGGCCTTGGCGCCCAGCAGGGCGGAGCCGGCAGGGACGTTGTCGCCACCGAACACCGCCAGTTGTTCCAACAAGGCCGGATGGCCGATCGCCAGGCCAACACGGGCACCGGCCATGCCGTAGATTTTCGAGAACGTGCGCAACACCAGCAGGTCGTCGTGGTCCTTGACCCAACTGATCACGCTGGGGGCGTCGGAGAAGTCGATGTAGGCCTCGTCCACCACCAGCACGCTGCCCTTGGGTTTGTTCGCCAAGGCGTGGCGAATCGACTCGGTGGGGGTCATGGTGCCGGTAGGATTGTTGGGGTTGCACAGGTAGAGCATGCCGGCCTGGGGATCGGCGGCGAGCATGGCAGGCACGTCGTGGGCGTGCTCGGCATTGAGGGCGACCTCTTTCACCGGAGACTTGCGCGATTCAGCCGCCTGGCGTGGAACCTCATAGGACGGCGTGACCATCACCAGGCCACGGCTTTCGCTGGTGAACGCCAGCACCGCAAAGCGCAACGCCGCCATGGAGCCTGCAAACACCGCCACCTGATCCTCGGCGATCCCTTGCTGCTGGGCAAACAGCCCGGCCAGCGCGTACATGTGGCCATAGGGATACAACCCGGCCGTGGCAATGCCTCTCTGCATCGCCTCACGCGCAGCGCCTGAAGGGCCGTAGGGGCTTTCGTTGTAGTTGAGCCGCACCTTGTCCGCCTTGCCGGGCTTGGGGCTGGCCACCGCCCAATCCAGGCGCCCCAACAATGGCAGGGCAGCGCCCACGGCGAGAAGGGACCGACGACTAACGCTGACCATGGGGTAACTCCTTGTAAGGCGGGGATGGATTCGCACAACTCATACAGAGGGGTATGACGAGAAAAGCGTAGTCCGATTTAACCGCGCGCCCAAGAAAAAGCCCCGCGCTTCTGTCGAAGGCGGGGCTCTTTCACTGCGTGTCCACTCAGTGAGCGTAGGTCAGCAACAGCTCTTTCGGCACTTGGAAATCCAGGGACATCATCACGCTGAGCGCGGTGATGGTGAAGATCGAGAACACGAACAGCTTGCGCGCCCAGACGGTGTCATCCACCGCCTTGTAGCCGGTCCAGGCCATGTACAACCAGTACATGCCCATCGCGGCGGCGACGGCGAGGTAGCTCATGCCGGCGTAGCCACTGAAGGTCAACATCAAGGTCGCCACGAGGAAGGCCAGGATGTACAGCAGGATGTGTTTCTTGGCCACCTGGATGCCACGCTTGACCGGCAGAACCGGAATCGACGCAGCCAGGTAGTCATTGAAGCGGAAGATCGCAATGGCGTAGGAGTGCGGCATCTGCCACAGGCTGAACATCACCAGTAGCGTCAGCGCGGCCATGTCGAAGCTATTGGTTACAGCCACATAACCAATCACCGGCGGCATCGCCCCCGACAGACTCCCCACCAGCGTGCCGTGAACGGACTTGCGCTTGAGGTACAGGCTGTAGAGACCGACGTAGATGACAAAACCGATCACGGCAAACAGCGCCGCCAGCGGATTGGCCACCTTGTACAACAACGCCACACCGGCAACACCGAGGACGGTCGCATAGATCAGTGCCAGTTTCAGGGAGATGAGGCCCTGGACCAGCACACGATTCTTGGTGCGCTCCATCTTGATATCGATGTCACGGTCGATGCAGTTGTTGAACACGCAACCGGAAGCAACCACCAGGGACGTACCGATCATCGCAGCCAGGAAAATGGCCAGATCGACATGTCCCTTGGAGGCCAGGAAGAAACCGCCCGCCACAGAAAGCACGTTACCGAAAATGATCCCCGGTTTGGTGATTTGGATAAAGTGCTTAAGCGACATCGGGTTTTACCTCACTTCGCCATCATGAACGTATGGATGCTGAACATGATCCATATCGACAGGCCAACCAGCAGCAGGATTACCAACCCTGCGAACACGAACGCAATCACGTTATCGCGCTGCTCTTTGGAACGATCCAGGTGCAGGAAGTACACCAGGTGAACCAGAACCTGAATCACCGCGAATGCCAGCACGATCATCAAGGTGATCGATTTCGGCAGGGTCGGGTACATCACCAGACCAAACGGGATGAGCGTCAGGATTACCGACAGGATGAAGCCGATGGCGTACGACTTAACGCTGCCGTGGCTCGAATCATGGCTGTCATGATCATGGGAGTGTGCATTAGCCATTACAGAGTCCCCATCAGGTAAACAACGGTGAAGACGCAGATCCAGACCACGTCCAGGAAGTGCCAGAACAGGCTCAGGCAGCTCAGGCGAGTCTTGTTGGTGTTGGTCAGGCCGTGTTTATTGACCTGATACATCATCACCGCCATCCACAGCAGGCCGGCTGTTACGTGCAGACCGTGGGTGCCTACCAGCGTGAAGAACGCGGACAGGAAGCCACTACGGTGCGGGCCGTAGCCTTCGGAGATCAGCAGGTGGAACTCGTTGATCTCCATGCCGATGAAGCCCAGGCCGAACAGGAAGGTCAGGCCCAACCAGCTCAGTACGCCCTTCTTGTTGCCCTTGTAGAAGGCCAACATGGCGAAGCCGTAGGTGATCGAACTGAACAACAGCAAGGCGGTTTCGCCGAGCACGTAAGGCAGTTCGAAGATGTCGTGGCCCGACGGGCCACCCGCTACGTTGTTTACCAGTACCGCGTACACCGCGAAGATCGACGCAAACAAGATGCAGTCGGTCATCAGGTAGAGCCAGAAACCGAAAACGGTCATCGGCCCCGAGTCGTGGTGATGGTCATCGTGCCCATGGTCATCGACATGGGCGTGTCCAGCATTGGTCACTAAGTTCGACATGGTTTAAGCCTGTTCCAACGAGGTTTCAACACGGTTGGCCGGGATCTTCTTCTCGGCTACCAGGCGAGCGTGCTGCTCGGCTTCGATGCGTTCGATCTCTTCGACCGGCACCATGTAGCCTTGATCGTCACGGGCAGCGTGAACGATGAAGTAACCGATAGTGCCAACCAGGCTCGCGATTGCCAGCCACCAGATGTGCCAGATCATCGCGAAACCGAACACGGTCAACAGCGCACCCATCACCACGCCAGTGGCGGTGTTGCTTGGCATGTGGATCGGTTCGTACTTGGCCGGCTTCTGGTACGCAGTACCGTCTTCCTTGGCTTCGGTGAACGCATCAATGGTGTTCGCAGTCGGGATCACGGCGAAGTTGTAGAACGGCGGTGGCGACGAGGTCGACCATTCCAGGGTGTGGCCATTCCATGGGTCGCCGGAGTCGCAAGCGTTCTGCTTACGGTCACGGATACTCACGTACAGCTGGATCAGCTGGCAGGCGATACCCACAGCGATCATCACCGCACCGAACATGGCGACGTACAGGTACGGCACCCACTCAGGGTTGGTAGTGGCGTTCAGACGACGGGTCATGCCCATGAAGCCCAGTGCATAGAGCGGCATGAACGCGACGAAGAAGCCCGAGATCCAGAACCAGAATGCAGCCTTGCCCCAGCCTTCGTGCAGCTTGAAGCCGAACGCTTTCGGGAAGTAGAAGCTGAAACCAGCGATGTAACCGAATACCGCACCACCGATGATCACGTTATGGAAGTGCGCGATCACGAACAGGCTGTTGTGCAGGACGAAGTCAGCACCCGGGATGGCCAGCAGTACGCCAGTCATGCCGCCGATGGCGAAGGTCACCATGAAGCCCAGGGTCCACAGAACCTGGCTCGTCATACGCAGACGACCGTGGTAGATGGTGAACAGCCAGTTGAATAGCTTCACCCCCGTCGGGATGGAAATCAGCATCGTCGCCAGGCCGAAGAAGGCGTTGACGCTGGCCCCCGAACCCATGGTGAAGAAGTGGTGCAGCCAAACCATGAAGCCCAGTACAGAGATTGCGCCCGATGCGTAAACCATCGAGTGGTGACCGAACAGGCGCTTGCCGGTAAAGGTCGAGATCACTTCGGAGAAGATACCGAACGCTGGCAGGATCAGGATGTACACCTCAGGGTGACCCCATGCCCAGAACAGGTTCACGTACATCATTGGATTGCCACCAAGTTCATTGGTGAAAATGTGGAAATCCAGGTAACGGTCAAGCGACAGCAGCGCCATGGTAGCGGCCAGGATCGGGAACGAAGCCACGATCAGGACGTTGGCCCAGGTGCAGGTCCAGGTGAAGATCGGCATGTCCATCAGTTTCATGCCAGGGGCGCGCATTTTCAGCACGGTGGCCAAGAAGTTGACCCCCGTCAGCGTCGTCCCGAGTCCTGATAACTGTAGGGCCCAGATGTAGTAGTCCACACCCACGCCAGGGCTGTATTGCAGGCCCGACAATGGCGGATACGCAACCCAACCGGTCTTGGCGAATTCGCCGACGCCCAGGGATACGTTGATCAGCACCACGCCGGAAACCAGCAGCCAGAAGCTCAGGGAGTTCAGGAACGGGTAGGCAACGTCACGCGCGCCGATCTGCAGCGGCACTGCAAGGTTCATCAGGCCGGTGAAGAATGGCATCGCCATGAAGATGATCATGATCACACCGTGGGCGGTGAAGATCTGGTCATAGTGCTCAGGTGGCAGGTAGCCAGGCGAACCCTCGGTGGCCATGGCCAGCTGGGTACGCATCATGATGGCGTCGGCAAAGCCGCGCAGCAGCATGACCATGGCCACGATGATGTACATGACACCGATTTTCTTGTGGTCGACCGAAGTCAGCCACTCGGTCCACAGGTAGGTCCACTTCTTGAAATAAGTGATTGCCGCAAACAGCCCCAGACCACCCAGCGCGATCATGGCGATGGTAATCATCACAATCGGCTCGTGGAACGGGATCGCATCCCAACTTAATTTACCAAACATCGTTTACTCCTCTGCCCCAGCAGTTGAATGCGAGCCCGTGTCAGAACCTTCAACCGCGGCCACTTCTTTCTTCTCGTGCTTGACCGGCTTGCCTGGCTTCATACCTTCGTACTTGTCGACGATTTTCTGAAAGAGGTCCGGCTCATACGTGGAGTACAGGGCGACTGGGTTGTTCTGGCTTGGTTTGGTCAGGGCGTCGTATTCAGCTTGATCAAGCTGTTTAGGTGCGGCCTTGACTTCGGCTACCCAGGCGTTGAAATCTTCCTGGCTTGTCGAGATCGCTTTGAATTTCATGCCGGTGAAGCCAGCGCCGCTGTAGTTCGCGGAGATGCCTTCCATTACAGCTTTTTCGTTGGCGATCAGGTGCAGGCGAGTCTGCATGCCTGCCATCGCGTAGATCTGACCGCCCAGGGCTGGGATGAAGAACGAGTTCATCACGGCGTCGGAGGTGATCCGGAAGTTAAGCGGGGTGTTCTCCGGGAACTGGATCTCGTTGACGGTGGCGATACCCAGGTCCGGGTAGATGAACAGCCACTTCCAGTCCAGCGCGACCACTTCGATGTTGATCGGCTTGACGTCGGAGACCAGCGGACGGTACGGGTCCAGCTCGTGGGTCGACTTATAGGTGATGTAACCCAGGGCGATGATGATGAGGACCGGAACCAGCCACACCGCGATTTCAATCTTGGTGGAGTGCGACCACTTCGGCGCGTAGGTCGCGCTGGTGTTCGACGCGCGGTATTTCCAGGCGAAGGCGAAGGTCATGATGATCACAGGGACCACGACCAGCAGCATCAGCAGGGTAGCGGTGATGATCAGGTTTCGTTGATCCAGACCGATCTGTCCTTTTGGGTCCATCAAGGTCCACTTGCAGCCTCCCAGCATTAACAGCATGCCAATCAGCGGCAAAAAGCCTAGTAATCGGGGGTACCTGTTTTTACTCATCTCACGACCTCTAAAGCAGCTTGCGCAATGCAGTTGGGTTTTGATCGCCAACACTTCACCCTGCCAAGGGTTGGCATTTCTCTTCGATTGAATAAGAGCCTGCCCATCACGCCATAACGGCGCGTTTCACGGACCTGCGGTGAGTTCTTATTCGATTTCGTGGTTAAAGGCCTTGTTACAGACCAATTCCATTTGGTGCGGATAGTTGAAAGGCTGCCGGAACCTTGGGGTCGCACAGAGCCATCCATCTGCCCCTCGACCGCTCCAGTGCTCAAATATTGAACAGCACCGGACATTCAGTGCGGGCGATTGTAGTTAGCTAGCGATGTATAAACCATGTCTTATAAAGAAATAATTTTTATCGATTCCAGCAACAATCCTTCACCAAAACCGCAAAGGTTCGCGATCTTATCGTGTTCGATTCTCAACAAAAACCACAAAAATTGCCGTGTTATTGCGTAATCCACCACAGCCCTTACGCTCTGTAAGGGCATGCAAAACGCAGCAAAGTCCCCATAAAACAAGGCATTCGGACATCACGCAAAGGCTCGGACGGCGTGAGCTGCACACCCCTGCCCAAACCACGAACTGACAGCACAAATTGCGCGTTTTAGGCAAATTTAATGGGGCAATCCGCGAGCGGGAAACGTCCTGCGGCAGCTTCCGTGTGACAACATGTCGCACGCTGCGCGCACCCGTAATTGTCCGGCGTCACGCTCCCTTCACAAAACCCTACAAACAAAAACGCCCCGGCCTTCCCTCAGGAAGACCGGGGCGTTTTGCCGATGGGTTCAGGCCTGGCGTTGACGGTTACGGTAAATGCCCAGGGGCACCAGGATCACGGTCAGCACAAACGCCACCAGCGCCCATTGCGCCAGGGACAGGCCCAGCACCGGTGGATACGGCGTGCTGCAGAAACCATCGACCTGGAAGCCCAGGGGGAACACTTTGGCCAGGGGCAGGTCGTCGACGATCGGTTGCAGCACATCAATGCCGCAACTGACCTGGGGGAAGAACTGGGTGTACACATGATGGCCGGCTGCCGCCACGCCGCCGAGGGCGCTGAGCACCACCAGGCCTTCGAACAGGGTGACCGCCCCTTTACGACGCATCGCCGCGCCGATGAAGGCGAAGATCGCGATCAGCAGCAGCGCGTAGCGTTGCAGGATGCACAGCGGGCACGGTGCCTCGCCCAGCACCACCTGCATATAAAGCGCACCGCCGATCAGCGCCAGGCAGATGATGCCCAGCAACACCAGAAAGCGCCGCTCCCTGCCTAAACGCAATTCGTCACTCATCCCCGTTTCCCTTTGACTGATTATGGGTTTGCCAATGGCGGCAAGTTTACACACAGGCCATGGTTTAAACAGAGGGGGGTTAACAGGAGATTAATCTGGGGAAATGTTGTAGTAGGACTGTGGCGAGGGAGCTTGCTCCCGCTGGGCTGCGTAGCGGCCCCAAGATCTAGGGAGTGCTTCGCACTCCAGCGGGAGCAAGCTCCCTCGCCACAAGATAGGTGTATTTATTCCAGGGCAGCAGCCGGACCGAAAAATTCATACCGGCTTTGCTTCTCTGGCACACCCAACGCCTTGAGGTGGCGCTTGATCGCGCCCATGAAGCCTTTAGGGCCGAGGAAGTAGGCATCGATGTCGCGCTGTTCGGGCAACCACTCAGCCAATTGTTCCTGGCTCAACAGCCCAACCTTATCCGCCGCCGGGCTCACGCCATCGTCCTCGGCATAGCAATAAAAGCGCTGCAGCTGCGGGTGCTTGGCCGCCAAGGCATCCACCCAATCGCGGAACGCATGCACCCCGCCGTTACGCGCACAGTGGATAAAGTGCACCGGCCGCCCGCTCGCCAGCGCCGCTTCAAGCATCGGCAAGGTTGGCGTGATGCCCACCCCACCGCTGATCAGCACCAGCGGTTTGTCGCCAGCGGTCAAGGTGAACTCCCCCGACGGCGGGAACAGGTCGATGGTCGCACCGACCGGCACTTGATCATGCAGGTAGTTGGACACCCGCCCACCCGCCTCGCGCTTGACGCTGATGCGGTACTGCCCGGCATCGCTCAAGGCCGACAGGGAATAGTTGCGACGCACTTCCTCGCCATCCAGCACCAGCTTCATGCCGATGTACTGACCCGGCGCCGCCGCGAGGATCGGGCCGTTATCCACCGGCGCAAAGTAGAAGGAAATGATCTCGGCACTCTCCTCCACGCGCTTGACCAGCGTGAACGCCCGCGCACCGCGCCAGCCCCCGGGGGCCTGGGCTTTCTCGTCGTAGATGGCTGCTTCGGCACCGATCAGGATATCCGCCAACTGGCCATAAGCCGCGCCCCAGGCACTCATCACTTCAGGGGTGGCAATCTCGCTGCCCAGCACTTCGGAAATGGCGCGCAGCAGGCACGCGCCGACGATCGGGTAATGCTCCGGCAGGATCTGCAAGGCCACGTGCTTGTTGATGATCTTCGCCACCAAGTCGCCCAACTGATCCAGCTGATCGATATGCCGCGCATACATCAGCACGCCATTGGCCAAGGCGCGAGGCTGGTCGCCGCTGGCCTGATGGGCCTGGTTGAACAGCGGGCGCACTTCGGGGTACTCGGACAGCATCATGCGGTAGAAATGGGTGATCAGCGCTTCGCCGCCGCTTTCCAGCAGGGGCACAGTGGATTTGACGATGGCACGGTCTTGGGCACTAAGCATGGCAGACTCCTGGGTCTTTTAACTGATTGCCTTTACTTACTCAGTATTCGTGCCAACTTATAAACCCTTATATTTCAATGACTTGAATAAATTGTAGTCAGTATGACTTCCTACACCTTATAGTCATAAGGACTACAAGGAGTCATTATGACTGCGCAATCGCTGCTCACCACCCTGCTGCCCCTGGTCGCCGACCTGTCCCGCGAACTGCCTGAAGGCGAGCGCTATCGCCGCTTGTTGCAAGCCATGCGCGCCCTGCTGCCCTGCGATGCCGCCGCGCTGTTGCGCCTGGACGGTGAGTGGCTGGTGCCGCTGGCGGTGGACGGTTTGAGCCCCGACACCCTTGGCCGGCGTTTCAAAGTCAGCGAGCACCCACGCTTTGAGGTGCTGTTGAGCAGCCCCGGGCCGACGCGCTTTGACAGTGACAGCGAATTGCCCGACCCCTACGACGGCCTGGTCGCCGGCCTGCATGGGCAGTTGGAGGTGCACGACTGCATGGGCTGCCCGCTGTTTGTCGACGACAAGCCCTGGGGCCTGCTGACCCTCGACGCCCTCGACACCGAGCGCTTCGAACGGGTCGAACTGGACGCCCTGCAAGCCTTCGCCAGCCTCGCCGCCGCCACCGTCAACGTCGCCGAACGGATCGAGCGCCTGACCCTGCGCGCCGAAATCTACCGCGAGGCCAGCGGCCAGCAGCACAAGGAAATGATCGGCCAGAGCAAACCCCACAAGCGCCTGGTGGAGGAGATCAAGCTGGTGGGCGGCAGCGACCTTACCGTGCTGATCACTGGCGAAACCGGAGTGGGCAAGGAGTTGGTCGCCCAGGCGATCCACGCCGCCTCACCCCGCGCGGACAAACCGCTGATCAGCCTCAACTGCGCGGCCCTGCCGGAAACCCTGGTGGAAAGCGAGCTGTTCGGCCATGTGCGCGGCGCCTTTACCGGAGCGCTGAACGAGCGGCGCGGTAAGTTCGAATTGGCCAATGGCGGCACGCTGTTCCTGGATGAGGTGGGTGAACTGTCCCTGACCGTGCAGGCCAAGCTGCTGCGCGTGCTGCAAAGCGGCCAGTTGCAACGCCTGGGTTCGGACAAGGAGCATCACGTGGACGTGCGCCTGATCGCTGCCACCAACCGCGACCTCGCCGAAGAAGTGCGCAATGGCCGCTACCGCGCCGACTTCTACCACCGCCTCAGCGTGTACCCGCTGCAAGTCCCGGCCCTGTGCGAACGCGGGCGGGATGTGTTGCTGCTGGCCGGTTTCTTCCTCGAACAGAACCGCTCCCGCATGGGCCTGGGCAGCCTGCGCCTGACCAGCGATGCGCAGGCGGCGCTGCTGGCCTACAACTGGCCGGGCAATGTGCGCGAGTTGGAACACTTGATCGGCCGCAGCGCGCTGAAAGCCCTGGGCAACTGTCGCGAGCGGCCGAAGATTCTCAGCCTCAGCGCCCAAGACCTGGACTTGCCCGACGTCACCGCGCCCGCCATTGAAGCCCCGGCCGACGAGATCCCCGTCGTCACCGGCGACCTGCGCCAGGCCACCGAGCACTATCAGCGCCAGATCATCAGCGCCTGCCTGGAGCGCCACCAGCACAACTGGGCCAGTGCGGCGCGCGAACTCGGACTCGACCGCGCCAACCTCGGGCGCATGGCCAAGCGCCTTGGCCTCAAATAGGCAGGCCAACTCGGTCAAATGTGGGAGCTGGTTTGTGTGGGAGCTGGCTTGCCTGCGATAGCGGTGGATCAATGCCACATGTGCTGGCTGACACACCGCCATCGCAGGCAAGCCAGCTCCCACATTAGATTTGCTGCGCCTTGAGAATGGGGGTAACGGGCTTGGGCTTTCTGAACACCAACACATTCCCCAACATCACCAATACCAACCCTACCAGCGCCGGCCCGGTCCATTGGTAGCCCTCGGCAAACGCCGACACATTCAACGCCACCACCGGGAACAACACCGTGCAATACGCCGCACGCTCCGGCCCCATGCGCCCGACCAAAGTCAGGTACGCAGTAAACCCGATCACCGAGCCCGGAATCACCAGGTACCACAATGCGCCGATATACCGCGCGCTCCAGTCCATCTCGAAGGGAATCCCGCGCACCGCGCAATAGGTCGCCAACATCGCCGAACCATAGGCCATGCCCCAGGCGTTGGTGGTCAGCGGCTTGAGCCCGGCTTTCTGTTGCAGGCTGGACAACATATTGCCCGCCGAGAAACACATGGTTCCCAGCAGCGCCAACCCCAAGCCCAGCAAGGTCTGCGGACTGGCGGTGTGCCCGACCAGTTCCGGCCAGAACAAAAAGCCCAAACCGGCCAGACCCAGACCGCCGCCCATCAACACATTGCGCGCCACCCGCTGGCCGAAAAACACCCGGGCGTTCAGCGCGTTCCACAAGGTCGCCGTGGAAAACACCACCGCCACCAGGCCGCTGGGGATCCACTGGCTGGCGGTCAAAAAGCACATGAAGTTCACGCAGAACAGGCACAAGCCCTGGGCCAGGCAGATCAAGTGCCCACGCCGGTTCATCACCTGCAACTTGCGGCTGAGCAGCAACAGCGCAAACAGCACCAGCGCGGCAAGGCCGAAGCGATAGACGATGGACACCGGAATCGCCACCACGCCCAACTGCCATTTGAGGGCAATCCAGGTGGTGCCCCAGATCAGCACGGTGAGTAAATACAGGGAAAGGTTCATAGCGGGCTCCATCGATTGAGCCTCAGTGTCGCCCCCAACCCGGGCAAGCCTCTTGCAGATTCTTGCGCTTTTGTCGGCCGGCGGGATCACAGCGCCAGCGCCGCGGAGTAGGATGCAAGGCGTCAACGAGTGCTCACCATGCCCGAACTGGAATCCCTGCAAGTCTTCCAAGCCCTTAACCGCTCGCCCAACGCTCGCCTCGAAGCCTGCGCCGAGCTCGGTGACGGTTTGTCTGCGGCCTTGTGGAGCAACCATCACGACGCCCAGGATTACCAGGCACCGAGCCATCACACCTTGTCCTGCTACATCGGCGGTGGCACCGGCACGTTCCGTCGCGACCAGCCCGGCACCAAGGGCGGCCCCGATAAACTGTGCATCCTGCCGGCCGAGCATCAGTCGGCCTGGGTGATCAACGGCGAGATCCGCCTGGCCCACGTGTATTTCAGCCCGGAGCAGTTCGCCCTCGGTTGCGTCACCTTGCTCGACCGCGAACCGCGCACGCTGCAACTGCGCGAAAGCACGTTCCTGGAGGACGCCAGCCAAGCCCGGCGCTTCCACCAGTTGATCGCCCTCAACTGGCACGAACCCGCCGAACGCCTGCTGACCAGCAGCCTGGCCCATGAAATGCTCAGCCACACCCTGCTCAGCCAGGTCGGTGCGCGGGACGGGCTGCGCTTGAAAGGCGGGCTGGCGGCGTACCAGCGGCGGTTGTTGGTGGACTACATCGACCAGCACCTCGAAGACCCCATCAGCCTCGGCCAATTGGCCGGGTTGTGTGCGCTGTCGGAATACCATTTTGCGCGGATGTTCCGCCAAAGTTTTGGCCTGCCGCCCCATCAATACTTGCTGGCGCGCCGCTTGACCCGCGCCCAGGCGCTGCTGCGTGGCGGCTCGCTGCCCCTTGGCGAGATTGCCTTGATGTGCGGTTTCTCCAGCGCCAGCCACTTCACCAGCCGCTTCCGCCAAGCCATGGGCGCCACGCCCGGCGAGTACCGCCAGGCGTTCTGCGCCTAAACCATCAAGCCCAGCGTCTTCGCCTTGGCCACCGCTTGCGTGCGCCGCTCCACGCCGAGCTTGCTGTGGATGCGCCGCGCGTGGGTCTTGACCGTGTGCAGGGAGATAAACAGGCGGTCGGCGATTTCCAGGTTGGAGCTGCCCTGCGCGATCAATTGCAGCACTTCCAGTTCGCGCTGGCTCAGGGGGTTTTCCGCCGTGCCGGCGGGCGACACTGGCGCTTCAAGCCCCACGTCACTCAACAACCCCGGCGAGCGCAGACGCAGCTCGCGAATCGCCTGCTGCACTTGGCAACGTGCCGCCAGTTCCAAGCCGGCCTGCAACGAACGCCGCGCCTGAGTTGCATCGCCGAGTTGCCAAGCCACCTCGCCCAGCACCAGGTGCAGTTCGGTTTCCAGGCACAACATGCCGCGCTGTTGGACAGTCGCCAGCAAGGCGCTCAAGCGCTGCAACGGTTGATCGGCACAGCCCAGTTTCACCTCGGCCAACACCAACAGATATTCCAGACGCGGTATCAACTCCAACGTCGCCGGCGGCGCCTGCTTGGCTTGCGGCCCTCGGAAGTGGCGCAACACCCGGCGCACCGCTTCCACCGTCAACTCGGCACGGCCCTGCTGCAACCAGAAGTGCCCGCTGACCAACAGCAACACCGCGCGATACACCGACTCCGGCACCAGCCGCTGCTGCATCAGCCGCTCGGCGTCGCGCAGTTGGACAAAGGCCTGGGCGTAATCACCGCGATTGGCCGCCAGCAGCGCGAGGCCGAGAAAACCGTAGAGCACGCGTTTGTCCTGGCTGTGCAGACACATCGGCAAGCCGGCGTCGAAACACTCGGCGGCCAGCACGTCCTGCCCTTGGCGCAACGCCAGATGCCCACGGCGCAAGGCGATACGCCCCACCAGCGGCCCGGCCTTGAGGCGCTGCTTGAGCAACATCGCCTGCACGCCTTCCAGCAGGCTTTGCGCGCGGTAAGGTGCGCCGCGCTGCTCCAGCAACTGGGCGTGGTCCAACTCCAGCAATGCTTCCAACACCAACGAGCCGTGGGCGCGGGCCAGGCACAGCGCCTCGCGGCTCAGGGCCTGGGCCACGTCCAACTCGCCGCGCAGCAAGGCTTGTTGGGTGAGCCCCGACAAGCACATCAGGCGCGACGTCCAGGCGCTGTCGGGCAAGGCTTGCAGGGCTTCGAGGAAATGCCCGCGCGCGCCGTCGGCATCGCCGCGCAGGTGCAGCAACCAGCCCCACTGCGCCTGCCAGCGCCCCAGCAGATAGGCCTGTTGCGCCGCCGTGGGTTGCGGCGCGAAACGCGCCAATTGGTCGATGCACAGCGCAGCCTGGTCGAAGCGCCCGGCAAACAGCAAGGCCGCCGTGACCAAGCCGACCAATTGCGCCGAACCCAGCATCAATTCATCGCCATGTTGTTCATGCAGGCGCAACAGCAACACGGCGTTTTGCTGGCGAAACAGGTCCTCGAAGCTGAAGTGTTGCAACAGGCTCACCGCCACCTCGTACTCTTCGGCCAGCAGCGCTTGCTCGAACGCCGCTTGCCAGTCCTGTTCGGCGGTGAACCACTGGCACGCGCGCCGGTGCCAGGAACGTTTGGCCGGCCAGGGCTCATCACGCAGCAAGTGCGCGAGCGGCGGGAACACTTGCAACCAGTCGGCGGCGTCTTCCCACGGCTGGATGTAGGCACCCAGGGCCTGCAAGTCGTGCAGGTACTGATCGCCGTCGCCAAAGCCGAACAGGTGCTCGCACAAGCCGGCGTTGAAACGCGGCAGATGGGCAAGCACGCGCCAGGCCTCGGCGAGTTCGGCCGGCAAGGTGCTGAACAGCTCGTGTTGCAGGTAATCGAGCAGGGTCTTGTCCGGGTGCCCGTCGCCGAGCAAGGCGATGCGCACACCGGCGCACCACCCGGCGCTGAACTGCATGACACTGTCTACGCTGTGCCCGGGGCTCAGCAGCTGGATTTCTGCGCCGTTGAACGCCAACTCGCTGCTGCTGCACTCCAACAACTCATCGTCGAGCAACAAGCGCGGCCAGTTGCAGATCGGCCGGCGCCGGGCGCCGAGCCACCAGGTCAATGCCGGGCTGCTGGCGGTGAGCAGGCGGTCGAGCAGCGCATCCAACTCGGGCGCGGGCAGGCGGCTGAAATCATCCAGGAACAACCACGCCGGGGCCTGCCAACGAGCGAGGTCGAGCAGCAGCGTGGCTTCATCGGTAAACGGCAGGCCCAGATTCAGGGCCAGGCGCTGGCATAGCTCCAGCGGGCTGAGGGTGATGCCATTGAGCGGCAACCAATATACCGGGCAACCGTTGGGCGCCTGCAAGGCGCACTCGGCCAGCAAAGCGCTCTTGCCACTGCCGCCGGGGGCGCAGAGCAACTTGACCCGGGCCTGCGCCGCCAACAACGGCGCGGCCAGGCGCGGGCGCAGCAGATGGTGGGCGGACAGCCGGGGCATGAATCCAGGACGGTCCAGGCAGCGTGTCATGGCGGTCATTGCTGCATCCTGCTTTTTTATTGTTATGCAACCTGATGCGTACCCTAGTCCTGTGGCTAAGGGTTGTTGAAGAAGTATTCAGCGGGGTGATTGGCGGCCATGCACAAAAGCAAATGTGGGAGCTGCTTTGTGTGGGAGCTTTGGCTTATGTGGGAGCTGGCTTGCCTGCGATAGCATCACCTCGGTCCGAATGACATACCGAGGTGTCTGCATCGCAGGCAAGCCAGCTCCCACACAAGCCAGCTCCCACATAAAGCGGCTCCCACCAGGTTGTAGAGTTGAAGAATCAGCGCACGCCTTCAGCCCTCAATGCCGCCGGGGTGTAGTCCGCCGCCTTGGCATTGAAACCAAACACAAAGCTGCTCTTCTCCTCGTTCTTCATGCCCAGCGCGATGTAGCGCCCGGCGATGATGTCGTACAGGGTTTCCACGGTGTACGCCGGGGTCTGGTGGTTGTAGTAGAACTGCGCATGCCCTTCCGCCACTCGCCACAGTTGGCCACGGCCGTCGTAGTGATCCACCAGCGCCACTTGCCAGCTGTCTTCGTCGATGTACATGTGGCGCTTGGCGTAGATGTGCCGCTCGCTCGGCTTGACCGTGCCGACCACTTCCCACACGCGGTGCAGTTCGTAGCGGGTCAGGTCCTGGTTGATATGGCCGGCCTTGATGATGTCGTCGTACTTGAGGGTCGGTTGATCGAGCTTGTAGCTGTTGTAGGGGATGTACATCTCCTTCTTGCCCACGAGTTTCCAGTCATAGCGGTCGGGGGCGCCGGAGAACATGTCGAAGTTGTCGGACGTCCGCAGGCCGTCGGACGCAGTGCCCGGCCCGTCATACGCCACTTGCGGCGCACGGCGTACGCGGCGTTGGCCGGCGTTGTAGATCCACGCCAGGCGCGGTTCTTTCACCTGGTCGAGGGTTTCGTGCACCAGCAGCACGTTACCCGCCAGGCGCGCGGGCGCGGTCACCGATTGCTTGAAGAAGGTCAGCACGTTGGCCGCCTTGGCCGGGTCCATGTCGGGGATCAGTTGCGGCACCGCCACTTCTTCCTCGAAGCGGATCGGCGTGTAGCTGCCGTTGGTCTGCGGTGTGGCCTGGGTGATGATGCGGCGCAGGTTACCGCCGTGGTAGCGGGTGATGTGGTTCCACAGCACTTCCACGCCATTTTTTGGAATCGGGAAGGCGTAGTAGCGGTTGCCGGTGAAATTCTCCAGACCGTTGCCGTCGTTGATCGGCTTGACGTTCAGCGCGCTGCGCTTGATCGACTCATAGATATCCGCCGGCAGGTTGACCGTGCGGTGCGTGGTGTACACCGGGATCTTGTAGGTCTCGGGGTAGCGCTTGAACATCGCCACCTGGCCTTCGGACAGTTTGTCCTTGTACTTGTCGACGGTGGCAGCGGTGATCACGAACAGGGGCTTTTCATTGGCGAACGGGTCTGCGAGGAAGCCTTTGCTGTCCACCGCGCCGGCATTTGTAGGAATGCCACCGGTCCAGGCCGGGATCGAGCCGTCGGCGTTGCCGGCTTTTTCGGCGCCCACCGGGGTGAGGCTAGTGCCGAGCTTGGCGGCTTCTTCGGGCGATACGGCGGCCATGACATGGGCCGCCAGCAAACTCAGAGCCAATACAGCAAGTGTCTTACGCATGGAGTCTTGTCCTTCTTTTAGCCAGATCAGAAGTTCACGCCGAAGCTGAGGGCGAGGAAGTCACGGTCGGTGAGGGTGTTGTAGTCGCCGCCGAAAAAGTCGGTGTAGCTCAGGCTGGCGGTGTAGGTGCTGCGGTAGTCCGCATCCACGCCGACGCTGATGGCCTTGGCGCCCTTGTTGAACAGGCCGTTGGGGCCGTAGCCGGCGACGTCATGGGACCACGACAGGTTGGGCTTGAGGTTCACCCCGAAGATCGCGTTGTTGTAGTCGAGGATCGCCCGGGCGCGGTAGCCCCAGGAGTTGGCCGTGACAAAACCGTCGGTGTCACCCTGGAACCCGTAGGCGCCGTAGACCGAGTCACGGCCGTAACGCAGCTTGGATTTGTCTTCCAGCCCGGCGACGTGGACGAAGGCCGCTTCACCGACCAACGTCAGGCGTTCGGCGCCCAGCACCTGGTCGAAGAATTGGGTCATGGTGCTTTGAATCTGGGTGATTTCCTTGCGGCGGTAGCCTTTGTTGTCGTCGCCGAAGTTGCTGCGGATCGGCGACGCCGCCTGGCCGGCAACCGGGTTGATCAGGGCCAGGGTCAGGTCGGTGGTGTTGAGCTGCACTGGGGCATTCGGGCGGTAGCTGATTTCACCGGTCCATGCCGTGCCGGTGGGCAAGGTGGTGGAGAAACTGGCGCCGAACAGGCGGATGTTTTCCGGGTAGTCGAGGTAGTACTGGCCACGGCCGAGCATCAGGCTCTGGACCAGCCCGGAGCCGGTGCCGGGCGCGATGCCGTTGGCTGCGCCGGAGATAGCGCCGAGCCTGGCCAGCGTGGTGTTGTTGGTGATGGTGCCCACGGTCGGCGTGCGGCTGTGGTAGTTCATGAAGTACAGGCCGTACTCGGTGTCATCCCCCAGCCAACGCAAGGCCGCGCCGAACTGGCCGCCGTCACGGGCCTCGCGGTCCCGGGCGCGCTGCACAATCACCCCTTCACGCGTCACTTGAAAGCCCTGCCCGAACGCAGCGGCCACCGGTTGCAACGGCGCAATCGCCGGGTTGCCCACGGTGTAGTTGCCGTTGCAACCATGGGCCGCGACGTCGCCACCAAAGAAGGTGCCGCAGTTATCCAGCACGGTGTTCTGCCAGTTCAACTGGTAGAAGCCTTCCACCGTCAGTTGGTTGGTCAGGCTCTGGGAGCCGAACAGCATGTTCACCGGGATCAGCCCTTCCTTGATCTCCGCGCCGGGGCGGCGGAAAGCCGATACGTCGATGGGGTTGATGCTGTTGATGGAGTTACCGATAAAGGTGCTCTCGCCCCAACTGACCACCTGCTTGCCCAGGCGCACGTTGCCCGGTTGGTCGCCAATGGAATAGTTGTGATAGACGAAGGCATCCAGCAGTTGATAGCCGGATGAGCGCGCGCCTTCGTCGCGGTGGTGGTTGCTGATCTGTTTGAATTCGCGGTCTTCGTCCTGCAGCTCGAAGTCGTACCAGTACTTGCCGCGGACAAACATGCCGCTGTCGCCGTACTTGAGCTCCAAGTCGTGCAGGCCCTTGAAGATCTTGGAGAAGGTTTCGCCCTTCTTGAAGTTCAGCCGTCCGTCATCCCCGGTAGACGCCTGCCCGGTGCCGCCATTGACGGTGCCCACCAGCTTTTTATCGGCATCGCGCATGCCCCAACTCGCGCCGACCGACAGCGAGGAGTCGAATTGCCCTTCGATCTCGCCAATGTTGAATGAAACAGCCTGCGCCTGCGCACAGCAACCCAGTGCAACCGCAGCGGCCAGCGCCTGAGGCGTGAAGATGGCGCGCATTGTTGTTTTTGTCATGCGTCTTCCCCGGTGAGTGACAGAAGGCCTCACCCTACTGCCGCGCATCAGGAGCGATAAGCGCACCAAGGAGGGATTCGTGTTGTCGCTCGAAAGGATGAGCGCCCGTGCTGGCAGCGGGTTTGCGCGGGGGTATGGATCGAATGGATGGCGGCTTATCAGGCCAATGGATAGCGCGCCCGGCGACTGTTGCTATATCGGTAACAGTCCTTGTCCTGAAGCGCTATTACTCATTTTGTTACAACCGACTATTCTTAGCGCGCTCTCAGGGTGAACTGCCCGCTTCCGCAACCGGAAGAACAGCCAGACTCAGATGGATTGATGCCTGTTTTCAATCTGTTACCGGTGTTCACTGACGTGGATTTGTTGCTCCTTGATCCAACGTCTTACTTCGGCCGCTGCCTATGCAGCGGCCTTTTTTATGCCTGGAATAAAACGGGGCGCCCCTGGCGCCCCGCACGATTCACTGTTGTTCAAGCAACGATCAAAGGCTGTACTTCTGCAGGTTGGCCATCATTTCCTTCAGGGCCTCGATATTGTCCTTGGGATGGGCAGCGCCTTCAAAGTCGCAGATCTGCTGCCAGTGCGCGGCCACGTCATCGGGCGAGAAGCCGGCTTCCGGGTCGAACCCCACGCCGAGACTGCGCTCCCAGCGGGTCTTGCCGATCCAGCCGCCGCCCACTTCGAACAGGCCAGCGGTTTCCTCGCACGCCGCGCTGCCCAGGTACACCACCAGCGGGCTGACCAGCTCCGGCTTGAGGCGCTCGAACACCTGCGGCGGGATCAAGCCTTCGGTCATGCGCGTGCCGCCGGTGGGGGCGATGGCGTTGACCAGGATGTTGTTCTTGCGCCCTTCCAGCGCCAGGGTGCGGGTCAGGCCATACAGGCCGAGCTTGGCCATGCCGTAGTTGGACTGGCCGAAGTTGCCGTAGATGCCCGAGGTGGAGGCGGTGAAGATCACCCGGCCATAACCTTGCTCACGCATATGCGGCCAGGCGGCGCGGGTGACTTTGTAGGCGCCTTCGACATGCACCCGGTAAACCAGGTCCCAATCGCTGTCGTCCATTTTGTGGAAGGTCTTGTCACGCAGGATGCCGGCATTGTTGACCACCACGTCGATGCGGCCGAACACTTCCAGCGCGTGCTGCACAATCTTGTCACCGTCAGTGACAGAGTCATGGTTGGCTTCGGCAATACCGCCAACGGCGCGGATTTCGGCGACCACGCGGTCGGCCGCCGAGGCATTGGCGCCTTCGCCCTGGGTCGAACCGCCCAAGTCATTGACCAGCACTTTGGCCCCGTGCTGGGCGAACAACAGCGCATGGGCCCGGCCCAACCCGCCGCCGGCACCGGTGACGATCACGACCTTATCCTGGAACTGCACTGACTCACTCATACCGAACTCCGCTGGCGATAATGGGAATGGGTCGAGTGTCAGGCACGGGGCCTTTGGTCACAATAAAGTCAGCCAGGGCTGAATGGTGCGCGATAAGGCTGGGGGATGATGGCTAAGGGGCCGGCACTGCTCTCACTGTGGAACAGGCTTTGGTGGGAGCTGGCTTGCCTGCGATGCAAGCACCTCGGTGTGTCAGTCACACCGCGGTGATGCTATCGCAGGCAAGCCAGCTCCCACACAAACCTCTCCCACAGTTGAATTGTGTGCGATCAGGAATAGGCCATGTAGGGCATCGGCCCGGCGATCCGCTCGCGAAACGCCAGGTAGTGCTTGAGCACCTGCACTGGCGCCTCAATCTGCGGGTAGTGGCCAATGTTCGTCAGCAGCACTGCGTCCGCCTCCGGCACCAGTTGTCGATAACGCTCCACCATATGCGCACCGGAAATCGGGTCCGCCTCGCCGTCAATCACCCGCAGCGGTACGTCCTGGCGCTGCATCGCCTCCACCCAACGATCACGCATGCGGCGACGCTGGGGGATATAGGCGATCAGCTTGTGCAGGATCCGCGTGCCATCGTTGCAGTTGAGCAGGCTCCAGAAATCATCCAGTGCGCTTTCGCTGGGGCGGGTATCCGGGCCGAAGATCTGGCGGAAGCTATCGGACAAGGCATTGCGCCCAAAGGCGCGGCCGATCATCCAGCCAAGAGGGCTGAGCAAGAGTTTCTGCACCAGCGCAGGCCGATGGGTTTCGGGGAACAGGCCGCCGTTGAGAAACACGCAGCTGGCCATCAGGAAGCGCCCGTCGTAATGCCGCGCGAGCAATTCCTGGGCGACGCTGTCGCCGTAGTCATGGGCCAGCACATGCACCGGCTGGTCCACACTCAAGTGCTCCAGCAGCGCCTGTTGCACATCGGCCTGCTCCAGCAGGCAGTACTCGTGATCCAGGGGTTTGTCCGAGTCGCCAAAGCCGAGCATGTCGCAGGCAATCACCAGGTTGCGCTGGGCCAGGGGCTGCCACAGGTAATGCCAGTCCCAACTGGCCGTGGGAAAACCATGGATCAGCAGCAACGGTTCGCCCTGCCCCGCCACCCAATAACGGAGGGTGCGGCCACGGAAGACGAAACTCTGGCCGCGCTTGCGCCAGGCTCTCAGCGGGATCTCGGCGAGTGGCATCAGGTTTTATACCCAGGATCGATGCTGTCCAACTTGCGCAGCAACGCCGGCCAGGCCAGCGCGCCCCCCATTCCTTGTGCACTTTTGGTCACGGCCGCCACCATTGCCTTGGCCCCGGCCAGAATCTGCGGGCCGATCGGGATCAACTCGGCGCCGCCGTTTTGCGCCAGCACCTGGATGTCGCAGGCACGCTGGAAGGTGAACATCATCAAGAACGTATCGGCGATGGTGCTGCCGCAGGTCAGCAGGCCGTGGTTGTGCAGCATGAGGAAATTGTTGTCGCCCAGGTCGGCCTGCAAGCGCGCCTTTTCTTCGTGGTTCAGCGCCACGCCTTCGTAGGCGTGATAGGCCAGGCTCGCCAGCACGAAGATCGATTGCTGGCTGATCGGCAACACGCCCTGCTTCTGCGCCGCCACCGCGACACCGGCGGCGGTATGGGTGTGCAGCACGCAGGTGACGTCGTGGCGCACTTCATGGATGGCGCTGTGGATGGTGTAGCCCGCCGGGTTGATCTCGTAGGGGCCGTCCATCAACTTGTTGCCGGCTTGGTCGACCTTGACCAGGCTCGACGCGGTGATCTCGTGAAACATCAGCCCATACGGGTTGATCAGGAAATCATCGGTGCCCGGCACCTTGGCCGAGATGTGGGTGAAGATCAGGTCATCCCAGCCGTGCAACGCCACCAGGCGATAGCAGGCTGCCAGGTCGACACGGGCTTGCCATTCGGCAGCGCTGACCTGATCTTGGACATTCTGTGGCGATAGAACGGGGGCTAGGCTCACGGCAACGACCTCCTTGGCGCACTTTGTTATTGTTTTTTTGAGTGATGGGCCAGTCTAGTCAGACCTCATGACGGAAGGGAGTCGCCTTCGCAGCCAGCTTGATGACCGAACGAGTCAGCCTTGAGAATAGTTCAAATCCGTGTACGCGGCGTCAGAGAAGCGCCGCCAATAAAGGCGCGGCAAACAGGTTGAGCAGCCCCGTCAACACCATCACCAGGCCGGCGACCGAGCCTTCTTCGCCGCCCACTTCCCGCGCCCGGCTGACCCCGGCGCCGTGGGCACCCACGCCAAACAGGGCGCCACGGGCCAGCGGCGTGCGCAACGGCAGCCATTTGAGCAACACGCCACCGAGCATGGCGCCGAACACGCCGGTGAACATCACGAACACGGCGGTCAGTTCCGGCACGCCGCCGAGGTCGGACGACACCGGCATGGCGAACGGCGTGGTAATCGAACGCGGCACCAGCGACATCGTCACCGCGCTGTCCAGCGCCAGCGCCTTGGCCAGGCCAAACGAGGTGGCGATGGACGCGATGCTGCCCGCCAGCATGCCCAGCAGCAATGCCGACCAGTGGCGTGCGAGCAAACGCCGTTGTTGCCAGATCGGCACGGCGAAGGCCACGGTGACCGGGCCGAGGACCAGCATCAGCCAGTGGGTGTCGGCGGCGTATTCGGCATAGGCGGTGTTCATCGGCACGGCCACCGCCAGCAACAGCACCGGCACGAGGATCAACGGCGACAACAGGTAGCGCCCGGTGCGCCGGTACAGCCAGCGGCTGAAGACATACGCGCCCAGGGTCAGGCCAAGCCAGAACAGGGGCATCAGTTCAAGCTTCATGGCGAAGTTTCCAGCGGCACACCCATTCCACGGTAAACGCGGTCACCAGCATCACCGCCAAGGTACTCAGGCCGATCACCAGCAGGATGCGCCAGCCGTCATTACGCACCAGGCCGCCGTAGTCCAACAGGCTCATCAAGGCCGGAATAAAGAACAGCAGCATTTCCGCCATCAATACACCGGCGCCCAATTGCAGGGCGGCGGGCTTGATCAGGCCGCTGGCGAAGGTCGCCAACAGCAAGCCCAGCCCGACCACCCCGCCAGGAATCGGCCAGGCCAGCCACACAGCCAGTTGGCAACCAAGAAAATAGATGGCCAGCAGCACGACCAATTCAATCAACAGACGGGTGAAACGTTTCATGGGCTTGGGTTCCTCGCAGGCGCCCATTTTAAAGAGACGGACCTCATACCCACAGCGAATTGTTAGACTGCAAACTATTCCAAACTGGAATCAAGACCATGGAATTCAAACAGCTGCGCAGCTTTGTCGAAGTCATCCATCGCGGTGGTTTTACCCAGGCCGGCAGAACCTTGCACATCAGCCAATCCGCCGTGAGCAAACAAGTGGCGCAACTGGAGCAGAGCCTCGGCACACCGCTGCTGGAGCGTACCGGTTCACATATCCGCCTGACCGCCGCCGGCGCCGTGGTGTTGCAACGCGCCGAAGCGATGCTGCGCCTGCAAACCGAGTTGCTCAGCGAGCTGGACGACATGCAGCAACTGGCTCGTGGCGAATTGCGCCTGGGCCTGCCGCTGCTGGCCGGTGATACGTTGTTCGCCGGGCTGTTTGCCGAGTACCGCAGGCGCTACCCCAACGTCACCATCCAGCTCCTCGAAGGCGGCAGTCGCACCATTGAACAAGGGATTCTCAACGGTGAACTGGACGTTGGCGGCAGCCTGATGCCCAGCGATCCGGCCTTTGCCTGGCAAGCGTTCTGCGATGAGCCGCTGGACGCCTTGCTGCCGATGGACCATCCGCTGGCGGAAAACGCCCAGGTGCGCCTGGAAGAATTGGCGGACACGCCGTTCCTGATGTACCAGCGCAGTTTTGTGCTGAACGATCGGCTGATGCAGGCGTGTCAGCAGGTGGGCTTTACGCCGAAGGAAATTGGCCGCAGCGGCCAGGCGGACTTTCTCGTCGCGCTGGTCGCCGCCGGCCAGGGCGTGGTGCTGCTGCCCAGCGTGGTCGCCCGTGGGTTGGTGCGCCCGGGCGTGGTGCGCCTGACGCTCAAGGCGCCAGACTTCCTGCGCTGGGACATTGCCTTTATCTGGCGCGACGGCGCTTATCTGTCGCGAGCCGCCCAGGCCTGGCTGGCGTTGTTGCGTGAATACCCGGTCAACCGCGCAGTGCAGTGACCAGTTCCGCCAGCCACGGCTCGGCGTCGGCTTCCGGGGTCACGCTTTCGCTGGCGTCCAGGCGCAGCATCGGCAGCACTTCGCGAACGCCCAACTCGCCGAACAGCTCACGCAGTTGCTCGCCGCCGCCGCAGAAGGTGTCACCGTAGCTAGCGTCGCCCAGGCCGATCACCGCGCCTGGCAGGCCGCGCCAGGCGGCGGGCAGTTGGTCGCGGATGCTCGAATACAGCGGTTGCAGGTTGTCGGGCAATTCACCCATGCCGGTGGTCGAAGTCACCGCCAGGAACGCGTCGGGAGCGAAGGCTTGCACGTCTGCCAGGGTGGCGCGTGGATTGTGCCAGGCTTCAAAACCGGCGGCGTTGAGGATACCGGCGGCGTGGCGGGCGACTTCTTCAGCGGTGCCGTAGACCGAGCCGGAAAGGATGGCGACTTTCATCAATCTGATCCTGTAGTTGAGTGAAAGCGTGGGATATTAGCAGCTGGCGCAAATATTTCAGTGCGCTGCGTGCAACATTCAAACCTTGCCATACACTCCAATCGCCCAAAACAAGCCATGGACCGCTCAATGATTAACGCCAAACTGCTGCAACTGGTCGTCAACGCCTCCAACGACGGCATCGTCGTCGCCGAGCGAGAGGGCAAGGACAAGCCGCTGATCTACGTCAACCCGGCATTCGAACGGCTGACCGGCTACACCCTGGATGACATCCTGTATCAGGATTGCCGCTTTCTACAGTCGGGTGACCGCGATCAACCGGGGCTGATGGCTATTCGTGAGGCTTTGGACAGTGGTGGTGCCTGCCGGGAAATCCTGCGCAACTACCGCAAGGACGGTACCCATTTCTTCAACGAACTGTCGCTTTCGACGGTGTACAACGAGGCTGACAAGCAAACGTATTTTGTCGGCGTGCAAAAAGACGTCACCCTTCAGGTCAAGGCCCAGCAGCGCGTGGCCCAACTGGAAAGCGAACTGGCCGAGGTCAAGGCCCAGTTGGCCGCTCTCCAAGCGACGAGCGGATCTAACAAAGTTTAGAAAATGGGGTCATTAGAGAGGATAATGGCACTTTAACACCCCTTTCATTGAGCACGATCAATGCACCGCGACGCGCTTCTGACCCAGGATGAGCTGGACTTCATTCAGAACATGCAGCACAACCCCCAGCTCAACCTGCGGGATGCATCGTCGAGCCTGACCGTCAACGGTGGGGCGCAGATCCGTGATTTGCTCACCCGGCTGGCCGCTCACGACCACGTCACGATCCAGGCGCAGTTCGATAACCAGCAACTGACCTTCCCGCTGCACCTGGTGGAGGATGAGTTTCATGCTGTGCATTTGCGTCTGGGGGTGCCGAGCATTTTCGAAGACGGGCCGATGATCCGCCCATGGCGCCTGGCGCTTGAAGCGCCGGTGGCACTGGAGAACATCAAGGGCACGCCTGGCGCGCTGTGGGTACACGAAGTGTCATTCAAGGGCGTGCTGGTGGAAATCCGTGGCCGGGTCAAACCGCCCAAGACCTTTGCCCTGTGGTTCAGCCCTTCCGGTTACGAACGCATTGCCCTGCGCGGCACGCTGGAGCGGGAAACCGCGCGCGGCTTGTTCGCCTACCGCCTGAACCAGAGCGATGCGGATGAGATCGAGCGCCTGCGCCAATTCATCCTGCACCAACATCGCCTGGTCCACCCGCATGTGCATGCCTGATCTCAGGTATCCAGTTGGCCGCTGAGAAACTGCTGCAGGCGGCGTTGCATCAAGCGCCCTTCATTGCCCAGGCATCCCACGGAAGAACCGGCCAGGTCGTTCTCGGCCAGGTCCGACGCCGCTCCTGCCAGAAACAGTGGGCAATCCAGGGTCATCGCCAAGCGGTTCAGGCGGCTGGGCAGGTCGTGGCCGTGTGAGTGGTTGGAATACACGATCAAGGCCTGGGGACGGGTTTTTTCACACACCAGCATCAACTCATCCACCGGCTGGCCCATCGCGAGCACCTTCACCACCAGGTCGTCGCGACTGATCAACAGCGCGGCCACCAGCAACTCCAATTTACGACACTCGCCGGGCAGGGCGGCCAGCAGCACCCGTGGCGCCGACGACGCACAGGCTACCTGCAAGCGCTGCAAGGCCTGCACCCGCAGGAAGGCATCGAAGAACAACCATTCACTGGCCTGGCCAAAGCGGCCCTGATGGCGCAGCAGATCCTGCCAGAGGGGCATCAGGATGTCCTGGAACGCCACGCTGAGGGGGTAGGTCGCAAAAATCTGCCCGTACACATGCTCCAGCTGGCGATCATCGAACGCACTGACCGCCTGCATCAACCGCGCCTGCCACTGCGGCCACTCGACCTCTGCGGCCAAGTCACGCTCAGCACGCACGGCTTGCGCTTGCTGCTCGTCACGCGCGAGGAGCTTGCCGACCTTGCTCACGGCCACGCCGCGCTCGATCCAGTCGAGGATGCGATTGACCGTCTCAATATCGGCCTTGGAGTAGAGGCGGTGCCCGCTTTCGGTGCGCGTGGGCTGGATCAGGCCATAACGGCGCTCCCAGGCACGCAGGGTGACGGGGTTTATGCCTGTCAATCTCGACACTTCACGAATCGGAAACAGTTCGTCTGAACCAGGCGTATCTAGATGCAAATTGCTATCAAGCGGAGCAGTAATCACGGGCATTTGAGACCAAAAAACCAACGGTGATCGGGGCAATCATTTAACGCTTTTCGACCTGTCTTTTTCAAGCGCCTCAAGCTTCAGACCAATGCCACTGGCGTATTTCTGCAAAACAGGAATAATCCTTGCCTGTTTTTACATAGCGGCACTACCCCGCCGCTATGTTCGTGCGCCGCCTACCCGGCCCAGCGCACCCGTATATTTGGAGATACACAATGTCTACCTCACCCGTCACCCTGATGGTTGCGCGCCGCGTGGCCAAGGGTCGCTACGAAGAGTTGATGGCCTGGCTGCGCGAAGGCGAGCAATTGGCCACGGACTTTCCCGGTTACCTGGGCTCAGGCGTGCTTGCGCCGCCGCCCAATGATGACGAATTCCAAATCATCTTCCGTTTCGCCGACGAAAAAACCCTGCATGCCTGGGAATTTTCCGCATCCCGCAGTGCCTGGCTGGGCCGTGGCAGCGAGCTGTTCGCCGACCCATCGGAGCATCGTGTGAGTGGCATTGATGGCTGGTTCGGCGCCGTCGGCGCACGGCCACCCCGCTGGAAACAGGCCGTGGCGATCTGGTTGGCATTTTTCCCCGTGTCGTTGATCTTCAACTTTGTATTGGGCCCGTTGCTCGCTGATCTGGAGTTGGTCCCGCGCGTGCTGGTCAGCACCCTGGCCCTGACGCCACTGATGGTTTACCTGTTCATTCCGCTGTCGACCCACCTGCTGGCCAACTGGCTGCATCCCGTGCCCGCACCGCGCAAGGCCAGCGAAGCCGCCGCGTGAGTACAGGGGGCCGCAGCGCTGGTATGATTTGAGCCTGCCAGCGAATCGAGCCCCCCATGACTGCAACACATGCCCCGATCCTGATCACCGGCGCCGGCCAGCGTGTCGGCCTGCATTGCGCCCAGCGTTTGCTCGACGACGGCCATTCGGTGATTTTCAGCTACCGCAGCGAACGCCCTGGCGTGCAGGCCCTGCGCGAGCGCGGGGCGATCGGTGTGTTTGCCGACTTCTCCAGCGAAGCCGGCGTCATGGCATTTATCGCCGAACTGAACTGCCACACCCAAAGCCTGCGCGCGATCATCCACAACGCCTCGGCCTGGGTCGCGGAAACACCCGGCGACGAAAGCCGCGCCTTTACCGACATGTTCAGCGTGCACATGCTTGCGCCCTACCTGATCAACCTGCATTGTTCACCTTTGCTGCAACACTCGACGCCGGCTGACATCGTGCATATCAGCGATGACGTGGTGCGCAAGGGCAGTCGCCAGCACATCGCCTATTGCGCCACCAAGGCCGGCCTCGACAGCCTCACGCTGTCGTTCGCCGCGCAGTTCGCGCCGCTGATCAAGGTCAACGGCATCGCCCCGGCGATGGTGATGTTCAACGACGGCGACGACGCGGCCTACCGAGCCAAGGTGCTGGCCAAGTCGGCACTGGGCATCGAACCCGGGCCCGAGGTGATCTACCAGAGCGTGCGTTACCTGCTGGACAACCCCTATGTCACCGGTACCACCCTGACCGTCAACGGCGGGCGGCATATCAAGTAAGCCGTTTGTGAGGATGTTGTATGACCTTGTCCCTGCCCCAACACTACCGCGAGATCCTCAAGAGCCTGGGCGAAGACCCGGAGCGTGAAGGTTTGCTCGATACCCCCAAGCGCGCGGCCAAGGCGATGCAGTACCTGTGCCACGGCTACGAACAGAACCTGGATGACATCGTCAACGGCGCGCTGTTTACCTCCGACAACGACGAGATGGTGATCCTCAAGGACATCGAGCTGTACTCGCTGTGCGAACACCACCTGCTGCCCTTTATCGGCAAGGCCCACGTGGCCTATATTCCGACCGGCAAGGTGCTCGGCCTGTCGAAGCTGGCGCGTATTGTCGACATGTACGCACGCCGCCTGCAGATCCAGGAAAACCTCACGCGGCAAATCGCCGATGCCATCCAGCAAGTGACCCAGGCCGCCGGCGTGGCGGTGGTGATCGAAGCCAAGCACATGTGCATGATGATGCGCGGCGTGGAGAAACAGAATTCAACCATGAACACCTCGGTGATGCTCGGCGCGTTCCGCGAGTCGAACACCACGCGCATGGAGTTCCTGCAACTGATCGGACGGAGCAAGTAGCAATGCCACAACTTCAACCAGGCATGGCGCGCATCCGGGTCAAGGACCTGTGCCTGCGCACCTACATCGGCATCAACGAGGACGAGATCCTCAACAAGCAGGATGTGCTGATCAACCTGACCATCCTGTATGCCGCCCAAGAGGCGGTGCGCGACAATGACATCGACCACGCGCTGAACTACCGCACCATCACCAAGGCCATCATTGCCCACGTCGAAGGCAACCGCTTTGCCCTGCTGGAACGTCTGACCCAGGAGCTGCTGGACCTGGTGATGAGCAATGAGTCGGTGCTGTACGCCGAAGTCGAAGTGGACAAGCCCCATGCGCTGCGCTTTGCCGAGTCGGTGTCGATAACGTTAGCTGCAAGCCGCTAGCTACAAGCTGCAAGCTAAAGGCCTACCTCATTCCAACTTGCTGCTTGCAGCTTACCCGCTACAAGCTGTCTCGAAGAGACCACTATGACCGACCAACAACGCCTCGAACTCGAAGCCGCCGCCTTCCGCCGGCTGGTGGCCCACCTGGACAGCCGCAAGGATGTGCAGAACATCGACCTGATGAACCTCTCCGGCTTCTGCCGTAACTGCTTGTCCAAGTGGTACAAGGCCGAGGCCGATGAGCGCCAGATCGAGCTGAGCCTCGATGACGCCCGTGAAGTGGTGTACGGCATGCCGTACGCCGAGTGGAAAGCCCAATACCAGAAAGAAGCCAGCGCCGACCAACAGGCGGCGTTCGCCAAAGGAAAAACCCATGACTGACCTGAACACCCTGCGCAACAGCCTGAACAGCGGCGAACACGTATTTGCCGACACCTTGGCCTTTGTTGCCGCAGGTTACGACTACCAGCCGCAAGCCTTCACCAATGGCAACGTGGAAAACGCCGCCGGGCAGAACGAGGGTTCGTGCAAGACCCTGGGCCTGGCTGTGCTGGAAGGCTTGAGTGACCAAGAGGCGCTGCTGGCGTTTGGCGAGCATTACCGTTCGGTGGTGGCCACGCCTGAGGGCAGTGACCATGGCAACATCCGTGCATTGATCGCCCATGGCTTGGCCGGTGTCACGTTCACCGCACAGCCGCTGACCCGCCGCTGATTCAACAGCGGTACACGGTCAAGGTGGGAGCCGGGCTTGCCCGCGATGGCGGTGGTGGCTGATACACCGCTATCGCAGGCAAGCCAGCTCCCACATGGGTCCGTCGGTGTTAGTTAAATCGTGTGCATAAAAAAACCGGCCTCTCGGCCGGTTTTTTATTTTTGCAGCGCGCCTCAGTCGTCGAGGTAACGCTCAGCATCCAGTGCAGCCATGCAACCCGCGCCGGCCGAGGTGATGGCCTGGCGGTACACGTGGTCTGCCACGTCACCGGCCGCGAAGATGCCTTCAACGCTGGTGGCAGTGGCGTTGCCTTCACGGCCGCCCTGCACGATCAGATAACCGTCTTTCAATTCCAGTTGGCCTTCGAACAGCGACGTGTTCGGCGTGTGGCCAATGGCGATGAACACGCCGTCGACTTTCAGCTCGTCGAAGCTGCCGTCGTTGTTTTTCAGGCGGGCACCGGTCACACCCATGTTGTCGCCCAGGACTTCGTCCAGGGTGGCATTGAGCTTGAGAATGATCTTGCCTTCAGCCACACGGGCGTGGAGCTTGTCGATCAGGATCTTCTCGGCGCGGAAGGTCTCGCGGCGGTGAACCAGGGTCACGGTGCTGGCGATGTTGGCCAGGTACAGTGCTTCTTCCACGGCGGTGTTGCCGCCACCGACCACGGCGACCGGTTTGTTGCGGTAGAAGAAACCGTCGCAGGTCGCGCAGGCGGAAACGCCCTTGCCCATGAACGCTTCTTCCGACGGCAGGCCCAGGTAACGGGCGCTGGCGCCGGTGGCGATGATCAGCGCGTCACAGGTGTACACGCCGCTGTCGCCGGTCAGGCTGTAAGGCTTTTTCGAGAAATCGACTTTATTGATGTGGTCAAAGACGATCTCGGTTTCAAAGCGCTCGGCGTGTTCTTTCATGCGCTCCATCAGCACCGGGCCGGTCAGGCCGTGCACGTCGCCTGGCCAGTTATCGACTTCGGTGGTGGTGGTCAACTGACCGCCCGCCTGCATGCCGGTGATCAGCAGCGGCTTGAGGTTGGCCCGGGCAGCGTAGACGGCAGCGCTGTAACCGGCAGGGCCGGAACCGAGAATAATCACTCGCGAATGACGGGTATCAGACATGACTCACTCCTATCGACCACCCGGACAACAAGGCGGCTGGAATAAAAAAGGACCGCGAAGCACTTGGGGAAGGCTTGAACTCGCACGTCCTGAAAAATAATGGGTGCAGCGTATAGAGGGGGGCAAGATTAAGGAAATACGGAATAACAATCCAGCTCATAGGCGGTCTCTATGCAGTCGAGCCGGTTGATCGACGCGTTTGTTACCGCTGATGTCGCCGCTTTCGCCCAGGTTACAAAGCCGGTAAGGTCGGCGCGTTCGTCCCCTTGCTCGGAGTTGTCCATGCCCGCCCCCGCTCTTTCCGGCCCGCAATACCTGCGTGAAGGCCTCAAACTGGTGCTCAGCCCTAGCTTGCGCCTGTTTGTCTTGCTGCCGCTGGCGATCAATCTGGTGCTGTTCGTCGGCTTGATCTATTTCGCCGGCCATCAGTTCAGCCTGTGGGTCGATCACTTGATGCCGACGCTGCCAAGCTGGCTGAGCTTCCTCAACTACCTGCTATGGCCGCTGTTTGTCGTGTTGGTGGTGCTGATGGTGTTTTTCACCTTCACCATGCTGGCCAATATCATCGCCGCACCGTTCAACGGTTTCCTCTCGGAGAAAGTCGAAGTGGTGGTGCGCGGCACCGATGACTTTCCGGCGTTCAGCTGGAGCGAACTGATCGCGATGGTGCCACGCACCTTGGCGCGGGAAATGCGCAAGCTGGGCTACTTCCTGCCACGGGCCATCGGCCTGTTTATCCTGTCGTTCATTCCGGTGGTCAACCTGATCGCCGCGCCGCTGTGGCTGCTGTTCGGCGTGTGGATGATGGCGATCCAGTACATCGACTACCCGGCGGATAACCACAAGCTGGGCTGGAACGAAATGCTCGCCTGGCTGCGCCAGAAGCGCTGGCAGAGCATGAGCTTTGGCGGGATTGTCTACCTGGTGCTGCTGGTGCCGGTGGTCAACCTGCTGATGATGCCGGCGGCGGTGGCCGGAGCCACGTTGTTCTGGGTGCGCGAGCAAGGTGCCGAAGCGATGGCCAAGTCATAAATCCATCATCCCAATGACACAATGACGACACGGCCCACGGCGACACTGTGGGTCATGACGACAGCCTCGCTTCACATCACCCTGATTACCGAAACCTTCCCGCCTGAAATCAACGGGGTGGCCAATACCCTTGGCCGCCTGTGCGACGGTTTGCGCGCGCGCGGCCATCAAGTCGAACTGGTGCGCCCGCGCCAGGGCAGCGACCAGAGCCGCACCAGCGATGACGAATTGCTCTTGTGCCGTGGCTGGCCATTGCCCGGCTATCCGGGCTTGCAGTGGGGCCAGTCGTCGATGCACAAGCTGCTGCGCCGTTGGACCCGCCAACGCCCGGACGTGCTGTACATCGCCACGGAAGGGCCGTTGGGCCTATCCGCCTTGCGCGCGGCACGGCGCCTGGGCATCAGCGTAGTCAGCGGCTTTCACACCAACTTCCAGCAATACTCCAACCAATACGGCTTGAGCATGCTGAGCCGAATGGTCACTCACTACCTGCGCTGGTTTCACAACCGCTCGACCTTGACCCTGGTGCCGAGTGCCAGCCAACGCCTGGAGTTGGAACGCCGGCACTTCGAGCGTTTGGGGATGCTGTCGCGTGGGGTGGACAGCCAGTTATTCCACCCGGCCAAACGCGATAACGCACTGCGTGAGAGCTGGGGCTTGGGCAATGATGATATTGCCGTGCTGCATGTAGGGCGTCTGGCCCAGGAAAAGAACCTCGGCGTGCTCAAGCGCTGCTTCGACTCCCTGCGCAGCACTTATCCACAGCGTCGACTGAAATTGATCATCGTCGGCGATGGGCCGCAACGCGCGATGCTGGAACGTGACCTGCCCGACGCCGCGTTCTGCGGCACCCAGCGCGGCGAAGAACTGGCGCGGCACTATGCATCGGGCGATCTGTTCCTGTTTCCCAGCCTCACCGAAACCTTCGGCAATGTGGTGCTGGAAGCCATGGCCTCGGGGTTGGGTGTGGTGGCGTATGACCAGGCGGCCGCGACCCAGCATATTCGCCATGGCTATAACGGCGTGTCGGCGATGCCGGGCGATGAGGAGGCGTTTTGCGATGCGGCCAACTGGCTGCTGGAGGAACAAGAAAATTTACGCAGGGCGCGCCTGAATGCCCGCCAACACGCCAGCCGCCAGGGCTGGCCGGCGATCATCGAGCAGTTTGAACGCCAGCTGCGTGGGGTGTGCGAGGACGGGCACCCGGTGCCCGCCCTGTCGCCGCTTACACCAGGGTCGTCAGCGCCTCACGACTGAATGGCAGGATGTCGCTCTCGCGACCTTCACGCACCTTCACCGCCCAATCCGGGTCAACCAGCAGGGCACGGCCCACGGCGACCAGGTCGAACTCGTCGTTGTTCAGACGTTCCAGCAGTTTTTCCAGGCTGGCCGGTTGCGCGACCTTGTCGGTGTTGACCATAAACTGCAGGAACTCGCCATCCAGGCCGACGCTGCCCACGGTGATGGTCGGCTTGCCAGTGAGCTGGCGCGTCCAACCGGCCAGGTTGAGGTCGGAACCTTCGAATTCCGGCTCCCAGAAACGGCGGGTGGAGCAGTGGAAAATATCTACGCCGGCGTCAGACAGCGGCTTGAGGAACTCACCCAGCGCCTCGGGGGTTTGCACCAGGCGTGCGGTGTAGTCCTGCTGTTTCCACTGGGAGAAACGGAAAATGATCGGGAAGCCCGGGCCTACGGCGGCGCGGGTGGCCTGGATCAGCTCGATGGCAAAACGCGAGCGGTTGGCCAGGCTGCCACCGTATTCGTCGGTGCGCTGGTTGCTGCCTTCCCAGAAGAACTGGTCCACCAGGTAGCCATGGGCACCGTGGATCTCTACGCCGTCCATGCCGATGCCTTTGGCATCCTTGGCGGCCTGGGCGAAGGCGTTGATCACGTCCTTGATGTCTTGGTGAGTCATGCCGTGGACGACTACGTTACCGTCCTTGAGTTTCTCCATCGGGCCGTAGGCCGGCACACTGGCGTCCGGCTCGGTGCCGATGCGGCGCACGCTGCCTACGTGCCACAGTTGCGGGACGATCTTGCCGCCTTCGGCGTGCACGGCGTCGACCACTTTCTTCCAGCCGGCCAAAGCCGCTTCACCGTAGAAATGCGGGACGTTGGGGTAGCCATTGGAGGCCTGATGGCCGACCACGGTGCCTTCGGTGATGATCAGGCCCACCCCGGCGGCGGCGCGGCGGCGGTAGTACTCGATGACTTTGGAATTGGGCACGCCGCCGGGCGAGAACGATCGGGTCATCGGCGCCATGACCACACGGGTGGACAGTTGCAGAGCACCGAGCTGGAAGGGTTTGAACAGGGCTTGGACAGGCATGGGTGTACTCCACGTAAGGCGGGTTTATGACGTGGATAATATGGGGCGCATGCAGGGCTGAACAGCACTATTGATCTGAGTGATTAAAGGGTAAAAGCGAGGGTGGACGCTTACCTGTGGCGAGGGAGCTTGCTCCCGCTGGGCTGCGTAGCGGCCCCAAAATCTTGGGAGCGCTGCGCACTCCAGCGGGAGCAAGCTCCCTCGCCACAGGTCGGGCCGAGTTAACTCAAGGCTTTTTCGATGGCCTGGACAATCGTGGGATCGTCCGGTGCCGTGCGTGGAGAGAAGCGCGCCAGCACGCGCCCATCCTTGCCCAGCAGGAATTTTTCGAAGTTCCAGGTGATATCCCCTGGAAACTCGGCGCCCTCGCCCGCCAGCAGCCGGTACAGCTGGTGACGATCCGGCCCGTTGACGTCGAGCTTGCTGCCCAACGGGAACGTCACGCCGTAGTTGAGGCTGCAGAACTCGCGGATTTCCTCTTCGCTGCCCGGCTCCTGGCCCGCAAACTGATTGCACGGCAGGCCAAGTACGGTGAAGCCCTGGTCCTTGTATTGCTGGTAGAGGTTTTCCAGCGCCGCGTATTGCGGGGTCAAGCCACACTTGGAGGCCACGTTGACCACCAGCACCACCTGGCCCTTGAAGGGCGCCAGTGGCAGCTCTTGTCCGTCCAAAGCTTTGAGTTTCAGGTCGTGGAAAGCACTCATGACGAACTCCAGATATCCCATGTTCTTAGCAAAGCGGCTCGTCGAGATTACAACCCGCAAGCCTGCAATCATAGACGCCGATTACAAAACCCGCCTGTGGACTACTGAGCGGTCGGCCACGGCAAAATCGGAATCGCGGTCACGGCGTTCTGCGGGCTGCCTTCGATCAGGCGGTCGCTGTACACCAGGTAAACCAGGGTGTTGCGCTTCTTGTCGAGGAAGCGCACCACCTGCATGGTCTTGAATACCAGCGAGGTGCGTTCCTTGAACACTTCGTCGCCATCCTTGAGCTCGCCCTTGAAGCGGATCGGGCCGACCTGACGGCAGGCGATCGAGGCTTCGGCGCGGTCTTCGGCCAGGCCCAGGCCGCCTTTGACGCCGCCGGTCTTGGCGCGCGACAGGTAGCAAGTCACGCCGTCGACCTTGGGGTCGTCAAAGGCTTCGACGACGATCCGGTCGTTGGGGCCGACGAATTTGAACACGGTCGACACCTGGCCGATTTCTTCGGCCGAGGCCAGCAGCGGCATGGCCAACAGCAGGCCGAGCAATCCCTTCATCACGCGCATCGTGTATTCCTTACGTTTAAACCAGGATCAGGTTGTCGCGGTGCACCAGTTCCGGTTCCGCCATATAACCCAACAGACTCACAATCGCGTCAGACGACTGCCCAATGATTTTCTGCGCTTCCAAGGCGCTGTAGTTGGCCAGGCCACGGGCGATCTCACGACCGTCGGGCGCGACACACACCACCATCTCGCCACGGCGGAAGCTGCCTTGCACCAACTTGACGCCCACCGGCAGCAAGCTCTTGTTGCCTTGGGACAACGCCGATACAGCACCCTCGTCCAGCACCAGGGTGCCACGGGTTTGCAGGTGCCCCGCCAGCCACTGCTTGCGCGCCGCCAGCATGCCGCGTTCCGGCGACAACAGCGTGCCGATGCGCTCGCCGGCCTTGAGCCGGTCCAGCACGCGCTCGATGCGCCCGCCGACGATGATGGTGTGGGCGCCGGAACGTGCGGCCAGGCGCGCAGCGCGCAGCTTGGTCTGCATGCCACCACGGCCCAGGGCACCGCCGACGCTGCCGGCCACGGCGTCCAGTGCCGGGTCATCGGCACGCGCTTCGTAGATAAGCTGAGCGTCGGGGTTGTTGCGCGGGTCGGCGTCGAACATGCCGTCGCGGTCGGTGAGGATCACCAACAGGTCAGCTTCCACCAGGTTGGCCACCAGGGCGGCCAGGGTGTCGTTGTCGCCGAAGCGGATTTCGTCGGTGACCACGGTGTCGTTTTCATTGATCACCGGGATGACTTTCAGCTCCACCAGCGCGCGCAACGTGCTGCGGGCGTTGAGGTAGCGCTTACGGTCGGACAGGTCGTCGTGGGTCAGCAGAATCTGCGCCGTGTGGCGGCCGTGCTCGGCAAAGCTGGATTCCCAGGCTTGCACCAGGCCCATCTGGCCGATGGCGGCGGCGGCTTGCAGTTCGTGCATCGCGCTGGGTCGCGCGGTCCAGCCGAGGCGGCTCATCCCGGCGGCAACGGCCCCGGACGACACCAACACCAACTCGACGCCAGCCTCATGCAAGGCCACCATCTGCTCGACCCAGACGCTCATGGCTGCACGATCCAGCCCCTTGCCATCCGCCGTCAGCAACGCACTTCCGATCTTTACGACCCAGCGCTGCGCACCTGTCACTTTGCTCCGCATCATCTTCAACCTTAGATTGAGGGCTGCGCGACCCAGCGCGGCCCATAACGTTAAACCCGGATACTAAAACGCCGCTCTATAAGGAGCGGCGTTCAAGTTTATCGCAACGGATCAGTCGCGCACGTAAATGATTTCCGGACCGTCTTCATCATCCACGTCTTCTTCGTCCCAATCGTCGTCGCCGATGTCATGGACCGACTTCACGCCGCTACGGCGCAGGGCGCGCTGGTCATCCAGGGCCTGCAACTGGGCGCGAGCTTCGTCTTCGATCTGCTGATCGAGTTCGGCCAGCTCAGCCTTGAACACAGGGTCGGCCGCCAGGCGGTCGGCGCGGTCTTCGAGGTAGCGCATGATGTCGCGGGTCAGGCGCTCGGTGCCTTCTTTGGCGATGGCGGAGATCACGTAGACCGGACCTTCCCATTCCAGGCGATCGACGATTTCCTTGACGCGCTCTTCGTGCTCTTCTTCGAGGATCTGGTCGCACTTGTTCAGGACCAACCAGCGATCACGCTCGGCCAGGGCCGGGCTGAACTTGGTCAGCTCGCTGACGATCACTTCGGCGGCGTCCGGTGCGCTGGTGTCATCCAGCGGCGCCATGTCCACGAGGTGCAGCAGCAAACGGGTGCGGGACAAGTGCTTGAGGAAGCGAATGCCCAGGCCGGCGCCGTCGGAAGCACCTTCGATCAGGCCGGGAATGTCGGCGACCACGAAACTTTTCCAGCGGTCAACGCTGACCACGCCCAGGTTTGGCACCAGGGTGGTGAACGGGTAGTCGGCAACTTTCGGCTTGGCGGCCGAGACAGAGCGGATGAAGGTACTTTTACCGGCGTTTGGCAAGCCCAGCAGGCCAACGTCAGCCAGTACTTTCATTTCCAGCTTGAGGTCACGCTGCTCGCCCGGCTTGCCTGGCGTGGTCTGGCGTGGCGCACGGTTGGTACTGGACTTGAATCGGGTGTTACCCAGACCGTGCCAGCCGCCCTGCACAACCATCAGTTTCTGGCCGGCCTTGGTCAGGTCGCCAATCACTTCCTGGGTGGCCGAGTCGATGATGGTGGTGCCGACCGGTACACGCAGTACCAGGTCTTCGCCTTTTTTACCGGTGCAGTCGGTGCTGCCGCCGTTGGAGCCACGCTCGGCATCGAAGTGCCGGGTGTAACGGTAGTCGACCAGGGTGTTGAGGTTTTCGTCGGCCATCATGTAGATGGAACCGCCGTCACCGCCGTCACCGCCGTTTGGGCCACCGTTTTCGATGAACTTTTCGCGACGGAAACTCATGCAACCGTTACCGCCGTCGCCTGCTTTTACTCGGATGGAAACTTCATCAACGAACTTCATAACAAAACGCCTCTCGCCGCACGGACGAGCTTAAGAAACCAAGACATAAGACTCTTGCAAAAATGAGCGCAGCGACCTCAATCAGCGACCGCATATCCAGCGCTTGAGCCCATTACAAACAGCTTTGCAAGAGACTCACTCCACAAACGAAAAAGCCCCGTCGCAAGACAGGGCTTTTCCAGCGATCTCGCAATTAAGCTGCGACAACGCTCACGTAACGGCGGTTGAACGCGCCTTTTACTTCAAACTTGATCACGCCTTCGATTTTCGCGAAGAGGGTGTGATCTTTACCCATGCCTACACCGTAACCGGCGTGGAATTGGGTGCCGCGCTGACGCACGATGATGTTGCCCGGAATGATTTTCTGGCCGCCATACATCTTGACGCCAAGGCGTTTGGCTTCTGAATCGCGACCGTTACGGGTACTACCACCAGCTTTTTTGTGTGCCATGAGTCAATTCTCCTAGTGAGGAATTAGGCTGAAATTAAGCCTGAATACCGGTGATTTTGATCTCGGTGTACCACTGGCGGTGGCCCATACGCTTCATGTGGTGCTTACGACGACGGAACTTGATGATGCGGACTTTATCGTGACGACCTTGGGAGATCACTTCAGCCACAACGGTAGCGCCAGCAACAACTGGAGCGCCGATGTTCACGTCATCGCCATTGGCGACCAACAGAACGCGATCAAAAGTAACGGATTCGCCGGTAGCGATTTCCAGTTTTTCGATCTTCAGGTATTCACCTGGGGCGACCTTGTATTGCTTGCCACCAGTAACAATTACTGCGTACGACATGGTATTTCTCCGATAATCCTGCTCACCCAGCTCTTTATAAGAAGAGGTATTGGCTGGCATGGCTGCATGGGATGGACGTCCCGAATGCAATTGCGTAAGGCAGGTGCTGCCCAGGAAGTTCAGGGTGCGCGATTGTACGCAAGGTAAATGGCTGTTGCAAGTGGCCGCCCATCGCGCCTTGACACCCGGGGGTGAGGGTCCTAGCATGCCGCGCAACCCTTCTGGAGCGACTGTCGCTGATGCAACCCCAAGCCTTCTACCGCGCGGTCGCGGACGATTTTAGCGCCGTCGATGGCATCATCAAGAAGCAGCTGACTTCTAAAGTGCCGCTGGTCTCCAAAATTGGCGACTACATTACGTCGGCCGGCGGCAAACGTCTGCGTCCTTTATTAGTGTTGCTGTGTGGCAAGGCCCTGGGCCGCGAAGGCGATGACCTGCGCCTGTTGGCTGCTACCATCGAATTCCTGCACACCGCCACCCTGCTGCATGACGACGTGGTCGACATGTCCGGCATGCGCCGTGGCCGCGAGACCGCCAACGCCATGTGGGGCAACGCCCCGAGCGTATTGGTCGGCGACTTCCTGTATTCGCGCTCGTTCGAAATGATGGTCGAGCTGGGCTCGATGCCGGTGATGAAGATTCTTTCACAGGCCACGCGCATCATCGCCGAAGGCGAGGTATTGCAGCTGTCCAAGGTGCGCGACGCCAGCACCACCGAAGAAACCTACATGGAAGTGATTCGCGGCAAGACCGCGATGCTCTTCGAAGCCTCCACCCACAGCGCCGCCGCGCTGTGTGGCGCGACCGCCGAACAGGCCGAAGCCCTGCGCACCTTTGGCGACCACCTGGGCGTGGCGTTCCAATTGGTCGACGACCTGCTCGACTACCGTGGCGACGCCGAAACCCTGGGCAAGAACGTCGGTGACGACCTGGCCGAAGGCAAGCCGACCTTGCCGCTGATCTACACCATGCGCGAAGGCACGCCGGAACAGGCTGCCCTGGTGCGCAAGGCGATCCAGAAAGGCGGGATCGAAGACCTGGAAAGCATCCGCGAAGCCGTGGAAGCCTCAGGCTCCCTCGATTACACCGCGCAGTTGGCGCGTGACTATGTCGCTCGTGCAATCAAATGCCTGGAAGCCCTTCCAGCCAGCGAATACCGGGATGCCCTGGTTGAGCTGAGTGAGTTTGCAGTAGCCCGTACCCACTGATTCAGCATTGATTTATGTGGGAGCTGGCTTGCCTGCGATAGCTTTAGTGAATTCACTACCGATATCGCAGGCAAGCCAGCTCCCACATTAGACCGAGTCAAGCCGCCCCTCCCGCCCGTAAAACCCTATATAATGTGCGACTTTTAGCCATCCCTGACTCTCAAGGAGCTTTAGTGAGCACGTTGCCACCCTGCCCGAAATGCAATTCCGAATACACCTACGAAGACGGCGCCCAGCTGATCTGCCCGGAATGCGCCCACGAATGGTCCGCCAATGGCGAAGCCGAAGCAGCCGGCGATGAAACCGTGAAGAAAGACTCGGTGGGCAACGTCCTGCAAGACGGCGACACCATCACCGTGATCAAGGACCTCAAGGTCAAGGGCACGTCCCTGGTGGTCAAGGTCGGCACCAAGGTCAAGAACATCCGCCTGTGCGACGGCGACCACGATATCGATTGCAAGATCGACGGTATCGGCCCGATGAAACTCAAGTCCGAGTTCGTCCGCAAGGTCTGAATAGGCTACATCCATCCCGCGCCCGCCGCGGGATGGCGTTTCGCCCTCCCGTTTGACCCCGCGCAATATCCACACAGAAAAAACCACAAACCGCCAATAGGCACTTGCTATTCTACGAATAAGAATTATTCTCATTGAAACTTATCAAGGAGAACCACCATGACTTATTTGATAGATGCCTGGCTCGACCGCCCACACCCTTACCTGCGGATCCTGCATCGGGAAACCGGGGAAGTCTGTGCGGTGCTGGAAGAAGAAGCGCTCAACGAGCTACAAGACCAGGGCGACCTGGACGTGAATGGCTTGAGTTCAAGTGAACCAGGAGTACTGAAGGAGGTGGTGCGCAATCTGTTTCTGTTCTGCTATGCCCGAGCGTTGCGCCCGGCCACGGAGTTGCATGGCAAGTTCCATCCATGAGCATCCACGCAAAACCTGTGGGGCTGGGCTTTATGTGGAGCGGGCTTGCTCGCGAAGGCGGTGGGTCAGTCAACTCACTTGTAACTGACACTCCGCTTTCGCGAGCAAGCCCGCTCCCACACAAGCCCAGCTCCCACATACAGCGGGGAAGCAGGTCTTACAGAACGTCGAGCAGCTCGACGTCGAACACCAGAACGCTGTGCGGCGGGATGCTGCCAACGCCTTGAGCGCCGTAAGCCAGTTCGCTCGGCACGTACAGGCGCCATTTGCTGCCGGCATTCATCAGTTGCAGGGCTTCGGTCCAGCCAGCGATCACGCCGCCAACCGGGAATTCTGCAGGCTGGCCACGCTCGTAGGAGCTGTCGAACACAGTGCCGTCGATCAGGGTGCCGTGGTAGTGAGTGCGCACTTGATCTTCACGGGTTGGCTTGGCGCCATCACCGGCAGTCAGCACTTCAAATTGCAGGCCCGAAGCCAAGGTGGTGATGCCATCACGCTTGGCGTTTTCAGCCAGGAAAGCCAGGCCTTCGCCAGCAGCCGCTTCTGCCTTGGCAGCCGCTTCGGCTTGCATGATTTCACGGATAACCTTGAAGCTGGCAGCCATTTGCTCTTGGTCAACACGGCTTGGCTTACCGGCGAAAGCGTCGGTCAGGCCAGCCAGGATCGCGTCCAGGCTCACGCCAGGCGGCGGGTTGTCGCGCAGTTGGTCGCCCAGTTGACGGCCGATGCCGTAGCTGACGCGGGTTTCGTCGGTGGACAGATTAACTTCGGACATGAAGGTGCTCCGCTGTAGGACGACACACAAAAAGCCGCACGAAGGCCGCGCTTTCCCTGTCGTCCAGAACTAAAAGGGCCAGCAGACTAGCACACAACACCCGGCCTTGATGAGCGCCCCGGCATACCTATCTACAGCCGGACATCCGCCACGACTCCCCATGCTAAGGATTCCATTCATCACACTGGGGCCGTGCCAATGAGTACGCCGAACTACCCTCACGCCACACCCACCCTGCAACAGATCCACAGCCATCTGCTGGAAATCGCCCCAACGCTGCGTCCCCATAGCCAGCGCCCAGCGCCATTGCCAGATGAGCGACAGGCACTGGACACCCTCAACGCCACCCTCAAGCGCGTCAACCAAACCTATACGAGCCAGGCGCAGGCTTTGTACCAAGGGCTGGACCTGACCAACGCCAGCGTGCGGGGGCAGCTGAAGACCAACCTGAACACACGCCTGCAACACCTGGACGAAACCAGCACCGTCGACGGCCAGAGCCGTCGGACCTACATGACCTCCCCTGCCGGCATCAGGGCGCTGGAGCTGGAGGCCCGACTCAATGTCAACGACGCGCTGCTGTCCCCAAAGGACCAACTGATGCTTGAGGACTGCTCTCGCGGGCCGACGCTCCGGCCCGGCATGTACGCCTTGGCCTTTGACTATCAGCACCACACCGTCGAGTTCGCCGGCGCGTTCGTGCTGACACGTCACGCCAGCCCGGCCGTTGACAGCCTGGACAGCAATGCCGCGGTGGGCCCGGTGCTATTGTTCACGCCTTCTCGCGGGCTGGAGGCCTTTGACTCCCTGCAAGACCTCGACCAGGGCCTGCAAAAAATCATGGCCCAGCTGGCCGGGTATGCAGAGTTCAGTCGCCACTTGCCGGTGGCGTATCAGCACCTCGACGTCGCCAGCATCTGGCCTTTGGCCCTATATCCCATCACTGGCCAACCCCTCTTCGAATACGCTTACCAAGCCCTGCTCGACAAGCGTGAGCAGGACATCACTCACGCCCTGAGCCTGGCCGAAGACGGCCAGCTCAACGCCGAAAAGCTCAAGCAACACTTCGACCAGGCCATCCAGGCCGCACTGCCGGACTTGACCCTTCGCCTGGACTTTCGCGCTCAACGCTTGCTGGAGCGCGATCTGTTCAACACCCTGCCCAACTGGTACCGCAGCGCCAACAAAGCCCAACGCGAAGCACTCGACCAGCATTTGCGCGGCTACAACCAGGCGCGCCAGGCATTCATTGAACTGTTCGGCCCGGCCGCAACCCCCCAAGCCCTGGCCCGTCATCAATGGGCCGAGCAACTCGCCGATGAGCTGGACATCCACGACCTTGACCCAGACCAGTTGTGCATCACGACTCGCCGCACGGTGCTTCAGGTTGGCACCTACGAGCACAAGCGTTCGCTGGTGGAACTGGCCCTGCGCGGCCTGCACCCCGAGGACAGTACGCCCGGCTCGGCCTTCCTCGAACACAGCAGCCTGAGCTACGCCGGCGCGCCGCTCGGCGACGCCCATGCCGACCTCACCGTACAAAACCTGCTCAGCCTGCTGCACGACCTGCAACCGCGCCTGGACTTCGCCAACACCCTGCAAGCCGCCCTGGGTCTCCCCCCCATCAAACTGGCTGCGCGCAGTTTTTTCGATCAACGGCTAGTCGCCATGGCCCACCTCGCCACGCTGCAAGGCCACCTGAACCCTGCGGACTTCCAACTGTTCGAAGACCTGCGGGAACGCCCACGCTCACAGCTGTGCGCCCAGACCGTGCTGCTACACGGTGCGCAGCTCAACGACCTGTGGCTTCTGCGCGAAGATGACGCCGACGGCCAGGTCAAACGGCTGTTGCTGTGCACCCCCGACGCACCCCACAGCCAACAGTTCTTTGCGTTCAGCAGCCTGCGCGAATGCCAGAGCCATATCATCGGCTGGACGGACAGCAAGGCCCGGATCAAAGGTCGCGCCATGACTGACTACTTGCTGGAACAAGTCCCTCTGCGCTTTCAGACGAAGATGCGCGACTTCCTACAGCGCATCACATTGCACCCCGACGCCGCCGAACATCTGGAGGTGACCTTCGGCAAACCCTGCAGCCACACCGACTGCCTGGACGCGATGGCAGCGCATCGGTTGGCAGTGCAGCTCGATGACTATCAATTCAGCTCACCGCCCTGGTATCGCGCCGCCTCGGCGGCCGATCGCATGCGCCTGGTGAGCCTCGCGGACAACGCTGCGGGCGCGTTGCGTACCTACAACGCCAGGCCCGATGCCGAGGCGAATTTCCCAACGTTCGAAAGCTACCTGCATGAACAAGCCAAGCTCAGCCTCAACAAGTTGTTGGGCCGAGGGCAGAACGATGTCGACCCGGACAGCGTGTTTGCCTACTCACCCAAACCCTTGCTCGGCCGACCGCCGGCCCCGGTGTCCTACACCACCCTTTACCGAGACGGCTATGCCGACGGTATCGGTTTCCTCGACGAAAAATTCTCAACCTCCGCGACCTTTCGCGGCCCGCCCGGCATAGACCTGAGCTCACTCACCGCGCAAATCGTCGCACGCTCCGTCACCGGGGTATGGATCGGCCAACGTTATATCGATGAGGTGCGTCGGCGCCTGCAGAACAGCGACAGCCCAGGCTACAACGAACGGCGCAACGCGGTGCTGGCCATCCAGCAACTGCAAATGAAAACCGCCGCACTGGAATCGCGTCTGCAAGGGCATATCGCCAGTACTGATCTGACTTGGCTTGAACGCGCCATCGACAGCCTGTCCGACACCGACAACCACACCCGCAACAGCTACAAGGTCCACCGATTGTCCATCGACGGCGATTGGGTGATCGGCAACTACCTGTTCAGCCATGACGATCACCCCGTGCTGCTCTATACCCCTGACTCGCCGGACGGCATCGGCTTTCGCGAAGCCAGGCTGTTCAATTACCTGTTGAAACATATCGAGGGCATGCCTGCCTACTGGTGCGCGCGGGTACCGTTGCCGTCAGTGGCACGGGTCGGGCTGTTCCTGAAAACCGCCAGCCAGGGTTTGCCGCACGATATCAACCGCTCCACCCCAAGCCCTGCGCGGCATGACGGCACCCAGCACATCTCGCCACTCACCGATCTGCGCCATGAGTTCTACAACATGAGCCTGCAGCGCAAGATCGACGATGTGCAGGCCACCACGATCAATCGCACACAGATGATTACTGGCATCCTCTGGACCTGCATCGAGTGGGTGACCGCCGTGGCGACGATGCCATTCCCCGTGCTCAGCCTGACCCTTGGCGGGTTGCTGGCATTCAAGGACGCCATGCTCGCCCTGAATGCCTATCACCAAAACGACAAGGGTAGCGCCCTGGAACATTACATTGGCTTCCTGGCCAACTTCGGTGGCGCACTGTTGTTTGATGCGCGCCCAGCCCTGAAAGGTGCCTTCAAGTCTCTGCGCCCGGTGATGCGCTCAGGCCCACAAGCTTCGGACAACGTCTTGATCAGGCAGTTGGACGCGCTTACGCCCGAAGGGATGCAGCCGGTGATGTTCGAAGGGCGATCACTGTGGGCACCGCAACAAGCGGACAACCTGGGCCGCTATTTGCTGTACCGCCATGACCCGCTTACCGGGCAACTGCACTCAACCGCACGATTGGTCAGCCGCAATATCGACGGGCAGTGGACGCGCTTCAACGTCGCCGGCGGCGGGCGTAAGAGATATGAAAAACTGTTGGCCGACGAGAGCAGCCCACTGGAAGCCTTTGACGTAACACCTAACGAGGCCAAGACATTCCGCGCCCTGCTCGACCCGGAGTTCAAGCAGAGGCTGCAAAGTATGGAGCCTGGCTTTGGTGACGCCGCCCAAAAAAATGCGTTCATCGAAGCCGCGCCCCTGCGCACGGCTTATTTCAAACAAGTCGAATTATTGACCCAACGCACCAACGCCTTCTTCCAGACGCTGCCCACCCCGCCACCGAAAGCCCCGCTGCCCGCACTCGCGCCCGATGCGGCGCACAGCGACATCCTCAAGGCCCTGTTCAGTCGTGACAAACGCTTGATTATCGGCGCCGCCGACAACGCCATTGCCAGCAAGCAGCTGTTGATCGAGCAACTGCCCGGCCTGGTCGAACAAGGACTCCAGCGCGTGTATATCGAGAACTTGCCCCGCGACCTGTTCCATCGCAAGTTGAAAGTCCTCAACAACCAGCTGGGGGGTAACAAGGCCCACGCGTTGAAGCAGATTGAACGGCATCTGGCACAGGTGGATGAAGCCCTGGGGTTCTCAGCAGATGCACCGTTCACCTATCGCAAACTGCTGCTGGAAACCCAGCGACTGAACATCGCCATCGACGGCCTTGACGGTTCCGCGTCGTACCATATGGAACACGTATTGGCCTTGGGCGATGGCCCGCGGTTTATCCCGCGCAGCAGCAAGTTGCGCAACTTCTATTCCTACTCGACCATTGAGCAAAACCTTAAAAACAACCCAGGTGAAGGCTGGCTGGCATTGGTGGACTCATCGCGCCTGGGCACCGATGAACAGGCCGCTGGCCTTGCGGACCTGCACAATGCTCCTGCTCTGCGCGTTGAAGGGGTCCAGCCCGGTCAACCCCTGGGCATCAGGCCTGACGCCACCACCAGCACGCAATCGCGAGGCGACTACGTCTTATCGATGCCAAGCCCCCGCCCAACGTCGCATATCCCCGGCACATCAGCGAGCCCGCCGACCGCAGCAACGCATTACGCGGAGTTCGATTTGCCCCAGGCTATTCGACGCGATATCGATCTGATCAGACAAGGCCGCTATGGTCTCGACACAAACTACAACCACGGCAACCCGCAGCACGCCGCTGCGCAAAACACCTTCGACCAAACCCGCCGGCGGCTGCTGGCTAAGGCGAAGACTTTTTTCAGTGACTTTTCCATACCGCCCCGCAACCCTGTGGCGAACCTGGCCACGGCAAACAGTGAAGCAGTATTTTTTGAAAGGTTGTATGAACAGAAACTCGGCCTGGTGATCGGTGAAGCGCACATCGCACAGTCAAGCAAACGGCTGTTGATCGACTCGATGAAGCAACTGAAAAAGCAGGGGGTCAAAACCCTTTATATAGAGCACCTGCTCACTGATTTGCATCAGGAGGCCTTAGGCACGTATCAACGGACCCTGAAGATGCCGTCCACCCTTGAGCACTATCTGACTAGCCTGGACAGCGGCCAGATGCCACGTTACAGCGGCCCAAACACCTTCACCAACATCATCAAGGCCGCCAACAAACACGGGCTTCGCATACGTGCGCTGGACTGCACAGCCAGCTACCACGTCAAAGGGATCAATCGCCTGGAGGCACGCACCGAAATGTTCAGCTACTTCGCCAATGAAGTCATCAAGGCTGACCAACTCGCCGAGGGCCCGCACAAATGGGTCGCCTTCGTAGGCAGCAGCCATACCGATATGTATTTGGGTGTACCGGGCCTCGCCCAGTTGCAGGATGCTGTCAGTCTGCACGTCCGCGACACTGCTCCAGAACTGGCAAGACCGCTGCACAGTGGCGGCTGGCAGGCGATTGACGAAGGCCGCGGCGTGGCCTTGCATTGCGACTTCAGGATCGAAAAAGCCGTTGCCGAAGTCTCCATCCCGCGCCCCGTGCCGCGGCCTGATCGCTCCAGGCTTACGGAGCCTGGGCAGTTTTTCATCGAGCGCCCAAGTGCGAATGAGGTCAACCTGGTGCACTTTTCGCGCAGCAATGAAATCCTCACCACGCCCATACAAATCGACGAAAAAGGCCAGTTTTTCATTGAGCGCTGGGAGGCACTCAAGCCCCTGCGCTTCTATTACCTGTCCCAACTGGTCGAGGTCCTTAGAGGACGTCCTCCCACCGGGATGGGGCTCAGACAAGTGACCTGATAAAGCCCCAGGCATCCTGCCCGTTCATCGGGCAGCGTGCGTGTTTGGGCCAACGGCGCAAAAAGCTATTTCAGATTCACGTCTCGCCGCCGATACCCACCTACATACTTTGGCTGGCTCAAACAACAATACCTTCCAGCAAACAGATATCACCTTTGCGGAGCATTCGATGAATAGCTGGTTCGGCAACATTAGCGTCAACCTCAAACTGGGCCTGGGCTTCGGCCTGGTGCTGGTCCTCACCTCGATCCTGGCCCTCACCGGCTGGACCAGCCTGAGCGGTCTGATTGACCGCAGCAACTGGATGAGCGATATCACCCAGCTCAACGCCTCGCTGACCAAGCTGCGCATCGTGCGCCTGCAATACATGCTGGCCAACGGCGACGAAGCCGTGGCCCAGAACGTACAGACCAACCTGGATGCCTTCGCCGCCCAGCAACAGAAATTGCTGGACAGCTTCAAGAGCCCGGAAAACCTCAAGCTGCTCAACGACCAGAAAGCCGTCATCACCGCCTACCAGCAGTCGTTGAATAAAATGCGCGAGGCCTACCGTAACGGTAACGCCGCCCGCCAGGTCATGGGTGACAAGGCCGACATCGCCAACGCGCAGATCAATGCCCTGGACACCAGCGTGCAGCAGATGGCCGACAGCCCGGAGCGTTTCACTCAGTTCCAAGCCGTGACCCAGGCCAAGGAAGATTTCCAACTGGCCCGCTACGAAGTGCGCGGCTACACCAATAACGTCAACGTCGACACCGAAGCCCGTGCCGCCGCCCAAATCGAAAAAGCCATTGGCGGTTTGAAAAAACTCAGCGCTGTCTTTGGCGCCGACCAACAAACCGCACTGGCCTCGCTGGAGACCGCTCTCGGCGCCTACCGCACCGCGGTACAAAGCTACAAGGCCGCCAACGCCAACATCGTCAGCGCCCGTGCCGAAATGACCACCCAAGGCGCTGATATCGTCACCATCAGCGACAAGCTCTACGATATCCAACTGGACCGCCGCGACGCCGAAAGCGCCCAGGCCCGCAGCCTGCAATTGGTCAGCACCTTGCTGGCCCTGCTGGTGGGCATCATTGCCGCGCTGGTCATCACCCGCCAGATCACCCGCCCGTTGCAGGAAACCATGGCAGTGGTCGAGCGCATCGCTTCCGGCGATTTGAGCCACAACATCCAGGTCACCCGCCGTGATGAACTGGGCGTGCTGCAACAAGGCATCCAGCGCATGGGCACGACCCTGCGCGAGCTGATCAGCGGTATCCGTGACGGCGTGACGCAAATCGCCAGCGCCGCCGAAGAATTGTCAGCCGTGACCGAGCAGACCAGCGCCGGCGTGAACAGCCAGAAGATCGAAACCGATCAAGTCGCCACCGCCATGCACGAGATGACCGCCACCGTGCAGGAAGTCGCGCGCAACGCCGAACAGGCCTCCCAAGCCGCGTCCGACGCCGACGGCCAAGCCCGCGAAGGCGACAAGGTGGTGGCCGAAGCCATCGCCCAGATCGAACGCCTGGCCGCCGAAGTGGCACGCTCCACCGACGCTATGGCGCACCTGCAACAAGAGAGCAACAAGATCGGCAGCGTGATGGACGTGATCAAGGCCGTGGCCGAGCAGACCAACCTGTTGGCGCTCAACGCGGCGATCGAAGCCGCACGTGCCGGTGAAGCCGGTCGCGGCTTTGCCGTGGTCGCCGACGAAGTGCGTGGCCTGGCCCAGCGCACACAAAAATCCACCGAAGAAATCGAAGGCCTGGTCGCCGGTCTGCAGAACGGCACCCAGCAAGTGGCCACGGTGATGAACAACAGCCGCAGCCTGACCGACAGCAGTGTCGAACTGACGCGCAAGGCTGGCGTGTCCCTGGAAAATATCACCCGCACGGTGTCGAATATCCAGTCGATGAACCAGCAGATCGCCGCCGCCGCCGAGCAGCAGAGTGCCGTGGCTGAAGAGATCAGCCGCAGTATCGTGAATGTGCGGGATGTGTCGGAGCAGACGGCGACGGCGAGTGATGAGACGGCCAAATCGAGTGTTGAATTGGCGCGTTTGGGCAGCCAGTTGCAGCAGATGGTCAGCCACTTCCGGGTGTAAGCAACATCATTGTGGCGAGGGAGCTTGCTCCCGCTGGGTCGCGCAGCGGCCCCAACAATATTGGGAGCGCTTCTCACTCCAGCGGGAGCAAGCTCCCTCGCCACAGGCAAACTTAGACATACTCGGCCCTCCGTGAGTTGGGCCTTACCTCCAGCGCACTTACCGGAACACGTGAGCCTTCGGAAGCAGGTCATCGCTTCCAGTGAGGTGGCCAGGCTTTGGTTCCTCCCGCATGAATCCGGCACGGATTACTAGCCCGTGGCGTTCGGTCCATAATTCCGCGCGCATACCCAGCCACCTGCAAAACGACATACTTTGAACGAGGGGAATACTAACCAACATCCTGAACGAAGGTGTGACAGAGAACGATAAAACGGCGGCACAGACCAGCTGATTTATTGCAAATTTTTGCCGTCAACTTTCAGTAAAAAAATGATGCAGGCAAAGATATAAACCGATGGTCGTCAAGCCTTGCGAAATGCGATAACCGGAATTAGTATCCCACTACAGGTCATCGCTTCCAGTGAGATCGCAAGCCCAGCCACTAACTGGGATTGCAAAAAAACCGCCCTACTAAGGCGGTTTTTTATTGCCCGCGATTTACCCTTCACCTTCCTCAACAAACACCAGCCGATTCCCAAACGGGTCCTTGATGCTCATCTCCCGCGAGCCCCAAGGCGTCTCTTCAACCTCAGGCTTGGCATAACGGTAATCCTTGCCCGCCAACTGCTGCTGGTAACCGTCCACCCCTTGCGCCTGAATTCGCACCGCCGCCCCCGGCGATGCGTCGCCGTGATGCTCGGACAAATGCAGCACGCACTCACCCAACGACACCTGCAAGTACAACGGGAAATTCGCCTCGAAGCGATGCTGCCAGTCCACCTTGAACCCCAGGAAATCGACGTAAAACTCCAGCGCCTTGGCCTCATCGAAAATCCGCAAAATGGGGGTGACTTTTCCTAAGTGCATGGCGACCGCTCCGTGTATGAAAAGCGACCACTATAGAGACGAAAACCCCTTACGCAAATCCCCGCTACGCGCCAGGAACCGACCCGGCCGTTGGCCATTGGCCTGCCCGTCGCTGTAGCTCAACACGCCGTTGACCCACACCCCATCAATCCCTTCTGCCGCAAGCTGCGGCGCCTTGAAGTCGGCCACGTCACGCACACGCAGCGGGTCGAATAACACCAGGTCAGCCCAATGCCCTTGGCGAATCTCACCCCGCTCGGCCAAGCCGAAGCGCGCCGCCGACAACCCGGTCATCTTGTGCACCGCCGTGTGCAGCGGGAACAACCCCACATCCCGGCTGAAATGCCCCAACACCCGTGGAAACGCGCCCCACAAGCGCGGATGGGGAAACGGGTCTTCCGGCAACCCGTCCGACCCCACCATCGACAGCGGATGCGCGAGGATACGTCGCACATCCGCCTCATCCATCCCGTAGTACACCGCCCCCGCCGGTTGCAGGCGACGCGCCGCGTCCATCAGCGAAACGTCCCACTCGGCGGCGATGTCCTGCAAATCGCACCCGCCCAGTTCAGGGTGCGGTGTTGACCAGGTGATGGTGATACGAAACGCATCGGTGACCTGCTTGAGATCCAGGGTCGAGGAACTGGCCGCATAGGGATAACAATCACACCCCACCGGGTGGGTTTTCGCCGCCGATTCCAACGCCGCCAACAGCTGTGGACTACGCCCCCAGTTACCCGCGCCGGCACACTTTAGGTGGGAAATGATCACCGGCACCTTGGCGTGCCGGCCGATCAGGAACGCTTCGTCCATGGCCTCCAGCACCGGTTCGAATTCACTGCGCAAATGGGTGGTGTACACCGCACCAAACGCCGTCAGTTCTTCAGTGAGTTGCAGCACCTCATCGGTCTCGGCATTGAAGGCGCTGGCGTAGGCCAGCCCTGTGGATAACCCGAGGGCGCCGGCTTCGAGGCTCTCTTGCAGCTGCACGCGCATGGCGGCGATTTCATCCGGCGTGGCCGTGCGGTGCAGGTCGTCCATGTGGTTGCTGCGCAGCGCCGTATGGCCGATCAGTGCGGCGACGTTGACCGCCGGATGGGCGTTTTCGACTGCTGCCCGATAGTCGCTGAAACGCGGATAAACAAACGCCTCACGCTTGCCGAGCAAGTTCATCGGGTCCGGCGGATCACTGCGCAAGCTCACCGGCGAGGCGCTGATACCGCAGTTACCGACAATCACCGTGGTCACGCCCTGGCTCAGCTTGGGCAGCATCTGCGGCTGGCGGATTACCACCGTGTCATCGTGGGTGTGCACGTCGATAAAACCCGGTGCCAACACACGGCCGTTGGCATCGACCTCATGCTCGGCCGTCGCTGCCGACAGGTCACCAATCGCCGCGATGCGCCCCGCACGCAGCCCCACATCGGCGAGGTAGCCGGGGGTGTTGCTGCCATCAATGATCAGCGCCTGGCGAATCAACGTGTCGTACTTCATTTCAGTCTCCAAGCGGCAGGCTGTCGGGGCCGCCGCGGTAATCGTCGAGGGCCAGCTTGATCCGGCGCAGGCGTTCCCGGTTGTCGTCCGGCATCGCCAGCGCCAGCTCGGTGGCGAGCAGGTCGATGGCCAGCAGCATGCCGTAGCGCGCCGCCGTGGGTTTGTAGATAAAACTGGTTTCGGCCGGTTGCAGCGGCAGCAGCACATCCGCCAAGTGCGCCAGGGGTGAATCGGCCAAGGTGATGGCGATGATGCGCGCGTCGTAGTTGCGCGCCAGCGCCACCACATCGAGCAACTCGGGGGTGCGCCCGGTCAGGGAGCACACGATCGATACATGCTCCGGGCCCAAGGTTGCCGCCGTGACGCGCATCATCACCGGGTCATGGCAGGCCGCTATCGGATAGCCCAGGCGCACCAGGCGCACTTGCAACTCGTCGCTGCACAGGCTCGACGGGCCGCCCATGCCAAACGCGTGGATCATCCGCGCCTGGCCCAGCAGGCTCACCGCATCGACAAAACTTGCCTGGTTGAAGCCGGACAGGTGCTGACGCAACGTCGCCTCGATATCGCCGAGAATCTGCCGATGAAACGCCGACTGTTCCGGCTTGCCCGCCGGGTCGAGGAAGCGGCTACCGACGCCACTGGCCTGGGCCAGTTGCAGGCGCAGGTCGCGCAAATCGCGACAGCCGACGCTACGGGCAAACCGCGACAACGTGGCGGTGCTGACCTCGGCCCGTTGGGACAACTCTTCCAGGCTGGCCGACGCGGCAAAGCCCACGTCATCGAGCATCAGCCTGGCGATACGGCCTTCGCCGGCGCTGAAGGAATCCTGGCGGGCGCGGATCTGGTAGAGGATGTCCATGAGGTCTCCGGGTTAAAGGATGCAGGACAGACCATAGGTAAGACCGAAGGCGACCAAAGAAATCAGCGTCTCCAACACGGTCCAGGTCTTGAAGGTCTGGATCACCGTCATATTGAAGTATTCCTTGATCAGCCAGAAGCCGCCGTCGTTGACGTGGGAAAAGATCACCGAGCCCGCACCAGTGGCCAGCACCAGCAATTCCGGGTGGGGATAACCCAGGCCCATGGCCACAGGCGCGACCACACCGGATGCGGTGGTCATGGCCACCGTCGCCGAACCCGTGGCGATGCGCATCAATGCGGCGAACAGCCAGCCCATCACCAGCGGCGACAGCTGGAAGGCGTGGGCCAGGCCGAGGATTTCATTGGTAACGCCGGCATCCACCAGGATCCGGTTCAAGCCACCGCCCGCGCCCACCAGCAAGGTGATGCTGGCGGTCGGCGCCAGGCATTCGTTGGTGAACTTGAGGATCGACTCGCGGTTGAAGCCCTGGGCAATGCCCAAGGTCCAGAAACTCACCAAGGTCGCCAGCAGCAGCGCGATCACCGAGTTGCCGATAAACAACAGGAACTGGTTGAAACCGCTGCCCGGCGTGGACAGCACGTTGGCCCAGCCGCCGATCATCATTAACACCACCGGCAACAGAATCGTGCCCATGGTCAGCGCAAAGCTCGGCAGGCGGGTGCGCGGTTCACGCTCGATGAACTGGCGTTCCAGCGGGTTTTCCGCCGGCAGGTGAATGCGCGGCACGATGTATTTGGCATACACCGGGCCGGCGATGATTGCCGTCGGGATGCCGATCAAAATCGCATAGAGCACGGTCTGCCCCACCGACGCGTTATACGCCAGCACCGCCATCATCGCCGCCGGGTGTGGCGGCACCAGCGCATGCACCACCGACAAGCCGGCGACCATGGGCAAGCCGACCATCAGGATCGACACGCCCACACGCCGCGCCACGGTGAAGGCAATCGGCACCAGCAACACAAAACCGACCTCGAAAAACAGCGGCAACCCCACCAAGAACGCGATGCACACCATCGCCCAGTGCGCGTTGCGCTCGCCAAACCGGTTGATCAGGGTGCGCGCCACCTGCTCGGCGCCGCCGGACTCGGCCATCATCTTGCCGAGCATGGTGCCCAGCGCGACGACCAGGGCGATATGCCCCAGGGTCTTGCCGACGCCCGCCTCGTAGGAGCCCATGATGGTGTCTGCCGGCATCCCGGCCGTCAGCGCCAGGCCGATGGACACCAGGGTGATGACGATAAACGGATTGAGCCGGTAACGTGCAATCAGCACGATCAAAGCAATGATGGCGATGGCAGCGTATGCCAACAGCCCGAAGCCCAGTGATGCGGCCATGCGGTACTCCTCGGAAAGGGTCACGTCGAATTGGTTGTGAAACTCATAAATCATTACCGAGGAGTATTTTCAATTTTAATGAAAGTAATTTTCGCCCACAGACACGCGCTGTCGCGTTGGGATATGCCCGACGGCCGCTGATGAAAATGCGGGGGGTGTTCTTACATGAAGATCAGAGGATGGCGGAAACTCAAGCGTCGCCATCCAGTCATAGAATGCGCAACCACTCACAGCCAGGAAAACCGCCCATGATTCGCACATCCCTCGCCGCCAGCGCCCTGCTCCTTGCCCTGTGCGGCAGCGCCTCGGCCGCCGATAACGCGGCGCTGAAAAAATGCATGGACGGCGCCAACACCACCGCCGACATGGTCAATTGCAACGCCCAGGAAACCAAGGTGCAGGACAAGCGCCTGAACACGGCCTACAAGACCGCCCTCGCCGCCCAGGAAGGGGCGCGCAAGCAGCAACTGCAAGACGTGCAGCGCCTGTGGATAAAGTACCGCGATGCCAACTGCGCCTTTGCCGGCAGCGCCACCGGCGGCAGCATCGACCAGGTCAACGGCTCCGGCTGCGTACTGGACATGACCCAGACCCGCGCCCAGGAACTGGAAGACCTGGTCGGGCCATGAAACTATTTGTGGCGAGGGAGCTTGCTCCCGCTGGAGTGCGCAGCGCTCCCAAGTTTTTTGGGGCCGCTACGCAGCCCAGCGGGAGCAAGCTCCCTCGCCACAAGTATTCCAGCTCACCACTCAATCAGTCGTGATGAACCTTGGCGCGCTTGAGCAGCTTCTTGCAGCGCTCCGACAAATGCAGCACCCGCAGGTGCTTGCCGGCCTTGGTGTAGCGCTCGCGCAGGGTCATCAGCGCGGCAATCGCTGAATAATCGACAAAGCTCAGGTGACGGCAATCCAGCGTCACCTGGGCCGGGTCGTTGGCCGGGTCGAACTGGTTCAGAAACGGCGTGGTCGAGGCGAAGAACAATGTGCCGTGCAGGCGATAGAGCTTGCTGCCATCGGCCTCCAGATGCTCATCGGCATACAACTCCCGCGCCTGCTGCCAGGCAAAGTTCAGCGCCGCAATCACAATCCCGCACAACACCGCCGTGGCCAGGTCGGTGAATACCGTGATCACCGTCACCGCGATAATCACCAGCACATCGTTGAGCGGTACCTTGTTGATCACCCGCAAGGAAGCCCAGGCGAAGGTCTGCTGGGACACCACGAACATCACCCCCACCAGCGCCGCCAGCGGAATCCGCTCGATAAACGGCGACAGAAACAAGATGAACAACAGGATCATCACCCCGGCAAACACCCCGGAGAAACGCCCGCGCCCACCGGAACTGAGGTTGATCACGGTTTGCCCGATCATCGCGCAACCGCCCATGCCGCCAAACACGCCGGAAACCATGTTCGCCGCGCCCAGGGCCACGCTTTCGCGGTCGGGGTAGCCACGGGTCTCGGTGATTTCGTCGGTGAGGTTCAGGGTGAGCAGGGTTTCCAGCAGGCCGACCATGGCCATCAGGAACGCGTACGGCGCGATGATGCCGAGGGTTTCCAGGGTCCAGGGAATTTGCGGCAGGGCAAAGGTGGGCAGGCCGCCGGCGATGTGGGCCATGTCGCCCAACGTGCGCGTCGGCAGGCCGAGTAGGTACACCGCCAGACCGACGCCGAGGATCGCCACCAGCGCCGGCGGCACAGCACGGGTGATACGCGGCAACAGGTAGACAATCGCCATGGTCACCAGCACCAGGCCAATCATCACGTACAACGGCGTGCCGCTGAGCCAGTGTTCACCGCTCTTGAAATGCTCCAGTTGCGCCAGCGCAATGATGATCGCCAAGCCATTCACGAAGCCGAGCATCACCGGGTGCGGCACCATGCGCACCAGCTTGCCCAGGCGCAACAGGCCGAACGCGATCATGATCAACCCGCCCAGCAGCACCGTGGCCAGCAGGTACTCCACGCCGTGCTGCACCACCAAGGCGACGATCACCACCGCCATCGAGCCCGCCGCACCGGAGACCATGCCGGGCCGGCCACCGAACAATGCGGTGAGGGTGCAGATGATAAAGGCGCCGTAGAGCCCCATCAGCGGGTTGAGGTGGGCCACCAGGGCAAAGGCGATGCATTCGGGTAGCAGCGCAAAAGACGTGGTGAGGCCGGCCAGGGCATCGGCGCGCAGACGGGTGAGGTTCATGAGGTACCAGGGTAATGCGGGGGATAAGGCTGGGGATGGTACGGAATTGAGCGGGGTGGGGCTAGTCTGGAGGACCGAGTGGCCTTCATCGCAGGCAAGCCAGCTCCCACACTTGAATGTGTTCACAAATTTAAATGTGTTCACAAATCAAACTGTGGGAGCTGGCTTGCCTGCGATGGCCGCGACGCGGTACTAAGCGAACCTCAAACCATCTCGCCCCGAATCCACTCAACCACCGAAGTCCGCTTCGGCACCCACCCCAACACCTCCCGCGCCCGCTGCCCACGCACCCGGCTGTTGGAGCCCAAACCATAGTTCGCCATCTCATAACCCCACTCGGCCTCAGCCTCGGCCAACGGCCAATCCTGTGGTTGACCCAGGCCCAAGGCTTCGGCAATCGCCGTGGTCATGCCGATAAACGACGCTTCACTGCTTTCGACAAAGTAGAACGTGCCCGGCACATTCTTGGTCAGCGCCAGCAAATACAACGCCACCACATCCTCAATATGCACGTTGGACCAGATGTTCTGCCCCGGCCCCACATGGCGCACAACCCCACTCTTGCGCGCCTGCTTGAGCAAACGCGGCAATTGCACGCTGTCACGCTTCACGCCCAGGCTGTGGCCGTAGATCAGGGTGTTGCAGATCACCGCCGAATTCACGCCGTCGTGGGCGGCGGCCAGGATCAGGTTGTCGATGGCGACGCGGGCGGCTTTATCCACCGTCGGTTCCGGCAGATTGTCTTCGAAGTAGATGACCTCGCTGGCCTTGCCGCCCGACGCATCACCGACGATGCTCGAACCGCTGGTGTGCAGGAACGGTTTGTTCGAACCTTTCAGCGCCGCCAGCAAGGTTTCCACGGCCGCACGATGATCGCTGCTGGCGGCGTTGATCACCGCGTCAGCCTTCTGCGCCTGCTCGGTCAATACGGCCGCGTCCTCCAGGCTGCCGATCACCGGGGTGATGCCCAAGGCGGTCATTTCAGCGGCTTGTTCGGCGCTGCGTATCAGGCCAGTGACGGTGTGGCCAGCCTTGACCAGACCAGTGGCAATGGAACCGCCGATAAAACCGGCGGCGCCGGTAACGAATACGTTCATGGAAGGTGCTCCTGACGAGGTAAGTGATGGGCCCAGTATCAATGCCCACTCCCCGCCGAATAAGCCCGTGCCGCCCAATTCACTCTTGCGTGGCGGTCACGAATCAGCAGGCATACCGCGCCAGTTTGGCCTGGATAAAGTCGAGGAAGCACTGGATGCGCAGCGCCAACTGCGAGTTGCGGTAATACACCGCGTGGATCGGCTGGCGATAACCACTGTTGAACGCCTCAAGCACCGGCACCAGGCGGCCGGCGTCGATGTCGGCGCTGGTCATGAAGTTCGACAGGCAGCAAATGCCCTGCCCTTCCAGCGCCAACTGGCGCAGGGTTTCGCCACTGGAAGCGGCAATGCCCGGCTGGATCAGCCAGCGGTCGCCTTCCACATGGCGCAGCGGCCAGTGGTTGAGGGTTTCGGTCTGGGTGAAGCCCAGCAAGGTGTGATCGGCCAACTCGGCCACCGTGGTCGGTGCGCCGAACTGCGCGATGTAGTCGGGGCTGGCGAGGATATGCAGCGGCGTACAGCCGAGGGAACGGGCATGCAGGGTGGAATCGGCCAATACGCCGATACGGATTGCAATGTCGGTGCTCTGTTCCAGCAGGTCGATGATCAAGTCATCGCTGTTCAGCTCCAGCTGGATTTCCGGGTACAACCGGCGAAACTCGGCGATGTACGGCACGATCCCATGCAGCATAAACGGCACCGCCGCATTGATGCGCAGGCGCCCTGCCGGGTTTTTCTGGCGCGACGACAGGCGTTCTTCCAGCTCATCCATCTGCGCCAGGATCACCTTGGCCTGCTCGAAGAAGTACTTGCCCTCTTCGGTCAGGTCCATGCGCCGCGTGGTGCGGTTGATCAGCGTGGTGTCGAGCTTGGCCTCCAGGCGCGACAGCGTGCGGCTGACCGCCGACGGCGTCTGCCCGACCTGCTCCGCCGCCGCGGAAATCGAGCCGCACTCAATCACGCTGACAAAGATTTGTAGCTCGTCGGATCGGGCTTTCACAGGCGGTCCTCGTTATCGGTTCGCAGCAGCTTACACCGAGAGGTTGAACACCTGCGCCAAGTGCTGTTCGTAGCGCGCCACGTCGGCTTCGATGGCCGGGCGTTTCATCACGTCTACACAGAGGAAGGTCGGCAGGCCGGTCATGCCGAGGAATTCGTTGGCCTTGTGGAATGGGAAGTACACGGCGTCCACGCCCTTGGCTTCAAAGAAGTCGCTCGGGTCGTCGAAGGCTTGCTGCGGCGCGTTCCAGGTCAGCGACAACATGTACTGCTTGCCCTGGATCAGGCCGCCGCTACCGTACTTCTGCGACGCATCGGAACGGGTGCGGCCATCGCTGGCATACAGGCTGCCGTGGCCTTCGGTGAAGACTTCGTCGATGTACTTCTTCACGATCCACGGCGCGCCCATCCACCAGCCGGGCATTTGGTAGATGATCACGTCGGCCCAGAGGAACTTGGCGACTTCTTCGGCCACGTCGTAGCCGGCGTCGATATGGGTGACCTTGACGTCGATCCCACCACGGTCCAGCACGGCCAGGGCGGTGTCATGCAGGGTGGTGTTGTAGCGGCCATCGGAGTGGGCGAACTGTTTGCCGCCGTTGAGCAGGAGTACTTTTTTCATGGAAGGGTGTCCAGAGGTTGAAAATGTCTGGACGCAGACTAACGACCTCAGCCCCTCGGAATAAGCCGCGGCGCGGCAAAATACATTTGACTGAAATGCACGAATACCCAGGCGATTGTTAACCACTGATCAGCAGATGAGCGCCCAACAGCGCCATGCCGATAAAAAATACGCGCTTGAACAGCTGCGCACTGATGCGCTGACGCACCACCTGGCCGAGCCACATGCCCAGCAAGGCCGGAAGCAGCGCCAGCAGCGAGGCATTGAGTTCACCGCCGTCCAAACCACCGCGCCAGGCCAACCCGGCGGCCAGCGCCAGGGTCGAGACGGTGAATGACAGCCCCAACGCCTGCACCAGCTGATCGCGGTTCAAACCCAGCGCCTGCAAATACGGCACCGCCGGAATCACAAACACGCCGGTGGCCGAGGTAATAACGCCGGTGATCGCGCCACACAGCGGGCCCAGCCAGCGTTCGTTTGCGGGCTTGACCCTGAACGTGGGCAAGAACAACCCGCTCAACGCATACACCAGCAATGCCCCGCCCAATGCGTGAACAACCCAACCGCCGCCGTCCATCCCCAACCACAAGGTACCGAGCCCGGTGCCGAGAGAGATCAGCAACAGCATCGGCCACAGGCGTTTGAGCAACGCACTCAAGTGGCCGCCGAATGCCAGTTGCCAGAGGTTGGTGACCGTCGAAGGGATGAGCAGCAGCGCCGCAGCCTGCGCCGGCAGCATAGCCAGGCCGAGCAGGCCCATGGCGACGGTGGGCAGGCCCAGGCCGATCACGCCCTTGACCGTGCCGGCCAGCAGGAAGGTGGCGAACACCAGCAGGGTCAGGGCGGGGCCGATATCTTGGTAGAACGCGAGGAAGGTATTCATGGGGCGATTGTGCGGGGTTGGGGCGCGGTTGGAAATTCGCCATATACTGAGGCAGCCTCTTGTTTTGTGTGAGGCTGAGATCGCTATCGCAGGCAAGCCAGCTCCCACCTTTGAAAGTATTCACAAATCAAAATGTGGGAGCGGGCTTGCCCGCGATGAGGCCAGTCCAGTCACCGGAAGCCCCAAGCCATGCACTTTGACCTGATCGACCTACGCCTCTACCTGCACATCCTCGACACCGGCAACATCACCGCCGGCGCAGCCCGCAGCCATTTATCCCTGGCCGCCGCCAGCGCACGCATCCGCGCCATGGAAGCCTCGCTGGGCATCGAATTCCTTGAGCGCGGCCGCCGGGGCGTCACCCCGACACCCGCCGGCATTGCCCTCGCCCGCCACGCCCGCCTACTGCTGCAACAGGCCGAACACCTGCAACAGGACCTGGCGGAATACGCCAACGGCAGCAAAGGCCAGGTGCGCCTGCTGTGCAACACCACCGCCCTCAGCGAATACCTGCCGGAGTTGCTGGCGGCGTTCCTGCGCGAACACCCCAACCTCGATATCGACCTGCAAGAGCTGCCCAGCCTGCGCATCACCCAAGCGTTGCGCCAGGGCACGGCAGACCTTGGGATCATTTCCGACGCGGTAGACACCCACGGCTTGCAGACCCTGCCCTTTCGCGACGACCCGCTGGTGTTGATCATGCCGCTGGACCATCCCCTGGCCACGGGCAGCGTGAGTTTTATCGACAGCCTGCAACACGACTACGTCGGCCTGGCCGCCAGCAGCGCACTGGCGGTGTACCTGGAGGAACAGGCGCTGCACGCCGGGTTTCGCCTGCACACACGGCTTCGTGCCGAGGGGTTTGACGGGGTGATCCGCATGGTCGCCGGTGGCGTCGGCCTGGGCATCGTGCCCGAGGCCGCCCTGCAGCGTTGGCCGGCGGCGCAGCGCTTCAAGGCCCAGCCGCTCAATGAGGCCTGGGCCCGACGCCGCTTGCTGTTAGCCGCTCGCGCGTTCGAACAACTGCCCGGTTACGCCAAAGCCTTGTCTGCCGCCTTGGCCCGGCCCTTGCGGAAGAACCCGTAATACACCGCCGACAAAATCAGCAGGAACGGCACACCAAACACCAGGGTCATCTTGAACGCCTCGGTGAAGTACGTGGTGATCATCACCGCGCCCATCAGCACCAGGCCCAGCAACGTGCTGTAGGGAAACAGGCGCAGCTGGAACGACAGCTTCGGCCCGCCATGGCGCTTGCGATAGCGGCGGAAGAACAGGTGCGTGAGAAAGATCATGAACCAGGTGAAGATCGCGCCAAACATCGAGATGGCCATCATCAGGGTGAACGAGCTTTCCGGGTACACCACGTTGAGCAAGGTCGCCAAGGCAATGCCCGAGCTGGACAGCAGCAGCGCGTTCAACGGGATGCCGCTCTTGCTCAGGGCACCCATGGACTTGGGCGCGAACCCGGCACGGGACAGGCTGAACATCATGCGCGTGGTGATATACAGCTGGCTGTTCATCGCCGACAGCGCCGCGATCAGGATCACGAAGTTCATCACCCCGGTGGCACCGGGAATGCCGATGGTCTGCATCACCGTGACGAACGGGCTCTGGGTCTGCCCGGCCTGGTTCCACGGCACGATGGCGAGCATCAGCGCCAGGGTCAGCAGGTAAAACACCACCAGCCGCACGATGGTGGCGCGGAAGGCTTTTTTCACCGCCTGCTCCGGGTCGGCCGCTTCACCGGCCGCCACGGCGATCATCTCCACGCTCAAGTAGCTGAAGATCGACACGATCACCGCCATCCACATGCCGCTCAGGCCATGGGGGAAAAAGCCGTCGTGGGCCGTGTAGTTCTGCACGCCGTATTCCGGGTTGCCGGAACCGAACACCACGTACACCGCGAGGATGATGAAACCGACGATGGCGCTGATCTTGATCGTCGAGAACCAGTATTCGAAGTTACCGAAGGTCTTCACGCTGATGGCGTTGAGCAGGATCAGCACGCTGGAAAACGACACGATCCACACCCACTCCGGCACGTTGGCGAACCAGTACTTCATGTACATCGCCACCGCCGTGACCTCGGCGCCCACCGCCAACACAATCGCCGCCCAGTAGGCGTAACGCACCAGGAACCCGGCCAACGGGCTGATATAGAACTCGGCATACGCGCCAAAGGAGCCAGAGGTGGAATGGGCCACCGTCATCTCCGCCAGGCAGCCCATTAACAGCAAGGTGATCAACGCGCCGATGGCGTAGCTCACCAGCACGCTGGGCCCGGCATATCCGATGGCGTAGGCGCTGCCCATGAACAGCCCGGTGCCAATGGCGCCGCCGATGGCGATCATGCTCATCTGGCCGGAAGTGAGCTGGCGCCTCAGGCCCAGTTCGCGTTGGGTGATTTCTGCAAAGCCGGTGTCTGGCGTGGTCACGTGGTGTGCCCCTTTATTATTGTGATTGCACTGTTTTAGGCGGTTGTCACAGATCCCCTGTGGGAGCCAGCTCCCACAGTTTGATCGGTGTTGTGTCAGGTCACGCTGTTGCGGACTTTGAATTGCGGCTGGTTCCAGGTGTTGTTATCGAGGATTTCACCGAGGATTTCCACGGCATCAAATACCTCGGTAAAGCTCGTGTACAACGGCGTAAACCCAAACCGCATGATGCGCGGCTCGCGGTAGTCACCGATCACGCCCCGGGCGATCAGCGCCTGGATCACCGCATAACCTTCGGGATGTTCAAAGCTCACATGGCTGCCGCGCTTGGCGTGTTCACGCGGGGTGATCAGCTCCAGGCCATGGGCGGCGCAACGTGCTTCGACCAACGCGATAAACAAGTCGGTCAACGCCAGGGATTTGCGGCGCAGGCTGGCCATGTCGGTCTGCGCAAAAATCTCCAGGCCGCATTCCACCATGGCCAGCGAGGTGATCGGCTGGGTGCCGCACAGGTAACGGGCAATTCCGGCGCTCGGCGCATAGGTCGATTCCATGGCGAACTGCCGCGTATGCCCAAACCAACCTGCCAATGGCTGGCGCACCAGGTCCACCAGCGCCGGGTTGACCCACACAAACGCTTGGGAACCCGGGCCGCCATTGAGATATTTGTAGGTGCAACCAATCGCGTAATCCGCCTCGGCCTGGTGCAGGTCGATGGGCACCGCACCCGCCGAATGCGCCAGGTCCCAAATACTCAGCGCGCCGCATTCGTGGCTCAGCGCGGTGAGCGCCTGCATGTCGTACATGTAGCCGGTCTTGTAGTTGACGTGGGTCAGCATCACCACCGCCACGTCGCTGTCGATGGCGTGTGGCAACTCGTCCGGGCTGTTGACCAGCCGCAGGGAGTAACCCTGTTGCAGCAACTCGGCCAGGCCTTCGGCGATGTACAGGTCGGTGGGAAAGTTGCTCGCTTCGCTGACGATCACTTTGCGCTGCGGTTGGCGCTGGCGCTGCACCGTCAACGCGGCGCTGAGCACCTTGAACAGGTTGATCGAGGTGGTATCGGTGATCACCACTTCGCCATCGCGCGCGCCGATCAGCGGGGCCAGGCGATTGCCCAGGCGCTGGGATAATTCGGCCCAGCCGGCGCTGTTCCAACTGCGAATCAAGCCATTGCCCCACTCGTCGCTGATCACCTGTTGCGCCCGCGCCAGCGCCGTCACCGGGCGGGCGCCGAGGGAGTTGCCGTCGAGGTAGATCACGTCCTCCGGCAAGGCGAACTGCTGGCGCAGCGGCGCCAGCGGGTCTTGATCGTCGAGGGTTTGGCAATGGCTTCGGGTGGTCATGGTCTGTCCTGGTTTTTATAAGTGAAGATGAACCAAATAATGAACGAAGATTTAGAGAATTTTCGTGCAAAGTGCTGGGTAACAAGCTAATTAAGCTGTAGGAAATTCGAATTAAACCTCTAAACACGCGGATTTATTCTAAGCATGATTCTCGACGCCACCGACCTGCGCCTCCTGCATTTCCTGCAACAGGATGGGCGTATCAGCAACCAGGAACTGGCAGAGAAAGTCGCGCTGTCACCGTCCGCGTGCCTGCGCCGTTTGCGCCTGCTGGAAAGCGAGGGAATCATCAGCGGCTACCGCGCCGTGCTGAATGCCGAGCAGTTGGGCATCGAGCTGGAAGCCATCGTCCACCTGTCCCTGCGCCAGGACGTGGAGGATTGGCATGAGACGTTCATCAAGAAGGTGCAAGGCTGGCCGGAAGTGGCCAGTGCCTATGTGATCACCGGCGCGAGCAACTATGTGCTGCGGGTGCAGGCGCGCAATCTCAAGCACTTTTCGGACTTTATCGTGAACCACCTGAACCGCACGGCGGGGGTGATGGATATTCGTTCAGAGATTGTGTTGCAGAAGATCAAGGATCGGGATGAGGTGTTGGATCTGGTAGTGCGCAAATAACCGCAACACCACAAAAAACCCGTGAACACTGAAACCTATGGGAGCTGGCTTGCCTGCGATAGCGGTGGTGAATGTCACATAGCTATCGCAGGCAAGCCAGCTCCCACAGGGTCCAGCTCACACATTTTGTACCGTGTTATTCAGTCTTCGAGGGCGCGTACGCGCTGCATGCGCTTTTGCTCTACCGGCGCGGCAGAGGACTGCAACTCAAAGTCAAAATCAATCTGCGCAAACCGCCCTTCTACCCCAAACTCCCGCGCCAACTGCTGATCGTCACTGAAACGAATCTCGGCAATCAACTCATCCCGCGTCGCGTAGGCAAAGTCATCATGCAGGTACGGATCATCCGACAGGTTGATCTGCGTAGTCAGGTGCCGATGCCCCGGCGCCGAGATAAAGAAGTGAATATGCGCCGGCCGTTGCCCGTGGCGGCCCAGTTGATCGAGCAATTGCTGGGTCGGCCCGGTCGGCGGGCAACCGTATCCCGACGGCACGATGCTGCGGAAACGGTAGTTGCCCTGGGCATCGGTCTCGATGCGGCGGCGCAGGTTGAACTCGGACTGGGACGCGTCAAACCACGAGTAAGTGCCGCCCGTGTTGGCCTGCCACACATCGACAATCGCCCCGGCCAACGGCTTGCCGTCGGTGTCGCGCACCTGGCCGCGCATGAACAGCGGCACCGCCGCGTCCGTGCCATCGTCCAACCGCGCCTCGAACTTGGAGAGCGGCGCACCGGCCACGTACAGCGGGCCTTCAATGGTGCGTGGCGTGCCGCCGGATTTGCCGGCTTCTTCGTCGGCGGCGTCCATCAGCAAGTCCAGGTAGTGCTCCAGGCCCAACCCGGCGGCGAGCAGACCGGCTTCCTGGTTCTTGCCCAATTCGTTGAGGTAGTTGACCGCCTTCCAGAACTCTTCCGGGGTCACTTCCAGGTCTTCGATGATATTCACCGTGTCCCGCAGGATTCGGTAGATCAACGCCTTGGTGCGCGGGTTACCGCCGTCGTTGAGGTTGCCGCTGGCTTCTTCGAGAAACTGTTGGGCGTGGGCAGTCTGGGAAATTCGGATGGACATGGTGCAATCCTCATCTTGTAATTATTAGTGTTGAAAACAGGCTTAACGGTCGTCCTCATGGATCGACGAAGGGTGCCGGCACAGCGCGTTCACTTCGATGGCCATGTAGGGGTAAAGCGGCAGTTGCATCAGCAGGTCGTGCAGTTCTTGCACGCTGTCGACATCAAACACGCTGTAGTTGGCGTAGAACCCGGCGATGCGCCACAGGTGGCGCCATTTGCCCTCGTGTTGCAGGCGCTGGGCCAACGCTTTTTCTTCGGCCTTGAGGGCGGCGGCACGCTCGGGGTGCATGTCCAGCGGCAGGTTCACGGTCATTTTTACGTGGAACAACATGGCAGGCGCCTCTTAGTGTTTGTCACGACGGAAGAACGCCAGGCGCTCTTCATCAATGGCCAGGCCCAGGCCCGGGGCGGTGGAGACATGCAGGTGGAAATCGCGGTACACCAGCGGCTCGGCGAGGATGTCTTCGGTCAGCAGCAGCGGGCCGAACAGCTCGGTGTCCCACGCCAGTTTATTCAAGGTCAGGAACGCATGGGCCGAGGCCAGGGTGCCGACGCCGCCTTCGAGCATGGTGCCGCCGTACAGGCCGATGCCGGCCGCTTCGGCAATCGCCGCGGTGCGCAGCACGGCGCGCGGGCCGCCGTTCTTGGCGATCTTGAGGGCGAACACCGAGGCCGCGCCTTCGCGGGCCAGGTTGAAGGCGTCTTCCACGCATTCGATGGACTCATCGGCCATGATCGGTGCAGGGCTCGACAGGTTGAGCCGGGCCATGCCGCCCCGGTTGTTGCGCGAGATCGGCTGTTCGATCAGGTCGATACCGTTGTCGCCCAACACCTTGCAGGCACGCAGGGCGACGGCTTCATCCCAGGCCTGATTGACGTCCACGCGCACACTGGCGCGGTCGCCCAGGGCTTTTTTGATCGCGATCACATGGGCCAGATCCTGGCTGACTTCGCCAGCGCCGATCTTCAACTTGAAGATGCGGTGGCGGCGCAGGTCGAGCATCTTCTCGGCCTCGGCGATGTCTTTTTCGGTGTTGCCGCTGGCCAGCGTCCAGGCCACTGGCAGCGCATCGCGCACACGGCCGCCGAGCAGTTCGCTGACCGGCAGGTTCAGGCGTTTTCCCAAGGCGTCTAGCAAGGCGCTTTCGATGCCGGACTTGGCAAAGGTGTTGCCTCGGATGCTGCGTTCCAGGCGCAACATGGCGGCGTTGATATTGCTCGCATCCTGGCCGATCAGCAGCGGGGCGAAGTGGCGATCGATGTTGACCTTGATGCTCTCCGGGCTTTCGTTGCCATAGCTCAAGCCGCCGATGGTGGTGGCTTCGCCGATGCCTTCGATGCCATCGGCGCAGCGCAGGCGGATGATCACCAGCGTCTGGTTTTGCATGGTGTGCATCGCCAGCTTGTGCGGGCGGATGGTAGGCAGATCGACAATAATCGTCTCGATCGACTCGATGGCGCAAATCGGCATGGCAATACCCGTTGGGTTCTTTATAGATTTGCGTCGATTCTGTCCCGCATTTTTTCTGGGTTCCAATATAGAATTAGTCTCAAACAATACTCTCAAGGTATGAAGGGAGCTGACATGGAACTGCGTCACCTGCGCTATTTCCAGGTGCTGGGCGAAACCCTCAACTTCACCCGCGCCGCCGAACGTCTGCACATCGCCCAGCCGCCGCTGAGCCGGCAGATCCAGCAATTGGAAGAGGAATTGGGCGTGATCCTGCTGGAGCGCGGCCGCCCGTTGCGGCTGACCGAGGCCGGGCGGTTTTTCTATGAACACGCCAATGTGTTGCTGGAGCAACTGCACAAGGTGTGCGACAACACCCGCCGCATTGGCCAGGGCGAGAAGACGTGGCTGGGCATCGGCTTTGCGCCCTCGACGCTGTACGGCGTGCTGCCGGAGTTGATCCGCCGCCTGCGCAACCACGACGCGCTGGAGCTGGAGCTGGGGCTGTCGGAAATGACCACCTTGCAGCAGGTCGAAGCGCTCAAGGCCGGGCGCATCGATGTGGGCTTCGGGCGGATTCGCATCGACGACCCCGCCATCGTCCAGCGCGTGTTGGTGGAAGACCGCCTGGTGGCCGTGCTGCCCGCCGGCCACCCGTTGCTCGCCGCGCCCGCCACGCTGGCGCAGTTGGCGGCCGAGCCGTTTGTGCTCTACCCCGGCAACCCGCGCCCCAGCTATGCCGACCACGTGATTGCCTTGTTCGACGCCCATGGCTTGAGCCTCCAGGTGGCGCAGTGGACCAACGAGCTGCAGACCGCCATCGGCCTGGTCGGCGCCGGGATGGGCGTGACGCTGGTGCCGGCGTCGGTGCAGGTGCTGCATCGCGCGGATATCGGCTATACGCCGGTGGTGGAGGCCACGGCGACGTCGCCGATTATCCTTAGTCGGCGAGTGAATGATCAGTCGCCAGGGCTGAGGCATTGTTTGCAGTTGGTAGAGGAGCTGATCTGATTTCTCAAAAACACCGCAAGTCCCCTGTGGGAGCAGACAAGCCAGCTCCCACAGTTTGATCTCCATAGTTCTCAGGTACCGCGCAGGCGCTTGCGTTGCAGCGTCTGGCTGGGGGATTCGTCAAACAACTTGCGGTACTCCGCCGAGAACCTGCCCAAATGCGTAAAGCCCCACCCCAACGCAATCTCGGAAATAGTCCGCGTCGCACCATGCTCAAGAATCTCCTGGCGCACCGCACTCAACCGGAACTTCTTCAAATAGACCATGGGCGACAGGGCAAAATACTTGCGAAACGCATCAAACAACTTGAACCGCGACACCCCAGCCGCAGCTTCCAGATCTTCCAGATGCACCGCTTCGCGGGCGTTGTCGTGGATAAACTGCCGCGCACGGATCAGGTAGTGCGGCAATTTCACCCCCAGCACATCGCGCAGTTCTTCTGAATAGTTGTTCGGCTGCGCGAGGATCAAGCCCTTGATCAGCGAGCTTTCCAGGTCGCGGGTGAACGCCGCCTGTTCATAAAGTTCGCTGCTGCATTCCAGTTCGGCAATAAAGTAGCGCGCCATGCGCCACCACGACGCCGACGCGCCCTCCACCGCATCCATCACCGACTCAAAGCGCAGCGGCGTCTCGATCGGGCGTTGCAGCAAACCCTCCAGGGACTCGCTCATCGCCGCCCGCGTGATGACCACCTGCAACTTGCGGCAGTCGCCGGAAATCGCCAGCACCTGATGTTCGTTGGGCGAGATGATCACGCCTTGGTCACGGTTGGAACTCAGGCGCTCGCCGTTCTTGCTCAGTTCCTGCTCGCCCTCCAGCGGCAGGCTCAGGCTGTAGCTGCTGAAGTGCTCGGCGTCTTCGATGTCGATGGTCACGTCGGTGCCGTATTCGATCACGCCCAAGGTGGTGGCGCGGGACTTGAGCACATTGGCGCTGTGGTGGAAGCGCAGGCGCTCGGGTGTGGCGGTGGTCAGGCGATGGGGCCCGCAGATACCGGACATCCAGCTGCGGGCGCCCTCCAGGTCGAAACGTTGAATCGTTTGGCTGCTCATCAGGATGCACCCACGGCGGTTAGGCGTTTGCGCGCTCTGGCGGCGCGTCATTGTTAGTGTTCGACAGCAAATTCCACGCCACGCCGGGGGCATTGCCACTGAGTGGATAGCACCGGCGGACTATGTGGATAAACGTAGGACTTTTCCGGCAATTGCCCGCGAAGACAGTAGCGCATTGCGTCACCGTCCTGCACCGCCGTGGGTATTTGCTGCCCAATTATCCGGCGCACCTTCCCCGATTAAGCGGATAGCCCGCGCCCTGCCCCGCTGCCTCTAATAAACCACCGATTAGCCCCTATCAAAAAAGGTGCCTCCCATGAGTGGTGCAAGAAGCGTCGAGCAGTGGAAAACGTTTATCGAAGGTTGCCTGGATTTTCGCCCGGCCGATGAGGTGTTCCGCATCGCCCGCGACATGTTCACCGAGCCGCAGCTGTTCGATCTGGAGATGGAACTGATCTTCGAGAAAAACTGGATCTACGCCTGCCACGAAAGCGAACTGGCCAACAACCACGACTTCGTGACGATGCGCGCCGGGCGCCAGCCGATGATCATCACCCGCGACGGCGAGGGTCAGCTGAATGCGCTGATCAACGCCTGCCAGCATCGCGGCACCACGTTGACGCGGGTCGGCAAGGGCAACCAGTCGACCTTTACCTGCCCGTTCCACGCCTGGTGCTACAAGAGCGATGGCCGGCTGGTGAAGGTCAAGGCACCGGGGGAATACCCCGAAGGTTTCGACAAGGCGACGCGCGGCCTGAAAAAAGCCCGTATCGAGAGCTACAAGGGCTTTGTGTTTATCAGCCTCGATGTGAATGGCACGGACAGTCTGGAAGACTTCCTCGGCGACGCCAAAGTGTTCTTCGACATGATGGTCGCCCAGTCCGCCAGCGGTGAGCTGGAAGTGCTGCCGGGCAAGTCCGCCTACACCTACGACGGCAACTGGAAGCTGCAGAACGAAAACGGCCTGGACGGTTATCACGTCAGCACCGTGCACTACAACTACGTGGCCACGGTGCAGCATCGCCAGCAGGTGAATACGGAAAACGGCACCGGCTCCGCCAGCACCTTGGACTACAGCAAGCTTGGCGCCGGCGATGCGAATACCGATGACGGCTGGTTTGCCTTCAACAACGGTCATAGCGTGCTGTTCAGCGACATGCCCAACCCGAGCGTGCGCTCCGGCTACGCCACCATCATGCCGCGCCTCGTTGAAGAACACGGCCAGCAAAAAGCCGAATGGATGATGCACCGCCTGCGCAACCTGAACATCTACCCGAGCCTGTTCTTTCTCGACCAGATCAGCTCGCAACTGCGCATCATCCGCCCGGTGGCGTGGAACAAGACCGAGATCATCAGCCAATGCCTGGGGGTGAAGGGCGAGTCCGACGCCGACCGCGAAAACCGCATCCGCCAGTTTGAAGACTTCTTCAACGTCTCCGGCATGGGCACGCCGGACGACCTCGTAGAATTCCGCGAAGCCCAGCGCGGCTTCCAGGGCCGCCTGGAACGCTGGAGCGATATCTCCCGCGGCAGCCACCGCTGGCAAACCGGGCCCACGCCCAACAGCGAAGCCATCGGCATCCAACCGGCGATGACCGGCACCGAATTCACCCACGAAGGCCTGTACGTGAACCAGCACCGCAACTGGCAACGCTTCCTCCTCAACGGCCTCGACAAACAAGCGCTGACACTGCGGGAGGTGGAGTGATGAATGCCCAATTGCAGTACCAGATCGAGCAGTTCTTCTACCGCAAGTCCGAGCTGTGCGACGCCCAGGACTGGGACGCCTACGTGCAACTGTTCGACCCGCAAAGTGAATTCCACCTGCCGCAATGGGACTCGGAACACGTCTACACCCGCGACCCCAAGCGCGAGATGTCGCTGATCTACTACGCCAACCGCTCGGGCCTGGAAGACCGCGTGTTCCGCCTGCGCACCGGCAAGGCGGCGTCGGCGACACCGATGCCGCGCACCTTGCACCTGATCAACAACGTGCGCATTGCCGAGCAGGCCGACGGCACGCTGCAAGTGAAGTTGAACTGGCACACGCTGTTTTATCGCCTGGCCACCTCGGAGCAGTTCTACGGACACGCCACTTATAGCCTCAAGCCCCATGGCGACAGTTGGCTGATCACGCGCAAGCATGCGTTGTTGCTCAACGACACGATCAACTCGGTGCTGGATTTCTATCACCTCTAACCACGAAGCGCTTTTTGTGGCGAGGGAGCTTGCTCCCGCTGGAGTGCGCAGCGCTCCCAAGCTTTTTGGGGCCGCTTCGCAGCCCAGCGGGAGCAAGCTCCCTCGCCACAAGGTTGAGCGTGTGGAGTTTGGAAAATGAATCACAAAGTGGCGTTCAGTTTTGCCGACGGCAAGACCCTGTTCTTTCCAGTGGGCAGCCATGAAATCCTGCTGGATGCGGCACTGCGCAATGGCATCAAGATCCCCCTGGATTGCCGCGAAGGCGTGTGCGGCACCTGCCAGGGTCGGTGCGAATCCGGCGATTACAGCCAGGACTATGTGGACGAAGAAGCCCTCTCCAGCCTCGACCTGCAACAGCGCAAGATGCTCAGTTGCCAGACGCGGGTGAAGTCCGACGCGACCTTCTACTTCGACTTCGATTCGAGCCTGTGCAATGCGCCGGGGCCGGTGCAGGTACGCGGGACAGTGAGCGCAGTGGAGCAGGTCTCGGCCAGCACGGCGATCCTGCACGTGCAGTTGGACCAGGCGCTGGATTTTCTGCCCGGCCAATATGCGCGCATTGCGGTGCCGGGCACGGACAGTTGGCGCTCGTACTCGTTTGCCAACCGGCCGGGCACCCAGCTGCAATTCCTAGTGCGCCTGCTGCCCGACGGCGTGATGAGCAACTACTTGCGCGAACGCTGCCAAGTCGGCGATGAACTGCTGATGGAAGCGCCGCTGGGGGCTTTTTACCTACGCCACGTGACCAAGCCATTGGTGCTGGTGGCGGGCGGCACCGGGTTGTCGGCGTTGCTGGGCATGCTGGATGAGCTGGCCGCCAACGGTTGCGAGCAGCCGGTGCACCTGTACTACGGCGTACGCGGCGCCGAGGACTTGTGCGAAGCGGCGCGCATCCAGGCCTATGCCGAAAAAATCCCGGGGTTTCGCTACACCGAAGTCCTCAGCGCGCCCTCGCCGCAATGGCCCGGCAAACGCGGCTACCTCACCGAGCATTTCGACCTGGCGCAATTGCGGGACAGTTCGGCGGATATGTACCTGTGCGGCCCCCCTCCAATGGTCGAATCCATCCAACAATGGCTGGCGGATCAGGCACTTGTTGGCGTTCAGTTGTATTACGAAAAGTTTACGCAGAGTAATATCTGACCCTCAGCACTTCTGAGGGGCTGATGCGGCGTGCACTCAACCCTGAGAAAAACAAGTAGAAGGGAATGTTAATGGCGGATGACATGGTTAACCCGGTAGGCCTCAAGCGAGGCCTGAAGAACCGGCACATTCAGCTGATCGCCTTGGGAGGGGCGATTGGCACGGGGTTGTTCCTCGGCTCGGCCGGGGTGCTCAAGTCGGCGGGCCCGTCGATGATCCTGGGCTACGCAATCGCGGGTTTTATCGCGTTCCTGATCATGCGCCAGCTCGGCGAAATGATCGTCGAAGAGCCGGTGGCCGGCTCCTTCAGCCACTTCGCCCACAAGTACTGGGGCGGTTACGCAGGCTTCCTCGCGGGCTGGAACTACTGGGTGCTCTACGTCCTGGTGGGCATGGCCGAACTGACGGCGGTGGGCAAGTACATCCAGTTCTGGTGGCCGGAAATTCCGACCTGGGTCAGTGCGCTGGTGTTCTTTGTCGCGGTGAACCTGATCAACACCCTGAACGTGAAGTTCTTTGGTGAAGCCGAGTTCTGGTTCGCGATCATCAAAGTGGTGGCGATTGTCGGCATGATCGTGCTCGGCTGCTACCTGCTGTTCAGCGGCACCGGCGGCCCGCAGGCGTCCATCAGCAACCTGTGGAGCCACGGCGGGTTCTTCCCGAACGGCGGCATGGGGCTGTTGATGTCGATGGCGTTCATCATGTTCTCGTTTGGTGGCCTGGAACTGGTGGGCATCACTGCCGCCGAGGCCAGCGAGCCACGCAAGGTGATCCCGAAAGCGATCAACCAGGTGGTGTACCGGATCCTGATTTTCTACGTCGGCGCCCTCACCGTGCTGCTGTCGCTGTACCCGTGGGACCAACTGCTGCAAACCCTCGGCGCGTCGGGCGATGCCTACAGCGGCAGCCCGTTTGTGCAGATCTTCTCGCTGATCGGCAATGACACTGCGGCGCACATCCTCAACTTCGTGGTGCTGACCGCGGCGTTGTCGGTGTACAACAGCGGCGTGTACTGCAACAGCCGCATGCTGTTCGGCCTGGCCGAGCAAGGCGACGCGCCGAAAGCGCTGATGAAGCTGAACAAACAAGGCGTACCGCTGCGTGCCCTGGCGATCTCGGCATTGGTAACGATGCTGTGCGTGGTAGTCAACTACGTGGCGCCGCACAGTGCGCTGGAGTTGCTGTTTGCGCTGGTGGTTGCGTCCTTGATGATCAACTGGGCGCTGATCAGCCTGACCCACATCAAGTTCCGCAAGGCCATGGGCGAGCAAGGCGTGACGCCGTCGTTCAAGACCTTCTGGTTCCCGTTCAGCAACTACCTGTGCCTGGCGTTCATGGTGGTGATCATCAGCGTGATGCTGGCGATTCCAGGGATTCGCAATTCAGTGTTTGCGATGCCGGTGTGGGTGGGGATTATCTATGTGGCGTATCGGTTGCGCGTTCGTAAAAGCAACGCGGTAGTGAACGCACAGTGATACCTGTGGGAGCCGGGCTTGCCCGCGATGGCGGTGGGTCAGCCACTGGATATGTTGGCTGATAGATTGCTATCGCAGGCAAGCCAGCTCCCACAGTTTTGATTGCATTCCAAAATGAAGAAGCCCCGGTGATCCGGGGCTTTTTTGTTTAGAGGGTTGAACGTACTCGCCACAGTTCGGGAAACAACACCGTGTCGAGCATCTTGCGCAAATACCCCACGCCTTCAGTGCCGCCGGTGCCCGGCTGGAAACCGATAATCCGCTCCACCGTGGTCACATGCCGGAAGCGCCACTGGCGGAACGAATCCTCCAGGTCGATAAACTTCTCGGCCAACTGATACAAATCCCAATACCGGCTTGGATCGCGATACACCTCGCGCCACGCCGCTTCCACGGATTCATCGTGCACCGTCGCCGCCGTCGGGTCGCGCTCGGCGCGTTTTGGGTCGATCGCCAGGCCGGCCTTGAGCATCAGATTGATCGCCTCGTCATACAGCGACGGCGTGGCAATCGCCACTTTCAACTCGTTCAACAGTTCTGGCCGATGCGCGTGGGGCCGCAACAGCGCCGCGCTTTTATTGCCGAGGATAAATTCGATCTCCCGGTACTGGAACGACTGGAACCCCGACGACTGCCCGAGGAACGGGCGGATCGCCTTGTATTCCGATGGCGTCATCGTCGCCAGTACCGCCCAGGCGTGTACCAGTTGATCAAAGATCCGCGACACCCGCGCGAGCATCTTGAACGCCGGCGGCAGTTCGCCCAGGCGCACGTGTTCGCGGGCGGCCTTGAGTTCGTGGAGCATCAGTTTCATCCACAGCTCAGACGTCTGGTGCTGGATGATGAAGAGCATTTCGTTGTGGTCCGGCGACAGCGGGTGCTGGGCACTGAGGACTTTGCCCAGGTCCAGGTAATCGCCGTAGCTCATGGACTCGGAGAAATTCAGCTCGGCGTTATGCCATTCTTCGGGCGGTTGGTAATCGGCAGAAAAGGGACATTGGCTCATCGCGTGGGCTCCTTGAGCGGGCGCAGGATTGCGCGGACCGGGCTGGCATCGAGGTTGGCAAAACGTAGCGGCAGGGCGATCAGTTCATAGTCGCCCTCCGGTACGTCGTCGAGCACGATGCCTTCGAGAATCGCCATGCCATGGCGCGCCACGGCGTTGTGGGAATCCATGGTCTTGGACTGTTGCGGGTCCAGGGACGGCGTGTCGATACCGATCAAACGCACACCCAGGCTGGCCAGCAGCTCGATAGTTTGCGGGGCGATGGCGGTGAAGTTCGCATCCCACTCGGTGAGCGGCGCTTGTGGATAAGTGCGCAGCAGCACGCGCTCGGGCACGTTATCCACACGGCCTTCGAGCTGATGCGGCTGCACCAGCGCGCCGCTGCCCAGGCAATGCAACACGCGGCACGGGCCCATGTACACGTCCAGCGGCACTTCGCCGATCGGCGCACCGTCCGCGCTGTAATGCAGCGGCGCATCCACATGGGCGCCGGTGTGCGGCGACAGGGTAATGCGCCCCACATTCACCGGGCATTCCGGGCCGAACTGCCACACGCGTTCTTCCTGGAACGGCGTATCTCCCGGCCAGGTCGGAGTCGCCGTACTCAAGGGCGGGCTGATATCCCACCACGTTTTTATTGGGTTCATTTCAAGGCTCTCGGCGGTTACTGGGGTGAATGATACGAGGGCCGGGTGCGAATTTTCTTGCGAATTCTGGCGTGAGACGGGAAATCTTTCGCACTTACTGCGAGGAAATGGCTGATATACGCACAAACCTATCGCTCGCACACACCCCAATCCCTTGTGGGAGCCGGGCTTGCCCGCGATAGCGGTGTATCAGGCGATAAAGATGCAAGCTGGGCCGCCGCCATCGCGGGCAAGCCCGGCTCCCACAGAGATCTGTGGTGTTGGTGGGATCATCACCCGGCTGCGCTTCTGGGCATCCCGATGTCGAGTTCAGACCACTGGCCCTGCGCCCAAGGCCTTAGGGTGGACCTTTCCATTCCCTGCCTCGGAGACATCATGTCCAAGCCCATCACCGTACTGCGTGACACCCATCCCTTGCCGGTCCTGGATGCCTGCAAATGGGAAAAGCTCGAAGGCGACCCGCACACCGTCAACCTCAACGCCTACACCAGCGAAGACGGCAGCAAGATCATGGGCACCTGGATCTGCACACCGGGCAAGTGGTACGTGGACTACGTGAAGTGGGAATACTGCCACTTCCAGGAAGGCTACTGCATCATCACCCCAGAAGGGATGGAGCCGATTCACCTGCGGGCTGGGGATATCTTTGTGGTGGAACCGGGGATGAAGGGGACGTGGGAAGTGGTTGAGACGGTGCGTAAGTATTTTGTGTTTGCCTAAACAACACCTTGCTCCCGCTGGGCTGCGCAGCGGCCCCAAAAAAGATGGGAGCGCTGCGCACTCCAGCGGGAGCAAGCTCCCTCGCCACAGTGTTTATTTGGGTTTGCGATAGCTGTTGATAATCGCCGAGAAGTCCTTGCCCCCTTCCCCACGCTGACTCATCGACTGGTACAACTGCTGCGCCACCGCGCCCAGAATCACAGGTTGCTTAGCCTGGCGTGCCGCTTCAGTCGCCAGCCCCAGATCCTTGAGCATCAGGTCAGCACCAAACCCACCGCTATAACCACGGGACGACGGTGCAGTTTCAATCACGCCCGGCCATGGGTTGTAGGTATCAGAACTCCAGCAACGCCCGGTGGAGCTGTTGATGATCCCCGCCAGCACCTGGGTGTCGATCCCCAGCGCATCGCCCAACGCCATGGCTTCGCTGACGCCGACCATGCTGATACCCAGCAGCAGGTTGTTGCAGATCTTGGCGATCTGACCGGTGCCGACTTCACCGCAGTGCACGATGTTGCGGCCCATCTGCGCCAGCACCGGTTGCAGGGTGGCGAACAGTTCCGGGTTGGCGCCGACCATGAAGGTCAGCGTCCCTGCCTGGGCGCCGCCGGTGCCGCCGGAGACCGGGGCGTCGGCCACTGCAACGCCTTGTTTCGCCGCCGCAGCGGCGACATCACGGATGGTCTGCGGGTCGATGGTGCTGCAATCCACGGCCGGCACGCCTTGGCCGATGCCGGCCAATACGCCGTCTTCGCCGAGCCAGACGCTGCGCACATGGGCCGCTGCCGGCAGCATGGTGATCACCAGTTCCGCGCCGCTTGCCGCGTCACGCGGTGAATCGCTGATGCTGCCGCCCAGTTCGGCCAGTTCCTTGAGGACCGTCTGGTTCAGGTCAAACAGGTTCAGCGCGTGGCCAGCCTTGATCAGGTTGCGGGCCATGGGCGCGCCCATATTGCCCAGGCCGATAAATGCAATCTTCATGGTCGTCTCCCGGAATCAGCGCAGGTTGATGGTGGTGTTGACGCCATCGTTGACCGTGTCGTCGTCGAACCAGCGGCTGGTGACAGTCTTGGTCTGGGTGTAGAACTGCACCACTTGCTTGCCGTACGGGCCGAGGTCGCCGAGCTTGGAACCACGGGAACCGGTGAAGCTGAAGAACGGCACCGGCACCGGGATCGGGATGTTGATGCCGACCTGGCCTACATCGATTTCACTCTGGAACTTACGCGCCGCCGCACCGCTTTGGGTGAACAGGCCGGTGCCGTTGCCGAATGGGTTGGCGTTGACCAGCGCGATGGCTTCATCAAGGGTCGCGACTTCGAGCACCACCAGCACCGGGCCGAAGATTTCCTGGGTGTAGATCTGCATATCGGTAGTCACGCCCGAGAACAGGGTCGGGCCGACGAAGTTGCCGTGCTCGTAGCCCGGCACCTTGATATCGCGACCATCCAGCTCCAGTTTGGCGCCTTCTTTCACACCGCTTTCGATCAAGTCCAGGATGCGTGCCTTGGCGCGCTTGGAGATCACCGGGCCAACATCCGTGCCCGCTTCGCTGCCGGCATTGACCTTGAGTTTCTGCGCCAGCGCCTTGAGGTCCGGCAGCCATTGCTTGGCCGCGCCCACCAGCACCACCACCGAGGTGGCCATGCAGCGCTGGCCCGCCGCGCCGAAACCGGCACCGACCAGGGCGTTGAGGGTGTGTTCGCGGTTGGCATCAGGCAGCACCACGGCGTGATTTTTCGCGCCCATCATCGACTGCACGCGCTTGCCGTGTTTGCCGGCCAGGTCGTAGACGTGGGTGCCGACGGCGGTCGAGCCGACGAAGGACACGGCCTTGATGTCTTTATGGGTGCACAACGCATCCACCACATCCTTGCCGCCGTGGACCACGTTCAGTACGCCAGGCGGGACACCCGCTTCGAGGGCCAGCTCAACCAGCAGCACGGTGGACAGTGGGTCCTGTTCGGACGGTTTGAGCACGAAGGTGTTACCGCAGGCAATCGCCATCGGGAACATCCACAACGGAATCATCGCCGGGAAGTTGAACGGGGTAATCCCGGCGCACACGCCGATGGGTTGGCGCAGGGTGTAGGTATCTACGCCACCGGCGACGTTCTCGGCGAATTCGCCCATCTGCAAGGTGCCAATGGAGCACGCGTGTTCGACCACCTCCAGGCCACGGAAAATATCGCCTTCGGCATCGGCAATGGTCTTGCCCTGCTCGGCGCTGAGGACGACGGCGATGCGTTTGGAATGCTCGCGGATCAAGGCTTGCAGCTTGAGCATGATGCGCATGCGCGCGCCGATCGGCGTCAGCTTCCAGGTCTGGAAGGCGCGGTGGGCGGCGTCGATGGCGGCATTGACTTCATCGGCCGTGGCGAACGGCACTTTGGCCAGCACCTCTTGGGTGGCCGGGTTGACGATGTCGTGCCATTCGGTGGTCCTTGACTCGACCCATTCACCGTTGATCAGCAACTTGACCTGTTGTACGGAAATATCGGCAGATGCGTTCATGGGGTCTCCAATTCTTATTGATATGCAGAGAACCAAGGCGTTGAACCGCCTTGAAGAATGAGGCGTTCGGACTGTTTTTGGAGTATAGATGTGCAAACTTCTAATAAGAACGCACATAAAAGCCGGTCCAATATGCAAAAAAACATCACGTCACTGGGCTCCCTGAACTGGGATGACCTGAAGTTTTTCCTCGAAGTGGCCCGCACCCGCAAGGCCAGCGTCGCCGCCAAGCGCCTGGCGGTGGACTACACCACGGTGTCGCGGCGCATCAGTTCGCTGGAAGTGTCACTCGGCACCCTGCTGTTCGAAAAATCCCGCACCAGCGGTTTCGTCCTCACCCCCGAGGGGCAACGTTTGCTGGGTTACGCGGAATCCATCGAAAGCACCTTGCACATGGCCTGCGAGCAAGTCTCCGGCTCCGGCGTGGCGCTGTCCGGCCATGTGCGCATGGGCTGCACCGAAGGCTTCGGCAGTTTCTTCGTCACCCCGCAGTTGAGCCATTTTGTCGACACGTACCCGGCAATCTCGGTGGACATCCTGCCCCTGCCCCACTTCATCAGCCTGTCCAAGCGCGAAGCCGACATCGTCATCGCCCTGGAACGCCCGGAACACGGGCCCTACGTGTGCTGCAAACTGTGCGACTACAAATTGCAGCTGTACGCGACCCAGGACTACCTCGACCAACACCCGCCGATCCGCAAACCGGCGGATTTGGCCGAGCATCCGTTTATCAGCTATGTGGATGATCTGGCCTTCAGCTCGGAGCTGCTGTACCTGGCGAATGTGGTGCCCGGCGCCAGCGCCAGCCTGCGCAGTACCAGCGTGATTGCGCAGTACGTGGCGGCGCAACAGGGCCGGTCGATGGCGATTTTGCCGTGCTTTTTGGCCGCGCAGGACCCACGGTTGTTGCCGGTGTTGGGGGAGGAGATAACGATTACGCGGCAGTTCTGGATGTATTGCCGGGAGGATTTGCGGAAGTTGAAGCGGATTACGTTGTTGTGGGATTACATCCGCGAGGTGACGGAGCAGAACCAAGGGTTGTTGATGGGGCAGACGCGAGAGATGCGATTTAAAGCTCACCCCAAATAAAGTGTGGGAGCTGGCTTGCCTGCGATGGCGGTGTGTCAGTCAGCATATTCATTGCTGATAGACCGCTATCGCAGGCAAGCCAGCTCCCACAGTTGATTGGGTTTCAAATTGAAATGGGGGACTGACTCAGTCCGCGATCACTACGATCGACACCCGGCGATTCTCCGTGCGCCCCGCCACCGTGGTGTTCGGCGCCACCGGTTCGCTGCTGCCCAGGCCACGCAGCTGGATGTTTTCTTCCTTCATGCCCACGCCCGTCAGCACCTTGGCCACGCTCTTGGCACGACGCAGGGACAGTTGCTGGTTGTAGGCTTCTTTGCCCGAGGCATCGGTGTGGCCGTCCACGCGCACGCGTTCGATGCCGACACCCAGCAGGGCCTTGCCGATGCGTTCGACGATATCGGTGCTGGGTTTGTTGAGCGCTTCGACATCGCTGCCAAACAGCACTTTGCCCGACAAGCCAAACGCCCAGCCTTCATCAGTCAGTTCAAAACCCTGTTGCTTGAGCACGGCGACTTGCGCCGGGGTCAGGCCTTTGGGTGGGGCGGTCTGGCAGCCGCCGAGGGCGAGCAGTGCCACCAGCAGGGTGATAAACATAAAACGTGCGGTCGAGAACAAGGGGGTCAACTCCTGTGTTGAACATTGACGACGGGGCTCTCCGGCTCCGCCGTTTGCTGGCCGCCCAGCGACAGGCGCTTGGCCTGGTACATCGCTGCGTCGGCGGCATTGAGCAAGGTGCCAGGGGTGGCGCCATGATCGGGGTAGATGGCGATGCCGATGCTGAGGGAGGTCAACACCTGGGTGTTGCCCGGCACCGGGATCGGCTGGTCCATGCTGGCGATGATTTTGTCGGCGATGCGCTGGGCATCTTCAAGCTTGTGCAGGGGCGCCAGCAGGATGGCGAACTCATCGCCACCGAGGCGCGCCACCAGGTCGTCTTCACGCAACTGCGCACGCACGCGCTCGGCCACGGCGACCAGGACCGCATCGCCGGCGGCGTGGCCGAAGTTGTCGTTGATGTCCTTGAAGCGGTCGCTGTCGAGGAACAACACGGCGACGCGCTCGTTGAGTTTGGCGGCGCTGCGCAGGGCACGGATCAGGCGGCCTTCGAAAAAGGCGCGGTTGGGCAGGCCGGTGAGGCTGTCGTGGTTGGCCTGGTGCGCGAGGGTTTCGTTTTCGCTTTGCAAGTGGTTTTGCCAGGCTTCCATTTCGCCGAGCAAGGCGTTGAAGTCGCTGCCCAGGCTGTCGAGTTCGGCGATTCGCGCCGGTGGCACGCGCCGGTCGAAATCACGCTCGCTACGGGCAGCGTGAGCCACGGCGGCGAGGCTTTGCAGCGGGCCGGTGATACCGCGCAGCAGGCGCTGCGCCAGGTGCAGGGCGACCCAGGCGCTGAGGGCAGTGCAAATCAGGATGCCGGCCAGGCCGCTGAGCAAAAAGCGCAGCAGGCTGGCGCCGTGACCGGTCAGGTGGATGCTGCCCACGGTGCGCCCTTGATGGAGGATCGGCTGGCTGATGGGCTGTTCGAGCAGGGTATGCGCCAGTTCCAGTTCAACCCGCGAGAGCATGCCGGTGTCCGGGCGTACCCATTGCGCCAGCAGCTTGCCGTTGGCGTCGAAGACTTCGGCCCGCGCCACTTCTTCGGTGGAGGCAATCAGGCTCAAGGCTTCGGTGGCAGCGGCACTGTCGTTGAACACCACCGCCGCTTCCACGGTGTAGTTGATGGAGCGCGCGATCAGGTGCAGGTTGTGCTCGGCGTACACCCGCAGCGCCAGCACGCCGAGCAGGGTCAGGGACACGCTGGCCAGGCTCACCGCCACCAGCGCCAGGATCATGTGCCCACGCCCGATGACAGAGCGCAGGGTCGGGCGTACGTTTACCGCGCTCATGGCTCAGGCGCTCGGCGACGCGACAGTTGCAGCACGCTGGGGTGAATGCGCACGCCGCTGCGCGCCACGGAGTCGAGATTGACCTCGAACGACACTTGCTCATCCCCCACCCTCAGGCAGAACAGGCTGCCCACCGTGCATTGGTCGCCGCCTTCACTGATGCTGAGCACCGGGTGCCCGATCAGCGAGGCAAACAGCTGGCTGCGTTCATCGCCGCTGAGCTTGCCGATATACACGGCGTTGCAGGCATTGACGATATCGGGATGGTCCGCCAGCAACCGCTGCACCAGCACCGGACGACCGGTGGCTTGGGTGGTGCCTTTGATCAGGTCGTCGGTGTACTGGGTCGGGCCGACAATGCACAGGCGCAACTGCGCCGGCTCTACCGGCCAACGGGCATAGCTGAGGATGCCAAGGACCACTTGGGTCACCGCCTGGGCGCGATGATCTGCCGGGCTCGGCGCCTGGGCAAATACGCGGGGCGCGAGCATGCCAAGAACCGCCACCAGTAACATGCGTCTCCAGCTCAAACTACGCTCTGTGGACGAGCCAGCCACCTTCATGCAGCGATTCTCTCAGGTCTTTTCAAGATGATGCCGCAACGATAGCACAGCGACGGAAACCCCCGCGATATGGCGCCAAAAATGACCTATCAGTCAGTTTTTTCCGCGTCATGTTCCAACTCCAGCATCAGCCCGCTCAAGCGCTTGACCTTGCGCGCCACGGCCTCTTCAAACACGCCGCCACGGGGCTCGATCAGGCTGAACCAACGCTTGGCCCGGGTAATGCCGGTGTAGATCAGTTCTTTGGTCAGCACCGGGTTCAGCGCGTCCGGCAGGATCAACGCGGTGTGCGTAAATTCCGAGCCTTGGGATTTGTGCACAGTCATGGCGTACACGGTTTCCACATCATTCAGACGGCTAGGCAGTACAAAGCGTACGCCGCCCTGGCCATCGTTACGTGGGAAGGCTACGCGCAGCACTTGGGGCCCGCCGTCGCTTTCCGGCAGTTTGAGGGCGATGCCGATATCGCCGTTCATCAAGCCCAAGCCGTAGTCGTTGCGGGTCATCAGCACCGGGCGGCCTTCGTACCATTGCTCGTCACCGTCGATCAGCCGCACTTTGCGCAAGGCGGCGGTGATGCGCAGGTTCAGCCCTTCCACACCCCACGGGCCTTTGCGCACGGCGCAGAGCAGTTGGAAGGCGTCGAAGGCTTGCAGCAGCTGTTGGGCCCAGTGGGTCCAGGCCGCGTCTTCGCGCGGGGTGTCGAGGGCCGGACGTGCGCTGCGCAGCAGGTCGAGGTAGTAGCGATAACCCTGGGCACCGTCGCTGCCCTGCCCGTCCAGCACCAGGCGCTCCAGGGCGTGGTCGTGCTCGCCTTTGAGCCGGACGCAGGCCAGGTCGCTGTGGCTGCCGGCATTCAACAGTTGCCGGGCTTGTTCGGCGTTTTGCTGGTTGACCAGGCGCGCCAGCTGGCCGATGCCGCTGCCTTCACCAAAACGCCGCGAGTAGCGCAACATCACCACTTGCTGGGCCAGCGGGTGGCTGCCATCGCGGTCTTCCTGCAAGCCACTGGCGCCGAGGTCTTCACCACTGACCGCTTGCAGCCATTGACGGGTCTCGGCGCTGTACCAGCCGTCTTCGGCGTCACGGCACAAATCGCCGAGTACGGCACCGGCCTCGACCGAGGCAAGTTGGTCCTTGTCGCCCAGCAGCACCAGGCGCGCGTGCGGCGGCAAGGCATCCAGCAGGTTGGCCATCATTTCCAGGTCGATCATCGAGGCTTCGTCCACCACCAGCACATCCAGGGGCAAGGGGTTGCCCAGGTGATGACGGAAGTGGCGCGTGCCCGGGCGACTGCCCAGCAGACGGTGAACGGTTGTGACCTGGGTCGGGATTTTTTCGCGCACAGTGTCGGGCACCGTCAGCGACTGCACTTGCTGGCTGATGGACTCGGTGAGGCGCGCGGCGGCTTTACCGGTCGGCGCGGCCAGGCGGATGCGCAGCGGGCTGCCGGCTTCCACCGCCGGGGCCTGCAACAGTGCGAGCAAGCGCACCACGGTGGTGGTCTTGCCCGTGCCGGGGCCGCCGGTGACGATGCTGAACGCACCGCGAGTGGCCAGGGCGCAGGCGAGTTTTTGCCAGTCGATCACGCCATCGGGCGGCGGCTGGTCGAACAGGCCGTTGAGGCGCTGGGGCAAGTCGGCGGCGACGCTTTCCTGGGTGGCGAGGCGCCGGCGCAAGGCGCTGTCGATGCGCCGCTCGTAGGCCCAGTAGCGGCGCAGGTACAGGCGCGTGCCGGACAAGACCAGTGGACGACTTTGGGCCGACTCGCTGCCATCGCCGCCCAGCGCGACCAGGCGACTGGCGGCCAGGGCCTGGCACCAGTGATTGCCATCGAGGCCGCTGAGCAGTTGCGACGGCAGCAACATGGCACCGGTTTGCAGATCGCCTTCGGGCGGCAAGGACAGGGCGAAGTCCGGCGCCTTGAGGGTTTCGACCAGGTCCAGGCACACGTGGCCGTGGCCCAGTTGGTGGCTGGTCAAGGCGGCGGCCAGCAGCACCACGGGGTCGGCCTGGGGATCGAGTTCGTGTAGGAAGCCGATGAAGGCCTTGTCCAGGGCACGCAACCAGCCACGGTCGACCCAGCGCTCAAGCAGTTGCACAAGGTCGGCGGCACGGCTGAGGGGTTCCAACGCCTCAAGCGGCAGGGGCGACAGGCTCATAACAGGACTCCTTGTTCCCAGGCGGGCTCAACCTTGGGCGGGATGGGCTTGCCCTGGAACAACAGGTCCAGGCTTTCGATCAGTTCACGGGGTGGGCGCGTGAAGTACGCGCCCCGGCTGGCGGATTGCACGCCGCGCAGGAACACATACAGCGCGCCGCCGACATGGCGATCGTAGTCATAATCCGGCAGGCGCGCCTTCAGTTGGCGGTGCAGGGCCAGTAGGTAAAGGACGTATTGCAGGTCGTACCGATGATCGAGGATCGACTGTTCCATGGCATCGACGGTGTAGGCCGAATCGTCAGGGCCAAGCCAGTTGGACTTGTAATCCGCCACGTAATAGCGACCGTCGTGTTCAAACGTCAGGTCGATAAAGCCCTTGAACATACCGTTGAGCAACACCGGCTCAGCGGCGACCCGCGAGACGCCTTTGTGGGTGTGCTGGCATACCAGTTTGTCGAGGGCGAGCACGTCGACTTTGTGGCTGGCGAACCAGAACTCCATTTCGATCTGGTACTGCTGCAGGCTGCTGAGGGTGACCTGGTCGTTATCCACCGGCAGCGGGGTTTGCAGCAACTGGCCGAGCCAACCGCTGAGGGTAGTGATCCAGCCTTCCCAGTTGCGGCGGTTGCAGCGCGCGCCGACGGCTTGTTCGATGGCCTGCGGCGTGACATTGAAGCCGTCTTCGCCGGCCCACTCCAGCAGGCCGTGGAGGAAAGTCCCCGGATTCGGACCGCGTGGGAAACGGTGAATATCACCGCCAGACGCCGCCACTTCGCGCGGTGCGTCGGGATCGAGACGCTCGTCATCGAACAACTTTTGCGCTTGTGGGCTTTCTGGCGCTTCCGGCGTGGCCACACTCATGCTGTCACCAATGCGCAAGGCGCTGTAGGAGGCGATCCACCAGTTCTCCGCAGCCTTGCGTTTGGGCAGCAGCGGCGCGAGCAGCGTGGCTTCGTTGCGCGGAGGGTGGAAGAGGACGTCTTGCGCCTCGGGCACTTGCCCGTAGTGCATGGCGGGGCAGCCTTCCTGCAAGTCCAGCAACCAGCGCGCCAGGGCGGCGGATTCGCCCAACGAAGCGCCGGCGCCGAGCAGGTAGCCCAGCGCAGACAAGTGCAGCACAGAACTGCTGCTATTGCCGCGTTTGAGGTCGGCGATACCCAGCCAGCAGGCGTGTTTGGCGCGGGTCAGGGCGACGTAGAACAGGCGCAGGTCTTCGGCCAGGCGCTCGTCATCGGCCTGGGCGATCAGCTCGGCGGTCGGGCGCAGGCTGACTTGGGGTTTGCCGTTTTCATCGTGGTAATGCAGCGGCAAGCGGCTGCCGTCCACCGGTTTGGCTGAGCAGATGAACGGCAGGAAGACCAGGTCGTATTCCAGGCCCTTGGACTTGTGGATCGTCACGACCTTGACCAGTTGCTCGTCGCTTTCCAGGCGCAGGATCTGCTCTTCGCCGGCCTGCCCCGACAGTGCCAGGTGTTCGGCCAGGTGACGGATCAGCGCTTGCTCGCCATCCAATTCCGAGGCGGCCTGTTGCAGCAACTCGCTGAGGTGCAACAGGTTGGTCAACACGCGTTCGCCATCGCTGCGGGCGATCAGGGTTTGCGGCAGTTTGAAGTCGTGGAGCAGGCGGCGCAGCATCGGCAGCACGCCTTGGCTGCGCCAAATCGCACGGTAGCCACGGAACTGCATCACGCGGGTTTCCCACACCAGTTCGTCCTGGTTCAGACGCTCCAGTTCCGGCAGTGACAGGTTCAGCGTCACGCAGGCCAGGGCGGCGCGCAGCGGGCGTTCGACGTCCGGCTCGGCACAGGCCTTGAGCCAGGCCAGCAGGTCGTGGGCTTCCTGGGCGGCGAAGACCGAGTCTTTGTCCGACAGGTACACGCTGCGCACACCACGGGCGGCCAGTTCAGCGCGTACGGCCTGGGCTTCCTTGCCGTCGCGTACGAGGATGGCGATGTCTGACGGCAGCACGCCGATGAAGCTGTCATCCGCTTGCCGGAAACCCGCCGTGCCCTGCTGCCCGCCGTTGAGTAATTCGACAATCTGCGTGGCACAGGCTGCGGCCAATTGTTGGCGGTACACCACGTTGGAAATCGGCTGGTCGGTGGGCAGGTGCCACAGGTTCATCGCCGGCAGCGTTTGCCCATTGACCTGCAATTGCTCTTTGCGGCCCTGGGACAATACCGGTTGGAACGGCACCGGGTTTTCACCGTCCGGCTTGCGGAACAGGAACGCGCCACGCCCGCTTTCGGCACGTTGGAACACATGGTTGACCGCCTCGACCATCGCATGGCTGGAGCGGAAGTTGGTGCCCAGGGTGTGATGGCGGCCGGTGGTGGCCTCACGTGCGCGCAGGTAGGTGTAGATGTCGGCGCCACGGAAGGCGTAGATCGCCTGCTTCGGGTCGCCGATCAGGAATAGGCCGCTGTCGCGGTGGTTTTCTTGGATGCGGTAGATGCTGTCGAAGATGCTGTATTGCACCGGGTCGGTGTCTTGGAATTCGTCAATCAACGCGACGGGAAACTGTTCACGAATCACACTCGCCAAACGCTCGCCGCCTTCAGCCTTTAGGGCGCTGTTGAGGCGGGTGAGCATGTCGTCGAAGCCCATTTCGGCGCGGCGCCGTTTCTCTTCTTCGAAACGTTTGCCGACCCAACCGGCGGCATGTTGCAGCACGGCGGCATCGGGGGTTGGCAGGGCGTCGAGGGCAGCCTTGAGGCCGGCCATCGCGTCGATACCGGGGTGATGCGGCGGGTCGCCCTTCCAGGCTTCGGCCATGCCATCGGGGGTCAGGCGGGTAAAGCCGGTGCCGATGTCGAGTTGTTCGAGGGTTTCGTCAGCGGCCCAGGCGCTGATCTTTTCGAACCAGGGCTCGAAGTAACGCGCCTGCATCTTACGGCCGTCGACGGCTTTGGCGGCCACGGCTTGTAGGCAGATGTCACGGAGTTCGATGGCCCATTGTTGCCAGGGCGCCTTGAGTTCCCTCAGGGCTTCGCGGCGCTCTTGCAGGCAGGCGTTGATCAGCTCGGCAGGGTCGCGGGTTTCACCGGTGGGGCGTTCGCTGCCGAACAGCGCGCGCACCCGTGGCATCAACGCGGCCGGCCCACCCCAGTTGTTGCGCACCCAGGTGAGCGCGTCGTCGTGCATGGGGTAGCAGAACAGCCGCCAGTAATCGCGCAGGACTTCACCGAGCAAGTCGCTGTGGTCGGTTTCCAGGGTCTGGGTGAACAGGCTGCCGCTGTCGAAGGCGTGTTCGCGCAGCATGCGCTGGCACCAACTGTGGATGGTCGAGACGGCGGCCTCGTCCATCCACTGCGCGGCGATGTCCAGGCGGTTGGCACAGGCGGGCCATTGCTCCGGTGGGTATTGGTCACGCAGGTCGGTGATCAACGGGTCGAGTTTGTCGATTTCACTGCGGAAGAAACGCGCCGCTTCGGCCAGCCGGATGCGAATGCGCTCACGCAATTCCTTGGTCGCGGCGTCGGTAAACGTCACCACGAGGATTTGTGGCGGTAGCAGTTCGCGGCCAAAACCGGACTCATCGCCACCATTTCCCAGCACCAGGCGCAAGTAGAGGGCCGAGATGGTGAACGTTTTGCCAGTGCCCGCGCTGGCTTCAATCAGCTGGCTGCCTTTTAGCGGGAAGGCCAGGGCCAAAGGTTTGCTGCTCATGCGCTGGCCTCCGCGCTGGTGAGTGATCGCCACGGGGCGTTGATCAGCGGGCGATACAGGGTTTCGCACCAACCATCGAACTCTTCGCTGGCGATGAGCGTGGCGAAGTCGGGGAATTGTCGGGTGAGCGCGGGGGTTTCGCGGCGCTCGCCGTCGGTGTTCACGCCGTCGCCTTCGTAGGCTTTTTGGGCGGCGGCTTCTGCCTTCGCGGGGTCCGATTGACCGAGCCAAGCGAACGCAGTTTTGACCGCGACCGGCAGCGGCTTTTTCATTCCTGCGTGCCAGGCCAACAACAGGTTACCGAGGATCTCCTGAGCGGTACTTGTTTCCAGTGGCGGCAATAGCAAGGTGTCATCGCTGGCCACCAAGCCGGTGCTCAACGAAAGGCCGCAGGCACACGCGACGACGTGATTGACCCAAGGGCGAATCAGGCGATGCCACTTGCGGGTCTTGATCGAGCCGATGCTGTTGGGGATGGTGGTCACGCTTAACAAACCGCCATCACTGCGCCGATGCAGGCCGCTGATCCAGCCTTCCAGTTGAATACCTTGATGCTCAAAACTGACCGGTTCGGCGCCGGTGTGTGGCGTCGGCCAGAGGGCCAGCAACTGTTGGTAGCGTTGCACCAGGTCGGGCAAGGGTTCGATCAATTCGTTGCGCAGGCATTCGCCGAAACCGACCATCGGCAGCAGGCCGCTGCCTTGCAGGCGCAAGGCCTGGGCATTGAGGGCCTGGTCGAGATGTTCGGGCCGGGCCAGCGCTGCGTTCAGCAGGCTATCGCTGAGGCTGTAGCGTTGCAGCGCATCGAGAACGAAGGGCTCTTCATCGGCAAGGGGCACTTCGGCCGCTTCAAAGAACACTTTCAGGCGTTGGCTGAAGAAGTGTTTGACCGGATTGCGTAGGAAATCTTGCAGCTGGCCGAGGCTCAGGGGTTCTTCTTGTTGGTGCTCCGGTAGCTCGTCTGCCTTGGGTTCGGCTTCGGATGCTTCGTGCAGCAACTGCCATTCGCGAGCGTAGCTGAACAGCGGGTCGCCTTCGTGGAAGTAGCGGGCGCTGAAGGGCTGCAGTGGATGCTCTTGGGTCATCGCTTCGAGGAGCGGCTCCTCGCTTTGGGCGTGGTGCCAGCCGCTGGCGAGATGGTCGCGTAATTGACCGATCAGCACCGATGCCGGGCGCTCGCTGTTGTCGCGGATGCTGCGGCCAACCCAGCTGATATAGAGCTGGTCCCGGGCGGAAAGCAGGGCTTCGAGGAGCAGGTAGCGGTCGTCTTCACGACGTGAACGGTCACCGGGGCGGTAATCGCTGCCCATCAGGTCGAAGTCCAGCGGTGGCTGGGCGCGCGGGTAGTCGCCGTCGTTCATGCCGAGCAGGCAGACGAGCTTGAACGGGATCGCGCGCATGGGCATCAGGGTGCAAAAATTGACAGCTCCGGCGAGGAAGCGCTGGGACAGACGGCCTTGGTCCAGGCCGGCGAGCCAGGCTTCGCGGACGACGGTGAGCGGTAACTCGTCTTGCAGGCCGACGGACTCACAGGTTTCCAGCCAGGTTTCGCGCAGCTGTTCGAGTTGGCCGAGCAGGTAGTCGTCATGCTCGCTGCTGGGCAGGAAGAACAGTTGCATCAGGCGTTGCAGGCGCTCGCCCCACGCTTGGGGAGCAGCCGGCTGGGACAGAGTTTTATGCGCGTCATTGAGCGCATCGAGCAAGGCAACCAGCGGGCCGATCAGCGCCGCGTCGAGGCCGCCGATTTCGTCGTAGGGTTCGATGCCGTCACAGGCAGCGCCGGTGCCTACGGCGTAACCGAGCAACATCCTACGCAAGCCGAATCGCCAGCTGTTCTGTTCCAGCTCTTGTGGCAGCCCAAGCCCCGCGCGTTGTTCCGCGTTTAGCCCCCAGCGAATACCGGCGCCTTCGATCCAGCGGTGCAGCGTGGGCAGGTCGCGCTCTTTTATGGCGAACCGTTCACGCAGCGCCGGGACGTCGAGCAGGTCAAGGATTTCACTGACCGGGAAGCGGCTGTCGGGGAGTTTCAGCAGGTGTTCCACGGCAATCAGCAAGGGGTCGCGGCCGCGCTGGCCCTGGTCGGTCAGCGTGAAGGGGATGAAGCGCGGGTCGTTGCGCTCAAGCTGGCCAAACACTGCGCGAATGTGCGGCGCGTAACTGTCCACGTCGGGGACCATGACGATGATGTCGCGGGGGCGCAGCGTGGGGTCGGCGCTGAAGCGTTGGAGCAGTTGGTCGTGGAGGATCTCCACTTCGCGTTGGGCGCTATGGGCGATGTGGAAGCGGATTGACGTATCACGCGACAGATTGACAGCGGGCCAGTGTTCGCGGGTTTCATTCAGTGGACGCAGTTCGAGGATGTCGTCCTGGAGTTGGTTGAGCAGTGTGGTGGGTTCGCTGTCGCTGAACAGATCGATGCGACCATCGCGGAACGCGGCGCGGTAGCTGTTGGGATCGTCGTAGCTGTCCAGCAAGCTGATGTAGTCACGGCCTTGTTTGCCCCAGGCGGCCAGCAGCGGGTGGGCGTGCTGGTGCAGGGTTTGCGGGTCGATGGTGACCGGCATGCCGGTCTTGCGCGCCTGGCGTTTGTATTCGTTACGCAGCAGGTCTTTGTCGGCGACGATGTCGGACCAGTGGTGACGGCAAGGGTTGTGTACGCAGAGCAGGACTTGGCTGAAACGTGCCAGGCCGGCGAGGGCTTCCAGCGCTTGGGCGGGCAACGATGAAATGCCGAAGACGATCACTCGGGAAGGTAGGCCTGGAGGGGCTTTTTCCAGGGTATTGATGCGTTCGATGAAGCGCTGATGCACGCCGGCGCGGCTTTCGGCCATGCCTTCCTCACCCACATCCAGCAACAGCGCACGCCATAATTCGGCTTGCCAGCAGTTGGCCGGGTCTAGGGGTTTTGACTCGCCTCGACCGTTACGCAATTGGTGGCTGCCTGCAGCCCAGTCTTCCAGCCAATCGGCACGGTAGACCTGGTATTGGTCGAACAGGTCAGCCAGGCGTTCGGCGAGTTGGTAGCGCTTGCGCAGGTCGGTGTCGTGGGTGAGGAAGCGTTGCAGCGGTTCGAAGTGCGGTTGATCGATGAGTTCCGGGAGCATGCGCATGAGGCGCCAGGTTAGCGGGGCTTTGTCGAGCAGGGACTTGAGCGGAATTTCGTCACGGCCAAGAACCATTCGGTAGAGCTGCCACATGAAGCTGCCGGGGAGTTGCACATCGATTGCTGCGGCGATGCCACAGCCACCCATGTCGTCGTCTTCTGGGTCTTCGGCCAGGGCCAGTTTGAGCCATTGGGCGATGCCGTTGCTTTGTACGAGGGCGATTTCGTTTTCCAGGGGGGCCAGGGGATAGCGGCGCATCCAACTGACGACCAGGCTGCGCAGCTCGTCCAGGCGGTTGCCATGAACCACCATGAACCCAGCGCTGAGGGGCGTCGCATCCGGCATAACGGCTTCCTTGGGAAAACAAAATCGAGGCGTGGACTTTAGCATTGAAGGTCACCGTAATGGCCCTTCACGTACTTTTCGACCGCCCAAAACAAAACCCCTGACTGCGTTAGCAATCAGGGGTTCTGGAATTTAATCTTGACGATGACCTACTCTCACATGGGGAAACCCCACACTACCATCGGCGATGCATCGTTTCACTGCTGAGTTCGGGATGGGATCAGGTGGTTCCAATGCTCTATGGTCGTCAAGAA